>CAJQON010000037.1 GCA_905479995.1 uncultured Flavobacteriales bacterium | reverse complement strand
AGAGTTCATTACATCGTAAGCACCACCATAAGCCTTACGGGTAATTACCGTAATTCTTGGAACGGTAGCTTCACAAAAGGCATACAATAATTTAGCACCATTGGTAATTATTCCATTCCATTCTTGGTCTGTTCCAGGTAAAAAACCAGGAACATCTTCAAGCACCAATAAAGGAATGTTAAACGAATCACAAAAGCGAACAAAACGTGCTCCCTTTTGAGATGATTTGATATCTAACACACCTGCTAAAAAAGCAGGTTGGTTAGCTATAATACCAATCGATTTTCCTGCCAATCGAGCAAAACCTACCACAATGTTTTCGGCAAAATCTTTATGAATTTCATAAAAGCTTCCTTCATCAATAGTCGATTCTATCACCTCTTTAATGTCGTAAGGTTGGTTTGGGTTATCAGGAATAATACTATTTAAACTTTCTCTGTTTTCATTGCCTGCTTCATAAGGAATTGACGGAGCATCTTCCTCACAATTTTGAGGCATGTAACTTAGCATGTCTTTAATTCCGTTAATACAAGCAATCTCATTGGCATACGTTAAGTGCGTAACCCCCGATTTTGTAGAGTGAGCCGAAGCACCACCTAAATCTTCAGAACTTACCTCTTCATGCGTCACCGTTTTTACAACATTAGGTCCAGTAACAAACATGTATGAAGTGTTTTCCACCATCATAATAAAATCTGTTAATGCTGGCGAATAAACTGCTCCACCGGCACAAGGCCCCATAATACCACTTAGCTGAGGAATTACCCCACTGGCCATCGTGTTTTTGTAAAAGATATCTGCATATCCGCCTAAACTTACCACACCCTCTTGTATTCTTGCTCCACCAGAATCGTTTAATCCAATGACTGGGGCACCATTTTTCATGGCCAAGTCCATTATCCTGCAAATTTTTTCGGCATGAGCTTCAGCTAAAGAACCACCTAAAACGGTAAAGTCTTGAGCAAAAACATAAGTCAATCTTCCATTAACATTACCATATCCAGTAACCACTCCATCACCCAAAAACTTCTGTTTATCTAACCCAAAGTTGGTAGAATTGTGCGTAACCAGCATTCCAATTTCATGAAAAGAACCTTCATCCATTAAAAAATGAATTCTTTCTCGGGCGGTTAACTTCCCTTTTTTATGTTGACTTTCAATGCGTTTCTCTCCACCACCAAGTTTGGCAGCTTCAATTTTATTGGCGAGTTCTTCAAATTTATCCTTCATAGTGACATAATGTTATTGGGCAGTAAAAATATAAAAAATAGCCTGCATTTAAGGATTTGAAATTGTAAATTCGCAATGCACCATGTTTAAATTGCCTCACATATTCCTTCTTTTGCTTGTTTGTTTTTCTGGAATGTTGCTTCAGGCACAGTCTGAATTGGGCAATCCATACGTTAAAAACTTCGATACCAAAAAGCACAAAAAAACAGCTACAGTTTGGGACATTACTCAAGATAAAAAGGGCCTAATGTACTTTGGTACTTCTGGCGGAGTACAACAGTTTGATGGTACCAACTGGCGAACCATTAAAGTTGCCAACGGCACCACTGCTCGGTCGTTAGATGCCGATTCATTAGGAAAAGTTTACGTGGGTGGGAAAGGCGAATTTGGGTATTTGCAGAAAGACTCCATGGGCCTAATGCAATACGTTTCTTTAAGTCAACGCCTTGAAGAAAAGTATAAAGACTTTGCCGATGTTTGGAATACTTATGTTACCGAAAAAGGAGTATTTTTCTTTTCTTTTGCACGCGTATTTCAATGGCACAATAGCAAATTTACAGTGCACGAGTACGATGACATTACGGCTCACTTAGGCTTTTATACCAATAAAAACTTATACTTGGTTAGAATTAAAGCAGGACTTCATGTATTTAAGCATGGTGGTTTTGTGCCGGTACCAGGAGGGGAGCATTACATTAAAAAAACTATATTTTCTATTTTACCCTATGATGATGACCATGTTGTGGTAGCTACCAGAAATGAAGGACTAGAATTACACAACATTAAAACAGGTGTTATAGTACCATTTGAAAACGAAGTGAACCAAGCCATAAAAGATGCTCGGGTATACCACGGAGCCATGTCCGAAACGGGCGAATACATGATAGGCACTCTTAACAATGGAATTTTTATTGTAAACCGAAAGGGGCAATTGGTAGCCCATGAAACCATAGATAATGGATTGCAAAGCAATAACATTAAGTATTTGTTTAAAGACAATGATGGGGCAGTTTGGGCAGGTACTTCCATGGGAATTTCTTACGTAGATTTTAACTTGCCGTTAACAGCCTTTTCTCGTGAAAACGGAATAAAGGGTTATTGCCGAGCAGCCGTTCGGTTTAAAGATGAGTTCTACATTGCTACCGGTAATGGAATTTTCTATTTAGATAAAAAAGAGAAAGATTATGCTAAGCGATTTAAACAAATTGAAGGTGCAGACGATCAGTTTTGGTCGTTTTTAGAAGTTGACGGTAAACTACTTGTAGGTAGTGACGGTGTTTTTGAATTGAAAGACAAAAAATTGAGACGAATACATTCGCTTGGAGGCGATGCAGTGTTTAACATGCTTCGATCTAAAAAAAATCCCAAGCAAATATTTCTTGCCCTCAAAAATGGAATATCTCTACTTGAACAAATGCCCGATGGAGAATTGAAAGTAGTGACTAGATTTAAGGACTTTAATATTGAATCACACGATTTAGCCGAAGATAAACATGGTAACCTTTGGGTTGGTACTGCTTATGATTACATTTTTAAAGTAGATAACACTTCGTTTAATAAAGAAAACGGTTATCCGCTCACGGTTAAAAAGTATGACTATGGCGAAAAGTTAGCCTCCGAGCAAATTATTAGTTTTAACAACCAACTCTTCTTTTCCTATAGCGGAGGCTTACTAACTATTAACGATAATGATGAGTTAGAACATAGTAATGCTATTAATATTACCGACCTTCCTGAAGATTATTTGATTAAGGAATTGGAGGAAGATAAAAATGGAAACCTATGGATTCATTTTCATACTGGAGGGAAAGTAGGGTTGTTTGTTGCGCTCAAAAATGAAGATGGGAGTTACCGAATGAAATCGGATCCGTTTACAAGAGTTAAAGAAAAAATTAGCCACACTCGTGCACCTTATATAGAAGACAATGGTATAGTTTGGTTTTATGGTGGAGAAGGTATTGTTCGTTACGATTACAACAAAGACCTTAATAGCCGTAACGATTACCATGTAAATATTAGGCGAGTTTCCCTTAAAGGAGATTCTGTTATTACTTATGGTAGTGATAATATTACAGATATACCCGAATTTAACTTTAACCAAAACGCCACATCTTTTATTTTTTCGGCAGCAACCTATAGCAACGAAGATGAAATATATTATCAATACCTATTAGAAGGCCATGATGAAGATTGGTCGGAATGGACTACACTTAATACCAAAGAATACAACTTTTTGCACGAAAACGAATATACCTTTAGGGTTAGAGCAAAAAATGTGTATCATCAAATTAGTACCGAAGACCAGTTTGTGTTTGTTATTTTAGCGCCATGGTACCGCACCGGATTGGCTTACTTTATATACGTACTCTTATTTATTGGTTTAGTGTATAGTATAATTAGAATTGCGACTTACCGTTTGCAGCAAGCTAAAAAACAACTCGAACACCTTGTTAAAGCTCGAACCAAAGACATTGTGAAAGAAAAAGAAAAAGTAGAACAACAAAAAGTGCTGGTAGAAGAAATGCACGGTGAACTAGCCGAAAGAAATAAAGATGTAATGGATAGCATTAAATATGCTGAACGCATCCAAGAAGCCATCTTACCCTCCGATGAAACGTTATATGCCGAATTTAAAGAAGCCTTTGTATTATACAAACCAAGAGATATAGTTAGTGGAGATTTTTATTGGTATGAAAAAGTAGGCGATTTCTTTTTAATGGCTTGTGCCGATTGTACAGGCCATGGTGTACCGGGAGCTTTTATGAGTATGATAGGAACAACATTACTCAATAAAATATTAGAAGAAGATGAAGTAACTACTTGTGAAACGGCTTTAACTAAGTTGGATTTAGAACTTCAAAAAACCTTACAACAAAGCCATGATGAAGGAGCTAGTATAATGGATGGGATGGACATTGCCTTAATTGGAGTAAACCTAAAAGACATGGTATGTCATTACTCCGGAGCATTTAGGCCATTGTACTTATTGCGAAACAATGAAATAGTAGTTTACAAAGGAAATAGGTGTTCAATAGGTGGTGGATTTAATCAAATTAAAGTATTTAAAGGAGAACAAATTCAGTTGCAATCTGGCGACCAACTGTATATGTTTACCGATGGTGTTACCGATCAGTTTGGTGGCGAAAAAAATAAAAAATTTAAAAGAGAGCGTTTAAAACAGTTGCTAATAGAAATAAATAGCCAACCAATGGTCAAGCAAGCTAAAGCAATTAATACTGCTTTTGAAAACTGGCGAGGATTAAACGAACAAATAGATGACGTTTTGATAACAGGCATAAAAATACCTTAATATGGCAGAAGAGTTGCAGAATAATGAAGAAGAACAAATAAAAGATGAGCTAAAGTTTAGCTTCTCGGCCTTTTTAAAATCACTTATTGTTTACCTGAAAGAATTGGTAAACATTAGAGATGAGGTAGATTACCATGGATCTGTAGATGCTATAAAAAAAGACATTGATTTTAAAGGTGTTAATGTATGGATTTTAGGAGCATCTATTGTCATTGCTTCCATTGGTTTAAATGTAAATTCAACAGCCGTTATTATAGGAGCTATGTTAATATCTCCGTTAATGGGACCAATTGTTGGAGTAGGTCTATCTGTTGGCATTAACGACTTTAAAATGCTCATCCGTTCCTTAAAAAGTTTAGGAACAGCAGCCTTAATAAGTGTTATTATTTCGGCCATTTACTTTTTACTCACTCCTTTTGGAGAAGTGCAGTCGGAGCTTATTGCCCGAACAAGACCCAACCTTTTAGACGTTTTAATTGCTATATTTAGTGGAATCGCATTAATTGTAGCCAAAACACAAAAAGGAACTGTGGCAAGTGTAATTTTTGGAGTTGCAATTGCTACTGCCTTAATGCCACCACTTTGTGCTGCAGGTTATGGCTTGGCCAATGCCAATTGGGATTTCTTTTTTGGTGCCATCTACCTCTTTTTAATTAACTCGGTATTTATTGCCCTCTCAACTTGGCTAATTGTTAAATATCTAAAATTTCCGTTGGCCACCTATATGAACCTCGAAAAGCAGAAAAAAGTAAAACGTTATATCTTTATTATTTCTTTGCTAATTGTTGTGCCGAGTGGTATTACCTTTTGGAACACCATTCAAGAAAGCATTTTTGAAAACAATGCCGACCGCTTTGTTTCAGAAAATTTTGAATTTGAAGGGACAGACGTAATCAATAAAAAGATTACTTATAACAAAAAAGATACACTCTCTTTAATTGAAGTTTACTTAATTGGAGAAATAATTTCTACCAAAGAAGAAACCGCAATCACTAAAAAATTAAACGACTACGAACTTGAAAATACTACGCTTAAGGTGTATCAGTCTAAAGACAAAACCGATGAAATTGCAGGGAAGCTAAGTGCAGAGGTGAAATCAGGAATTTTAGAAGAAATTTATGAAAAAAATGAAACAATGCTTCACGATAAAGACGCCAAAATTGAGTTTTTAGAAGATGAATTGTTGAAATTTAGAGCGGATACCATTCCATTTACGGCAGTAAAAAATGAAATGAGCGTGCAATATCCTAATGTTGCTAACATGGCTTATGGAAAGACGGTAGTAACCAATTTTAAAACCAGACAAGATACTAACCCAGTGTTCTACATTAAGTGGAAATTAGGGATAGAAGAAGAGGTCATCTCCGCTGAAAAAGCAGCCATTTCAAAATGGTTAAAAGTTCGCTTAAACAACAAAAAAGTTAAAGTGATCAATTATTAAACACCAAAATTAACGCAGGATAGAGAATGGGGAAAATTACAATTTATACAGATGGATCGGCTAAGGGAAACCCTGGAAATGGAGGTTATGGAGTTGTAATGATGAGTGGCAAGCATAAAAAAGAACTTTCGGAAGGGTTTAGAGATACCACCAATAATAGAATGGAATTGATGAGTGTTATTGTTGCATTAGAAACAATTAAAACTCCCGGAGCTGAAGTTGAAGTGATTTCAGATTCTAAATATGTAGTAGATTCTGTAGAAAAGAAATGGGTATTTGGATGGCAAAAAAAAGGCTTTAAAGGCAAAAAGAACATTGACCTCTGGAAACGATTTCTTTTAATTTATCCCAAACACAACATCAAGTTTACATGGGTAAAAGGCCATGCTGGTAATCTTTACAATGAGCGTTGCGATGAGCTGGCGGTAAGTGCAGCAGACGGTTCTGTATTGTTGGTAGACGAAGGTTACGAAAATCAGAAAACTGAAGGCTTATTTTAAAGTTTAATCGCAACTCTTTTGTTACATTTGCCGTCTTTAAAAAATCAACGGAATTCCTATAATACATGAATGACTACCCCAATGCTATAAAGTCGAAGCTCCCTAAAGTGGGAACGACAATTTTTACGGTAATGAGTCAATTGGCAAACGAGCAAAATGCCATTAACTTATCTCAAGGATTTCCAGATTTTCCAAGTTCAGCAACATTATCAAACTTGGTAAATGAGGCCATGCAAAAAGGGCTCAATCAATATGCTCCAATGGCTGGAATAATGCCATTAAGAGAAGAGATTGCTAAAAAAACACAGAATCTTTACGGAGTAGATTACCATCCTGAATCGGAAATAACAGTAACTGCGGGAGCGACTCAAGCTATTTATACGGCTATAGCAGCAATGATTACTGAGGGCGATGAAGTAATTATTTTTACACCAGCTTACGATTGTTATGAGCCAGCCATAGAATTAAATGGGGGAAAAACCGTTTTTGTTCAATTGCACGCACCAACTTATGGCGTAAATTGGGATCAGGTAAAAAAACTGATTACCCAACGAACCAAAATGATTATCATTAATACCCCTCACAATCCTACAGGTACCATTTTGTCTGAAGAAGATATGTTGGCCTTAGAAAAAATAGTTTCTGACACGGATATCGTTTTAATTAGCGATGAGGTTTATGAACACATTATTTTTGATGGTAAAGCGCACCAAAGTGCGGCAAAATTCCCTGGATTAGCAGAGCGTTCATTTATTATTTCTTCTTTCGGAAAAACTTTTCACAATACCGGTTGGAAAGTGGGTTACTGTTTAGCACCTAAAAACCTAATGGTCGAATTTAGAAAAGCGCATCAATTTATTGTTTTTAGTGTAAATCATCCTACGCAATATGCCTTGGCCGAATACATAAAGAATGAGGAAAATTATTTGCAGCTCAATGCTTTTTACCAAGAAAAAAGAGACTTGTTTAATAAACTCATTAAAGATTCCCGTTTTGAAATTATTCCATCTTCGGGAACTTACTTTCAATTGTTAAGTTATAAGAACATTACCGATATGGCCGATACCGATTATGCAATTGAGCTTACTAAAAAGCATAAAGTGGCAGGTATTCCTATTTCTGTTTTTTACCATCAAAAAGTTGACGAAAAGATTTTGCGTTTCTGTGTGGCTAAAAAAGAAGAAACATTGATGCAAGCTGCCGAGATTTTAAATCGCGTTTAATTTCTTTATTTTTGATGGACATGAATGAACTCTCCATCACAGTTATCCAATCCAATTTACATTGGGAAAATGTTGACCAAAATTTGGCAATGTTTGCCCAGAAACTAAGTGCGATTGAAATAACTACAGATTTAATTGTATTGCCCGAAATGTTCAATACAGGATTTTCCATGGAATCAGCAAAATTAGCTGAAACCATGAACGGAAAAACAGTGACCTGGATGAAAGAAATGGCTAAGAAATCGAACGCTGCTATCATAGGAAGTTTAATTATTACCGAAAACGAGAATTACTACAACCGCTTAGTTTGGTCTCAACCTAATGGAGAATGTTTTACATATGACAAACGACACCTTTTTAGAATGGCCGATGAGGACAAAAGTTTTAGTGCTGGTCAAGAACGATTAATCATAAACTATAAAGGCTGGCGAATTTGCCCGTTGGTATGTTACGATTTACGTTTTCCGGTATGGAGTAGAAATAGTGATGCCGAAGGAAAAACTGCCTACGATTGTTTAATTTACATTGCCAATTGGCCAGAAGCACGGAAAGCTCCTTGGAGTAAATTGTTGGAAGCCCGAGCCATAGAAAATCAATGTTATTTAGTTGGTGTTAACCGAGTTGGTAACGATGGAAAAGAAATTGCTTATTCTGGTAATTCAGCGATAATTGATCCAAAAGGAGAGGAAATATGTTCGTTTAAAGAAAGTGCTGAGATGACTCAAACAGGAAGCTTATCCTTAAAAGAATTGAATGATTTTAGAGCAAAATTTCCTGTGGAAATGGATGCGGATGAGTTTAAAATCACTCCTTAATTGTCCATTTAATATCGGTGTCGGAATTGTTTGTTCTGTCATTTCGATTGGAGCGATAGCGCAACAGAGAGATCTTGATTTTAATTAGTGGATTGTAAATCTTTCACTCAGATTTCTCCAGTTTGGTTGGAATGACATTCTTTTAGCTATTCCTTAATGATCCAGCTAATGTCGCTGTCCCAATTGGCTTTAAGCTTAATTTCTTTTTCGTAAAAAATAACTTTTTCAGGTTGTTGGTTGTTTAAATAATTTCCAGTAGTCCACTTTTGATCATTGTTGTTGTCAATAATTAGTTTTAGCTCATATTTTCCAGGTTTTAAGTACTCATATTTTAGTGTTTTGTGGCCAGCATAAAAGTCTTGTCGCACCATCTTGTTACCTTTGTACAGTTGCAAAATGTAGTTTTCGCTAAAATTAGGAGCAATACTCAGGTTCATAATACTATAATTCGATAGCTTTTTGGTTTTAAAATTTACAATTGTAGTGTCATTGGTAATTTTATAAATATCTTCAAAAGCATTAGGGAGTATTACTAAGCTATATTGGGTGTTTTCCTTAAAATCGTACGACAACTCAAATTGTTTAAAGCTTAAATCATTAAAAGGCAACTGAGGTTGAATCAAAATACTGTCTTCATAAAGCAAAACGCTATCACCTTCATAACGCTTAAAAGGACGAGAAATAGAAATAAGTAGGTTTTGGTTTAAATCAAACTTTTTGGCAGCACTGGTAGAAACGACTAAAGTAGAGTCTTTAAATTTTTTGGGATCTATTAAAGTAATGTCAATGGTGTCAATTATTTCAATACCATCTTTAATTTCCAACACAATGTTTTCCATATCAATATTTGGCAATAACCAAATGTCAATGGTGTCACCGGTTTTATTAATTTCTAAAGTGCTCCAATTTTCTAGCTCATCATTGAAGGCTTTATTTAGAGGAGTTATTTTTAAATCTTTAGTTGGTGCATTTAAAAGCACGCTAATTTTGCCATATTTTTTATGCTTGGTTTTAGCTACAAATTGCAATTGTGTTTCTTCTTCAAACAAGAAAATGTTATTGTCTTCGCTGCTTTCGTTTAAGTCAATTAATTCCTTTTTAAATCCAATTTCTTCATTAGGCAAATCAAAAAGGTAATTGCTATTAATGTCGTTTATGGCAAATACTTTGTATTGGCCAGCAGCAATATTGGTTACCGAAAAATGACCTTCTTTATCCGTAATGGCTATGTATCTTGGCAATTCTTTTAATGGAACAGAATCTTCAAACTGGTTATATAAAAGCACATATGTATTTTCTTTATTAACTAAATCTTTGGCATTAATAACGCTACCACTATATGATAATGAATCGAGATAAGCTCCAGTAGAAAAAACATATTTATAATTAGGGAAAGCATTGTACTCGGTTATGTCGGTAATTGAGTTTCCAAAATTTAAGCTGTATGTGGTGTTAGTGTTTAGCGTATCTTTTAATTTAATCACCAATCTTTTTCCCTTTACCGTTATCTCAGGTTCATTTTCCATTAAGGGAGAAATGATTAATTGGCTGCTTAAATTTTTAAGCTGAATAAACTCATTAAATTCTATAGTAATTTGTTTTTCCACAAAATTAGTTGAACCATTTAATGGCTCGGTGTTTACTTCTTTTGGAGCTTCAATGTCTTTGTCTCCACCTGTTAATGCAGTTTGTTGCGCGCATGAATTGAGCAACAATAATAATGTTGTACTTGCAATTAGATATGAGATGGAGTTTTTCAAAGGGTTTTAATAATGGCAATAATTTCCGATAGGTATTTTTTATCCACTTCATCAAAATCATTCAGTTGGTCGCTATCAGCATCAAGAATTGCTGAAACATCACTGTTGATATTCATTATGGGTAAAACAATTTCTGATTTAGAAGCGGAATTACAAATAATATGATCTGGAAACTCATCAACATTAGGGACAATAATTACTTCTTTTTTGTTCCATGCCGATCCACTTACACCTCTTCCAAGTTGAATTCTTGTACAAGCTATTGGCCCCTGGAAAGGTCCTAATACCAACTCGTCTCCTTTTACAAAATAGATTCCTATCCACAACCAACCGAAAGTCCATTTTAGGGCCGACATTATGTTAGATAGGTTTGCAATTAAATCAGGTTCTCCTTCTACCAATGCCTTAATTTGAGGAATTAATTCCTCATACTTTTTCACTTTAGTAGTGTTTTCTGTTACGATAAGTTCTTCTGCCATGGTGCAAATATACATACAGAAACAATATATTTTGCAATTATTAAAAAAGCCCAAAACGATTCTTTCATTTTGGGCTAAACTTATGCTAAATGGAATTATCTTAGAAGAGATACGTGACCTGTAGCATTGTGGTACAAACCTTGCCAATCTCTTATTTTGATTTTGTAGACATAAACACCTTCCATAGCCATTTCACTTCCTCCTTTGGTGTTTCCATTCCAGCCATGGGTCAAATCATTCGTTTCAAAAATTAGGTTTCCCCAACGGTTAAAAATTAGCATGTTAAATTCTTCAATCTCTTCACCTACAGCACTAAAAACATCATTAACGCCATCGTTATCAGGTGTAAATGCGTTGGGGATATAGAAGCTGTATTCAGGCTCAACTTCAAACTTTACTGTTGAACTGTCTTTACAACCATGTATGTTGGTTGCAATTAACTTAATGAGGTAGATGCCATCTTCCTGATAGGAGTGGATAGGATTTGATAGGCTAGAAGTGGCACCATCCCCAAAGCTCCAGAGGTAAAAATCAGCTCCAATGGAATAATTTTCAATAGTAGCCTCTGGATTAAGCATGCTCGTTTTTAATGGATTAACCTCAAATTGAGCGATTGGTTTAGGGTTAACGGTAACGTTTATATATGCTTGATCGTTATTTTTACAGCCAAATGCGGAGGTTAAAGTTAAACGAACTTGGTAAATTCCTGACTGGGTAAACGTTTTTTCTGGAGTTGCTAGTACAGAAAAAGTATTGTCTCCAAAATCCCAATCATAACTTATACCAATAGGATTGATTAGGTTATTATTGAAACTTAACTTTACTTCGCCACAAGAAACTTTTGTTTGAGGAGAAATATGAACCTTCGGTAATGGATTTACAACTACTTGTACTACATTTTGAATAGAATTGTTACACTCATCGGTTAATGTTACCGTATAATTTGTGGTAAATAAAGGAGCAACAATAAACGGCCCTTGACCCTGTCCTAATCCATTGTCCCAAATAAAGCTGTAATTACCAATTCCTCCACCCAAAGTAGCACTAAGAGCATAAGAAGATCCTTCGCACAAATCAGTATTCGGAACAGTAGAGAAGTTGACTAAACTAATGTCATTAACTAAAACAATTGTACTATCTATTGTTCCAATACATCCATTGGCATCTTTGGCAAAAACGGAGTAAGTGGTTGTTGAACGAGGAGAAACCGTTTGCGTTGCTCCAGTGTTGTTGTTATTCCATTGATACGTATAGTTGCCCGATCCACCTGTTGCATTTGCAGATAAACCAATAGCTTGCCCAGGACAAATTGTGTCTCCGCCAGAAGTAGAAGTCAAGACAGCTGACGGTTCTGTTATGGAAACACCTATACTGTCTATACATCCATTGTTATCTGTTAGCATAAGAGTGTGGTGCCCAGCACTTAAATTTATTGGATTTTGTTGGGTTGATAATGATGGATTCCATTGATAAGTATAAGGTTGTGTTCCGCCAAAAATGCTGGTTTGGACAGTCCCATCATTTAGTCCATGACAACTAACATTTGTTGAATTTATGATGTTTACACTTATTTCATTTGGTTCGGTAATGGGGTATTGTGCATTAGAAATACAGCCATTTGCATCTGTTAATTCTAACGTGTAAGTTCCCGCTGTTAAACTATTAATGGAAGTAGTTCCTGCAATTCTATTGTTATTCCAGTTGTAAGAATAAGGAGCTGTTCCACCAGTTGGATTTATGGTTAAGGCGCCATTATTGCCTCCAAAACAGCTAACATTTTGTTGCGAAACTTTAGCTATGGTTATAGGAGATGGAGAATTAATAATGACACTTTGATTGTGAACGCATCCATTTTTATCGGTAACGATTACAGTATAAGAACCTGCAGGAAGGTTACTTGCTGTAACCCTAGTTTGCGGTTGAGTTGTATTCCACGCGATTGTATATGGTACAATTCCTCCTATAGGAGTTACAGTAGCGTTACCGTTATTTCCTCCAAAACAAGTCACATTGTTAATTGTTGTAGTTGACGAAACTGGTGTGGCAGGTTCTGTAATTGTAACGGTGTCGGTTTTAATACAACCACCATTGGTAGTTATAGTTACCCAATAAGTACCAGCTATTAAGTTGTTAATAGTAGGTGTTGTTCCTCCGTTAGACCATTGGTAGGTATAAGGCGGTTGACCTCCATTTACATTAGCAGTTAAGGCACCATCATTGCCTCGAAAACAGCTAATGTTTAAGCCAGAAAGCATTAAGTTACCTGGTGCCGATCCACTTCCAACTGTTGCAGTTGTAGTAGAACTACAACCGTTAACATCTGTAACAATTACAGTGTAATTTCCAGCACTTAATCCATTGGCGGTTACATTGGTTCCTCCATTAGACCATTGGTAGCTATATGGGGCTTGTCCTCCTTGAGGAAATGCAGTTGCGGATCCGTTGGAGGCACCACAGTTGGCCGTGGCAGTACTAACATTTGTTGTAAATCCTGTAACTGTAACACAAAACGAATAAATTTGCACACCATACATCGGACAATTATCGTCTTGCACAGTTACTGTAAAACAGTAAGGATTGTTACTAATATTAGCTGTAGTTGGAGTCCAGTTAAATGTTCCGGTTTGTAATTGTGCAGCATTAACTGTAAAATTTGCTCCAGGAATGGCATTGTTCCAATTCATGGTAACGTTTTGTCCAGGATCTACATCAAAACTTGGAATGGTAAAATTTAAGTTGTTTCCAGCACAAACACTAGTAGTATAAACTCCAGTATTGTTAATTCCTGTTAAATAAGGAATGGTGTTGTTGCAAACAACTGTTCTTAATTGAATGTCTCTAATTACTGTTCCAATTAAAAAACCATTTCTATATTCCTCTACTTTTACAGCTAATACCGTAACTTCTTGGAGGGTTGGAGACATGCAAATATCTCCATTTACTGGATTAAAAGTAACTCCAGGATTTGATTGTAAAGGCTGTTGAGCAGAATATCCAGCAATATACGTTACCGCTGTATTAGGGCCTGTTGCAGGAGCAACTAGAGTGTAGTATAGCGAATCGCCATCTACATCAAATGCTCCATGGTTAAAACAAGAGGTTTGTCCTACACAAGGAAACGAAACTGGAGGATTGGAGAAGGTTGGAGAATTGTTGCAGCCCACATCAAAATTGTTCATTCTAGCTTCAACATAAATGTTTTCTCCTCCAGGATTATTAATGGTGTTAATGGCATTATTTCGGCAACATAATGAAAAGCTAAAAATCCAATCGATACAATTTACCGGCATGGTTAAAATTCCCTGGTACTTATATTCTTGCACACCTGGGTTAGTGCCCCCATTGCAAGTGGTTGTTAGGGCAGCACAAATTGGAGTAATATCTATTCCTGTTCCTGCTAAAGGATGAAGTGTTACATTAAAGTTTTGTGTACAAGATGCAGAAGAAGTATTTACCGTAATGGAATTTGGTGCATTAGTACCGGCACAATCTCTATAAAAAGATACGTTAATTTGATACTGATTTCCTCCTAAGCATACATAAGATATGTCGGCACTTTGTGCATGAGAGGCAAATGTATTTTGGCTAAATAAGGAGAGGAGGAGAATTAGCCATAGCGTTTTTGAAAATGAGTAAAGTGTTTTCATGATTAGGGAGATTTAGTAAGTGAAAGAACAAGATTCTTTTTATTTAACGTCCCTAAATAAATTTTGGTTACATATAATTCTAATTAATCTAAAAAAACACCGTTAAAACATTATAAATAAAACATTAAACAAAATTAAATATTGACAAATATACATTGTTCGAAATAAAATCACCCCAACGGCTTGTCGGGGTGATAATTGGGAATTTGTGGTTCATTGGCTACTGTTTTTCACCAAAAACGCACTCGCTTGCATCTCATAATTACCAATCATGGTGTTAGATGAGCAAGATATATATATTCCATAAAAGGAATAAGTATTTTTGAAGAATATGAAATTAGTAGATTATATAATTGTAGGGCAAGGATTAGCAGGATCTACTTTGGCTTTTAAATTAATGCGCCAAAACCAGCAAGTAGTAGTAATTGATGAAGAAAAAGAATTTACTTCTTCTAAAATTGCTGCTGGCTTATGCAATCCGGTTGTATTTAAGAGACTAACCAAAAGTTGGATGATTGATGAGGTGTTGGATGTCTCAAAGAATTTTTATCGAAATCAAGAAGAACTTCTTAAGGATCAATTTTATTTTGATTTACCCATTTACAAACTCTTTACCAGTGAGAAAGAACAAGCGTTTTGGAAACAAAAAAGTAACGAGCCAGAATTGTTTGATTGGTTAAACCCTAAAACAGAATATCCATTTGATCAAGAAAAATTAGAACATCCTTTTGGAGCTTCTCACGTATTAAACTCAGGGTTTTTAGATACCAATAAATGGTTGTCCGCATTTAAAGAATACCTGATAGAAAAGCAATCCTTTTTGACTTCAACGTTTAATTATGATGACATTCAGTTGACTGATGATGGTGTGATCTGGAAAGAATATCAAGCAAAAAAAATAATTTTTTGCGAAGGCTATCAAACCATTAACAATCCTTATTTCGATTGGCTGCCATTTAAATTAACAAAAGGAGAAACATTAACGGTCAATTTTAAAAATTTGAATTTTAAATCAGCAATTAATAAAGGTGTTTTTATATTGCCACATAACGGAAATTATAAACTTGGTGCAACTTATAATTGGGATGATTTTGATGAAAAAATTACGGAAGAAGGGAAAGAGAATTTGTTGGAAAGAGCTGGTAGATTTATTAAAGATGAGATAATAATTATAGAACATAAAGCTGGAGTTAGACCAACCGTAAAAGACAGACGGCCTTTAATTGGTGAGCATATGGATCACGAGCAATTACTTGTATTTAATGGTTTGGGAACAAAAGGTGTAATGCTAGCACCATACTTTGCTGAAAAGGTGGTAAATTTATTGTTGCACCAACAACCTTTACCCGAAGAGGTAAACATCAATAGATTTTTAGAATAAGAGGCCTAATTGTTGAATGTATTAATTAAAAAATTTAAATCATGAAAAAGCGAATCTCAATTTTAACCCTTCTGTTACTTGCTTTAATTGTATCAGCCACAACTGTAAAAGCGCAAAAAGTATATACGGTTAAATACGAAAGTCAAGCCGATATTAAAGTCTATATAGTAAAGTATGAATCGCAGTGCGACTTAAAAGTGTTCCACGTTAAATATGAATCTCAAGCTAAAAAAGAGGGAAAGTGGTTTAATGTAAAGTATGAAAGTCAGGCAGATAAAAAACTATACTATGTAGATTATGAAAGTCAAGCCGATTTAAAAATTTACTACGTAGATTATGAATCTCAGGCAGGTTGGAAGAATACCTCCAAATCGCACCTAATGAAATAGTTTAGCTTGGAATTTATTCTTGAGTCATCAACTCTTTCATAAGTTCCAACTGAGTATCTTCCGAACATTTTTTACCATCATGATAAAAACTAATAAGTTCTAAAGGAACACCATTCCAACACAAATTGGCTACATTGTCGGGACTAATGGTATGTCTTCCTGCTGTTTCTTCTGTTGGCCAATCTATTTGTGGAAAACACACATAGGCCAACTCTGAGCAAACAATTTTTTCTGTCGTGTTAACATCAAAGTTAAAATCATATTCTTTGCCCAACTGTCTAAAAGCAAGCATTAACGATTCCTTTTCTTTTTCTGTTGCGTTTTCTTTAAAAACAGGGCGTAAAATGGCAAAGTCATCAATGTTCATAAACTCTTCTAGTGAACTTAGCTTAACTCCTTCTCGCAATGCTTCAACAATTTGATAGCCATCTTTGGTTGTTTTGTCACCATTAGGCGAAATTTTATTATGATAAGGAATAACAATTTCGTGACTCCAAATGCCTTTTTCTTCGAGTTCTTGTTGATTACCAACCCAAATGGCTACATGTCCAAAGTGGCCTGGTATTAACTTGTCTGTTAATCGAAAAGGCGTTTTTTCTAAAATTATATCCAGTGGTTGTAAACTAGTTTGAATTTCCTTTTTGATGGTTTCATTACCGTATAATTTTCCTTTTCTAGACTCTATTAATCCTACTGAATTTCCAAAAAACTTACTCACTCCATCAAATCCTTCATCCCGCATTTCGGCAACTACATCTCTAGTTATTGTTCCAAACATTTGAAACTTTTTAGAGAGCATATCTTTTGTGTCTAAACCTTTAATGTGGTTGTAAGAAGGGCTGGCATAAATTAATAGCTTTAGGTAATAATAATCTGGATCTTGTTGTTCGACAAATAATTGAGCCTTATTTTCAAAAAAGGCAATTCCCTCCTGTATACGTTTTTGGGTGCTTATTGAGTTGGCTGCCAACGTTATCTCTAAGAGCTCATTAGGAGAAATGCCAAAACCTTTATCGGGATCATTGAGTAGTCGCCTTAATCTTTTATCATTTTCAAAAATTAAAGCACCCAACATATAGTTGTCGTACAAAGTAAGAGCAGCAGCAACAGAAAGCATAACGGCTTTTGTTCTAATTTTTTCGGGGATTTGTTCTTTAATCAATTCGTCTTCAGTAGCATCCAATGCACATTCATATCTATCTGTAACGGCATATAGTTGATCTCGAAGTATCAAACAAGTTTCGGTATTAGCTTTTAAATACTCTAAATGTTTAGAAGAAATAGGTGCGTCTGGAGTCAGGTTAACCTCTTTTGCAACTGTCATCATTTGCTCTCTAATGTACAAACTTTGCTCAACCAGACCTTGAAACTCAACAATTTCATAATCCAGCAGCGAATCTAAATCCTCAATTGTATTGAGTTTAGCTTCAATGTTAGCCCAACATATTTTTTTCTTTTTTTCGGCCTTTTGTTGTGATGCAAAATAGCTGACAACAATTATCATTATAATAAGTATAACTACATATTGCGGGAAATATCTTTTTTTTAATCTCAAGGCAAAAGTTTTTTGAAAGATACCAAATCATCTTTAATTTTAAAGAAAAAACAAATGACAATAGAACAGGCGCAAGAAACAGTTGACCAGTGGATTAAAGAAAATGGCGTTCGTTATTTTAACGAGCTTACCAATATGGCTATGCTCACAGAAGAAGTAGGGGAGGTTGCTCGGATTATTGCAAGAAGGTATGGCGAACAATCGGAAAAAGAGAGCGATAAATCTAAAGATTTAGGAGAAGAAATGGCAGATGTATTATTTGTTTTAATTTGCTTGGCCAATCAAACTGGAGTCAACTTAACGGAATCGTTAGAAAAGAGTTTGGAGAAAAAAGCGAAGCGAGATAAAGACAGACACCACAATAACCCAAAATTGAAATAGCAATTAAGAAATCGCTTCGGCAACTTTTACTTTGTTGACTAACGATTGGTATTTCTTTAAAACCTTTTTAAACCGTTTGAGGTGTTTTTCATCCACCGGTTCTGATGGAGGAAAATCCTCATTTAAATGATTGGTTTGATTGCCATTTTTCCAAAATCGATAACACACATGTGGTCCTGTAGCTAATCCTGTACTTCCAACTTTTCCAATAATGTCTCCTTGTTTTACATGATCGCCCACTTTAGAAACTCGCTTGCTCATGTGTAAATATTGGGTAGTGTAGGTGCTGTTGTGTTGCACTTTTACGTAATTACCATTGTATTTAGAATAAGCCGAAGCAATTACAATTCCATCTCCAGTTGCCATAATTGGCGTTCCAGTTGGTGCGGCATAATCGGTACCTAAGTGCGCTTTATTTCTTTTTTGTACCGGATGAAAACGTTTAAGTGTAAACCCTGAAGTCAATCTTCCAAATTTTAAAGGCGACTTTAAAAATGCTCTTCTTAAGCTATTTGCTTCAGCATCAAAATAATCGCCCACACTATCTTGCACAAAATAACAGGCAAAAAAGTCTTTATTGTAATGGTTAAAGTTGGCTGCCAGTACTTTCCCAACTCCAACCGATTCTCCTTCCACAAACTTTTCTTCATACACCACTTTAAACCAATCTCCTTTCTGAATTCTGTAAAAATCTATTGTCCAAGCAAAAACATCAGCCATTTCTATAGCCAATACGGGACTCACGTCTGCATCGGCTAAGGTTTGGTATAAAGATGATTGAATTACGCCCGATGCTTCATGTGTTTTGGTCACAACTTCTTTCTTTCCTTTGTAAATAGTTATCGAATCTCTTATGTCATATACCACATAATCGATGGCATTGCGTTCATAAATAAAATATTGAGCAGCACCAATAGAATCTTTACTACATAAAATGGTGTAGTTTTTTCCAGCGGCAATTTTTCGCACATCAAATACTTCTTTGGATGCTTTAGCTAGCTGGTCTATTTCAACGTAAGGAATTTTATATTTCAATAAAATGTTAGACAAAAACTCATTGGGCTTAATCACTTTGTTATGTACCACAAAAGAGTCGAGGTTTAATCCATAACGGATTACAGGAGGCACAATCGTGTCTTTTTCTATCGAAACGGTTTCTTTGGCGACTGTTGTTTCTTTAGGCAGCGAATAGCTAACTACAATATATACAATGGCAATTACAATAAAAAATATAACAGCTATTCCTCCTTTCTTCATATGGTATAAAATTAATGCGATGAGGTGACTCATCGCATTAAAACTGTGTTACTTTTAAACAGAATATTGTTTATTCAACTTTGGCTAGTGGATTTGCCAAGCCAGAAGCTTTGGTGAGTTCAAATTTAACCGATCCAACAAAAATTTTCCCTTGAGCCATTAAAGGTATTTTGTTTTCATCATCTGAAATCCAAACAGAAACATCACCTTCATTTTTAAATAATCGACCTTCTTGAACCACTGGGCAAAATTTCATTGCCTTATACTTGTTTCCACCAACTTTTATAGTTTCTCGTTTTAAAAATCGAATTTTTAATGGCCAAAGTTCATCATCAACAAACGACCAGATGGTAAATACTTCATTGGCTTTTGCTTTAGAATAATCGATAGAACGAGCATAATAAAAAGAAGACAACATATCTTGAACACCGCTAGGTGCTTCAAAAGTTTTCCCCTTTCCGTTATCAACCTTGTTTTTTGTTTGAGCAAACTTGTAGGTTTGCTCCTTTTTGTAGCCTCCTTCATTTATATTCCTTACAAATAACCATGGAAAAACACCATCTACATCCATATAGGTATCATACCGGTCTCTAACTTTAAAAAACCAATCGAAAGCTCCTCTACTTCTCCCTGTTCCAACAATGTGATAAACTTCTCGACCAGCAATTTTTTTATCCATTTTCTTTACCTCTAGCTTAGCGGTTCCAGCATTTATTACACCATAATGCAAACGGTAATTTAAAACTTCACCAGCCTTGTAAGCGTTGTTATTTAGGTTTCTTAGTTTGGTAGAATTGTTTTCAGTTATTTCGGGAAGATCTTGTTCTGAAAAACCAACTAGTATTGCAAGCAGTGCAATTGCTGTTATCAATATTTTTGTTTTCATCTGTTTTAGTTTTAAGTGTGGCATAGGTAAGGCAAAGGTTGTGCCACAAATAGAATACGATTTTGAAGCGCAATTTATTGTGCGGTAAACCACCTAGTTTACTTCATTTAAATCAAGAAAGAGAAAACCGTTATTGCTTTATAATTTTGTGTCTATTGGTCCCATTTTGGGTTTTAATTTCTAAAGTATAAAGTCCTTTTGAGAAATTGCTTAAATCTATTTGAAGTTTATTCGTTGGTAAATTTGATTGCTCATAAACGGCTTTTCCTTGAACATCGCTTAACTTAATTTGCTGAATAGTAATGTTAGGGTTAAGAGTTACATTTAAAATAGTCGCTGTTGGATTAGGGTAAATTTTTATGGCATCAGCATTCAATTCTGAAATTCCGGTTGACACATCTATTTCAAAATTTCTGCTATTAATCGCGAAAAATATATTTCCCGCACCTCTTACCATAACCCTTGCTTTATTGGTTAAATTTCCGGTAGGAACAGTAATGGTTGCACTTCCGTTATTAGGTACTCCGCTGGCTAAAGTTATTGGATATGTAAATCCACCGTCTGTAGATAAAAAGATGTCAACATTTGGAGTACTCACAGGACTTGCTGTGGTGTTGGCAACATCCCAAGTTACTGTTTCTCTAGCGTTTTCATTCCAAACAACACCAAAATTAGCTTGAGAAGTAACTTCAAAAGGTCCAGCCGCGTTGGCGACATAAACACGCATTAAATCATCGTCTGTTTGACCGCCATTTATGTCATTGTCTCTCACCACAAACGAAAAATTTAGTATTCTGCCTACTGATGGTGTTTTTTCCCAAGTAGGCGTTAAGTTTCCTAATATTATATCTAGTATTTTAGGCATATACCTGTTGGGTGAAGTAACCGGCATTCTAGATCTGTACAAAGGTGCAGAAGTCCAAGTAGATTGTGGAGAGCTATTGCTTGGGGCTCGCGATGGATCATTTTGCGACCAATTATAGGTTAAAGAAGCCAAGCCTTCCGGGTCTGTTGCCGATCCTTCTAATACAAAAGCGGTACTTTTAGGAATGTTAAAATCCGGTCCTGCTTGAGCTGTTGGTGGATTGTTTGAAATAGTTGTAACTCTTGCACAAGTGCTATTTCCGGTTTTAATGTTTTGCGAAATGTCTCTAATGTTTACATAATTAAAATGGGCATCACTATTTCCTTGAACATTTGTTGCGCAAATTCCAGCGTAACCCATAACAGAACTTCCACTAGCAGGTTCAACTTCTGTTTGTCCACTTCCGCTTCTGTTGCATGTGTTCATAGTGTGGTAACCACCAAATTGATGGCCCATTTCATGTGCCACATAATCAATGTCAAAAGGATCTCCAGTTGGGTTAGTTCTTCCGGTCATTCCACTTCCTTTCTGACCATTTACGCATACACAGCCTATACATCCAGCATTTCCGCCAGTATTAGTGTTAAAGTTATGACCAATGTCGTAGTCATTGTTATTTAAAGTAGCATTTAAAAAATTTTGGGTGGTGGTATTGAATTCATTTCCCCAAGGATCAGAATTGGTAGCACCATAAAAAATACAAACGTTGTTGTTGGCAATAAATTCTAAAGAAATCCCCAAATCAACTTCATAAACGGTATTAACTCTGTTAATGGTTATAGCCATTTGGGCTTGAATGTCCGCCTTTTCGCTACCTGGAGTGGTTCCAAATAAATTACCATATTGAGCAGTACAAGTTTGTGCCAATCTAAAAGTTCTAATTTTTTTATCATCTACGGCTTTGTTTACTTTTATTTTTCCTTCATTCTCTAAGCTTGGGAGGCTTGCTCCATTTGGAGTAGAACATTCAAATGGGAAAGGATCTGTACCAATGGTAGATCTATCATAAACAAGATAATTGTTTGCATCAGTAGTATATGGATCAATATAAGTTGCACCTCTTTTTCCTGAAAGACACATGGTATGCAAGCCTTGAGGAGTAATACTAAAGCGCATATATGCCGTTGGGTCATCTACTCCTTGAGCTACATAGGTTTTAATTAAAGGATAACGTTTTGCTAAGTCTGCATGCATAATTGGAGATTCCATTACGCGATACTTTTCTAATGTTCCTTCTGGAGTAGGAAAAGAAATGATTAAGCTAGAACTTGTATTTATTCCTCGAACAGGAGCACCAATTAGTACCTGTTTTAATGCCGATAAATTTAGTTGGTAAAGGTGGTATTCTGAAGGCATAAAATTGCGCTCTGTTTTGGTGTCAACATCAATGGCATTGTTAGTAGTTTTATGCCAAAAATTTTGTGCATTGGCTTGTGTTAATACAGTAGCAGTAGCTAAAATTAGCGTTAAGCATAATTTTTTAAAAGGATAATACATTGTGTATAGTGTTGTTGTTTAGCGCCCTTAAATTAAACAATTTATAGTTTGTTGCCTAACTCTTTTGTTTAACGGTTTGAATTTCTAATTAATGGTATGGTGTTTTCTCAGTTGAAGCGAAGCGGAATACTGGGATCCATTTTGAGTTAGTTTTTAGTTGGAATACAGAAAACCAGATGTTTTCAATAAGACTTTCCGTCATTGCGAATCTCAAAATTTTCGTTTTTGGGGAAGCAATTTTAGTGTTATATTGAGATTGCTTCTTCATTTCGCTTTGCTTCATTTATCGCAATGACGTGTATAGCTTTTAGTGTATCTATTTCCAGTTGTAGTGCAACGAAATACTGGAATCCAGAAATTGCTTGAGATTTGATGCTTAGTTTTCTTCTTACAATTTTATAAGAATACAAAAAGAGGATAGTCATTAACTAATGCATGGGAATAGGAACTGATTCAGTTCCTATTCCCATGCATATTAAATGTTGATTAAGTTATCTATTTTGTATGAGGTTTAGCGCTTGCTATTCTTGTTGTATTTCAAGCTTAGCTTCTAACGCTGCTATTTTTTCTTCCTGACGAATCATGTACAAAGTCAATTCTTCAATCTTTTTTAGTAGTACAGCATCCATTTTACCTAAGTTAACGCCATTTTCAGCAATTTCTTTGGCTGAAGGTACTTCTGGCAAGTGGTGGTTATTGTCAATGAAGCTTTGTACTTCTTTTAGTGGACGCAACTCGTAGTTGTCATCAAACACATAATCAGCCCAAGTTAAACTGCTGTCTTCTACAATTATTTCTGTTGCACCTATGCGGCCATTAACGGCAAAACGGTAGTCGTTAGGGTTGTTTCTTAAGTCGACTCCAACACCAACTACACCACTCATTTTGTAAGCAGTATCTCCGCTTACAGTCCAAGCTGAACTACCAAATGAGTTCCATGCTGTTCCATCATACCCTTCAAAAGTTGTACCTGTCCATCGGATTGCTCCTGGAGTATTTTTTACGGTATTACCTAGAGCCAAGGCACCATTAATGGTCAATGCTTCAGTAGGGTTAGTGGTGTTAATGCCCACTTCTCCAGTAGCAAAATCTCCATAAATAAGGGTGCTATTTTGGTTGTTGGCAATGTGTAGTTTATCATCACCTGTTTCAGAATATCCAGCTTGGTAGCCGACAAAAACATTGCCACTTCCAGTAGCATTATATCCAGCTTCTCGTCCCAAAAAAGTGTTGTTGTCAGCGGTAGCATTTTCTCCAGCTTTGTATCCAAAAAAGGCATTTCCAACACCAGTAGTGTTCTCTTTTCCTGCGCGTGATCCAATAAAAGCATTACTACTTCCTGAGGTATTTTCGGTTCCTGCAAGATATCCTAAAAAGACGTTTTCTTCGCCTCCGATATTATTAAATCCAGCTTGCATGCCAAAGAAACAATTAAAATTTCCTGTTGTCCTCACACCAGCTTCTCGCCCAAAAAAGGAGTTGTAGCTTCCTGTTGCAATGTATCCAGTTTTAT
This sequence comes from uncultured Flavobacteriales bacterium, assembly GCA_905479995.1. GTDB lineage: Bacteria > Bacteroidota > Bacteroidia > Flavobacteriales_E > Vicingaceae. Next base: position 69,359 of record CAJQON010000037.1, on the reverse strand, counting down.
GCCCAAAAAATGCATTACCAGCTGCGGTGAGGTTGCCGAATCCAGCTTCAAAGCCAAAAAAGGAATTGCTATTTCCTGAGGTATTCCCATATCCAGTTCTGTATCCAAAAAATGAATTTCCATAACCTGAAGTGTTGACTTGTCCAGAAGATGTTCCAAAAAAGGAGTTATTGTCTCCAGTATTATTCAATCCTGCATTTTTCCCAAATAATGCATTGGAACTTCCACTGTTTAGCATTCCTGCTTGCACTCCAAAGAAAGAGTTTTCATTTCCACTGTTAAATTGTCCAGTAGATAATCCAAAAAAGGAGTTTTCACCTCCATTAGTATTGCCAGAACCAGCAAATGGCCCAAAAAATGAATTATTACTTCCTAAGGTATTCGCATTTCCTGCTTGGGATCCAAAAAAGGCATTGCTATTTCCTAAGGTGTTTGCTTTTCCGCTTTCAAATCCAAAAAAAGCATTTCCAGTTCCAGTGCTGTTTTTGTTTCCAGATTCCTTACCAAAGAAGCAGTTGTTATCTCCCTTGTTTCTTGTCCCGGCATTTGTTCCGAAAAAAGAATTGTTACTTGCTTCATTAGCAAGTCCAGCATGTTTACCGAAAAAAGAATTGTTGTTTAATCCTAGCGCACTCGAAAATCCTGCTTTAAATCCAAAATATGAATTGTTATCTCCTGTGGCTAATGTGCTTCCAGATAGGGCTCCAATACTAGTGTTGTTTGTTCCTGATCCTGTTCCTGCTGTTATTGGTCCACTATGGTTTTGCGCCCACCCTCCAAGGCTTGCGCTTATTATTGTTATTGTTAGTATTAATTTTTTCATTGTTTTGGGATATTAGTTTATTAAAAAAAGAGGTCACTTTCTTACTGCTTTTTTTAAGTATTGCTGTGACCATGGTTAATTGTGGTTAAATTATTATCGTTGTAATATTATTTTTCCGCTACTTGTTGTGCTACTTTGGGTTAGCAGGTAAGTGTATAAACCAGGAGCCAGGTGCGCTGTATTTAATTCAATTCGATGAGTTCCATCGGTGTAGTTTTGTTGTTTGTTCCAAATAGCCACATCCTTTCCGGTAATGTCATAGATGTTTAAGGCCACCGGAAGGTCATCTTCTGTGGTAAACTCAAATGCTAATGAATTTGCAAAAGGGTTGGGATAAACGTTTACTGTATTTATTGCTTTTGCAAATTCATTAACAGAGATTGTAGGGTCGCAGGGTTCAATTTTTGCATGAAATCGGCAACCTTTTTTTGCATGAAACTCATGTTTTAACACCACTCTTCCTTCTGCTCGGTAGAGTGTTGTGGCTCCTATATTAACTTTGTTGTTGGCTGTTACTGAATCTGTGGCTTGTTTAATTACGGTTATTCCATTATTTATTGGGTTGGTAACGTGTATCGTTGACACACATTGTGCCGTTGCTGCTGTTTGAAAACAGGCAAATGCTACGGCCATTATTAGGGTTATCTTTTTCATGTTACTTTTTTTAAGGTTCTAATTTGTTTAATCGATGGTGGTTATTTTTGCAATTGCTTTAGTTGTATTGCTAAAGCACCCATTTTCTTTTCTTGAGCCTTTACATAATCCGAATGTTGCTTTTCTTGTTGTATCATGTACAAAGTCAATTCTTCAATCTTTTTTAATAGTACAGCATCCATTTTACCGAGGTTAACACCATTTTTAGCAATGTCATTTGCTGAAGGTACTTCTGGTAAGTGGTTGTTGGCAGAAATGAATTTTTGCACTTCTGTTAAAGGACGCAACTCGTAGTTGTTGTCAAAAACGTAATCTGGCCAAGTGGCGCTGCTGTCTTCAACAATTATTTCTGTTGCACCAATTCGTCCATTTACGGCTAACAAGTAATCGTTGGGGTTGTTTTTTAGAGTGGTTCCAATGCCAACCACACCACTCATTTTGTAAGCAGTATCTCCGCTTACAGTCCAAGCTAAGTTTACTTCTCCGGTATCGGTAAATGATTGCCATGTATTTCCGTTGTATCCTTCAAAGTCTGTTCCTGACCAACGGATGGCTCCTGTGGTGTTTGTTGTTGTTGTTCCTAACGCTAAAGCTCCGTTTACAGTTAGTGCTTCGGTAAGTGTATTGGTACTAATACCCACTTGTCCAGTGCTAAAATCGCCATAAATAAGGGTGCTGGCTTGATTGTTTGCAATGTGTAGTTTATCATCACCTGTTTCAGAATATCCAGCTTGGTAGCCGACAAAAACATTGCCACTTCCAGTAGCATTATATCCAGCTTCTCTTCCAAAAAAGCAATTCCTGTGGTTTGTACTAGAGTATCCGGCATAAGCTCCAAAAAAAGCATTGTTGCTTCCTGTTTTGTTTGTATATCCAGCATGAGATCCACTAAATACATTATAACCTCCTGTGGTATTTTCTCTCCCGGCATTTTCTCCAAAAAAGGCATTGTTGTTTCCTGTAGAACTGAATCCAGCCTGTTTTCCAAAAAAGGAATTTCCAGAGCCTGTACTATTTTTACCGGCTTCAAAACCGAAATGAGCATTGCGTTGCCCTGTTTCGTTAAGCTGTCCAGCACTTTTTCCAAAGAAAGCATTGCTATGGCCTGTGGTGTTTTCAACTCCAGCTGCTACTCCAAAAAAGGCATTGTTATTTGCATTGTTATTTTGCCCAGCATCACTTCCAAAAAAGGCATTGTTGCTTCCTGTGGTGTTGTTATATCCAGCATCTCTTCCGTAAAAAGAATTTTCTGTTCCTGTTGTATTAGAAATCCCTGTTTTGTAACCAAAAAAGGAATTAGAACTTCCTGTGGTGTTGTAGCGCCCTGTTTCTCTTCCAAAAAAAGAATTGAAACTTGCGGTGTTCAGGTATCCAGCCTCATGTCCAAAAAAGGAGTTGCCAAAACCTGTTTCATTGGTATATCCTGCACTGTTTCCAAAATAGGAATTGAAACTTGCTGTGCTATTTGAATAGCCAGTTCTATAACCAAAAAAGGAGTTTCCGCTTGCGGTGTTAAAATTCCCAGCATATCCTCCAAAAAATGCATTGTTGCTTGCTGAAGTTGTATAGAGTCCAGCCCTTGTTCCTAAAAATGCATTGTTATTGCCCGAGACATAGAGCCCTGAAAAAGATCCTATTGAAGTATTATTGCTTCCCGTATTTCCTGCGGAAGTCCCTAAATTTGTATTTTGCGCCCAACCTGTTAGGCTAGTGCTAATAATTAGTATGCTTAAAGTTAATTTTTTCATGATAAAATAGTGTTAATGGTTGTTGTAAAAAGTGACAATTATTGAGTGTTTCAGTTATGTCCAATCAATTGTCGCTTTATGTTAAATGTTTTAATAGTTTATTCTTTAATTATTTTATAAAAACTGTAATGCTCGTTATTCTCAATGTGAATGAAATAAATACCAGCGGGTTTGTTGTTTAAATCCATTGTGTAACTATTTTGGTTCACATTGTTTTTTTGGTAGAGCACTTTTCCATCTATAGCGGTTAGGCTTATGTTGACAGGTGCATTGATTTTTTCTAAATCAAGGGTAATAAAATTGTTGGTTGGGTTTGGGAAAATGCTAATTCCCTTCGAATTAAACCCTTCATCAATTCCTGTACATAGTTTAACTACAATTAGAGTAGAATCGGTACTGGTGCAGCTATTTGCATCGGTATATTCATATTTCACAAAATAATCGCCTACTGTTGCAACTGCTGGATCGAAGTTTCCTCCACCAACACCATTTCCGGTATACGTTCCTCCGGTTGGAGTTCCTATTGGTAATGAGAAAGCAGCATCTGTTGAGCAAACGCTATCTGGAGAAAATGCAGCTATACTAACGGTTGGTAAAGTGTTAACGGTTAAGTTAATGGTTACTATAGAGTCACAATTGTTTGGCCCTACGGTAAATGTTTCTGTAGCTGTTGTAGTGGCCGTTTTGTAGCTTGTTCCGTTTACTACTATGCTGTCGCCATCACAAATGGTAGCAGTGTGTGTGCCTGTAATTTGTGGAAGTTCCGTTATGGTAACGTTTACTATAGAATCACAGTTGTTTGGTCCTACCTGGAATGTTTCAGTTCCTGTTAGTTGAGTTGCAGCGCTGTATGTTGTTCCGTTGATGACAACACTTTGTCCATAGCAAATAGTTTCTGTGTGAGCTCCAGTTAGTGTAGGGCAAAAGTAAAAAGCACGGGTTGCGCCTTTGTTGTCTACTGGCACTTCACTGGTTCTAGGGCCACTGGCACAAAAGGTTAATCCATCTGCACTTAATGCTACTGCAGTTCCAAAACGGTTGTTTGCTGCTTGACCTGCAATTGCACTTCCTCTTAATGTCCATTGGTTGGAGATATAATCATATACCTTAACAAGCCCTGCTTCTGTTCCAGATATATTGTTGAGGTTTGCTCCAATAACTAAAGAATTTCCATCGGCACTAAGGTCTATTGCAGTTCCTGATTTTTCACCGATAGTAGCACCGTCAATGTCAGCTCCTTTTTGTGTCCATTGGAAAGAGGTGTTTAGTTCGTATACTCTTACGTGACCAGCATCTGTTCCTCCATCATCATTGTTAATAGAGCTTACTGCTATTGTTGTTCCAGCAGTATCTATGCTTACTTTGTGTCCAGATTTATCTAATGTAGCTTCACCTACGATGTTAACTCCAATTTGTGTCCAAGCTGTACCGTTGTAATAATGTACTTCGGCATGACCTACATCTTGTGTAGGTATATCTGTTGATGTTGCCCCAATAATTAGTGCCGTTCCAGCATAGTTGAGGTCTACAGAAGTGCCAAATCGGTGAAATTGGTTGGAGGAAGGGAAAGCTGCTCCTTTTGGAAGCCAGTTGGTGCCGTCATATTCGTAAACGCTTACACCCGAATTGGAAGAGTGTGGGGTTCCAACAGCCAGTGTGTTGCCATCTCCACTTAGGCTAACTGTTGAGCCGAAAAGGTTAAGTGTAGTTGTACCGGAAAGAGTATCACCTTTTGGACTCCATGCTGTTCCATTCCATTGGAAAACACTGGTATGACCAAAACCAGGTGAAGGCAATAACGGAGGAAGAGCTTCTGCTTTGTGAGCACCAATTGCAATGCTTAAACCATCTGCACTGAGGCTAATGGCGTTGCCAAATTCACCTCCTAGAAAAGTTCCATCTATATCGACCCCTTTTTGAATCCAATTTGAAGCACTGGCATCCCACTCGTAAATCCTAACCTTTCCAGCATTTGATAAGTTGTCATCGTTTTTAGGAGAGCCTATGGCCATAATGTTTCCGTTGGCACTAATGGCCACTGCATCACCAGAACGATCTTCTATGGCTTTTCCATAGATGGTATCTCCTTTTTGCATCCATGTTTGGGCGTTAGAAGGGTTAAAGGCACTTGCAATAGCTATGCAAGCAATTATAATAAAAGGTTTAGTAAATTTTTTCATTGTAAATTGGTTTTAAGAATCAATTGTGCAGGTTTAATTTTTAGCCAATTGATTGTTTGTTTAATAAAATGTTCGTTCGTTAATTTTTTCTCCTGACTAATTGTCGGAAATTGTTTGAACCCTTGACGCAACGTTAGGTAGGATGGGTTGATTTTTTAGATAAATTAAGGTGCACAAATAATGCACAACACATATAACTCGCTATTTGTCAGCGCTTTAATCTTACAAGAATTTGAGTTTTATTTGAGGAAAGAGGCGTTATTTACACTTAAACGCTTCCATTTATTAGGCAAAAAAGCGGGAAAACTTAGAAATAGGTTTTAGGTTGGATGAAAGCTAAAAATCCCTTGTGTAATTGTACACAAGGGATTTTTTAATGTTTTTAGATTACAATATTTACAATCTTTTTAGGAACAACAATTACCTTTTTAGGAGTTTTACCAGCTAGGTATTTGGCCGTTTGTTCGTTGGCCATTACGGTTTTTTCAATGTCTTCCTTGCCCATAGTTGCAGGCAACTCTAGCATAAAGCGCATTTTACCGTTAAATGATACCGGGTACTTGTGGTTGCTTTCTACCAAAAATTCATTGTTGAATTGCGGGAAAACGGCAGTTGAAATACTTTCGTTGTTCCCCAATTTGTTCCACAATTCCTCCGCAATGTGCGGAGCATAAGGCGAAAGAATAATACACAAATCAGAAAGAATAGCGCGCTTGTTGCATTTTAAAGCAGTTAACTCGTTTACGCATATCATAAAGGTAGATACAGGTGTGTTGAAAGCAAAACGCTCTATGTCTTCGCCTACTTTTTTAATGGTTTTGTGCAGACTTTTTAGAGCCCCCTCCAACTCCCCCGAAGGTAGAGAGCCAGCTAGTAATTCTTCTAAGGGCGTATTGTCAATATTCCATTCTCCGTTTTCTCCACTATGAAACAAGCGCCATAGTTTTTTCAAAAACCCATGAACACCAGTAATTCCTTGGGTGTCCCAAGGTTTATGTTGCTCCAGTGGACCTAAAAACATTTCGTAACAGCGTAAGGTGTCTGCGCCATATTTCTCTACCAACTCATCTGGAGTTTGTACGTTGTATTTAGATTTAGACATTTTGTCTATTTCTCTTCCGCAGAGATAAGTGTCATCATCTTCTAAAATGAATTCTGCATTGTTGTATTCTGCTCGCCAGTTTTTAAATTTTTCGGTATCCAATTTGTCTCCATCTAAAAAGTTGACGTCTGCATGCAATGAAGTAACCTTGTATTCGCTTTTTTTTCCTTTTGAAATGAATTTTCCAGATTCAACATCTCTATAAACCAAAGCCGAATTCCCTTGAATCATTCCTTGGTTAATCATCTTTTTAAAAGGCTCTTCAAAAGGTATGTAATCTAAATCGTATAAGAATTTGGTCCAAAAACGAGAGTATAATAAATGCCCGGTAGCGTGTTCTGCACCACCTATATATAAATCTACATTTTGCCAATAGTTCACTTTGTCTTTGGCTACAAATTCATTGTCGTTAGCCGGATCCATGTAGCGTAAAAAGTACCACGAAGAACCAGCCCAACCCGGCATAGTGTTGTATTCCATACGGTCGCCTGGGCAAGTAACATTCCATGCCTCTTTGTTGGCCCTGGCCAAAGGTGGTTCACCATCTTCGGTAGGCAAGTATTTGTCTATTTCAGGTAATTCAACAACAGCATTGTCATCCAACAAATAAGGAGTGCCGCCTTTATAGTAAACAGGAAATGGTTCTCCCCAATACCGTTGGCGAGAGAAAACCGCATTTCTTAGTTTGTATTGTGTTTTTCCTTTCCCAAAACCGCGTTGTTCTATTTCGTAAATGGCCAATTTGGTGGCTTTTTTAACTTTTAGGTCATTTAAAAAATCAGAATTGGTAATAATTGCGTCTTTTTCTGCGTAAGCTGCTTCAGCAATGTCTTTGTCTTTAAATATGTTTGGAATGTCAATTTTAAAATGGTTGGCAAAATCCCAATCACGTTGATCTCCACAAGGAACGGACATTACTGCTCCAGTTCCATAACTGGCCAAAACGTAATCGCCAATCCAAACGGGAATTTTGTCTCCTGTAAAAGGATGAATGGCATAAGCTCCAGTAAATTCTCCAGAAATGGTTTTTACATCGCTCATTCTGTCTCTTTCCGACTTTAAAGAAGCTGCTTGTTGGTAGGCTTCAATTTTTGCTTTTTGAGCATTAGAAGTAATTTTTGCAACCAGCTCGTGCTCTGGAGCCAATACCATAAATGAAACGCCAAAAATAGTGTCAGGTCGAGTGGTAAACACTTCAATTTTCTCGTCAAAACCATCAACATCAAAATGAACTGCAGCACCTTGAGATTTTCCAATCCAGTTGCGTTGGATGTCTTTAATAGAATCTGTCCAATCTACGGTATCTAAGTCTTTTAATAAACGCTCGGCATAAGCGGTAATGCGCATGCTCCATTGGCGCATTAGTTTTTGCTGAACTGGATGTCCTCCTCGTTCAGAAACACCGTCTTTAATTTCATCGTTGGCCAAAACGGTACCTAAAGCCGGACACCAATTTACCCATGTGTCAGACAGATAAGTCAGCCGATAGTTCATCAACATTTTCTGCTGTTGCTCTTCGTTCCAGTTGCTCCATTCTAGTCCTGTAAATATTTCATCAAAATCGGTAGCAGCTTTTACATTAATATTTCCTTCTGCTTTAAATGTTTCAATTAATGCATCAATGCTCTCTGCTTTATCGGTCTCTTTGTTGTACCACGAATTAAAAATTTGTTTAAAAATCCATTGTGTCCATTTGTAATAATTGGGTTCAGAAGTTCTAACTTCCCTACCCCAATCAAAAGAAAAACCAATTTTATCGAGTTGTTTTCTGTAGCCAGGAATAACATTTCCATCTTTATCAGTTCCACCTTCAATGTTGGTTTTAGTGGTAACAGCAGGATGTTGTCCTGTTTGAATGGCGTACTGCTCGGCAGGCAATCCAAAAGAATCATAACCCATAGGATGTAAAACGTTAAAGCCTTTTAAACGCTTATAACGCGCATAAACATCAGATGCAATATAGCCAAGTGGATGGCCAACATGCAATCCAGCGCCAGAAGGGTAAGGAAACATGTCTAAGGCATAAAACTTTGGTTTTATGCTATTGTCTTCGGCAGCGAAGGTTTTGTTGTCGGCCCAGTACTTTTGCCAATTTTTTTCAATCTCGTTATATTGATATTGCATCGTTAATAAGTCTTGTTGTAAGGTGCGAAATTAACAATATTTAAGCGTATTTTTGAAGAAATCAATTGGCAAACAGCCGCTTTAATGTTAGTTTAGCGGTGATATTACGTATAGATGTCTAAATCAGGAAATAAACAAACAGCAAAACGGTTACGATCGGGTTATTTAACGACAATAATTAGCATTTCTTTGGTGCTTTTTTTGTTGGGATTGTTAGGCGGTTTTATTTTAAATGTAAAGCAAATTACCAACCATGTAAAAGAAAACATTGGGTTTTCTATTGTGTTGAATAAAGATGTTAAAGCGCAAGAGATCACTCGGATTAAAGATTTGTTGGATGCAGAGCTTTATGTAAAAGGGATTACTTATGTAGATCCTGAAGTTGCAGCAGCAGAATTCCAAGAAGCATTGGGAGAAGATTTTGTAGAATTTATTGGAGAAAATCCTTTGTTACCTTCTTTTGATGTAAAAATGAATGCCGCTTATGCGAATCCGGATAGCTTGTCGTTAATAAAAGCAGAGTTGTTGGAAAACACCAAAATTAAGGAGGTTTTTTATCAGTCGAATTTAGTGGAAGCATTGAATAAAAACTCTAAAAAAATTAGTTTGTATACCTTAATATTTGTGGGAATATTGTTGCTGATTACGATCGCCTTGATTAATAACACGATTCGTTTGGCCATCTACTCTCAGCGATTTGTAATTAAAACCATGCAGTTGGTTGGAGCACGACATTCTTTTATTAGAAGGCCTTTTATAATGCGAGGAATTGGAAATGGCTTGGTGGCAGCTTTTATTGCCATTGGAATGATTTTAGCGATTTTATACTACTTGCAACAGCAGTTTCCTGAAATAATTAACATGAAAGATGTGGAGTTGTATGGTGCACTATTTATAATAGTAGTAATTTTAGGAATTATTATATCATGGATTTCCACTAATTTAGCAGTGCGTAAATACTTGCGGATAGAAACCGGAGATTTATACTAAAACGAACATTATGAGCGAAGAAGAGAAAGTGAACAAAGATTTTGCCTTAGGTAAAAAGAACTATATATTGATAGCAATTGGATTAGGATTGACCATTATTGGTTATTTCTTAGTTTCAGGCGGAGGGTCTGAAGATCCTGCAGAGATGAGCTATGAGCTTTTTAATACACAGCGAATGTATGTTGCACCAATTATGATGTTATTAGGATTGGGTACAGTTGGTTGGGGTATTTTAAAAAAGTCAGAAGAGTAATCACATTTTTTTCATTTAGTTTATGTCCATTTTTGATGCCATTATTTTAGGTATAATTCAAGGGTTAACCGAGTTTTTGCCTGTAAGTAGTAGCGGTCATTTAGAGTTGGCCAATGTAATTTTGGGTGATGGATCTGTGCCCGAAGATAGTATGTTGATGGTTGTAGTTTTACATGCTGCAACAGCACTAAGTACGGTTGTAGTTTTTAGAAAAGATTTGTTGTCTATTTTTAAAGGATTGTTTCAATTTAAGAACAACGAAGAGTTTAAGTTTTCTTTAAATGTTGTTGTTTCGATGATTCCAGCAGCAGCAGTTGGTGTTTTATTAAACGATGAAATAGAAGCATTTTTTGGCGGTAAAGTTTTATTAATTGGCTCTATGCTTATTGTAACTGCTATTCTTTTAATTTTTGCTGACAAAGCAAAAAGTACCGACAAGAAAGTTGGTGTAGGTCAGGCTATAATTATAGGTGTTGCTCAGGCAATAGCCATACTGCCTGGAATTTCAAGATCTGGAGCAACTATTGCCACATCTGTATTGTTAGGTATTGATAGAAGTAAGGCAGCACGCTTTTCATTTATTATGGTATTGCCCTTAATTTTAGGAAAAATGGCCAAAGACATTTTAGATGGTGCATTTGATGAAGTGAGTGGTTCTTTAATGATTTATGTAGTCGGTTTTATTGCAGCATTTGTAACAGGAATTTTGGCGTGTACTTGGATGATTAAATTGGTAAAAAATAGTCAATTAAAGTACTTTGCATTTTACTGCTTTACAGTTGGGTTAATAGCCATCGTATATACTTTCATTCAATAAAAGATGAGTGAACCTGTTCCAAGTAAGTTTCAAACCGGACAATTTATTTTAATTGACAAACCTTTAACCTGGACCTCTTTTGATGTGGTAAACAAGGTGCGTTGGTTAATTAAGAATGAAATAAAGGTCAAAAAAATTAAGGTTGGACATGCTGGAACGTTAGATCCTTTAGCAACAGGATTATTGGTGGTATGCTCTGGAAAGTTTACCAAGCGAATAGATGAAATACAAGGTCAAGAAAAGGAATATACAGGAGTAATAACTTTAGGCGCAACAACACCTTGTTATGATTTAGAAAAGCCGGTAGATGAAGAATTCCCAACCGATCACATTACCAAAGAATTGATTGAACAAACTGCTTTAAGTTTTATTGGCGAGCAAGAACAAGTAGCACCAATTCATTCGGCAAAAAAAGTAGATGGAAAACGCGCTTATGAATATGCTCGTTTAGGCGAAGACGTGGTTTTAAAATCGAACACCATTACCATAAAAGAATTTGATGTTGAATTGTGCGATTGCCCTAAAACAGAAATTCAAGAAAAATCAAAAATTAACCAAGAGTTGCCTTATCAAAAAGGGATACACGTAAAGTTCAGAATAGTTTGCACCAAAGGAACTTATATTCGATCTATTGCAAGAGATTTTGGATTGAAGCTAGATTCTGGTGGTCACCTTTCGGAATTGCGAAGAACCAGAATAGGTGAATTTTGTATAGCAGATGCTATTGCTCCAGAAGATGTGCTTAGCATTTAATTACTCTCCCAACAACTCATAAAGCTCGTCTAGCTTAGGCGTTAAAATCACTTCAATTCTTCTGTTCTTTTTTCTGCCTTCAGCAGTATTGCTTAGGTCTAGCGGTAAATATTCGCTTCTTCCGGCAGCGGTTAATCGTTTAGGATCTACCTTGCTGTTGGTGGTAATAATTTTAACAACAGATGTAGCTCGTTTCACACTCAAATCCCAATTATCGGAAATGTCTCCACTGCTTTTTAATGGCACATTATCGGTGTGTCCTTCCACTACCACATTAATGTCAGTACTTGTTGCTAGTACATTGCCTAATTTCTTTAGCACATCCGTTCCTTTTGTTCCAACATTATACTTCCCAGAAGCAAATAATAAGCTCTCATCTAAAGAAACGTAGACCTTTCCGTTTTTCTGGGTAATGGTCAATCCATTGTTTTCAAAACCTAATAAAGCATCTTTTACTTTCTTTTTAATGGCTGCTAGCTTTTCATCTTTTTTATTGATGAGGTCTTCCAGTTCTTTTACCCGCTTTTCACGCGCTTCTAAGTCGGCAGTCAATTGGTTTAATCGAGCTTCTTTTTTCAATAAGTCTGTTTCTAACGTTCTTAAAGCATCTTCTTGGGCTTGTAAATCTTCTTGCGTTTGTTGGAGTTGTTTCATTAACTTGTTGGTAGCCGATTTGCTTTTAGATGTTGCTTTGTCATTTTGCTCCACCAATAAATCATATGTTTTTTTAAGGTTATCACAATTAGTTTTAAGGTTATCTATTTCGGTAGTTTGCTGTTTGGTTTCCAAACTTAAGGCATCAATTTTCTTTTTTAAAGCAGCAGCAGAAGCTGTTAATTCTTGATTTTGTTCCTCTAAGGATTGATTGTTGGCTTTTAAAGCGGCCAATTCTTCACTGCAAGCTTGTTGTTTTGCCTTTAATTCTTCATATTTTTTTGCTGGAATACACGAAAAAATGGTTGTTGCAACCAGTACATAGAGTAAATAATGTTTTCTTAAAGTCATCAATATATAGTTTATCTTACAATAATATCCTTTAATATTGCAGTGTTATTAAGGAGGAGGAGCTATTTATAAACAGCGAATTATTAAAAACAATTTCCTGTTCAATACTATTTTGCAGTATTAAATAAATTCCTACCTTTGCAAACTTTCACTTAAAAAGTAGATTTTGAGAGCGTTAAGTGATTTTATAATAAAGTTTGAAGGGTTGAAGCAAGGCACTCATTTGTTTGAGTATGATGTGGATACTATGTTCTTTGAGGAGTTTGAATGTTTTGATTATGAAAAGGTAGCTTTTAAAGTGAACTTGGAATTTAAGAAGCAATCGACTATGATGCTGCTTAATTTTGATATCTCAGGTGAATTTACTGTTCCATGTGATCGGTGTTTAGACCCTGTTGAAGTTGATGTTTTTGCTGAAGAGAAATTGATCGTAAAATTTGGTGATGAAATGCATCAAGAAACGGAAGAGATTTTGATTCTAAAAGACAACGCATTTGAAATTAACGTAGCTCCAATTATTTACGAATTTATTACCGTAAATATTCCTCAAAAAAGAGTTCATTTTGAAGGCTTGTGTAATCAAGACTTAATAGATGAATTGGATAAGTTTGAACATAAAGAAGAACAAGAGATAGACCCAAGGTGGTCGGCATTAAAAGATATTAATAAAGAAAAATAAGTAAAATGGCACATCCAAAAAGAAAGACATCGAAGCAGAGAAGAGACAAGAGAAGAACCCATTATAAAGCGGTTGCACCTACATTGTCTAGCTGTTCTAATTGTGGAGCTCCAACATTGTATCATAGAGTATGTGGTGAATGTGGATTCTATAGAGGAAAACAAGCTGTAGACAAAGAAGTAGCTCTTTAGTTTTTTTTAAAAAATAGATTTAATTGTATAGAACTTACTGATTCATTAAAGATGATTCAGTAAGTTTTTTGTTTTATGTGATAATCGAAGAGATATATTTTATACCTTCGTTTGTTCATACGCTAATTAGAGATTTATGAGTAAAACTACTGCAGCAATTACAGCTGTTAATGGATACGTTCCAGATTATGTGTTAACTAACGCAGAGTTAGAAACCATGATTGACACAACTGATGAGTGGATAACTTCAAGGACTGGAGTTAAAGAAAGAAGAATTCTAAAAGGAGAAGGTCAAGGATCTTCTGTAATGGGAGCTGCAGCCGTTAAAGGCTTGTGTGAGAAGAGAGGTATTTCACCAGAAGAAATCGATTTAATTATTTGTTGTACAGTAACGCCAGATCATATTTTTCCGGCAACTGCAAACATTATATCTGACAAAATAGGCGCTAAGAATGCTTTTGGGTTTGATATTAATGCAGCTTGTTCTGGATTTTTATATGGATTGGTTACCGGTTCAAAATTTGTTGAATCAGGAACACACAAAAAAGTGGTTGTTGTTGGGGTAGATAAAATGTCATCAATTGTTGACTATACCGATAGAGCAACGTGCATTATTTTTGGTGATGGTTGTGGCGCAGTTTTGTTGGAACCAGATGAAGAAGGTTTTGGAATTAACGATTCTATTTTAAGAAGCGATGGTTCTGGATTACCCTTTTTACACCAAAAAGCTGGTGGATCTGCATATCCTCCAACCCTTGAAACAGTTAACAATAAAGAACATCATATTCACCAAGAAGGGCAGACTGTATTTAAATTTGCAGTAACCAATATGGCTGATGTTTCTGCAGAAATTATGGAGAAGAATAATCTTTCAGCAGATGATGTTGCATGGTTGGTTCCTCACCAAGCCAATAAAAGGATAATAGATGCTACTGCTCGTAGAATGGGTGTTGGCGATGATAAAGTAATGTTAAACATCCAAAAATTTGGGAACACTACTTCAGGTACAATTCCATTGTGTTTATGGGAATGGGAAGATCAACTAAAAAAAGGAGACAATATTATTTTAGCTGCTTTTGGAGGAGGATTTACTTGGGGCTCAATTTTAATAAAGTGGGCTTACAATTCTTAAAATAAAAAATTAATTTTACCAAGGTAAAAATCAAAACAATATAATTATGAAGCCATCAGAAATTCAAGATTTAATCAAGTTTGTTGCGAAATCTGGCGTAAGTGAAGTAGAAATTGAGGATAAAGAGTTTAAAATTACTATTAAAACTACACCTCATATTAAAGGGAAACAAATTGTAGAAGCTCAGCCGGTAATGCAAATGCAAGCACCAGTTGTTGCTGCTCCTATTGCAGCAACAGTTGCAGCGGCACCAGTTGCTTCTGCTCCAGCACCAGCTGCTCCAGCACCAACTGCTGAAGCATCTTCAGATGATGCTAAATATATAGCTATAAAATCACCAATGATTGGAACTTTCTACAGAAAGCCAGCACCAGACAAACCATCATTTGTAAATGTTGGAGATGACGTAAATGGAGATACCGTTGTTTGTATGGTTGAAGCAATGAAGTTGTTTAACGATATAGAAGCAGAAATATCTGGTAAAATCATGAAAGTATTGGTTGATGATGGAGACCCTGTTGAGTATGATCAACCATTGTTTTTGGTAGATCCATCTTAATTCATAACAATTAAATAACAATAATATTCAGTTCAATTTGTATTGAATATTGAGTTTTGAAACAGCTATTTAGAAAATTATGTTCAAAAAGATATTAATTGCCAATAGAGGGGAAATTGCTTTAAGAGTAATTAGAACCTGTAAAGAAATGGGCATCAGTACTGTTGCCGTATATTCTACTGCCGATGCAGATAGTTTGCACGTAAGGTTTGCAGATGAAGCAGTTTGTATAGGTCCACCCAAAAGTGCAGAATCATATTTAAATATTCCAAATATTATTGCTGCTGCAGAAATTACAAATGCAGATGCTATTCATCCAGGATATGGATTTTTATCAGAAAATGCTAAATTTTCTAAAATCTGTGGAGAGAATGGAATAAAATTTATTGGAGCATCACCAGAAATGATTGATGGAATGGGCGATAAAGCTTCGGCTAAAGCTACCATGGAAAAAGCAGGTGTTCCTGTAGTTCCTGGTTCTCCAGGACTATTGAAAGATTTAGCGCACGCCAAAAAAACTGCTAAAAAAGTAGTTTACCCTGTAATGATTAAAGCAACTGCAGGTGGAGGTGGTAAAGGAATGCGTGTTGTTTGGAGCGAAGATGAAATGGAAGACCATTGGAATTCTGCTCGACAAGAATCTGCTGCAGCATTTGGTAATGATGGGATGTACATGGAGAAATTCATTGAAGAACCTCGTCACATAGAAATTCAAATTGCTGGAGATTGCACAGGGAAAGCCTGCCACATGTCAGAAAGAGATTGTTCAATTCAAAGAAGACATCAAAAATTGGTAGAGGAAACTCCTTCTCCATTTATGACTGAAGAATTGCGCGAAAGAATGGGTGAAGCGGCTGTTAGAGCTGCTGAAGCTGTAAAATATGAAGGTGTTGGAACAGTTGAATTTTTGGTAGATAAAAATAGAGATTTCTATTTTATGGAAATGAATACGCGTATTCAAGTAGAGCATACCATTACGGAAGAAGTAATTAATTTTGATTTGGTAAAAGAGCAAATTAAATTGGCTGCTGGAGAAAAAATTTCTGGGAAGAATTATTACCCACAATTGCATTCTATTCAATGTAGAATAAATGCAGAAGATCCGTTTAATGGATTTAGACCAAGTCCTGGAAAAATTACTACTTATCATGAGCCTGGTGGACATGGAATTAGAATAGATACGCATGTTTATGCGAGTTATGTTATCCCTCCACATTACGATTCCATGATATCGAAGCTAATAACAGTAGCCCAAACAAGAGAGGAAGCGATAAAAAAGATGGAGCGTGCGTTGGATGAATATATTATTGAGGGAATAAAATCTACCATCCCTTTTCACATTCAATTATTGAAAGATGAGAAGTTTAGAGCAGGAGATTTTACAACAAAATTTATGGAAACATTTGAAATAAAAGAAAATTAGAATAACTTTAAGACATTAAAATTTCTACTATGGATAAGAAAGTTTACAAAGTACTAGTACCACATGATTTTAGTTCAGTTGCTAACTGTGCCATTAGTCATGCATCTAAAATTGCAAAATCATATGATGGAGAGGTTTACCTGCTTCATGTAGTTGGTAAGGCCAAAGAGGTTGATGCCGCTAAAGAAAAATTGACTAAACTAGCTCAAGATGCTGAAAACAAGTATGGAGCAAACATGCATGTTATTGTTCGTATTGGAAATATATTTGAAGATATAGGTGATGTTGCTACTGAAATAGGAGCAGGTTATATTGTAATGGGAACTCATGGTGCAAGAGGAATGCAAAAAATTATGGGAAGCCATGCTTTAAAAGTAATTTCTCATTCTAAAGTACCATTTGTTATAGTTCAAGAAAAAGGGCCTAGCGAAACAGATGCATATGATGATATTGTAGTTCCTATTGACTATTCAGATGTGACTAAACAGAAATTAACTATTGCAGCAAGTATTGCTAAACATTTTAATAGTAAGATTCATATCTTTGCAGCCATTGAAAGCGACCAATTTTTACAGAAAAAGTTGGATAGAGAATTAGGCTTTGCTAAAAAATATTTTACTGAAAAATCGATAAGCTACACCATCGAAAATGCAGAAGATACTGGCGGATTTAAAAAGCAATTAATTAAATATGCTGCTCGTATTGATGCAGATATGATTGCTATTGTAAATACACAAGAAGGAGCTTTACTTCCTGATTTCTTTGGTAGTGAAGAACAAGAGGTTATTGCTAATGATGCTGAAATTCCAGTAATTATTACGAACCCAACTCAACATTTTGTTGCAAGTAGCGTGTTTGGTTCATAAGCTAAATAAGATCAAGTAAAAAAGTCCTACAGATTTCTGTAGGACTTTTTTTATGGCCTAACTCACAACGAAGTGTTTATATAATTTAGCCGAAGCATTAATTTAGTACTTAAGAACGAATACCTTTGCCAATAAATTAAAACATATAACGTATTATACTTATGCATATTCGACTTTTACTTTTATTACTTATTGGATCAACAACGGTCTTCTCACAGTTACACACTTACAAATGGACCAACGAGAAGAAGAAAGCTGAAGGAGTTGTAAAGGATGGCTTAGAACAAGGGAAATGGACTTTTTGGAGTAAGGAGGGAATTATTCAGCAAGAGGTAACCTACAAAGACGGTGAGTTTAATGGTTTATACGCCAATTATAATGAAAAAGGAATTAAAATAGAAGAAGGAAAATTTATTCGAGCTAAAAAGGAAGGCGTTTTTAAGGTGTGGTATGATGATGGGAAATTAGAGATGGTGGGTTATAGTAAAAATGGTTACCAAGATAGCTTATGTACTTTTTATTATCCGTCAGGAAATAAAAAAGAAGAAGGTAGTTTTAAGAAAGACGATCGAATAGGGTTATGGACAACATGGTATGATAACAAAGAAATTAAGGCTGTTAGAACATTTAAAGAAGGCAAGCTATTTTTATATAGTTACTACGATGTAAAAGGACAACAAACAATAAAAGATGGGAATGGAAAATTTTTGGTAAAGCATGAAGGTCTTGCAGTAAATAAGTTGGAAGGGAATTATAAAAATGGTAGAAAAGATGGTTTGTGGATAGAAAATGATGCAGCTGGAAATATGGTGTCGGAGGGAAGTTACCAGGAAGGAACTATGACCGGAAATTGGGTTTATTATTGGGCAGGAAGTGATCAGCCACGCTTAAAAGGAGCTTTAATTAATGGGGAAAAAGATAAAATTTGGGAATATTGGTATGAAAGTGGTCAGAAATTAAAGGAGATAACTTTTGCTGATGGAAAAGAAAATGGGCCAATGAAAGAATGGTTTGAGACTGGAAAGTTAAGTGTTGAGGGAGGATTTTTAGCTGGAGAAAAAAATGGAGAATGGATTTTTTGGCTGCCCAATGGAGAGAAGGATTTTGTAGGAAACTTTAAGAAAGGTTTACGTGATGGTTTGTGGACTTTCTATAATGCAAAAACTACGAACAAAGATTATGAAGGAACTTATGCCAATAATCAAAAAAATGGAGAATGGACCTATTGGTACCCCAACCAGAAAGAGTGGAAAAAGGGCCCATTTTTAAACGATTTAAAAGAAGGAGAATGGAGCTATTGGAATGAGGAAGGCCAATTGGTGATGAATGGAAAATTTACACTAGGAAAAGAGCAGGGAGAATGGAAGAGTTGGTATGATAGTGGCGCAAAAAAGGATGTAGGGAATTTTGATAAAAGCATAATGCATGGAAAGTGGGAAGGTTGGTTTGAAAATGGAACTAAAGATTATTCCGGAACTTATAATCAAGGATTGAAAGATGGAATTTGGGACCATTTTTATGACAATGGACAACAAGAATTAATGGATTGGTATGAAGCTAAAAATGTTCCTGACACCAATTATTATAGAGAGGAAAGTGGAAAATACGCTACGTTTATTAAAGAAAAGTTAGTGTCGGTTCAAGAAGGTCCTCATCAGTTGTGGTACAAAAATGGGAACTTAAAAGAGGATGGAAAGTATGAGGATAATATGCAATCTGGTGAATGGACTTATTACTATGAAGATGGAAAAAAGCAATACCAACAAACACTGATCAAGGGAAAACAAGAAGGAAAAGTAACTTCGTGGTATGGCATTGGAACATTAGAAAGTGAAAAGTACTTTAAAAAAGGTAGGGCCAATGGAAAATGGACTTACTACACTAAAAAAGCAGGAGAGATTAAGCAAGAAATGTACTTTAAAAATGGTGTTAAGGTAAATAAATAGCTGCTAAACAACACAAATTTCTTCGTTGTGCTTTAGTACTTCATTTACCAGTTTTGCAGGTGTTTCGGGACTAATATATACTGTTTTATTTTTCTCACATTTTATGGTTAACCCTTTTTGTGCTAATGCTGGTTTTATACTTGCTGAAACGCTTTTTCCAACTTCAATTTCAGTAATTTCTTTTACTTTAATTTCACCTCTTAATGCTCCGCTTTTATAAATAATTTTCTCATCTGTTAGCGTATAATTTGTTTGAAACAATATCCATAGATGGTTACCAATTACAGTTGCTGAAAGTGCAACAACTAGGTAAAAACCATTGTTAATTGGTTCAAATGAAAAGGTGACGATTGTTGCTGTTATCAGTACTATTATTGCTGAAACTTTAGCTAACATTTTGGGGCAAATTTTACTTTTAAATTGCATAACTATCTTTTTTTTCTAAGGATAGGAGGTTGTTTTCTGGCTTATTTATAGCCATTAGGGTTTAAATGTTAATCAATTATAAACACGTAATGTGTTTATGTTAGTTGTGTGATAGGGTTTGTTTAAGCGATAGAAACGAAGCCTTTTACTCGTTTAATAGGAGGTGAAAATTTGGGTATCTCGTTTACTTGTTTAAAAAGTGAGGGAGGCTAAATGTCCCAACGGTTAAAATTAACCATTTTTTATTTAATGCGGTTTTTCGCAAAAAAAAATCCGCTGACAACGTCAGCGGATTTTTAAGTTTTTGACTAGTTATTAAACCGTCATAATGTCTTTTTCTTTGGCATCAATTAAAGCATCAACTTTTGATACAAAACCGTCAGTTGTTTTTTGGATACTTGCTTCAGCATCTTTTGCTGCATCTTCACTTAAGCCATCTGTTTTGCTTTTTTTAATTTCATCGTTGGCTTCTTTTCTTGCATTTCTAATTCCAACTTTAGCATCTTCCCCTTCTGCTTTAGCTTGTTTGCCTAATTCTCTTCTTCTTTCTTCAGTTAATGAAGGAATGTTGATGAGAATTGATTCTCCATTGTTTTGTGGATTTAACCCTAGGTTGGCATGAACAATTCCTTTTTCAATTTCTTCTATGAGCGATTTTTCAAAAGGTTGTACAGACAATGTTCTTCCATCAATGGCAGAAACATTGGCAACTTGATGTATAGGAGTTAATGCTCCATAATATTCAACCATTACTCTACTTAACATCATAGGATTAGCTTTACCTGCTCTAATCTTTTGAAGTTGTGTGTCTAAGTGAGTCATGGCTTTTTCCATAGCCTCTTTAGCTGTATCTATTGCAAATTGTACTTCTTCGGTCATATGTTTTATTTTAAAATAAAGATAAAAAAAAATTAAAAAGTAACCAATGTTCCAATGGAAGAATCTTGGTTCACTACCTTTTTAAGGTTGCCATTGGTATTCATGTCAAACACTATTATTGGCAAGTTGTTTTCTTTACAAAGTGTAAAAGCGGTCATGTCCATAACATTTAAACCTTTGTCGTAAACCTCTTCAAAAGTAATTTCTTTGTATTTAGTTGCATTGCTATCTTTTTCTGGATCGGCTGTGTAAATACCATCTACACGAGTTCCTTTTAAAATAACATCTGCTTCCACTTCAATAGCTCTTAAGCATGCTGCAGTGTCAGTAGTAAAAAATGGATTTCCTGTTCCGGCTCCAAAAATAACTACTCTTCCTTTCTCTAAATGACGTACTGCTCTTCTTTTGATAAATGGCTCTGCAATTTCTTTCATTTCTATGGCCGTTTGAAGCCTTGTATCAATGTTAATTGTTTCTAGAGCAGATTGTAAGGCCATACTGTTAATTACGGTAGCAAGCATCCCCATATAGTCTCCTTGGGTTCTTTCCATACCGCCTTCTTCAGCTTGAATACCTCTAAAAATGTTTCCACCACCAATTACTATGGCAACCTCTATGCCTTCAGCAAGTATGTCTTTAATCTCTTGAGCATATTCTGCAATTCGGTTGTTATCGATTCCAAATTGTTTATCGCCCATTAAAGCTTCTCCACTAAGTTTTAACAAAATTCTTTTGAATGCCATCGTTTTAAAAGTTTAGGTCAAAAAAAAAGAGAAAAATAAATTTTCTCTTTTTTAATAAATGATATGTTTTAGCTAAGCATGATGCGCTTAAAGTCTGTAACGGTCAATCCGTTTTCAACTTCATTTAGCATTTGGCTAACAGTTTGTTTGTTGTTTCTTACTGAAGCTTGGTTCAATAAAGTATTTTCTTTTAAATACTTCTTTACCTTTCCTTGGGCAATTTTTTCTAACATTGCTTCTGGCTTTCCTTCTGCTTGAGCAATTTCTTTACCCATTGCTAATTCTTTTTCAAGAATTTCTGCAGGAACGCTAGTTTCATCTATAGCAATAGGATTCATTGCAGCAATTTGCATTGCAACATGTTTGCCTGCATCTGCCATAGCTTCACCTGCTTTGTTTAAAGCAACAATAGATGCTAATCTGTTTCCTGGGTGGTTGTAAGCTATTGTTTGATCTGCCTCAACTACTTCGTAGCCAGAAACTTCAATTTTCTCACCAATAAGTCCAGTTTGTTCAATTGCTTTCTCACCAATGGTTGTTCCATTTCCATCAAAGCTCAATGCTTTAAGGTCTTCTAATGAAGCTGGATTGTGTTCCATTGCGATATCTAATATTTTGTTAGCGAATACTCCAAAATCAGCATTTTGAGCAACAAAATCAGTTTCACAGTTTACTACAACCATTACTGCTTTTTTAGCATCTGTTGTAGTTTTTGCAATTACTAATCCTTCGTTTGCGTCTCTATCACCTCTTTTTGCGGCTACTTTTTGTCCTTGTTTTCTAAGAACATCAATTGCTTTTTCGAAATCACCATCTGCTTCAACTAAAGCTTTTTTGCAGTCCATCATTCCTGCACCTGTTTGCTTACGTAAATTGTTTACGTCTGCTGCTGTAATTTTTGACATATTAATGTTGTATTAAGTGTTCTTGAATTATTTAGCTTCTTCTACTTTTTCTGCTTTTTTTTCTTTAGCAGGCTCAGCTTTCTTCGTTTCTTTTTCAGCTTTTACTTTGTCCTTGTCGCTTTTTCTTTCTGCTAAAGCACCAGTTACTGAATCAGCAATTACACCCATAATTTTTTCAATGGATTTTTCTGCATCATCATTTGCAGGAATTGCAAAGTCAACTTTTGTTGGATCTGAATTAGTATCAACGATAGCGAATGTAGGAATTCCTAATTTTTTCGCTTCTGCAATAGCAATATGCTCTTTTAAGATATCTACAACAAAAATTGCTGAAGGTAATCTTGTTAAATCGGCAATACTACCTAAGTTTTTTTCTAGTTTTTGTCTTTGACGTGAAATTTGTAATCTTTCTCTTTTAGAAAGAATTAACATTGTTCCGTCTTCGTTCATTTTATCAATAGCAGCCATTTTTCTTACTGCTTTTCTAATTGTAACGAAGTTGGTTAACATTCCACCAGGCCATCTTTCTGTAACGAAAGGCATGTTCATGGCTGTAGCTTTTTCGGCTACTACTCCTTTGGCTTGTTTTTTTGTTGCAACAAACATTATTTTTTTACCAGATTTTGCAATCTGTGCTAATGCTGCAGATGCTTCGTCTAATTTAACAATGGTTTTGTGTAAATCGATAATGTGAATACCGTTACGCTCCATAAAAATATAAGGAGCCATTTTTGGATTCCATTTTCTTCTTAGGTGACCGAAATGTACACCTGCATCAAGTAATTCTTTAAAGTCTACTTTTGACATTTTTTTTAATTGTTTACATTCTTTAATACTTCAATCTTTAAGTAGAGCATAAGCTGTCTTAAAAATTTAGATACTAAACAATAATTTATATTAACGTTTACTAAATTGAAATTTCTTTCTCGCTTTTGGCTGACCTGGTTTCTTACGTTCTACCATTCTTGGATCTCTTGTCATTAATCCTTGTGCCTTTAAAGCTGGTTTGTTTTCAGCATCAATCTTTACTAAAGCTCTAGAAATTGCATGTCTAACTGCTTCTGCTTGACCAGTAATACCACCACCAGCAACATTTACTTTTACATCGTATGTTTTAGCTGTTTCGGTAACTTCAAATGCTTGTTGAACTTTTCCCTGTAATACTGTTGTAGGGAAAAAATCTTTGTAGTCTTTTTTGTTTACGGTAACGTTACCTTTTCCTTTGGAAAGGTAAACTCTAGCTACTGCAGTTTTTCTTCTTCCTGTTGCGTTAACTGTTTCCATGTATATTATTTAATGTCGCTTAATTTCATTGCTTTAGGCTGTTGTGCCTCTTGTTGATGTTCTCCACCTGCATAAACATAAAGGTTTTTAAACAATGCTCTACCCAATTTGTTTTTTGGTAACATTCCTTTTACACCTTTTTCTACCATAAATGTTGGCTTTTTGGCCATCATTTCTTCCGCAGTTGCAGTTTTTTGTCCACCTGGGTAACCAGAGAAAGTGATGTACTTCTTATCTTTCCACTTATTACCAGTTAACTTAATTTTATCAGCATTAATAACAACTACATTATCTCCACAGTCTACGTGAGGAGTAAAGTTAGTTTTGTGCTTACCTCTTATTAAGTTTGCTACCTTAGAAGATAGTCTACCTAATGTTTCGTTTTCAGCATCTATTAGTATCCAGTTTTTGTTAACTGTAGCACTGTTGGCTGATATTGTTTTGTAACTTAATGTGTCCACTATAAATTGTTTTTTATCAATCTGTTATATACAATGTACCCTAAATTGGGGCTGCGAATTTAGTACTTTTTTTTAAACCAGCAATATTTTATTAACAATATATTGTTATTCAGGTCAAAATAATGCTCTTTTAATAAAAAAAGACCTCGAATTGCTTCGAAGCCTTTTCATTTATATATTTTATTCTTTTTATTTTAACGTTCCGTTTGCTTTGGCTTCTGCATTAAATTTCTTTTGCATTTTTAACCAAATTCCTAAACCTACAAATCCTAATACAATAAATGCATTATTTGGAATATTCCCTAATGGAGCTAGTGTGTTTTCAAATAACCACTGAAAAAAATGTCCTAAGTCGTATAAAAAAGATGTCATAATTCTAAATTTTGTACAACAAATGTAAAACTAATCTTCTATAAACAAAAAGTTTGCTTGAAAAAATACTTTTGTTCTAAGTGTTTCAGAGTACTAATCTTCTTATTACTGTATATTTGTCCTTATTAGTATTTCATTTTATGTTAATCCGAATTTTCAAATCAAATCAACCCTTTGTTATGTCTCTTGCCGCAATACTGTTGGCAATAATTTGGTTTGGATCTTTTTTTAGAGAGATTCCTATTGATGTGAACATTAGTTTTTCTGTTGGCAATAAATGGGTTGATCTTTTTTTAGGAATGGGTTTGGTTATTTTTCAGTCTATCTTTTTAAATCGAATTATAAATGAGCACAAGCTGTTTGCAGTAAATACTTACTTGCCTAGTTTGGTGCTAACGCTATTAAACTGTGTAAGTTTTCTATACCTATCATTTTATCAAATTGTTTTATCTAATGCATTATTATTGTTAGCATTCGATCAGTTGTTAAAACTTAGTGGCGAAAGAAGCAAATTAACCTTATTGTTTAATGCGAGTTTGTTGGTGGGTATTTCATCTCTTATTTATTTTCCTAATGTCCTGTTTTTTCTGTTTGTTTGGGTTGTTTTAATTTACATTAATACTCCTGTGTGGCGCGATTTTGTTATTTCTATTATCGGATTTATATTGCCGTTGCTTTATTATGTATCCTATGTTTATGTCTTCGATGATTTATCAACTTTAATGTTAGAGATTAATGCTTCGAGAATTTATGTGGGAGGGTTGGAGGATTTATCGGTTATGAATAAGATATTGATGCTATTATTGGCATTCATCTTTTTGTTAGGGTTGAGTAGTTTTATGAAAACTTCTGGAAAGAGTGTGACTAAAGTAAAAAGAATGTTGGCAGCTGTGTTTATTTACTTGGTTTTTGGTGCGGGAACCTTGTTCTTGAATCAAGGAGATGTTTATGCTACATTTCTATTGATGTCGATTCCTTTGTCGATTATTATGGCGAACTTTTTCCAACACTTAAAAAAAGTTTTTTTGGCTGAATTAATTTTTGCTGCGCTAGTTGTGGTTTTAAGTTTAAGCTACTTTTTGTAAAAGTGCATTTCTGTGATGTACTGGTAAACGGGAGCCGTTAATAAGTACTGTACTTCTTTAGATGATTTGATGGCCGCTCTTATAAAACTCGAAGAAACATTCATTACTGGGGCATCACATAAGGTAACATTAGGATGTGTTCTAAATTCATTCTGAGCTACTGGAGCTTCTTTTTCTTGTGCTGTTAGTGCTCTAGGATAAACAAATATTTTGTGGTTGTTTATGATTTCTTCATGGTTTTTCCATTTGTGAAAAGTCCTTAAATTGTCTTCACCCATTATTAAAGAGAATTCTTCATTGGGGTGTTTTTCTTGAATGTAGGCTAATGTGGTTGCAGTGTAAGAAGGAGTTGGTAAATCGAATTCAATATTGGATGCTTTTAAGTTGTTGTTTCCTTCTACCGCAATTCTTACCAGTGCTAGTCGATGAATATCATCTAGTAAAGAAGCCTTGTTTTTAAGTGGGTTTTGAGGAGAAACGACAAGCCAAACTTGATCTAACTCAGTATAATTTACGAGGTGATTGGCTATAATTAAATGGCCAACATGAATGGGATTGTATGTGCCAAAATACAGGCCTATCTTCATGAGTTACTTTCTTAAAAAGGATTTCACAATGGTTAAAACTTCTTGTTGAGCGGTTTCTAAATCATCATTTACAATAATGTTGTCAAACCATTTGGCATAATCCAATTCCTTTTCGGCTTTAGCCAATCGCTTTTGAATTTTTTCTTCATCCTCGGTGCCTCTTCCTCTCAATCTTTCTTCTAATGCGGCAACTGATGGCGGTTTTATGAAAATAGCCATTGCTTTTTCTCCAAAATGTTTGGTTAAACTTAAGCCACCCTCTACATCAACATCAAAAATTACATTATGACCAACATTCCAAATTCTGTTTATTTCGGTTTTAAGCGTGCCGTAATAATTGTCTTTGTAAACTTCTTCCCATTCTACAAATTCATCATTATCAATTCTAAGTTTAAAATCTTCGGTATTAAAAAAATGGTAATCTACCCCATTTGTTTCATTTCCCCTCTTTTCTCTGTTGCAAGCCGAAATTGAAAATTCCAACCCCAAATCTTGACCCAATAAAAATTTGGTGATAGATGTCTTTCCTGACCCTGACGGTGCACATAAAATAATACACTTTCCTTCCATGATTTATAATATATTTAATACTTGTTCTTTAATTTTTTCTAACTCATCTTTCATTTGCACTACAATTTTTTGCAAATCTACATTGTTGGCTTTAGATCCGAGTGTGTTTATTTCTCGTCCCATTTCTTGGGCAATAAAGCCTAATTTTTTTCCTTCTGAGTTATTAGAATTTGCTGTTTCTGTAAAGAAAGTACAATGCTGTGTTAGTCTTGTTTTTTCTTCCGTGATGTCAAATTTTTCAATGTAGTAAATGAGTTCTTGTTCAAACCTATCTTTATTTACATTGTTTTCACCAACGGCTTCATTTAAATTGTTTTTAATTCTTTCTTTAATGGTTGCCATTCGAGCACCCTCATATTGCTCTACCTCTTTTAGTAAAGTTGAAATATTGGTATTTCGCAAATTCAACTCATTGGCCAATGATGTTCCTTCGGTAATTCTAAATTCGGTTAAGTTGGCAACAGCTGTTTTAATTACCTTGTCTATTTCAACCCACTCATTTTCATCCAACTCTTCTCTTTCCGATTTTAATACGTCTGGCATTTTGGTAATGATAGACATAAAGTTGGTATTGTCTTTTTCGCCCAATTCTTCTGCAATGGAAGACAACTCGCTGTAATATTTTTTAAATAAATCGTTGTTTAAACTTAAGGTTGTTTGACCTCCAAGTAACTCAACGTAAAGGTTTAATTCTATTTTTCCTCTACCCAATTCTTTACTAAGGTAAGATCTAAGCGGCAGTTCTTTTTCTTTATAAAAAGAAGGCATTCTAACATTAATGTCGGCTTGTTTACTGTTCAAAGATTTTACTTCAACCGAAATCTTTTTGTTGTTTATTTCTCCAGTGGCTTTGCCATAGCCAGTCATTGATTTTATCATGTGTAAAATAAGTTTGAATACAAATTTAACAATCCTAGGGAGTTTTTAGCGCTTTTGTTTTACTTACTAGATATACTCCACTAAAAATGAATAGTGCAGCAACTATTTTTATCCAATCTAACGAGTCTTTTTCTGCTAAAATAGCAAACACTGTTGCTAAAAGTGGTTGGAGGTAAATATATGTTGATACAACCGAAGGGCTCAATTTTTGGAGCCCATAAATATTAAATAAATAGGCTAAAAAGGTGGTTCCAATAATTACAAAAGCAAATTTTCCCCAAATGTCAAATGTAAAAGTACTCCAGTCAATTTGAGTAAATTCCTCGTATCCAAAAGGGAGAACGAGAATAAAGCCAAAAGTAAAAACCCATTTAATAACAGTAATGGGCTGGTACTTTTTCATTAATGGTACGGCAACAACCAAGTATATTCCGTAGGATAGAGCATTTAAAAAGATAAACAAATCACCTGTTAGCGTATCTGAACCAAAAGAAAAATCGGTTTTAAATAAAAGTAAGAGTAATGCGCCTGTTATTCCTAAAAATATTCCAGCTACTTTGGTTTTGGTGATTTTGTTTTTAAGAATAATGGCTGAAGCAACTAAAACCAAAATAGGATTTGAGGTCATTATTATTCCGGCATTTATAGGTGTAGTTAAATTAAGCCCATAAAAAAACATAAGTTGATTGGCAGCAACGCCAAAAAGTCCGCAAACTGCTAATAATAAAAAGTCTTTCTTTTCTACTTTTTCATACCGAAAAGAATGCACCAACCAAAACAAACCTAAAGCCCCAATTACTCTACAAAAAATAAACCCAAAAGGTTGAATGTAGTTAGGCATTACATCTTTAGCAATAGAGTAGTTTAATCCATAAATAATGTTGGCTCCCAAAAGAGCCATGTGCGCTTTAAAGTTGGAGGTCATAAATTATTGGCTACTTCTAGAATTGTTTTCTTGGCATTTCCAACAAAAATTTTGTCATTTAGAATAATTACTGGACGCTTTAAAAAGGTATATTCCTCTAGGATTAAATTTTTATAATCATTTTCATTTAGCTTTTTTTCTTTTAACCCCATGGATTTATATTTCATGGCTTTTCTACTAAATAAACTTTCGTAAGAACCACTCATTCTTGCCATTTCATCCAATTGTTCAAGATTAATTTTGTTGGATTTAATGTCTTGAAATTCAAAAGAATCGTCTAAACCAAGTTCTTTAATAATTCTTGAACAGGTTGAACACGTGGAGAGGTGGTATGTTTTTTTCATTTCAAAAAAGATTAAACTACAATTGTCAAAAGTAATAAAGTAAAAGAAATATTTAGGGCAAAATGATTTTATACAAATCATTACAATAAGTTTATTCTTAAAATTGATTATTAGTTCTACTACCTTTTACTAACTTTGATTTCGGAATGAGTAAGCTGGATCAAATAAAAAAACCTATTGAGCAAGAAATTAAGGAGTTTGAGCCTCGTTTTCGTGCTTCAATGAAAAGTAGAGTTTCGCTGCTTGATAAAATAATGCATTACATTATTAAACGAAAAGGCAAGCAAATGCGTCCAATGTTTGTTTTCTTAACGGCTAAAGTTTTTGGCAAAACAACAGATTCTACTTATAGAGCTGCAGCTATGATAGAGTTGTTGCACACGGCTACTTTGGTGCACGATGATGTGGTAGATGATGCCAATAAACGCAGAGGTTTTTGGAGTATAAATGCCATTTGGAAAAACAAAATTGCTGTTTTAGTAGGAGATTATTTACTCTCGAAAGGCTTGCTTTTGGCAGTTGAAAATGAAGAGTATAACCTCCTTAAAATCATGTCTAATTCTGTTAGAGAAATGAGTGAAGGGGAGTTGTTACAGATAGAGAAAGCCCGAAAACTAGACATTACAGAAGAGGTTTATTACGACATTATTAGACAAAAAACAGCCACCTTAATTGCGGCTTGTTGTGCTGCAGGGAGTAGTTCAACAAACTCAAATAAAATGGAGGTTGAAAAAATGCGTTTGTTTGGAGAATATACCGGTATTGCTTTTCAGATTAAAGACGATTTGTTTGATTATGGAAGTGATGGAGAAACCATAGGGAAACCTACAGGAATAGATATTAAGGAGAAAAAAATGACTTTACCTCTAATTTACGCGTTAAATAAAGCGAGTAATTCAGACAAAAAACGAATGATAAAAATTGTGAAAAAGCACAATGAAGATAAGAAAAAAGTGCAAGAGGTTATTGATTTTGTGATAAAAAGTGGAGGCTTGACTTATGCACAAAATGCAATGCTTTCTTATAAAGATAAAGCGTTGGATATATTAAAGGAATTTGAACAAAATGATGCCAATAAAGCCTTAGCTGAGTTGGTGATTTATACTACTGAAAGAAAAAAATGATGAAAGGACTTAAATCACTGTTGTTTCTATTTATTGTATTGTGCCTTTTTGCATGTGGAACTGAAATAATTGAAAAAATTGAGGTGAAGCATCCCAACGGATCGAACAAAAAAGTGAGCTATTATGAATTGGTAGGTGAGAAAGAAGTTTTGGTAGAAGAAAAATACTATCATGACAATGGCCAATATAAAATGGGTGGAAAGTTCCTAAACGAATTGCGAGATGGAGAATGGAAGGCTTATTTTGAAACAGGAGAGCTACAAAGTGTTGGGATTTTTAAAAATGGAGAAAGTACTGGGGCGATCAATGTTTACTATCCTGGAGAGAAATTAATGTATGAAGGTTTTTATGAAAATGGAAAACCATCTGGGCATTGGAAATTTTACAATGAAGCAGGTCAGTTAACCAAAGAAAAAGACTACTAATTGATACCAAAGCAAACCATAGACGAAATATTTGAAGCAGCAATTATTGAAGATGTTGTGGGAGAGTTTGTTCCGTTAAAAAAGAGGGGAGCTAATTTTTTAGGAAACTGTCCTTTTCACAACGAAAAATCACCTTCATTTACAGTTTCTCCTGCCAAAGGAATTTACAAGTGTTTTGGTTGTGGTAAAGCCGGTAATTCTGTCAACTTTATTATGGAACACGAGCACTACTCGTATCCAGAAGCCTTACGATTTTTGGCCAATAAATTTAACATTGAAGTAGAAGAAGAGGAGCAGTCGGATGAGCAAAAAGAAGCAGCAAACGAGCGAGAGAGTTTATACATTGTATCGAATTATGCTGCCAATTACTTTAAAAAGCAACTTACAGAAACCGATGAAGGAAAAGCAATTGCATTAAGCTACTTTTTAGAGCGAGGTTTTAGAGAAGACATCATTGAAAAATTTCAGCTGGGGTATAACCCTAATGAGTGGACGGCATTTACAGATGCTGCAGAAAAAGAAGGCTATCAGTTAAAATACCTCAATCAGTCGGGATTGTCTATTGTAAAGGGAGAGAAGAAATTTGACCGTTTTAAAGGAAGGGTTATGTTTCCGATACATAACCTTTCGGGGAGAGTATTAGGTTTTGGCGGAAGAATCCTTAAAAAAGACGATAAAGCAGCCAAATACCTCAATTCACCAGAGTCCGAAATATATAGCAAGAGTAAAGTGCTTTACGGTATTTACTATGCTAAGAAAATGATTACTCAAGAAAACATCTGTTACCTTGTAGAAGGTTATACAGATGTAATTTCGATGTATCAGGCTGGTGTAGAAAATGTAGTTTCCTCATCGGGAACTTCACTTACTGAAGGTCAAATTAGGTTAATCAGTCGATTTACTCCAAACATTACCATTTTGTATGATGGAGATGCAGCAGGATTAAAAGCTTCGTTTAGAGGAATTGACATGATTTTAAAGGAAGGGATGAACGTAAGGGTGGTGCTATTTCCTGAAGGAGAAGATCCAGATTCTTATGCCAAGGCCCATACTACTGAAGAATTAAAGACTTACATTACAGAAAATGCACAAGATTTTATTCGATTTAAAACTTCTATTTTAATAAAAGAAGTAGGAAACGATCCAATAAAAAAAGCAGAGTTAATTAAGGAAATTGTAGAGAGTATTGCCATTATTCCAGATCAAATAAAAAGATCTGTTTACACTAAAGAGTGTAGTAGTTTACTGGATATTTCAGAGCAAGCTTTAATTAACGAAACCAACAAAATTCTCCGAAAAAATGTCACTAAAAAAGTTTCGAATTCGGAACCAGAAGAATTTCCTGATTTTTATGACATAGATGGCCCTCAAGAAACACAACAGCAGCAGGAAACAAACACTGAATTAAGTCATTGGGAAAGAGATATTTTAAGGTTGTTAATTAGCTTTGGAGATAAATCGATTGAGGTAGAAACGATAGATCCATCAACTTCAGAACCAATATTGCAAGAAGTTGCGGTAGCACTTTACATCGTTTCGAGTATTAAGGGCGATGAGTTAGCATTTGAAAATAATTTATATCAGCAAATATTTGAGATTTACAGTGAATATTTAGAGCAACAAAAATTACCAACCCACCACGATTTTGTAAATCATACCGATAAGAACATCAGTCAATTTGTGATTGATGTACTTACTGATAAATATGAGTTAAGTCCCAATTGGGCCACTCACAAAATTTTTGTAACCAGAGAAGAGGAGTT
This sequence comes from uncultured Flavobacteriales bacterium, assembly GCA_905479995.1. GTDB lineage: Bacteria > Bacteroidota > Bacteroidia > Flavobacteriales_E > Vicingaceae. Next base: position 37,342 of record CAJQON010000037.1, on the reverse strand, counting down.
GTTGCAGAAAGGCGTTTTTAATACAGTGTATGCATTTAAATTGAGCAAACTGGAACGATTGATTGTAGACAATCAAGAAAAATTAAAGGCCAGTATGCCCTACGAAGAAATGGTAACCTTAATGAAAGAGCAAGCAAAATGGTTAGAAGTTAAAACTCAATTGGCGGCTAAAAGAGGCATCATTATTCTAAGGTAATTTACTTCCTTCCATCTGTTTCAAAATTAACTAAACATACTTTTATGGTAGAGTCGTTTTGAAGCAATTGCTCTATTCGTTGATGCGTTTTTGGATCGTTCCAATTTAAATTGAGCGCCCAAATTAACTTGTGCTGATTCTTAAAATGCTCAGTCATCACTTTATAATTATTAATGTCTTGAGAAATTGATGTCGGCTGGTTTTCAATGATACTTTTACGGACTATTTGAATGGGGAATTGCAATCCATTTTCAGTTGTATTGGAAAAGTCAGGCAAGTAATAAGAAGAAAAATAGCCACTTTTATTAAGCGCTGGTATCGATTTATAGTGTTGAGTTTCAACAATTAATTGTGCTTTTACATTGAATTTTTTGGAGAGCTCATCTAAACGTTTAATTGCCGCTTGCTCATTTTTTTGCGTTAAATTTTTTAAGTCCAACCAAAAATAATGGGATTGAATATTCTTAACATTCGATAAAAATTGAGCTAATGAAAGCCCTGAAGTTTGAGCCGGAGGATGGCGCACATCAAATTTTCCATTTTCAAAAACAACATCAAGCTCCATTCCAGCAAATTTATCTTGGATGTTATTTAATCGTTCAATACTATTTACGCGATGAACCCATATTTTTGATGAAAACTGAACAGGCATTTCTGGTATTTCAAGAATAGGAAGCGCATTGTTTATAGTAGCTTGATTAGCATATGCATCACTAAAAATACTTTTGGAAGAATCATACAGCTGAGATTTTAAGTTAAAAAGACCTTGCATGCTATTGCTGAAATTTGCTAGTGAAAAATTTAGCGCCACATTGTTTTTCGCAGTTAACATTTCGCTAGACGGGAGTTGCTGAAAAGGCGCATTGGTCCATAAAATAAATGGAACACTATTCATGTACTTCGATTCTAAGGATTGCGAATGGCCATGAAAATTTCTAAAATCATACACTTCATCGCCATGGTCAGAAGTATAAATCATAGCGTTAATTCCTTTGGTTGATTTTAGCTGCTGAATAAGCTGAGCAACAACAAAATCATTGTAAAGAATAGCATTGTCATATTGATTGATGTAGCTATCCGCATGTTCACCAAAAGGAGAAATATTTGAAGCATTAAACACGTTGAAATTGCTTGGGTATCTATCGTGATAATTGAGATGAGTACCCATTAAATGGACAAAAATCAATTTCTTTTTAGGCTTATCGTTTAAAATATTATCCATTTCTGGCAACAAATCACCGTCCAATTTTTTTCCTCCAGCAGCATTAATAAAAACTTGTTTTTTTGCCTTTTTTGCAATACTACTTACAATCGTTTCATTTTCTCCCACATAATGTTGGTTGCTTAACCAATAGGTCTGAAAACCTGCATTGTTAGCACAATCTATTAGCGTATAAGGAGTAATTTTTTCTTCTTTATCCGAAAGTAGCAACATGTCTTTTATAGCAGCAACGGTATGAACATGATCACTTTTTGCTTCATTAAAAACAGTGAGTTCTTTTTTAAGTTTAACCAATTCTGGAGTAGTATTTCGGTGGTAGCCGTAGAGCTGCATGTGGAATTTACTGGTCGATTCTCCAATAACAATCACATAAGTTTCATTGTTGTCAATTTTAGGATGGGTTACTTTTAAAAGAGACAGTGTTTTCTCATTATTATTTAGCTGCTTAATTTCTTGCTGATAAGCAGTGTAATTCAAATAGAACTGATAAATGGAGATTGCTTTAATAGATTTCGTTTCTACTCTAGAGATAAAGACAACTGCAGCCATTCCAAAAACCATTGTAGCGCTCCAATAAATTACTTTTTGAATAAGGGGAGATGATCCTTTTTTAAAACACCAGTAAATAACAACAGGAAGTACTGCAAAAGCAGCTGTTCCGAGTAATAAATTAAGACTTGCATAATCAGTAATAAACTCAATTGTTTCATTTTGATTAGATGAAAAGATTGAATAATAAGACGATGAATTTGCTTTAGCTTTAAAAACCAAGAGGTGTAAAAAATCTAAAATTGAAGCCAAATAAAGTGAAACAAAAAGCAGGAGAAAGTAACTCTTTTGGACACTCTTTTTGGTAAACAAAAAAGGAAGACAAATGAGATACGCAAAAACAACAATTACAACACTTTCCTTAATAAAATGCTTGGTAATAAGGTTGGCACTAAAATTAGAATTGTTGCTATTGCCAACAGCATAAAAATAATCAAGCAAAAACGGCATCAGCAAAATGTAACAACAGAGAAAAGTCTGAAAAAGATATGGAGACCATTTTAGTTGGAGACTTCTCATTAGTATAGCAACAGAATTACAATTGCTTCAAATTTAAATAATTTTGAGTTAATGCCTCACCAAATTATATTCTTATAAATAGGTTTATTTTGTTGAAATCAGAATATAAATCATTTTTATTTTGTTGTAACGAAATTATATTTACATTTGCTTCGAATTTCAGTTATACATCACCAATCGTGATTTGTAATTGTTTATACAGAAGAAGCGAGAGAATAGGCTCTTTGACCTTCTGGCAACCAACTTAAAGTTTCGAATATTCGAAATTGGAAAACCGGTGCCAACTCCTATCCCAATAGTGGGGACATATAAAGAATTGCAAAATGAAAACAATTAACAAAAACTCAAAAAACCAAGTAAGGCCTTCTGGCTCGAAAGGTAAAAGCTTATCCAATAATTCCGTTTCTAAATCGGAATATATGATGCTATGTATGTGTTGCTGTTGCAACCACTAAGCATCACTTTTATTTTCTAAAAACTTCTTGAAATTAAGGTGATTCGTTTCCACGAGCTGGAATCGCTATACCCTAATCTATATCCTGACTTTACCTCAGGGTTAAATCACAAAACAATGAGCAATAAAACATATACTTATCAAAACACTTTTCAGTTAGAGTCAGGTAGAAAATTAGCTGAAATAACTATTGGTTACACCACTTTTGGCAAACTGAACAACAAAAAAAACAATGTTATTTGGATAACTCATGCACTAACAGCAAACTCCAACCCAGAAGAATGGTGGAATGGATTAGTTGGGAAAGGAAAGTTTTACAATCCAGAACAGCACTTTATTATTTGTGCCAATGTCTTGGGTTCTTGTTATGGATCGACCGGGCCCTTATCTATTAATCCAGATACTGGAAATCCTTACTTCCATCATTTCCCTCAATTTACCATTAGAGATATTGTAAAAGGATTAGACTTGTTAAGAGCAGAATTAAAAATTGAAAAAATCGACACCTTATTGGGTGGTTCTTTAGGCGGACAACAAGCTGTTGAGTGGGTCATACAACGACCTAATTTGACAGAAAATTTAGTTTTGGTAGCTACCAACGCTCAACACTCACCATGGGGAAAAGCATTTAATGAAACCCAACGTTTGGCCATTAAAGCCGATAGAACCTGGTTTTCTGATGCTGCTGACGCAGGATTAAAAGGGTTAAAAGCTGCAAGAGCAATTGCTTTACTGAGTTATAGAAATTATGATACTTATAACGCAACTCAGCAAGATAATGATGAATTGAGCGATGATTTTAATGCTGCCAGTTATCAAAATTACCAAGGAGAAAAATTGGTCGATAGATTCAATGCTTATTCCTATTGGTTTTTATCTAAGGCAATGGATAGTCACAATGTAGCTAGAAATCGAAATGGAATTTACCAAGCACTGAGTCAAATAAAAGCGAAAACATTGGTAGTTGCTGTTAGTTCAGATATTCTTTTTCCGGTATCGGAATCTGAAGTCTTGCACCAAGGAATTATCAATAGTGAATTCGTTGAAATAAACTCTCTGTACGGACACGATGGGTTTTTAATAGAAACAGAACAATTAAAAAATGAGCTTGAAAAATTTTATGCTCAACAAAATAAAAAAGAAGTTAAACGATTAAAAATTGCAATATAATGGGAACAAAAAACATAAAATTATACGGATTTGGGGTTGTAGGTCAAGGATTTCAAGATTACTTAGCCAAAAATGAAAATGCCGAAAGATTACATACAATAATTGTAAAAAACGATTCAAAACAACGAAAGGCTGTTCCTTCAATTATTGAAACGACTAACGAAAAAACCGTTTTAGATAAAGACATGGATGTGGTGGTTGAATTAATTAGTTCGGCAAAAGAAGCATACGGTTTAGTAGCAGAGAATTTAGAAATTGGAAAGAGAGTAATTTCAGCCAATAAAAAACTAATTGCAGAAAACTTAGCGGATTTAATTCAACTTGAAAAAGAGAACAATGGAACCTTCTTATATGAAGGAGCCGTTTGCGGTAGTATACCAATCATTAGAGTGTTGAATGATTTATTTGCCAACGAATCTATAAACGCAGTAAAAGGAATTTTTAATGGTTCGTCAAACTATATTTTAAGTAAGCTTTTTAACGAAGAAGTTTCATACAATGATGCCTTATTAGAAGCTCAAAAATTAGGGTTTGCTGAAGCTGATCCAACTTCAGACGTTGGTGGGTTTGATGCGTTGTATAAACTAATTATTATTACAGCTCATGCTTTTGGAAAAATACTTAAGCCAGAACAAGTTTTAAACATTGGTATCGAAGGAATCTCTAAGCAAGATGTTGAATTTGCGAAACAGCATGGGCTCAAAATTAAATTAATTGCCAAAGCAGAATTAGTAGGACATCAACTAACCTTATCTGTTTTGCCAACTTTAATAAGTGCTAACAATGATTTATTTACCGTAGAAAACGAATTTAATGGAGTTGTAGTAGAAGGGAAAGACATTGGGAGTCAATTTTACAAAGGCAAAGGAGCTGGAAGTTTACCTACTGGATCGGTAATTTATTCCGATTTAAAAGCCATAGACCGAGGCTATCAATACAATTATAAGAAACTAGCAAATGAAAATTACTTAGTGAACAATACCAATGTCATTTCAGTAATTCTTTCTACTAAAGATACTTATTCATTACAAGATATTGAAGACGAATTTGTGAGCCTATATCCTTTAGATATTTATGGCAAGCAATTTATTGGCAAAATTTCTTTAGAGAATTTGGCGGCCATAAAATTCAATCTTCAAAAAGAAAAGATCTCCATATTGGCTTTGGAGAATGATAATTTAATTGATGAACTAACATTAGCCTCTGTTAAAGAAGAGGTTTTAGTATAATGGAAATTTAGAGGATAAAATAGCGTTAATGAATTAAGCCACAAACTTATTAATAACAGACAATAATTATAGCGAAAAACTAAATCAAGAATCCGAACTTTACGAGATAAATTTAAACTAAATGGAGCCAAATACCTTAAAACGAACTTTTACTGTAACGCAAATTGCTGCGCTAAACAAAAAATACAATCAACTTTCTGTAGAGCAAAGGATAACAGAATTGTACAAAGACTTTTTGCCTCAAGAAGTGATGCTAACATCATCTTTTGCTGCTACTTCTGCATTTTTGTTGCGCGTATTTTCAACAATAAACAACCAACAAAAAATATACTTTATAGATACCGGTTATCATTTCGATGAAACACTTAAGTATAAGGAAGAGTTGACCAATCTTTATGGATTGAAAGTAGAGAATGTAGGAGCCGAAAAATGGGAACATGACTTCACTACCACCGATGAAACTTGGAAAAAGGATCCAAACCTATGTTGTTCAGTAAACAAAGTGAAACCTTTACAAAATATAAAAGACAACTTTACGGTTTGGGTATCTGGTTTAATGGAATGGCAATCAGATCATCGAGCATCATTAGATATTTTTGAAGAAAGAGGTGGAATATTGAAGTTTTACCCATTGTTAGATGTCACTAAAGAAGAAAGAGAAAATTACATCAAAGTAAATGAACTTCCATTTCACCCATTAGTAGCAAAAGGCTATTTTTCTATTGGTTGCAAACACTGTACTGTTCCTGGAAAAGGAAGAGAAGGCAGGTGGAACAATAACCCTAAAACAGAATGTGGATTACACTTATAAAATAACAGCATGAAAGTAAACTTAAAAAGAATAAACAAAGCCTTCCATTATGAGGCAACAACTGAAGATAAAATTACCATAAACATTGATGCCAACCCTGCTATTGGCGGAGAAGGAAAAGGAGCTCGTCCAATGGAATTAGTACTAATGGGTTTGGGTGGCTGCGCTAGCATAGACCTAGGATTAATACTCAGCAAACAACGACAAGAGTTAGTTGGCTATCAAGTTGAGGTTTCAGCAACAAGAGATGAAACACCCGCCAAAGCATTTCAAACCATTAACATTCATTTTGGATTAACCGGAAATTTAGATTCTACTAAAGTTGAGAAAGCCATAGAACTAACATTAACAAAATATTGTTCAGTAGCTCTAAGTTTAAACAAAGAAATTGAAATTACTGCAACCTATACCATTAAGGAATTATGAAAAAATTTGAAACATTAGCCATAAGAACTCAAAGCGAACGATCGCAATACAACGAACACTCAACACCATTGCATTTAACGTCAAGTTTTGTGTTTGATGATGCTGAGCAGATGAGAGCAATGTTTTCCGATGAAGTAGAAGGAAATATTTACAGCCGTTTTTCTAACCCAAACACCACAGAATTAATCCAAAAAATTTGCGCCTTAGAAGGAGCCGAAGCAGGCTGGGCTACAGCAACAGGAATGGCAGCAGTATTTACCACCTTTGGAGCATTACTTAAACAAGGCGATCATGTATTGGCTTGTCGCTCCATATTTGGTTCATCACATACCATATTAACCAAAATATTACCCAAATGGGGAATAACATTTACATACGTAGACATTGATGATACTGATAATTGGGCAGCTGCCGTGCAAGAAAACACCAAATTGGTTTTTGTAGAAACACCAACAAATCCTGGAGTAGATATATTGGATTTAGAATGGTTAGGAGAATTTGCTAAAGAAAACAAACTACTTTACATTGTAGACAACTGCTTTGCTACACCTTACTTACAACAACCCATAAAATTTGGAGCAGATTTAGTAATTCATTCTGCCACAAAATATTTAGATGGACAAGGAAGAGTGTTAGGAGGATTAATTGCGGGGAAACAAAACCTAATTGATGAAGTACAAGGGTTTGCGCGTCATTCTGGTCCAGCTTTATCGCCATTTAATGCATGGGTAATTTCCAAAAGTATAGAAACATTGGCCGTACGAATGGATAGACATTCAGAAAATGCATTAAAAGTAGCCCAATGGTTAGAAAAACACCCTCAAGTTGAACTCGTTAAATATCCATTTTTACCTTCCCATCCAAAATATGCGGTAGCCAAAAAACAAATGAAAGCAGGAGGTGGAATTGTGAGCTTTATAATTGAGGGTGGAGTAGAAAAAGGACGCCAATTTTTAGATGCCTTAAAATTGGTTTCAATTACGGCAAACTTGGGTGACACTAGAAGTATAGCCACTCATCCGGCATCAACAACGCATTCTAAACTCACAGAAGAAGAAAGAAATGAAGTAGGTATATTGCCAGGATTAATAAGAATATCTGTTGGATTAGAACATGCCGATGACATTATCAATGATATAAAACAGGCATTTTAACTACACCATAGACTTATTACAATAACTCGATTTATCGATGTCATAAATATTCATTGAAATAATTAGTACAGAAGGAAACATTGCTTTGAGTTGACCTACAATACTGTGGGTCAACTCTTTTTTCTGGTCACTGCTTCTGCCTTCCATAATATGGCCAAAAACATGAATAAAGTCGGCCTGAGAATTTACTGTCGTGTAATGCGCATAATTTTTAATTCTAACCTTAATTCCTCCAGGCCCTTCAGCAGCAAATAAAGTTGATGCTTGTGCTTTATCAAAAACAGCTTGAACAATTTCTTGAGGATCTTGTAATTCAATAACGTTATTGGAGCATTCTATAATAAAGTGAGGCATAATTGGTGTTTTTTATGCTTTAAAATTAATAATTCAGAACATGATTAGCTAAGCTTAACTTAGTAACTTTGTCTTTTAAACAAGAATAAAGTGAAAACAAAAATTGCAATAATAGGAGCCGGAAATTTGGGGCTCTCCTTAGTAAAAGGATTGGTTGAAAGCGAACAGTTTCAGCCTTACAACTTCTTTCTTTCTAGAAGAAATGTGGCTAAACTTACTTCATTTAAAGAGAATGGATTTAAAGTAACATCAAACAATCAAGAAGCAATAGCTGATGCTGATTTAGTGATATTGGCCGTATTGCCTCAAAAGATTGATGTGGTATTAGAAGAGTTAAAAGGAAAAATTGCTCCGAATCAATTGATTGTTTCCTTGGTTTCGGGTGTTAAAGTATTAGACATTCAACAGATTTTAGGAGATGACATTCCAGTTGTTAGAGCAATGCCAAATACAGCTATTGCCATTAGAGAATCTATGACGTGTATTTGTACAACAGCACCAAATAAAAATAGAATAGAAGAAGTAACTACTCTTTTTGAATTAGTAGGAGCAACAGTTGTCATAAATGAAGAACAAATGACTTCTGCTACAGCACTTTGTGCTTGCGGAATAGCCTTCTTTTTAAGAGCCATTAGAGCAGCATCTCAAGGAGGCAATGAAATTGATTTCCATGCCAATGAAGCATTAAAAATGGCTGCTCAAACAGCCAAAGGTGCAGCAAGTTTGCTTATTGCAAACAACTCACACCCAGAAGACGAAATAGACAAAGTAACATCTCCAAAAGGGTGTACTATTGCCGGCTTAAACGAAATGGAGCACAACGGTTTTAGCTCTTCATTTATAAAAGGTATAACAGTTTCAGCTAAGCAAGCTGGGGGATTATACAAAGAAAATTAACCATGAAATACATTGAACAAGCACTAGAATTTGAATTGCTAAACATAGCAGGACATTCCCTATCTGTTTATAATATATTGTTGGTCATCATTATCTTTTTTGCTGTAAAAGGAATTAACCTTTCTTTAGATAAGGTGTTGAAAAAAAGACTAGCCCGAGAGGGGATGCAAGATGAAAGAAGATCTACATCTATAGCATTAATAATAAAATATGTGGTGTACGTTTTTGGATTTTTTATTACGGTAAAAAGCTTAGGAATAAACATCGATTTAATTTTAGGAGCCTTTGCTGCTCTTGGACTTGGAATTGGATTTGCCTTACAAGATGTATTCAAAGATTTAATCTCAGGTATTTTTATACTGTTTGAAGGAAATGTTACAGTTGGTGATATTTTAGAAGTAGATGGTCTAACTGGAGAAGTGAAAGAAATTAAGTTAAGAACCTCAGTAATTAGAACAAGAGACGGAATATACATCGTTATTCCCAACTCGAGAATAGTCAACGAAAAAGTAATTAACTGGAGTTCCAACAACAAAATTACCCGATTTGATGTAACAGTTGGTGTTGCTTATGGTACAGATATAGCATTGGTTAAATCTATTTTATTAGAATGTGCTAAAGATCACGTGGAAGTTGCTGACCGTCCAGAAACAATTGTATTGTTTGACTCTTTTGGAGACTCAGCCCTCAAATTTGACTTACATTTTTGGGTATTAAATACGTGGAGTGTAGAGTTAATTAAAAGTGATTTAAGGTTTGCAATTGATAAAAAATTCAGGGAAAATAACATTAAAATACCTTTCCCTCAGCACGATGTGCATTTGATTAAAGAATAGGGATGAATAAACTATTGGAGGGGTTTTATTTGTGGCGGTTAAAAAACATTAAACCAAAACACTTCGTTTTAATTTTAAGCTTATTAGTTGGTTTACTAGCTGGATTTGCAGCAGTAATACTTAAAAATACCGTTCACTTTATTCAAGAGCTTTTAACCAATTTATTCAGCAAAGATTTACACAATTACCTGTATTTTATTTTTCCGCTCATAGGCCTACTTTTAGCTGTAATCCTCATTAAATATATTATTAAAAAGCCCGTTGGGCATGGTATTCCGGGTGTATTATACGCCATTTCAAAAAAAAATAGCATCATCAAATCATTTGGCTTATATGCTTCAATGATTACCAGCGCATTAACAGTTGGGTTTGGTGGGTCTGTTGGGCTAGAGGGTCCAACAGCTTCTACTGGTGGAGCAATAGGTTCTAACTTAGGCCGATTATTTAAATTAGATTATAAGACGACTACGCTATTAATTGGTTGTGGAGCAGTAGGAGCCATGTCAGGAATATTTAATGCGCCAATTGCAGCACTTGTATTTGCTTTAGAAGTTTTTATGTTCGATTTAACATTAACTTCAATGATCCCATTTTTGGTGGCATCAGTTTCGGCTGCTTTAACCTCCAGAATGATGTTGGGTGACAATGTACTCTTTGACATTCAAATTCAAGACCTATTTGTTACGAGTGACGTTCCATTTTACATCATATTAGGCGTTTTTACAGGCCTTATATCGGTTTACTTTAATAAGATGTTCTGGTGGATAGAAGATCTGTTCAGTAAGATTAAAAGCCAATACAAACGCTTATTAATTGGCGGCTCGTTGTTGGGTGTTTTAATCTTTTTTATTCCACCGTTATATGGAGAAGGATTTGTAACCATAAAAATGCTGTTTTCCGGTAATTCCTCAAGCATCTTTCATAACACGTGGTTGTCAAATTTTCAAGACAACACATTAGTAGTGTTAGGCTTGTTGTTTGCGCTTTTATTATTTAAAGTCATTGCATCTGCCTTAACATTTGGAGCTGGTGGAGTAGGTGGTGTTTTTGCACCATCCTTATTTGTTGGTGCTTCAGCTGGTTTTGTTTTTGCAAAAACCTTTAATCATTTTGGGTTGGCCAAGCTGTCCGAAGGAAATTTTACCTTGGTTGGAATGGCCGGATTAATTGCTGGCGTACTTCATGCACCGTTAACATCTTTATTTTTAATCGCAGAAATTACTAGTGGGTATGAACTAATTATTCCGCTTATGATTACAGCTACCATTGCTTACTTAACCTCTAAATACTTTGTACCACACTCTATTTATAACATGCAATTGGCTAAAAGAGGAGAGTTAATTACTCGTCATAAAGATAAAGCAGTGTTAACTTTAATGAGCCTCCATACTGAAGTAGAACGAGACTTTAATGTTGTTCCCCCTAATTCTACACTAGGGCAATTGGTAAAAGTGGTCTCTTCCTCTACACGGAGTTTATTTCCTGTTGTTGGTGATAATGGGGTGTTACAGGGAATTATTAGCTTAGATAATATTAGAGAAATTATGTTTAAACCGGAGCTTTACGATGAAGTTAAAGTTGAATCTTTAATGGTACAACCATTAGATTATATTAAATCACACGATACGATGGATATTGTAATGGATAAATTTACCAAAACACGTGCTTGGAACTTACCAGTAATTGATGATGATAAATACATAGGCTTTGTTTCTAAATCTAAACTATTCAATGCCTATCGAAAAATGCTCATTGAATTTTCGGAAGAATAAGACATTAAAAAACCCGATAGAATTATTTCTATCGGGTTTTTATTATCTATATATAACATTAGAAATGCCACAAGTCATGTTCCATGATGAATAATTCATCTTTAATTTTATCAGCTTCAAGCAATAATCCCATAGGATCATTTTCCTTGTATTCTATAATCTGTCTATCGTAAACGTTGGATACTTTATAGATATAGCTGTTAAACATTCTTTTCCAGAAGATATCTTCAAAAGACCTTCTTTCAGCATCATTCTGTCTGTTAAAAACATCGTAATTGGCAAAAACATATCTCGCTTCAGGATAATAAATCCAAAATATTGGTTTAATACCCTTAAAGTTTCCATTTTCATCAAAAGCTTGTTTAAACGGACAAAGTCCCATTATTCTTACATCCATTATAGAACGCTCATTATCAAAGAACCAATCTTCTTTAATTCTGTACTTAACGATATCTTGCGACTCTACAGGTTCAAAAGTTGTCATAGGAATTGTAGGGTCACCATAATCATCTTCAGTCATAATGGTAATCGAATCTCCCATTGCAGCAGTTGCTTCTGTAACAGTTAAAGACACTGTAAACTCATCATCCTGCGTACTATATGCAGTTAATGTTTTATCTATCGTTACAGCTTCTTTAATTACGTCAAACAAACTCTTTCTATCTAAAATAGGCGTAGTTGGGAAATACAGAGGATGATTAATTTTCTCTCTAAGATCAATCTCTCTCCACACTCTTTTATGCCACATAACGTCAGCTTCTCTCACGTGAGTATAAGGTACAACTCTCCTTGTAGGAGTATTTTCCTTAATCCAAGGTTTGTCCAATACTTTTTGGGCATTGGTTTCAGAAACACCTAAAACGCTGCATAAAATTGTAGATAGTATTATTAGTCTTATCGTTTTCATAATCGTCCTCCTTTTTCTTATCGTTAAACTTTTATATTACTTTCAAAATAACTGGTGCTAATTGTCTTGTAGAACCATCAGGCATTCTCACCTTTACTTTTTCAATAAAGAATTTTTGATTCCTTTTTGATTTTCCAATTAGCTGCTTACATTTTGCATTTAATTTGTTACCATTTACTTTAAATTCTTGTACAACTCCAGCTTTAGTAGTTGAAAATACAAATGATGAAACTTTTACTTTAATGTCAAAATCAAAGTTTTCCATTTTTGCTTGAACAGTTGAAGCATTTTTAAAAGCAACTTTTTTAATTGATGCAGAACCACTTTTTCCTCCAATAAATGATTTTGGATCTGGAATACGTTTTGCTCTAAACTCAACTCTACCTAAATTAACTTTAGACCCAGTTGTTTCATCAATACCTGTAACAGTAATACTTACTTTACCTCGCTTTTTAGGTCGCATAACCCAACCTTTTCCACTTTTACTCAAACCAGGAGCTGATGCAGTAAAGTTTGGCATTGGAGCAGCAATCGAAACAGGATTGTCAACACCAATATAAAATACATTCATTTTATCTGCAGATACAGCCAATGAAGGTTTTCCAACTTCAAAAGAACTGCTGAAAGGGTAAACTTTCGGTCCTTTTTTTGTCTTCAATTTAATAATTCCACCGTAGTTGTGAACTCCAACACTTTCTTTAATCTTAAGATGTCCTCTACCACCAGATACTTCTTCTTTACTCATTTGGTACCAATCACCTTCACCCCAAGCTTTACCTTCTGAACCTTTCATGATTTTTTTAATATCAAATTTTCCTGAGGTATTAACTTTTAAAGCTTCAGCTGTATCAAATTCATTTTTAGTGATGTAAATGTCTGGATCTGAAGCATCATCATAAGCTGCTGTAAAAATCTTAGCAGAAAATGAATCTCCGTCCATAATATATGCTTTTGGTGCAAAAGCCATACCATCTACAGTGTTAAATGATACTACATCTCCATCAATGTTTTCATATAGTTTAGCAACTATTTCAGATTCAGCGGTTCTTACATCCGATTGAATTTTGGATAAAGTTGTTACTACAGCAGCAAGAGGATTGTGGTAAAACATTCCAACTTCCCATGGTTTATCACCATCATGAGCTTTAATTGTATTGGTTTCTAAGTAGGCTATTTTTTCTTCTAAAGCTTCTTTAATGTCTTTATCTTTAAATACACTTAAAAGTGTAGCATGATAAGCATTTAGTTTTGTTTTAAGCTCAGTACTACTACATTCTTCACAATCAGGAGCACTTCCTGGATTTCCTGGATCACCTAATCCCATTAAACGAGAAGGCTCATCATAGTTATCCTTAGCAGAAATACTTGCCAATGGAGTTGTATCAGCAACTTCAGGAGTTAATCCATCAATTTTTTGATACATTACTGATTTAATATGCTCTATATGATCAATTAAAGCCTGTGCTTCTTTTTTTACTTTTAATGCATCGTCATTAAACTTCTTATATGCTGCATTTTCATTCGCTGCTTTAGAAAGTTTGCTGTACATTATCTCATTGCTTATTGCAAATGATTTTCCGGTGTTTTCAATACCGTTATTTATGATTACAAATGATTCTAAGATAGACTTTGATACGTTCATCGCTAATAATGCGAGAAGAACCAAATACATCAATCCAATCATTTTCTGCCTTGGTGGCAATTTTCCTCCACTCATAATTCAAATAGTTAAATTAGGTTAACAAAAAATAATTAGTTATGATTTCATTGCTGTCAACATATTACCGTAAACATTGTTTAAGGCAGATAAGTTGGTTGATAATTCAGAAATGTTCTCTTTGTAACGTTTCGTATCTTCAACAGAATCAGATAAGTTTGTCATTAATTCAGTAATACCTGAATACATGGCTTGCATTGTTTCTGCTTGTTGTTGTGATCCGTTTAATTGAGAGGCATAAGATGCATTTAATTGCTCTAGAGTAGAAGCCATTTTTGCCATTTCTGCACCAGTATCTGCGCCAGAATTAGCAGCTTCATTTAATACAGCTAAAGATTCAGAAGCCTTAGCGTAATCGCCAGCTAAAGAACTTACTTTAGTAGAAGCATCTTTTAAGCTGTCAGTATATTCACTAGTTGCAACAGAAGCATCTGATATTTCAGATAATTTGTTAGCGTTAGTGCTTAAACTTCTTAAACCTTCACCTAAACTTTCAATTAATTCAGGACCAATCTTAGCGTCATCTAACATTGTATCCAATTGTTCAGTAGCAGAACCTTTATTTTCGATGTTACCATGTCCTTCATCCATTCCAGCTAATTCTGGGTAAGCTAAAGTCCAATCTAAATCCATATGTGGTGGTTCAAAAGCAGAAATACCAAAAATGGCAGCTTCAATACCTAAACCAGCAATTAAGAATAAAGATGATCCTGGCCAGTGCATAATTTTAAATAGTGCACCAATAATTACAATGGCACCACCCCAGCCATAAATAAGACCCATAACAGTCTTACCTTTTTTCGTTTCAAATAAAAATTCTACAAATCCCATAATTTTCGTGTTTTTTAAAGTTTATATAATATAGATAGGTTATTCAATTTAATGTTACAAGTTATCTTCTTTAGACCTTCCTAAGTAAGTCATTACACATCTAAATCCAACGTAGCATTTAGCAGTATCTTGATACTCATAAGTTCTTGTTCCAGTTTGTAAGTAGTAGCCAATATCTTTCCAAGATCCACCTCTAATTACTTTTCTTTTTAATACTTCAGGGTCTTCATCCTTAGCATCATAAAGGTAATCTGGATTTAAATCATGTGCAAAGTTATAAGCAGATTCATCAAAAGCATTACTTGTCCATTCAGAAACATTACCTGCCATGCAATACAATCCAAAATCATTAGGATTGTAAGAGTTTATCTTAACGGTATTAAAACCACCATCGTCAATATAATTTCCACGCATTGGTTTAAAGTTTCCTAAGAAACAACCTCGACTGTTTCTAATGTAAGGACCACCCCAAGGATATGGACTTAAATCTAGTCCACCACGAGCAGCATATTCCCACTCAGATTCTGTAGGCAATCTAAAGTCGTTTACAATAGTTCCACCCATTTCTTGTAAAAAAGAGTGTAGTAATGATGTTCTCCAAATACAAAATGCCTTAGCTTGTTTCCAAGAGATTCCAACAACTGGATAATCATCATAAGCAGGATGCCAAAAATAATTTTGTGTTAAAGGCTCATTAAATGAGTGTGTAAAATCATGAATCCATGCTAAAGTATCAGGATAAACATTAATTACATCTCTCATTAAAAATTTAGATCTATCTAAAGAGAATGCATGTCGAGCACCTTCTTCCCCCAATAGAGCATCTCTATTGCTTCTTTTGGCAGCAGACCTATAATCAATCCAATAGTAAGTATAGTTTAATTTACGAACATCAAATTCTCTTCTTCTTAAGAATCGCTCACCTGGAGAATAGTACATTGGCTCTAATGCCTCTCTATTCTCTAAGTATTTTGGATTGTTATATTCTAGTTTAGCATACCAATCAATAATAGGTGGATCAAAATCCTCATCGTATTCATTAGTCATGATAAGGTATGTTTCCTCATCAACTTCCTCACCCAATATTCTTCGGGCAATAGAATCTCTAACATGATGTACAAACTGTCTGTACTCATTGTTTGAAATTTCTGTTTGATCCATGTAAAATGCTTGAACAGATACTGTTCTGGATTGTGCAGTTAAAGCATAAGGTACATCTTGATCTGATGGTCCCATATTGTAACTACCCATAGGTATAAAAAGCATGCCGAAAGGGTCTGGTTGATACCATTCCTCTCTACCTTGAACACCAATTAATTCACCATTTCCTTTACTACAAGAGTAAAGTACGCCAATGGTTAATATTGTCATAAATATTAATACTCGTTTCATAATTACCTCCTTCTTTTGATTATATCTGAATTTTAGTTCAGATAAACTTGCATTCTTATAATTGCAAGCCCTTTTTCCTTTTTACCGGTATTTAAATTATTATTGTATTAAGTTTTTCTTATAAAAATCTAACTGATTTGTAAACCTCTCTTTTAGGTGGTTTAACAATTACGGTACAATATTTCACCATAAACTCTAAACTTCCACTACTGTGGTCACCTAAAGTTGATGTTGTTACATCATACGATACTCCAAATTTTAATCCTTCTAAGTTTGGGTTGATTTTAGTAAAATCAATACCTGCTAGTGCTGCAACTGCGTCTTGTACTCTATAAGAAACGCCTGCCCATACTAATTTATTGTATAAACCGATTACTGTACCATCTAATTGAGTTGACGAAGCATCTGTTTTAGCTAATATAGACGGCTTGATTGTCCATTTTGCTCCTACGTTAAAGTCGTAACCAGCCATAACATAGTAATGACGAGATTGAGCGTAGTTTAATGCTCCCGCTCCGCCACCATCAGCAACATCTTTTAATTCAGTTTGTGGCAAGTGTAATGAAGAAATACCAACATACATTTTATCTTTAATGTAGTAGTACAATCCTAATCCAGCGTCAAAGGTCATTGCAGATGTATTTGCATTTGGAATAGATGGATCTAATGTATAATCATCAATTGCAACAAAGTCACTTCCGTAAGATTTATTGATAACACCAAGTTCTACTCCAATACCTAGGGTTCCTGGTCCTAACGTTTTGTGAAAAGAGTAAGCTAATTTCCCAACAAAAGAACTTTCTATACCAAGTTTGTCTTGAAATATAGTTAAACCAACTCCATGCTTACTTCCTAATAAAGCATCTGCGCTAAATACATGAGTTTGAGGTCTACCATCAAATCCCATCCATTGAGATCTAGTTAGTATAGTTCCACAAAAACCACCGTTATGGCCAGCAGAACCTGGGTTAACACTTAGCTTGTTAAACATGTTCTGAGTGAACTGCGCATCTTGTTGTGCAGTTGCCAAAAAAGCAGCAAATAAAAAAGCTGTAGAAACAATAAATTTCTTCATATAGTAATTGTTTTTTAACATATAATTAGTGCATTTCTGCAATCATTAGTCGGCTAAGATAAATATTTTTTTTTTTTACCCAAAACTTTTTCAACTTTTAATTGTTAATTTCTTGTTGATAACTCCAAAAGTTATAACAATTTTTGAAAAGTTTGCCACCATCGATCTGGAACTTCATTGTTGCATGCTGTTTGATAATCGTTGTAAGAGCATGGGATAAGTAGGTGGCGTTCGTACTGTATTTTTTTATGTAAAGGGTAAGGAACATCCATCCACCAGCGTTCGCTTTTGTCGCTTTTGTAAAAGATTACTTCGTTTTTACCTTCTTGTATGTTTACCATGTATTTGAGGTAGGTCTTGCGTGAACCTACAGGAAAGTCTTTCTTTCGATTCGTGTAGCCATCTATAAAGTACCAGATCATATGTGCTACGCTGTGAGCGGTTTGTCCGTTTTGGTCTTCTTCTGGATTAACTTCATAGAAGCCAATAGAAGTAAGTTTGTCACTCATTCCAGCATAACGAGTAATTTTGCAGGCTTCTTCTCCATATAGGCCATTTGGGCTTGCATTACAATTTCCGGGAGCATCAGATTGTCTAATAGCGGAAACATCAAAGCTCAGCATGTCTGCATTTCTTATTATGGGTTCAACTTCCTCTATGTTCTGTTGAACTTGACCAAGTCGATAGCTGTCGAAAAATAATGTTGACATTAACTGCTTCTCTTCTTGGTTAGTAAAATAGGTTTGATAACCTATGTTGCTATAGTTGAATAAGTAGTTGGGTTGATGTAAAATTATTTTTGTTAAGAAGTTTTGAGCGTTTAGTTCTTCTTCAGGATCACCAATATCGAATCTAGAATCGACTGTTACAATGTTTATGGTTTGTTCAAGGTTTTTGTAAGCCAAGAAATTAGCATAAGTTAAATCTTGGCTACCACCAATTATGATAGGGACAATGTTTTTTTTAAGCAATTCCTCTAAAATAGCACTTAAAGCAAAGTAGGTGTCGTTAGGCGTAGCTCCAATTTTAAGATTTCCAAAATCTATAATATTTGCACCTGTTGTAAAGCCGGTTAGCTTGTATAGGTATTTTCTGATATGGTTTGGCGACTGAGAGCAACCTGGATTATTGAACGCTCTACGCTCTTCTCCAACACCAATTATAGCAATGTTAAATTGATCTAGGTCTTGATCGTTGAATTGACTGATGGTATTTGCAAAGTGAGCATTATTATAGTCATATTGCAAATCACCTTCATTTAAATTGATCGGTTCAAAAAAATCGTTAAAATCCATGTGTTCGAATTATTGAATTAAATCCAAATATAATGTTTCTACTTCTTTTTCTTTACGGCTTTCTTTTTCTTTGCTTTTTTTGCTGGAGCTTTTTCAGCGATCATTTTTTCAACTTGTTCTAAAGTAAGAGCAGGAGCATCAGTTGTTTTAGGTAATTCAATTTTAATTTTACCTTTTATAATATTGAATCTTCCCCAACGTGCTTTTTGTACCGAAATACCTTTGTCTTCCCAGTTATGAATGAATTTGTCAATTTCTTTTTGCTTTTTATCTTCAATTAATTGAACAATATCTTCATGCGATAAATTATCAAAATTGTATTTTTTGTTTACATTAATAAACATTCCATTCCATTTGATGAAAGGCCCAAAACGTCCAACTCCTTTTTGAACAGGAAGGCTTTCGTATTCATCTATTGGAGCATCAGCTTGTTGTTTTTCTTTTATTAGTTCTATTGCTCTTGTTAAGTCAACCGAACCTAAATCTTCATCTCTAGGAATAGAGACGAACATTGTGTCAAATTTCACATAAGGTCCAAATCGTCCTTGAGAAGCAATTACATCATGACCTTCAAATTCACCTAATGTTTTTGGGAATTTAAATAACTCGAGGGCTTCTTCTAAAGAGATTCTTCCAATGGTCTGTCCAGTTAGTAAACTTGCAAACTTGGCTCCGCCTTCATCTTCGGTTTTTCCTATTTGTGCCATTGGTCCGAATTTTCCAATTCTTACAATTAATGGTCTTCCAGATTCAGGATCTATTCCTAAAGCTCTTTCTCCACTTGCTCTTTCGGCATTTTCTAGGGTGTCTTCAATTTGTGTATGAAAAGGATTGTAGAATTCTGCAATCATTTTACTCCATTGTTTTTGGCCTTCAGCAATTTCATCAAATTGCTCTTCTACCTTTGCCGTAAAGCTATAGTCGAGTACTTTTCCAAAATTTTCTACCAAAAAGTCTGTAACCACAATTCCAATATCGGATGGGAACATTTTTCTTTTTTCAAAACCAAAATTTTCTTTTGCGGTAACATCACCAATGGTGTCATCTTTCAATGTTAGCGTTGTAAAATCTCTTTGAGCTCCATCTCTATCTTCTTTTACTACATAACCTCTTTTCTGAACAGTAGAAATTGTTGGTGCGTAAGTAGACGGTCTTCCTATTCCTAATGCTTCTAGTTTCTTTACTAAGCTAGCTTCAGTATATCGGGCAGGGTGATGTGTAAATCGTTCAGTAGCAATAATTTCTTGTAATTGTAATTCTTCACCAACGGTTAAAGGAGGTAAAATACCTTCTTTATCGTCATTGTGTTCATCGTCAGTAGATTCTAAGTATACTTTTAAGAACCCTTCAAAAATTAGCACTTCTCCTTTTGCCACAAAAACTTCATTGGCAGTAGATATTTTAATTTTTGCAGTTGTCTTTTCTAATTGAGCATCACTCATTTGAGAAGCTACAGTTCTTTTCCAAATTAAATCATACAAACGTGCTTGTCCTGGATCACCAGTAAAAGTATGTTCGTTCATGTAAGAAGGTCGAATGGCCTCGTGTGCCTCTTGTGCTCCTTTAGATTTTGTATTGTATTTTCTTATTTGAGAATATTCTTCACCATAAGATTTTGTAATTTCTTTTTTAGCTGCACCTATTGCATCGTTTGATAGGTTTACAGAGTCTGTTCTCATGTAAGTAATCTTACCAGCTTCGTAAAGTCTTTGTGCAACGGTCATGGTTTGAGATACTGAGAAACCTAACTTTCTACTTGCCTCTTGTTGTAATGTGGAAGTAGTAAATGGTGCTGCAGGTGACTTTTTTGCTGGTTTCGTTTCTAGATTGTCAATTGTAAATTTTGCACCTTTACAACTTTCTAGAAATTTTTCTGCTTCTGCTTTGGTTTTAAATCGTTGCGGAAGTTCTGATTTCATAATAGTACTACCACCAACAACAAAATTAGCTACAACTCTGTAAGAAGACTCGTAGTTAAAGTCAGCAATTTCTTTTTCACGCTCTACAATTAAACGAACAGCAACCGACTGAACTCGTCCTGCAGAAAGTGATGGTTTTATTTTTTTCCATAATACCGGAGAAAGTTCGTAACCCACCAATCTATCCAAAACTCTTCTGGCTTGTTGGGCGTCTACTAAGTCTTTATTAATTTTTCTTGGATTTTCTACTGCCTTAGTAATGGCTGTTTTTGTAATCTCATGAAAAACGATCCGTTTGGTTTTTTCTTCTTTTAATTTTAATGCTTCTAATAAATGCCAAGAAATGGCTTCTCCCTCGCGATCCTCATCCGATGCCAACCAAACCGTTTCTGCAGTTTTAGAAAGCTTTTTTAATTCAGCAACAATTTTCTTTTTATCATCAGGAATAACATAGTCAGGGGCAAAGTCATTTTCTATGTCAATAGAAATGTTCTTGCCAGGCAAGTCTCTAATATGGCCAAAGCTTGATTTAACTGTAAAATCTTTTCCAAGAATTTTCTCTATTGTTTTTGCTTTTGCGGGTGACTCAACTATTACTAGATTCTTTGCCATACTTTAATATGTTAGAGTGATTTTTTTTGCAAAGAAATGAAATAAATTTTTGCTTTTCCAAATTTGATATGGATTCAGGGCTCCTATATTATAAAATAATATACTTTTTTTAAATATGCAAATTTAACTTTTATGTCATTTTGTCATTCGTTTTAAAATTGAGTAACTTCGCAATCCAATTAATTTATAATGGAAGAGATTAAGAAAGAAATAGACGAATCAAAGCAAGGACAAACAACCATGTTAGATTCGAACACAGAAGGAGCTAGAAAAGTTTACATTGAGAGTTACGGTTGTCAAATGAATTTTTCTGACAGTGAAATAGTTGCATCTATTTTAACTAAAGATGGATTTAACACTACTAAAAATCTAGAAGAGGCTGATTTGGTTTTGGTAAATACCTGTTCTATTAGAGAAAAGGCAGAACAAACGGTAAGAAATAGACTGAAGTCGTTTCAGCATGCAAAAAAGAAGAAGCCAGAAATGATGATTGGTGTTTTGGGTTGTATGGCAGAGCGATTAAAGTCGAAATTTTTGGAAGAAGAAAAATTGGTAGACATTGTAGTTGGCCCTGATGCTTATAGAGATTTACCTAACTTGGTACAACAAGTTGATGAAGGAAAGAAAGCAGTAAACGTAATTCTATCTAAAGAAGAAACTTATGCCGATATTAGTCCTGTGCGTTTATTGAGTAATGGTGTTTCGGCATTCATTTCAATTACCAGAGGGTGTGATAATATGTGTACTTTCTGCGTTGTACCTTTTACACGAGGAAGAGAACGAAGTAGAAATCCAGAAAGTATTTTAGAAGAAGCAAAAGATTTGTTTAACAGAGGCTATAAGGAAGTAACTCTTTTGGGACAAAATGTAGATTCTTATTTGTGGTATGGAAAGGAGGGCTTGAAAAAGAATTTTGATACATTAAGCGATGAGGAAAAAGCAGAAAGTATGAATTTTGCTCAACTAATGGAACAAGTTGCACTCATTAGTCCATTGTTGAGGGTTCGTTTTTCAACTTCACATCCTAAAGACATTACGGATGAGTTTTTACATACAATGGCTAAGTACGACAACATTTGCAAGTATATTCATTTGCCTTTTCAAAGTGGAAACTCTAGGGTTTTAGAGGTAATGAATAGAGGTTATACCAGAGAATGGTACATGGAGCGAATTGATAAGATAAAAGAGATTATGCCAGACTGTTCAATTTCGGCAGATATAATTGCTGGGTTTTGTTCTGAAACAGAGGAGGAGCACAAAGAAACGTTATCGTTAATGGATTATGTTCGGTATGATTTTTCGTATATGTTTAAATACTCTGAGCGACCAAATACGCAGGCACAACGTAAGTTAGATGATGATGTGAGTGAGGAAGATAAGAGTAGAAGACTTTCGGAAATTGTTGCTTTACAAAGAGACCATTCTTTTGAGATCAATAAAAACTATGTTGGCTCCGTTTATGAAGTGTTGGTAGAAAAAAACTCAAAGCGATCTGATGATGAGTTGGCAGGAAGAACCTCTCAAAATACGGTGGTTGTTTTTCCAAGAAAAGACTACAAAGTTGGCGACTATGTTAAGGTTCATGTTCACGATTGTACTGGAGGAACACTGTTGGGAACGGCAGTTGAATAATTAAAAAGAGAATGAATACACAGCAAATTAAACAACGATTTGGAATTATTGGAGCTTCTCCAATATTGGACAGAGCAATAGATGTGGCGACACAAGTTGCTTTAACCGATTTGTCTGTTTTAATAACAGGAGAGAGTGGTGTTGGTAAAGAAATAATGCCTCAAATTATCCACCAATTAAGTGCCAGAAAACACAACAAATACATAGCAGTAAATTGTGGCGCAATTCCTGAAGGAACAATAGACTCGGAGCTGTTTGGACATGAAAAGGGCGCTTTTACAGGTGCACACGATTCTAGAAAAGGATATTTTGAAGTAGCAGATGGTGGAACCATCTTTTTAGATGAAGTAGCAGAATTACCTGTACAAACCCAAGTACGATTATTGAGGGTTTTAGAAACAGGAGAATTCATTAAAGTAGGTTCTTCTAAAGTGCTAAAAACCGACATTAGAGTGGTTGCTGCTACCAATGTTAACATTGGTCAAGCAATCAAAAAAGGCAAGTTTAGAGAAGACCTTTTTTATCGTTTAAATACAGTTCCTATTGTTTTACCAGCCTTAAGAGATCGAAAAGAAGACATCCATTTATTGTTTAGAAAATTTGCTTCAGACTTTGCGAGTAAATACAGAATGCCGAGCGTTAAATTATCTCCAGAAGCTATTGTTTTACTTGAAAATTACCGTTGGAATGGAAACATTCGTCAACTAAAAAATGTTGCTGAACAGGTTTCGGTTATTGAAAGCTCGAGAGACATTAGCGAAGAAATTTTATTAAAATATTTGCCGAATACAATCGACCAGAATTTACCTACAGTTTTTAAAGGTGATGCTAATTCGGATTTATCGGAAAGAGATATTTTGTATAAAGTTTTGTTTGATTTAAAAGGGGATGTTACTGAATTGAAGAATTTGGTTTTTGGTTTAATGAAAAATCAAGGCAATGAATTAGGAGACTTAGAAAATAATCCTGCATTGGTTCAAAGCATAAAAAACTTGTACAATAAGCCTCAAGAAGTAGATCGACAAGAAGACAATCAAGTCTATAAGCCGCAGATATTACCCAAAGAAGAATCCTCAGTACAACATGAAGAATTGGTTGAGGAATCGCTGTCGTTAGCCGATAAGGAGAAGGAAATGATTATTAAAGCTTTGGCCAAATACAATGGAAAACGTAAAAGTGCCGCAGATGAATTGGGAATTTCAGAACGAACACTTTATAGAAAAATTAAAGAATACGAAATAGACAATTGAAACTAAAGTTAGCTGCCATATTAATTCTGTTGCTCACGATTATTTATTCGTGTAAAGTAAATTATTCATTTACCGGAGCTTCTATTGCCGAAGATGTAAAAACAGTTTCTGTAAAAACATTTCAAGTTTATGCACCATTGGCAAATGCCAATTTAAGTCAAACGTTTACTGAAGCCTTAAAAGATGTTTTTATCTCACAAACCAATTTAAATTTAGTGACCAGAGATGGAGATTTGCGTTTTGAAGGAGCAATAACAAATTATAGAATTTCGTCCGTTGCCATTCAAGGGAATGATAAGGCGGCATTAAATCGATTAACGATTGCAGTAAAAGTAACTTTTGTAAATACCAAAGACCATACGCAAGATTTTGAGACGCGTTTTTCGCGTTTTGCAGATTATGAGAGTTCTCAGAACATAGCGAGTATTGAGGATGAATTGATTGAAGATATTAATGATCAGTTGACCCAAGATATTTTTAATAAATCGGTAAGTAATTGGTAATATGCAAGTAAAAGATTTTGTAAAATATCTTACCCAGCCCGAACTATTAGCTCAAGTTAATGGGCAAGACTTGTTGCCTATTGTAAATGAATTTCCTTATTGTCAAACCGGACAGTTGATGTATGCTATTAATTTAAATAGTAGCGATAGCATTTTGTTTGATGAACAATTAAAAAAAGCCGCAGCATATTGTTCTGATAGAACTCAACTTTTTGAATTATTACAGCCTATAGAGGAAGCAGCAGGAGAAGTAGTAATTAAGCCAGTGGTTGAAGAGAAAATTGTTGCGCAAGAGAAAACGAAAGAAGCAAAGCCTGTTGAGGTTCAGCCTGAATTATTGGTTGAAGAAGAAAAGCCTAAAGAGTTAAAAGAAGAAACTCCCAAAATAAAAGTGGAAGAGCTTGATGTGTTGGAAAAAGAATACATAACACAAGCAATTAGTTATAGTATAGAGCTAGAAGTAGATAAGGACTTGCCAGGTGACATTGAAGAACAAGCAACAAAACAAGTTGAAGAGACCGCTGTAGAAGTTGATTTGTTTGATGAAAAAACAGAACATAGTTTTACAGATTGGTTAAGCCATTTTAGTGATGAAGACATTGATCCAGTTGTTATTGCCAAATCAACAAAAAAGAGCAATGCCGATTTAATAGATCAATTTATTCAGGAAGACCCTAAGATTGACCCCAATAAAGAACCCTTTTATTCACCAGGAAGCATGGCGAAAAAGAGTGTAAGTAATAAGGGAGTGGTTAGTGAAACCCTCGCTCTTATTTTGGTTGAACAAGGCGCTTTTGAAGAAGCAATTCGGACTTACGAGAAATTAAGTTTGAATAATCCGAAAAAAAGAAGTTATTTTGCATCCCAAATTAAAATTTTAAACAAAAAAATAAAATAATGTTTGCATTAATCACCATATTAGTAATTGTCGTTTGTGTATTGTTAATACTAATCGTACTTGTTCAAAATCCTAAAGGAGGATTAGATTCTGCGTTTTCTACTAACAACCAAGTGATGGGAGTTAGAAAAACAACTGACTTCTTAGAAAAAGCGACTTGGTCAATGGGTATTGCTTTGGTAATATTAAGTATTGCATCCTCAGCTTTTACAACATCTTCAACTGTTGAAGTAGAAGGTGAAGGAAGAGGAACTAAAATGCAAGAACAAGTTGATAATGCACCATTAGCTGCACCAGTTAATAATGGAGTAACTGTTCCAACAACTGGACCGGCTTCAGCTCCTGCAGAATAAAAGAATTAAGAAATATGTAAAAGTGTCAGTTTATACCAATGGGCTGACACTTTTTTTATGGAATAAACTGAAAAAATGGCTGAGAATCCTGTCATTTCTTCATTGGTATAGAATGTGACTATATTCATTCAGAGAAAAATTGATAACATTAAAATAAAAGATATGGCTATTAAAATTAAACCACTTGCAGATAGAGTAATTGTAGAAGCTCAAGCTGCAGAAGAAAAAACTGCTGGAGGAATTATTATTCCAGATACTGCAAAAGAAAAACCTCAAAGAGGCAAAATTGTAGCTGTTGGAAATGGAAAACCTGATGAGCCTATGACAGTTAAAACTGGAGATACGGTACTTTATGGGAAGTATGCTGGAACAGAAGTATCTGTAGAAGGAAAAGATTATTTAATTATGCGTGAATCAGATATTTTCGCAATTGTTTAACGTATAAAAGAAATTAAGATGGCAAAAGATATAAAATTTGATATTGATGGACGTGATGCATTGAAAGCAGGCGTTGACAAATTGGCAAATGCAGTAAAAGTTACATTAGGGCCAAAAGGAAGAAATGTAATTATAGATAGAAAATTTGGCGCACCTCATGTAACAAAAGATGGTGTAACAGTTGCAAAAGAAATTGAGTTGAAAGATCCTGTAGAGAATATGGGAGCTCAAATGGTAAAAGAAGTAGCAAGTAAAACTGCTGATGATGCTGGTGATGGAACTACAACGGCAACTATTTTAGCACAAGCAATTGTAACAACTGGATTAAAAAATGTTGCAGCTGGAGCAAATCCAATGGATTTAAAAAGAGGAATTGATCAGGCCGTAAAATTGGTAACTGGTGAATTGCAAAAAATGTCTAAAAAAGTTGGTAACGACAATGAGAAGATTAAGCAAGTAGCTACAATTTCGGCTAACAATGATGAAACAATTGGTGCTTTAATTGCTCAGGCAATGGAAAAAGTAAAAACCGAAGGAGTAATTACGGTTGAAGAAGCAAAAGGAACTGAAACTACTGTTGATGTTGTAGAAGGAATGCAATTTGATAGAGGTTATTTATCTCCTTACTTTGTTACTGATGCAGAAAAAATGATTGTTGACATGGAAAGTCCTTACATATTAATTTATGATAAGAAGATTTCTAACATGAAAGATTTATTACCAATATTAGAGCCAGTTGCTCAATCTGGTAAACCTTTATTAATTATTGCAGAAGATGTTGATGGAGAAGCATTGGCTACTTTGGTAGTAAATAAGTTGAGAGGCGGATTGAAAATAGCAACAGTAAAAGCTCCTGGTTTTGGAGACAGAAGAAAAGCAATGTTAGAAGACATTTCTATTTTAACTGGAGGAACAATGATTTCTGAAGAACAAGGATTTAAATTAGAGAACGTTACTTTAGAAATGTTGGGTACTGTTGAAAAAGCAACAATTGATAAGGACAATACAACTTTGGTAAATGGAGCTGGAAAAAAAGCAGCTATTTCGGCTAGAGTTGGTCAAATTAAAGCGCAAATAGAAACAACTACCTCTGAGTACGACAAAGAAAAATTGCAAGAGCGATTGGCTAAATTAGCTGGTGGTGTTGCTGTACTTTATGTTGGAGCTGCTACCGAAGTAGAAATGAAAGAAAAGAAAGATAGAGTAGATGATGCATTATCTGCAACTAGAGCAGCTGTAGAAGAAGGAATTATTCCTGGTGGAGGAGTTGCGTTGATTAGAGCAGAAAAAGCTTTAAAAGGAGTGGAAGGAGCTAATGCTGACGAAACAACTGGAATTGCAATCGTAAGAAGAGCGATTGAAGAGCCATTAAGACAAATTATTAGCAATGCAGGTGGTGAAGGAGCAGTTGTTGTTCAGAAAGTAAGAGAAGGAAAAGCTGATTTTGGATACAATGCTAGAACAGAAGAATATACCAACATGTTTAAAGCTGGAATTATAGATCCAACTAAAGTAGCAAGAGTAGCATTAGAAAATGCAGCCTCTATTGCAGCATTGTTATTGACTACAGAATGTGTTATTACAGATGAGCCTTCAGATGAAGGAGATGCGATGCCACCTATGGGCGGAATGGGCGGAGGAATGCCTGGCATGATGTAAACCAAAAAACATACAATCAAAAAAGAAGCCTTTCCAAACTGGAAAGGCTTCTTTATATTTACACCATGAAATTGAATTTAGCGCAAAAAATTGGATTTATTGGTTTGGTTTTTATTTCGATGATAGGATTCATCTTTTATGTAGCCGACCATTTTTCGCCTTTTATCTTTACTTTTTTTATTCCTTTTTGTGCACTAATACTTATCGGCAATTCAATTAATACTTCCAACAAAAGAAAACAAGATTGAATGCCTTACAAAAATACCTGAGTTACTTTGTTAAAATTGGAGTTGAAAAAACTTCTAGTACTTATAGTGAAAGATTAGAAGTCGCATTACAAGATGGAAAGCTGATTCTTAATTCAAAAAATGCTAATTACTCATTTGCGAGTTTGCATCGCGTTTTTCAACAAGTGTTTCAGAGAATTAAAATTGATCAAAA
Source organism: uncultured Flavobacteriales bacterium (assembly GCA_905479995.1). Lineage (GTDB taxonomy): Bacteria > Bacteroidota > Bacteroidia > Flavobacteriales_E > Vicingaceae. The sequence continues at coordinate 8,831 of CAJQON010000037.1, read as the reverse complement.
ACCACCTAAAAAAATGTTGGTTTTGGGTTGCGGTGCCGGGAGTATTCCATCTATAATTTATAATGAATTACAATTAGATGTGGAAATGGATGCTGTTGAAATTGATGAGAAAGTAGTTGAGCTTGGTAATAAATATTTTGGATTAGATGAGTTTCAGAAATTAACAGTAATAATTGACGATGCTGCAAACTATATTAAAAATACAGGTGCTAAATATGATTTAATTGCGGTAGATATTTTTGAAGGATTGAACGTACCAAAAGAATTTTTAAATCAACCCTTTTTTGAGCATTTAAAAACTAACTTAAATAATGAAGGACAATTGTTGCTGAATTTTGTGGCGTATAATTATGAAGCTAAAGAAGAGGTTAGTGCTATTGAGCAAAGGTTAAATCATGTATTTGGGAATGTTGAAACGTTTAAACTTCAAAGCATCAATAGAGTATTTTATAGCATAAAAAAAGGCTAACCATTGGTTAGCCTTTTATTTAATTTTATAGCTATTAAAAGTCGAAGTCAGGACTTGCAGCCTTTATATAAGATTTCTTTTTTGGACGAATACTTTTTACAAATAATACGGTAATTAGTTCGTCATCTGAAGTAATCATGGTTTTACTCATTCCACCTTCAACAGTAACTTTTTCTTCAGGGTAACGGTATTTTCTTTGAACTTTTTCGAAAGAGTCATCTTCAAATTTCAAATACATTTCATAAACATTTATTGCTCCGCTTTGAACTTTTACTTTTCCATAAAAGCAATCGGCCATACTTCCTTTTCTAAATGTTATAATCACATTGTCATAAACACCATCTTCAATTGGGAAGGCTCCTCTTTTTTCAAAAACTTCAACATATTTTTGGTGACACGTTTTTGTAGCTTCTTTTTCCTGTGCTTTAATTGTTGTGAAAGTCATCACAGTAATTAAGCAGATTAAAAATTTTTTCATAGGGTAAATCTTAATATTGAACATAAAAGTAAATATACTTTATTTATTATCTAAATTTGATAGCTATAATTTTATATTTCTTAAAACTAGAAAATGAGTTCAGAGCTAATCAAAAATAATTTAATAGAAGCTAAGCAACTATTAGACCAGTTTATTAATGATGAAAGCAATATTGATAAAATTGCTCAAGCTGGCCAATTTATGGTTGATGCTATAAAGGCCGATGGAAAGGTGATTTCGTGTGGCAATGGAGGCTCTATGTGTGATGCTATGCATTTTGCTGAAGAGATGACAGGAAGGTTTAGAGAGGATAGATCGGCTTTGCCAGCAATTTCAATTTCTGATGCATCGCACATGAGTTGTGTTGGTAATGATTATGGTTACGATGAAATTTTTAGCAGATATATTGATTCATTGGGAAGATCTGGAGATGTTTTGTTGGCAATAAGTACCAGTGGGAATTCTGAAAATGTACTTAAAGCGGCTAAAATTGCTCAAAATAAAGGCATAAAAGTAGTTGCTTTAACTGGCAAAAATGGTGGTGAGTTAGCTAGTTTTTGTGACATAGAACTAAGGGTTCCTCATATGGGTTATGCCGATCGAATTCAAGAAATTCACATTAAAATTATTCATTCTTTGATTCACTATATCGAAGAACATCTATAACATTTCTTCCTGAGCAAGAAGCTAAACTGCGTATTCTATTTCCTATCATTTTAAGTATCGAAAATTGGATTGAATTTCCGATAAGACATGGCCTTTCTTAGTGTGCCAATAATTTTAAAATGAATTAGTTATGTTAGTCAAAACTTTTGGAAGTGCCGTTTTGGGCGTTGATGCTATTACTATTACCGTAGAGGTTAATGTAGATAGAGGTATGAAATTTTTTATGGTTGGATTACCCGATAATGCAGTAAAAGAAAGTCAGCAACGGATAGAAGCGGCCTTAAAAAATGTAGGATACAAAATGCCTGGTAAAAAAGTGGTGGTAAATATGGCTCCTGCTGACATTCGAAAAGAAGGCTCGGCTTATGATTTAACCATTGCCTCAGGCATTTTAGCAGCCTCTGGTCAAATGAGTGAAGAAAAAGTAGGCGAGTATCTTATTATGGGAGAATTGTCGTTAGACGGAAGCTTACAGCCTATAAAAGGTGCTTTGCCCATTGCCATTCAGGCAAGAAAAGAAGGGTTTAAAGGGTTTGTGTTGCCAAAGGAAAATGCATTAGAAGCTGCTATAGTTGATGGGTTGGAGGTTTATGGTGCCAACAACATTAAAGAAGTTATTGATTTTTTTGATGGAGAATCATCTCTGAAGAGAGAAGAATTAGATACTCGAAAAACCTTTTATGAAAACCTCAATAAAGTTGATTTTGATTTTGAAGATGTAAAAGGGCAAGAAAATATTAAACGAGCATTAGAAATTGCTGCTGCTGGTGGCCATAATGTAATATTAATTGGGCCGCCAGGAGCTGGAAAAACAATGTTAGCAAAACGATTGCCGACCATTCTTCCACCATTGTCGTTGTTGGAGGCATTAGAAACCACTAAAATTCATTCGGTTGGTGGAAAGCTAATTAAGGATGCATCCTTAATTAATGTTCGGCCTTTTCGTGCTCCACATCATACCATTTCTGATGTTACAGTATTTAATGTGGAGGAGAGAATTTACTAGATACAATCTGTAATATTCGTCCATACTTGTATATACATCTCAATAAAGAATCCACATTACCTCAACAATTATTTATCCATTCAATATATACCTTATGAATTGACATAGTTCAATTCACTAAAACTTAAATATTATGAATGAAAAGAAAACACTTACAGACAGACTTTATCAAGTTTATACTTGAAAAATATTCTAAAGAAAGTCAAGACCTACCCGAAAATGAAATTCTAATTCCAGATGATGAGTCTGAGGAACCCGAATTAAGAAAGAACAGAAAAATTAAACTCTTAAATGAAATTGATGATGAGGTTCAGAGTCAAGAAGAGGATGAAGAAGAAACCCAATCAGAAGGTGATGAAGAAGAAATGATTGACGAACTATTAAATGAGTATAAAAAAATAAAGAAGAAATATGAGAGTACTAAGTTTCGTAAACGAAGAAAATAAACGATTCTACGATATTGAAACAATGAAAAGAATACTTGGTGTTTCTCGGTCAAAAGTTCAAAGGGAAATAAAAAGGAACAACTTTTCTAAAGATTTGATATACAAGAATCAATATCTGTATTCTCAACCAACACTATTTAGTTTAATGGAAAGAATATTGATTGAGAAAATAGAGAAAGAATTTAATGGTTGATTACGATAAAATAAGGGATTTACAGAATAAAATTGAATTGAATAATGGTAAGATTAAAATAGAGAAAGACACAAAGAAACGGGAAATATTAAGACTTAAAGTAAAGATTGATGAATTAAAAGTAAAAATAGAAAGACTAAAATAAGACCAATTCCGGAACTGGTTAAAAAGAGAGTGAACTCTTCGAATAAATCATAAAAAGACCACTACTTAGATTTTTTATATAGACAACTGATAGACCCTCCTACTCTGGAGGGTATTGGTTGAATTATACCATAAAAGAAGATTAATAATATGGATACAGAAAATTTGTATATACATAAAATGAATAAACTAAAAATGAAAGAGGTTCATTACATAACAATTGTCCCTGACAACAATCTAAAATCTTTCAATCAATTCAAATCAATAATAAAAAAGTGTTTTAGAGACATTTCAAAACTTAACTACATAAAGAGTCATAAAGAACATTACAACTCTAAGAACTACTTAAAATACGTCTCTGTGATTGAGATTAACTCATCCATCACCAAGAATAAAAAACTACTGAATGATAGAACATTTTTTACTCGAAGACCTAGAAATATATCAGATGATTTTATAATGAATGAAATGAGGTATCACACACATATCTTTTACCAACCATTTGTTATGAATAAAAGGGTAAGTTCTAAAGTGTTAAAATGTCTAGTTGAAAGAGAATTTAGTAAACATAATATAGAGGTCAACATCCACTTAGAGAATGAATTTTATGACTTGAATACATTTGTTAAGTATCACACTAAACAACTAAACCAGTTAGATAATAATTTTATTATTTCTAACAACTAAACTTAAAGACCTTTATTTCTAGAGGTCTTTTTTTATTTACCTAACTCTCTACTATAATCCTTATACATACCTTCAAGAATCATTGGAAACACTTTGGTATTCGTTATCTTCTTATAGAAATCTAATCGGTCACCATAATATTCAGAAACCTCATCTTTTAATAACTTATTAAAGAAATCCCTCTTATCATCTTCTGAATTATTCCCCGTCATAACAAGTCCTAGTTCTTCATTCTTACCAATTCTTTCAGATACATTTTTCAAATCTAATTTATCTTCCTCTGAAAGTTCAATTCCATATACTTCATTTATTCTTTCAATAATATGAGATAACAAATCAAGACCTTCTTCAATAGACATACCTCCAGTCTCTGGACTCATTGGTTCTATCTCACCTTGTTTATCTTCCAATGATAATCTCGATTCTCCCATCATTTGAATTCTCAATGAACCTAAATCAACTGAATCAGTAATGTCAATTCTTTCTGTTTGGTCTTTTGGTAGTTTTTTGTTGAGGTATCTTAAAAAGATGTACATTTTTTCCCAATGAACTTCTGTGAAACTCATAATTTGAGAAATGTATGAATACAATCTTACAAATGATTGAATCTTACTTTTGAAATCTTTTTGTTGGTCTTCATTTTCTAATTCTTTCCACTTCTTAACCACTTCATTAATGATAGGTTGAAGAAGTTCATCAGTTTCAGTTTGTTTATAAAACTCTTTACAAAACCTATCTAATTGATCATCTGTATAAAGACTGAAAGACTCAATTTCATTTTGTAAATCATAAAGTTTGTCAGGTTCAGTTTCTCCAGTTAAGAGAGTTGAAGTATAGAATGGTTGAAACGATGTAACTATATCCTCTGTATCATTAACAAAGTCAAGAACAAAAGTATCTGTCTTACCACTTTTTGTTCTATTCAATCTCGATAAAGTTTGAACACATTGAACACCACTTAATTTCTTATCTACGAACATTGTGTGAATCAATGGTTCATCAAATCCAGTTTGAAACTTATTTGAAACTACTAAAATTCTGAACCTAGGGTCTTTCAATCCACTTGGAATATCAGTACCCTCCATTCCATTATCTTTGTTTAGTTGAGTCTCTGTATATTCTTGTCCGTTTAGATTAACAACACCACTAAACCCAACCAATGAAGAGTAATTCAATCCTCGTTCTTTTAATTGTCTAACTAATTCTTGAAAGAATAAAACACAATGTTTTCTCGAACGAACCACAACCATTCCTCGTCCTTGTCCATTAATCTTTTTTGACGTAACAGATACAAACTGATTCAATATTATTGTAACCTTCTGACGAATTACCTCATCGTGTGAATCAACATAATCAACTAATTGACTCATTACTTTACCCTCAGGTAATTCAACATCTTCCTCTCCAGTTTGTTTTACTTTGAAGTATCTTTTATATGTGGTATAATGTTCTAATACATCAAGAGTAAACCCTTCGAAAATGGATTGTTTCATTGAGTAAGAATGAAATGGAACAAATTGTCCATTATCATTTTTTCGACCAAATAATTCAAGAGTCTTGTTCTTTGGTGTTCCAGTAAACCCAAAAAATGAAATATGAGATTGTTTCCCCCTCGATTCAATATCTTGACGAATCATCTCTTCATAATCAATGTTCCCTTCATCATCTTCAATTACATCAACTGAGAGAGACTTTTTTAAGTGTTTAGAAGTTTCTCCACTCTGTGATGAGTGAACCTCGTCTATAACCACTCCAAATGTCTGTCCTTTTAATTGTGAGATAGTTTCTGATATAACTGGAAACTTTTGAATAGTAGTAATGATAATATCCTTCCCTTTTTCAAGGAATTCCTTTAATTGTTTTGAATTAATATCGACTGGGTTTACAACACCATCCGTTTGTTGTAAATCCATTAATGTCTTTTGAAGTTGTTTATCAAGAACCTTTCTATCTGTTATAACAAGAATAGTATCAAACATTCTTTTCTTATCTTCTTGGGTTCTAAATAAGGAAGTAAGTGTATGAGATAACCAACCAATTGAATAAGATTTACCCGAACCAGTTGTATGTTGAATTAAGTAATTCTCTCCAACACCTTCTTCTTTCACTTTCTCTCTGACATTTCTTATTACATCAAGTTGGTGATATCTTGGAAAAATTAAAACCTCATCTTTCTCTTCGGTTACCTTGTTTAACTTTTCACTCCATACTTTCTTAGACTCAATTGAAACAAGAACAAAGTTTTGAATAATGTCTAATAAAGAGTCTGGAGTTAATATATCATTCCATAGATATTCAGTCTTATAATCATTGTCGATTATTGGGTTTTCAATACCCTTGTTATATGGTAGGAATCTAGTTTTGTTTCCACTTAACCTAGTAGTCATCGAAACCTTGTCATTATCTACACAAAAATGTACCAAACATCTTTTGAATTGAAGTAATGGTTCACCAAGTGGATTCCTATCGTATTTATATTGTTTTTCAGAATCAATAATAGTTTGTCCAGTCAACTGATTCTTTAATTCTAATGTGATAATTGGTATACCATTTAAGAATATCCCCATATCAATAGAATTCTCATTTTTATTAGAGTATTTTAATTGACGTAGGACAACAAATCTATTCTTTCCGTATAATTCTTTATGTTCTTGATTCAATCCACTCTTAGGTTTGAAATAAACCAGTTCAAACGAACAACCACGAGTACTAACTCCTTTACGAAGAACATCAACAATACCTCTTTTAGAGATTTGGTCATTAACTACTTTACAAAGTTGTTTATCTGTTGAGTTATCGAATTGAGAATACAGTTTGTCATATTCTTTTTGTTGAGTCGATTTAATGAACTCAATTAGGTCTTCTTGAATTTGACAAGAGTTTTTGTTATATTCTGTATATAAACGAGAAACAAATCCAGATTTCAATAAGGATTGTTCAATATGTTTCTCAAATCTTTCTTCGTTTGGATTAGACATATTATATAATTCCAGTTACATTATTATTGATTGTGGACTTAACAAATTCATCCAATTTTTGCAATTTCTGAATTTCAATTTCTTTGAGTCTTTTTATTTCATTTAGTTTTAACTCAATAGATTCAACAATAGAAACTTGTTCATTATAGGGTGGTAAATAAATAGATAGACTCTTAAAAGTTTCAGGACGGATTACATTTCTTAATCCTGTGTAGTATGGTTTTAAACCTTTGAAATTATCAATATTCAAATAATAATAATAGATATATTTAGGGAAGACATTTTCATCACATTCAAATATTTTATAGGATCCGGAAATCATTCCATCTAATTCCGAAAAACCGACAGTTCTAGGGGTTTCATCAATATCGTATAGACAAAATATCAAGTCTCCCTTTGAAACAACTTTATAGTCCTCAAAAGAACTGGGAAATTTACCTTTACCACTATCTATATCTCTTTTAATAACCCCATTTGTAGTTAATGATAATAATGTATAATCCGATGAGTTTTCTCCAACTACTTCATTTTTCTCTTTCAAAAAGAATTTATTTTTTGTCAATGACCAATGAGAAGGTACATTGTCAAACCATATAGTATTGGATTTTTTTAATTTTACCATTTTAATCTTTTAATAAGTTTACGAGTATTCCTTCAGATAACTTCTCAAGTTCTAAGAGTTGTTTTGTTATTTCCTTTTCTTTTAAAACTACTGGTTTCGTGTAAAAACATTTATTGAAATTAATTTCACATCCAATTGAGTCTTTTGTACTGTCGATCCAAGAATCAGGTCTGTGGGGTAAAATTTCAGTATCAAAAAAATCTTCAATAGATTTTCCAAAAGGAACATTTTCAGAATCTCGTAATTTTGAGTCAGGTTTCAGTTTTCCATTTTTTAATTTCACCTTAACATTATTTTCAATTAAAGGACGTTCAATTGTACATTTCGTATATAAAAATTCATCATTGTTATAAATCTTACTAATATCATTTGGTTCGAATGAAAGATAAGTACTAAGTATTTCATTTATATGTTCATCCAAAAGTTCTTTCCGTTTATCCCCTAAAGGTTTCCTTCTTAATTTGAATAAATTTGAACCATCTATTAATTGAATTTTATTTTTTCTTAAGTCTTTCTTTTTATTATTAACTAACCAAATGTACGTTGTGATAGGAGTGTTGAAAAATAAATCATTTGGTAATCTAACAATACACTCTAATAAATCATTCTTTAAAATCCATTTACGTATTTCACTTTCACCACTACCACTCTCTCCAGTAAAACATGGGGAACCATTAAAAACAACACCAATCCTAGACCCCTCTACTTTCATTTTCGAAATCATATGTTGAAGAAATAATAAAGAACCATCTGAAGACCTAGGTGTTCCTACACTAAAACGTCCATTGGGGTTTTTTGATTCTTGTATGACGAATTCCTTTTCAGATTTCCAACTAACACCGAAAGGTGGATTTGTTATCATATAATCAAATTTCTTACCCTCAAAATGGTCGTTTGATAATGAAGAACCTAATCGAATGTTATCGGGGTCTTCACCAGAAATTAACATATCTGATTTACAAATAGAATAAGTGTGGGGATTTAATTCCTGACCTTGAAGATTCAATAATATTTTATTATCAATATTATTTTTTACCCATTCCTTTCCTGTCGTTAACATTCCACCTGTTCCACAACAAGGGTCAAATACTGACCGAATAATACCTTTACCTTCAAGGGATTCTTTGTTCTCAGAGAAAACC
>CAJQON010000036.1 GCA_905479995.1 uncultured Flavobacteriales bacterium | reverse complement strand
CCAAATTGAGTGTCTTCTTGTGGTGGTCTTCCAACCACGGTAAAAGGCCAAATGGCATTTTCTCTGTGGTAAACCTTATGCACTTTCATTACAGGAAATTCGTGGGTTAAACTGTAATACCCTAAATGATCGCCAAAAGGGCCTTCGGGTTTAGTTTCATTCGGATAAATTTCTCCAGTAATTACAAAGTCTGCTTCAGTTGCAATACAATACCCGTCCACATAAGTGTATTTAAATTTATTATTCCCTAAAGCTCCAGCAAAAGTTAGTTCAGATAATCCTTCTGGTAAAGGCATAACAGCAGCTAGAGTATGAGCTGGAGGTCCACCTACAAAAATGGAAACTTTTAAAGGTTTTCCTAGCTTATTCGCTTTGGTTTGGTGCACTCCAATTCCTCGGTGTATTTGGTAGTGCACTCCAATTTCTTCATTTAGTTTGTAGTTGTTTCCATTTAATTGGATACGATACATTCCTAAGTTAGAATTCATTACTCCTTCATTAGTTGGATCTTCAGAATATACTTGAGGTAATGTAATAAACGCGCCACCATCATCTGGCCTACATTTAATCAATGGAAGTTTATCTATGGTTGTTTCTTTAAAATTGCTAGGTAAACCACTTTTTTTCTTTGGTAGTGCTTTTAAGCCTAAGAGGCCCAAACTTAAATTTTTAAAAGGTGATTTGATGGCTTTTATTGGGTCATTTTTAAGTTCAATCATTTGTTGAACTTTTTTAAATGTGTCTCTAAAAATAAATTTGCTGCGATCTAAAGTCCCATAAAGGTTAGATACCGCTTGAAATTCACATCCCTTAATATTTTCGAAGAGAACGGCCTTTCCACCTTGTTCAAAAATGCGCAATTGTATGGCTGCCATTTCTAAATTAGGATCAACCTCTTCCTTAATACGAATTAAATGGCCATGCTTTTCAAGGTCATTTATTAAATCTATGGTGCTTTTGTAAATCACGAGTTAAAGGTAATTATTCTACTTGTCATTCTGAATGAAGTTTTGTTAGAAGTTTATTTCCGTTATAAAACAAAAGTGAAGAATCTATTCAGATTCTTCACTTCATTTTATTATCCCGATAAATCGTGAATAAAATATTGTTCAGAATGACAGTTTAATTAAAATAATCTTTCATTCTGTCAAAGAAACCTTTGTCCGTACTTTTTGGATTTGGTTTAAAATTCTCAGAAGCTTTTAATGTTTCTAGTGTTGCTTTTTCTTCTTTACTCAGCTTTTGAGGTGTCCAAATGTTTACATAAATCAAAAAGTCTCCAGTACCATAACCTTGTATGTTAGGAATACCTTTTCCTTTTAAACGAAGCACTTTACCGCTTTGAGTACCGGCTTCTATCTTAATTTTCACCTTACCATTTATCGTCTGAATTTCTATGTCAGTTCCTAAAGCTGCATCGGCAAAATTAAGGTATAAATCGTACAATAAGTTGGTGCCATCACGTTTAATGGTATCGTGAGGAATTTCTTCAATCACCACAATTAAATCTCCAGCAATTCCATCTTTTGGTCCAGCATTTCCTTTTCCAGTAACCGAAAGTTGCATTCCATCCTCAACTCCACCAGGAATATCAATGGTAATTACTTCTTCTTTTTTAATTAAACCATCAGAGTTAGCATCTGCTGGTTTTTTGTCAATTATTTTTCCATCTCCACCACAAGTTGTACATGGCGATGAGGTTTGCATTTGACCTAAAATAGTATTGGCAATACGAGATATTTGACCACTACCACCACATTGTGGACAGGTTTTAGTGGTAACACCTTCGGCATTAACAAGCTTGGTTACTTTAATTTTCTTTTCAACTCCATTGGTAATATCTTCCAGTGTCATTTTTACACGAACCCTTAGGTTACTTCCTTTGCGAACACGTCTGGCTCTTCCGCCTCCACCACCGAAGCCTCCAAAACCACCGCCTCCGCCACCGAAAATGTCTCCGAATTGCGAAAAGATGTCATCCATATTCATTCCGCCACCACCACCGAAACCACCACCGGCAGCTCCGCTCATTCCTTGATGTCCGAATTGATCGTAACGTTGTTTCTTTTCAGGGCTACTAAGTATTTCGTAAGCTTCTGCAGCTTCTTTAAATTTATCTTCAGCCGAAGCATCATCCGGGTTTTTATCGGGATGAAATTTAATAGCCATTTTTCTATAGGCTTTTTTAATTTCAGCTTCAGATGCTCCTTTGTTAACTCCTAATACTTCGTAATAATCTCTTTTGCTCATATTTTTAGTTCTTAACTTTCAACAAGTTCTCGATACAATCCCGAAAAAAATGGGATCACTCGAACTGACGGTACTTTCTACTTGTTCCTCAGTACTTTCTACTAAATACTTATTTTCCTACAACAACTTTAGTAAAGCGAATTACTTTACCATTCAATATATATCCTTTTTCAACTTCGTCAATTACTTTCCCTACAAGTTTTTTACTTGGAGCAGGTATTTGTGTAATTGCTTCATGAAATTCAATGTCAAAATCTTTGTTTACAGCCGATTTAATTTCTTCTAAACCTTTTTGTTTTAGCACTGAAACTAATTTGTTGTGAACTAATTTTACACCATCCTTAACACCTTTAATGTCGTCCGATTCTTTCATTGCTTTTTGAGCTCTTTCCAAGTCATCGATAGCAGGTAAAACTGCAGAAATTACTTCTTCTCCTGCAGTTTTATACAAGTCTAATTTTTCCTTTTGTGTCCTTTTTCTAAAGTTCTCAAAATCAGAGTATAGCCTCAGGTATTTGTCATTCATTTCATTGTACTTAGCAATGGCTTCTTCTTCTGGAGACAATTCTATTGTTTCCTCTATTGGTGTTTCAACTTGCTCTTCTTGTTGTTGGTCCAATTCTTCTTCGTTTAAATTCTCTTCTGTACTCATTGTAAATGTATTTTATGATCTCGAAAATAGAGTTGGCAAAAATACTACCATTGAGCGAATTAAAGCCAAATTGACAGCTTTTTTACTGCTTTTCGTTTTTGGGCAGAAAAAAAGGCAGAAGTTTAAACTTCTGCCTTTAGTATATTGAGCGTTATTTTTTATTTTACATACTTGGCAATGGCGGCATCTAAAGCTGCACCTCGCAAGTTTTTAGCTAAAATATTTCCTTTTCCATCAATTAAATAATTGGTTGGAATGGAGGATACTCCATATTTTTGTGATCCTTCCGAAGTCCATCCTTTTAAGTCGCTAACATGGTACGGCCAAGTTAGTTTGTCTTGTGCAATTGCATTTTTCCAAGCTGCAGGATTTTTATCTAAAGAATAACTAAAAACGGTAAAGCCTTTTCCGTTAGTAAACTTAGCGTCTTTGTATTTTTCGTAAGCAGCAACAACAACTGGGTTTTCATGTCTACATGGTCTGCACCAAGAAGCCCAAAAGTCAATTAAAACTACTTTTCCTTTAAGATCAGATAATTTCATTACTTCACCATTTGGATTGTTGTAAGCCAACTCAGGTGCTTTAGTGCCAATTGCTATTCCAGCTGGAGCTTTTATCATAAAACCAGCCGTAACTATAATAATTAAGCCTAGAATTATACTTGCTTTAAATTTTTTGATCGTTTCCATTTTTTTTAATTTATATAGTAAAGTTAATAATGTTTGAGCCAAAAGTAATGTAAGCTTCCTGACATACCTTTAAATTACAAACGGGTAATGTCTGCTCCTATTGCATTTAGTCGGTCATCAATGTATTGATATCCTCTGTCTATTTGTTCTATGTTGTTAATGGTACTTTCGCCATCGGCAGACAATGCTGCAATAAGTAAAGAAACTCCTGCTCTAATATCTGGTGAAGACATGGTTGTACCCCTTAAGCTTGTTTCGTTATTCATTCCAATTACGGTTGCTCTGTGCGGATCACATAAAATGATTTGAGCGCCCATGTCTTTTAGTCTATCAATAAAGAATAAACGGCTATCGAACATTTTTTGGTGAATCAATACGGTTCCTTTTGCTTGAATGGCTGTAACTAGTACAATACTCAATAAATCTGGAGTAAACCCTGGCCAAACCGCATCGTATATTGTTGGAATAGAACCATCAATCATTCTTTTTATCTCATAATTACTTTGAGATGGAATGTGAATATCGTCTCCTTTAATTTCCAATTTAATTCCTAATCGTCTAAATGTATCAGGAATCCTTCCTAACATATCTACTCTACAATCTTTAATTGTAATTTCAGATTGCGTCATGGCAGCTAAACCAATAAACGATCCTATTTCAATAAAATCAGGTAATAATCGATGTTGACAACCGCCTAATTCATCAACTCCTTCTATGGTTAATAAATTTGAACCAACGCCAGATATTTTTGCTCCCATGCTATTTAGCATCGAACAAAGTTGCTGTAGGTATGGCTCACAAGCCGCATTGTAAATTGTTGTTTTGCCTTTCGCTAAAACAGCTGTCATTAAAATATTGGCTGTTCCTGTAACTGAAGGTTCGTCTAATAAAATGTATTGTCCAGCTAAGTTTTTTGCTTCTAAAGAATAAAAACAAGTGCTAGGATCATAGGTGTATGTTGCACCTAATTTTGTGAAACCTAAAAAGTGAGTATCTAATGGTCTTGCGCCAATTTTATCTCCACCAGGTTTAGGCATGTAAGCTTTTTTGAATCTGGCCAATAAAGGACCAACAATCATAATGGAACCACGTAAAGATTCTGCTCTTACTTTAAAGTCTTCAGAATTTAAATAGTCAATGTTAACGTTGTTGGCTTGAAAATGAACGGTTCCGTTTCCTGCTCGTTCTACATTCACACCTAAAGCTTCTAGTAAGTCAATTAAGAAGTTTACATCTCTAATAAAAGGGAGGTTGGTTAGTGTAACTTTTTCTGAAGTTAATAAAACGGCACACACCACTTGTAGTGCTTCGTTTTTTGCTCCTTGTGGAGTTAGTTCTCCTTTTAACTTGTTTCCGCCTTTTATTTTAAATGTTCCCATTAATATCTTCGCTTTTTGTAGTGTTGTTTTTTGTTTTGCTTGTGGTTACGTCCGTTGTTATTATTGTTAGACTTTCTTTTTTGTTGAGTCATGGCCAATATTTCATTGGTAGCAACAATTTTAAGGTCTTGACTTATGGTTAGTTTCCCTTGTGAAAGGGTTGTTAAATCTTTAATGATTAAGCTATCTTCAACTGAAGGCTGACTAAAGGTTAAGTAATTCTTTTTCATTAAGTTGGCAATTACACCAATCAATGCTTCTTTTTCTTCTCCTTCAGGGTAGGCAATTGCTTTTTCAATTAATTCTGAAACAGCTTTGCCATAATGTTTAAATCGAATATTTTTTGATGGATAAGCCATTTTTTCTGGCTTACGCATAATCTCTTCTTTTGCAGGAATTGGGTATGGAGAATCCACATCCAATTTAAAATCTGAAATAATAAAAAGGTTGTCCCAAAGCTTGTGCTTAAAATCTGCAATGTCTCTTAAGTGCGGATTTAATTGTCCCATTACACTTATAATTGCATTGGCAATTTTGTTTCTTTCGTCTCTATCTTCAGTGCTAATTGCATGGTCAATCATTTTTTGAATATTTCTACCATATTCAGGGATTACCATTTGGGGTCTTCTGGTATTGTAATCTTTTTCTGCTGCTTCCATTTAAAGGATGTAATTATGTTATGATGTTCAAAGCTAACTATTTTATTTTACTATTGTTAGCTTGGCAAACTTTAATAACAGTTGTTTATTGCCTATGTTTTGAAAATTTATAGTGGCTTTTCCGCTATCCAGGGCTTCAATTATTCCGTTTCCAAACTTTTGGTGGTTCACCATCATTCCTTCCGATAAGTTTAAGGTATTTGCACTTACATCTCCGGTATTTCCACTAATTTTTTTAAGATTTTTTGGCGTGGAGTGAATTACTTTTGGTGGCGGATTTTTCTTTTTAGGAAAAGAGTTCGGTTTGCTGTAACTCGTTTTAGATCCGTAGTTATTCCCATAGCTGTTAGAAGATCCAGCTGAAGAACCGGTAGGTTCTGCACTACTTCCTTTGGTGTAAGTGTAGTCTAAAAATTGTTCTTCAATTTCTTCAATAAACCTGCTTGGTTCACAGTATTGTAGGTTTCCCCATTTGTAACGGCTGGTAGAAAAAGAGAGGTGTAATTCTTTTTCTGCTCTTGTAATGGCAACATAAAATAACCGTCTTTCTTCTTCTAATTCTGCTCTAGATGCTAAGGATAGTTGAGATGGAAAAAGGTTTTCTTCTAACCCAACAATGTTTACGTAAGGAAATTCTAGTCCTTTTGCAGAGTGAATAGTCATTAGGGTTACTTTGTCTCTGTCTTCATCCTTTTCGCCATCGGCATTGGTTAATAATGCTACGTCTTGCAAAAACTCTGGTAATCCTCTTGGTGTTACATCTTCTTCTTCCTCATTGTCGGTTTCTGTAAACTCCTTTAAACCGTTTAGTAATTCTTGAATGTTTTCGTAACGACTTATTCCTTCTGGTGTTCTGTCGGTATAAAGGTCTTTTAATACTCCCGAAGTTGTAGCAACTTCATTGGCCAAGTCGTAAGCATTTTTAGAGTTGATTTGAGTAGCAAAACTTGCTATCATGCTAACAAACTCAGTTATTTTAGATTGAGCACCGCTGTTTATTCCAACATTAATGTTGTTGAGGTTGTTGATAACAAACCAAATGCTTTTTTGGTGATTGTTAGCAGCAATAGTCAATTTGTCTAAAGTTGTTTTTCCAATTCCTCTGGCCGGATAATTAATTACTCTTTTTAAAGCTTCCTCGTCATTGGGATTAATCATTATTCGGAAGTAAGAAATTAAATCTTTTACTTCTTTACGTTGATAAAACGACTGTCCGCCATAAATTTTATAGGGAATATTTTTTCTTCTTAAGGCTTCCTCCATTGCTCTAGATTGAGCATTGGTTCGGTATAAAATGGCAAAATCTTTCGATTTGGCGCGCTGCTGTAATTGTGTTTCAAAAATAAGGTTGGCAATCATTTTACCTTCTTCATTGTCGGTTGCTGCACGATGAACTTTAATGGCTTTCCCATCAACATTATCGGTAAAAACGTTTTTTTCTATTTGCTCTTTGTTTTGAGCAATAACACTATTGGCTGCTTTTACAATGTTTTGGGTAGAGCGGTAGTTTTGTTCCAGTTTAAAGGTTCTTACATCCGGATAATCATTTTTAAAGTTTAAGATGTTTTGGATGTTTGCTCCCCTAAAAGCATAAATACTTTGAGCATCATCACCAACTACACAAACGTTTTCGAAGGCGGCACATAATTTTTTAACGATAATGTATTGCGAGAAATTCGTATCCTGGTACTCATCTACAAGTAGGTATTTAAAACGATGTTGGTATTTGTTTAAAACGTCAGGAAAATCTCTTAATAAAACGTTGGTTTTAAACAATAAATCATCAAAATCCATGGCGCCAGATTTAAAACAACGGCTTTCATAAATTTTGTATACTTCACCAATTTTTGGCTTGGCCGACTGTCTATCTTCAGATTGAATGGTGGTGTTTTTGTTGTATGCTGCAGAAGATAATAAGTTGTTTTTTGCGGAAGAAATTCTGTTGAGTACTAAGCCAGGCTTGTATATTTTTTCATCTAAGCCTTCTTCTTTCAAAATGGCTTTTATTAAATTTTTAGAATCTTGAGAATCGTAAATGGTAAAGTTGCTTGGGTAGCCTATTTTCTCTGCTTCACTTCTTAAAATTCGAGCAAAAACAGAGTGAAAGGTTCCCATCCAGATGTTTTTTGCTTCGCTATAACCAACAATTTTTCCAATACGCTCTTTCATTTCTTGAGCCGCTTTATTGGTAAATGTTAAGGATAGGATGTTAAATGGATCAACTCCTTTGTTAATGAGGTGAGCAATTCGGTAAGTTAATACACGTGTTTTACCAGAGCCGGCTCCAGCAATAACCATAACTGGGCCTTCTGTAGCTTCTACTGCATCTCTTTGAGCGCCATTTAATTCATCTAAATAATTCATTAAACAAAAATAAGATTATAGCGAAGTATTTTTTTAATTGTGAATAAATAAAAATACTAATGATGAGCGTGGTAAAGTTGGTAGTAATTCGCTTTGTTTTCAATCAATTCTTTGTGGGATCCTTGTTCAATAATTTTTCCGTTATCGAGCACAATTATTTGATTGGCATTGGTAATGGTTTCTAGTTTATGGGCTATAACTAATATGGTTCGGTTGGCCATCAACTTTTCTATGCTTTGGTTAATTAGTTTTTCGTTGTGGGCATCTAAATTAGAAGTTGCTTCATCTAAAATTAAAATGGTTGGATTTTTTAAAAATGCTCGAGCAATTGCAATTCGCTGTTTTTGTCCTTCAGATAATTTGCCACCCGCTTCACCAATTATAGTATTTATTCCTTTTGGTAAATCGCTTAAAAACTCACTGACGTTGGCATGTTCTATAGCCGAATTTATTTCTTGTTCAGAAGCTTCTGGTTTAGCCAATAAAATATTGTCTTTTATGGTGCCATTAAATAGGAAGGTTTCCTGAAAAACAAAGCCAAGTTGAGCACGATATTGTTCAATATTTATGTTGTTAAGGTTTTGACTGTCAATTGTAATTGATCCTGAAGATGGCTGGTAAAATGCCGCTAATAAGTCGGTTAGAGTTGTTTTTCCTGCTCCAGATTTCCCAACAATTGCTGTGATTGTTTTGGGTTTTAATTCAAATGAAGCGTTAGTTAATACTTCTTTTGAGTCGTAGGTAAAGCTTACGTCATTGAAGGAAATTGTTTCATCAGTATTGGCACTATTTCCTGTCTCATTAGAAGGCTCGTTTGGCTGAAGCAATGTTTCATTAATTCTATCGACACTGGCTGAAGCATCGGTAAACTGTGTTAAAACTTTAGTTATTTGATAAATAGGACCAATTAAAAACGCCAAGTAAATGGTAAATGTAGAAAGTTCTCCAATAGAAATTTGTTGGTTAATGGCCATGTTTCCTCCAAACCAAATAACAATTATGGTGGTTAAACCAATAAAGAGAATTCCTAAACTAATAATAAGGTTAGTGGTAGTAATAGTAGATTTTATGGAAAGGAATAAGGCATAAAATTTTCCTTGCATCAGTTGAGTAGAAAATTCATTTCCATTAAACCCTTTGATTACTTTAATGTTTCTAAAAGCTTCTGTTAAATTGGCTGCAACATCTGCTCTAACTACTTTTTTTGCTTTAAATGCCGGTTTTTGAGTTTTGTAAATAAAGTAGATTATAAAGCAGAATATAGACAAAGGAGTAATGAGGTAAAGACTTAATTCTGTATTGAGATAAAGCATTAACGTAAGAGCAAATGAAATTGAAATGAAGGCACCAATTAATTGAACAATTCCTGTTCCTATAAAAATTCTTATGCTTTCGAAATCATTTAAAGTACGAGAAACCAATGCTCCAGAATTGGAGTTGTTAAAATAAGGAATGGGCAATTGGGTGATTTTTTTAAAGAATAACGTTCTTATTTCGGCTATTCTTTTTTGTGCTTTAACATTAAGTAATTGAAATAAGATGAAAGAGGTAAATGCCTGTATGATTAAAGACAGCGCAATAATTAACACGATTTTTTTGAGTAACAAATCATCACTGTTCACAATTACATCATCAATTAAAAGTTTGCTCATATATGGCATTGT
Source organism: uncultured Flavobacteriales bacterium (assembly GCA_905479995.1). GTDB lineage: Bacteria > Bacteroidota > Bacteroidia > Flavobacteriales_E > Vicingaceae. Next base: position 39,885 of record CAJQON010000036.1, on the reverse strand, counting down.
CATAACCGCAGTTTTGTTAATGATTAACAAAACAATACCCAACAATACATAGTTTTTATTGTAGGTAATAAGCTGTTTTAGTGATATGCCTTTAGTGAGATTCAAAAAATTCTTTTACGTGAGAAGTAATGGTTAATACTTGGTTTTGTGTTAAGTTAAAATGTAGGGGTAATCTAACCAAACATGACCCAAAATAAGATGCATTGGTTAGTTGTGTGTTAGATTTATAATTTGTTAAACCATATTTGCTTTCGTGTAAAGGAAAATAATGGGTGGTGCACTGTATGTTGTTTTGTTGCATAAAAGCTATGAAACTTGCTGTACTTTTTTTGTTGGGTAATGCAATGTAAAAGGTATGAAAGTTGGAGTTTTGTGTTTGAACAGCAGATAACGTTAATTGGTGTTTCTTGGTTAAATCATTAAGTTCTGTAAAGTAGGTTTCCCAAAGTAGCCTGCGATGTTTGGTAACATTTTTTACCATTAATAATTGGCTGTAAAGCATTGCACAGTTTATTTCTGAAAGCACAAATGACAATCCCAAACCGACCCATTCATAGCTGTTAATGTTGCCATTTAAAAAATCTGTTCTATTGGTACCGTATTCAAAAATTTGGTTTATTTGTTCGATGTAATCTTCACTGTTCACCACCAATAATCCACCTTCACCACAGTTTATGTTTTTTGTTTCATGGAATGAAAAAACACTAAAATCGCCAAATGAGCCTAAAGGCTTTTCGTTGTGACAAGCATCTATTGCTTGAGCAGCATCTTCAATTAATATAATACTCTCTTGTTTACAGAAGTTGGCTATTAAGTCAATTTCAGCATTGTATCCACCATAATGAACCACCATAATTGCCTTGGTATTTACAGTGGTTACTGCTTTTATAGATGATAGTGTGGTGTTTGGATATTCACTTCCACAATCGGCAAAAACAATTTGTGCACCTGCTTGTATAAAAGGAGTAGGAGTAGATGGAAAAGTGAATGATGGCATAATTACTTCATCACCAGGTTGTAGGTTTAAAGACATGGCGCAAAGTTGAATGGCCGAAGTACAGCTAGTAGTGAGATAGGTGTTTTTAAATTGATATTCTTTTAATAATAACTCTTTTACTCGCGAACCAAACTGACCACCTCCAGAAAATTTATTGGAAGAGATAACTTCAGTTAAAGCATCAATTTGGTTACTGGTTGAGTATGGAATATTAAACTTTATCACTCTGTTAAGTTAGCATCATTTAACATCGGAAAAACATCTTCCATTAAATAGTCGCAAGAATTTTCTTTGTATTTGGGTTGGTTAATTACCAAGTGGTAATAACGTGCCAATTGTTTTGGTTGACTTAAAAAGTCTAAGTACTCTAAATATTTTTTGTGCTCATTGTAAAAATCTCCACCCATTAAAAAGTGCACTATAGAGAAGGCAATCATAGATTTAGTATGGTTCTCATTGTTTTCTGAATCAACATCTGATTGTATTTCGGCTAAGTTTACAAATTCAGGATTGTAAAAATTATTGATAAATTTCTCTAACAATTCTAATGCTCCTTCATATTGAGTATAGGATGCTGCTAACTCTTTTTGGCCAATGTCTTTTCCTTCGGTTAGTTGACGGACAATTGCGTTGGCCGTATTTTTGGCTGTGTTTAAAGCCAAGTATACTCCGGTAGCAAAAATGGGGTCTAAAAATCCTGCTGCATCTCCAACTAAGGCATAGTTTGAGCCAAATTTTTTAGTGATTTTGTAACTGTAATCACCTACAACCAATAGTTTATTTATCATTTTGGCGTTAGCCAACAAATCTTTGGTAAAAGGGGAGGATAAAACCTGATCTACATAAAACTGTTCCTTCCAATTTTCAATGCCATCTGCAGCATATTTTGCTTTTGCTTGCTTTACATAATTATTGTCGCAAATTAACCCAACGCTTAAGCGATTAACATCAACAGGCTGAATGCCCATCCATCCTTTTTTACTGTCGGATAGGTAAAGCAATTGCAATAAACCTTCATTAACACCTTCTTTACTCGTGTCGCAATTCCAATGTGATAAAAACGCAATTCGGTCTAAATCTTTATGTTTTTCTTTTGATTTTAATTTCTTGGCTAAGAAAGAATCTTGTCCTGTAGCATCAATTAAAAACTTACCTTTTACAGTACTTTTTTCATTGTTTGGATTGGAAACAGTCACTTCAACTTCGTCCGTTTTGTCTAAATTTACATTTGTTACTCTGTGTTGCTCATGTACAACTGTTCCTAGTTTTTGAGCCCTATCTAACAATTGCTTGTCAAATTTTTCTCTTAGTACATGAAAGGACATTTGGTTAGGTCCGTCCAGTATATTTTTAAAGCAATAAGTGGTAGATTTTGATCCATCTTTATTGATAAACCGAACGCCTGGCTTTCTTACGGCCGTTTTTTGTAGTTCTTCTAAAATGCCTAATTCATCGAATAGTTCATAACAAAAAGGAACCAATGATTCGCCAACATGCGCTCGCGGAAATTTTTCTTTTTCAAAAAGAATAACCTTCAGTCCAGCTTTTCTTAAATGAATAGCACTTGCTGATCCTGCAGGGCCTCCTCCTATTATTATTACATCGTAAAAATCATTCATATACCCTTAACTTATAAGCCGTTCCATTTGGCAATAATATTTTTTTGTATTTCTGTTGTTCCAGAGTAAATTGTACTGGCATGCGCATCTCTTAAGCAGCGCTCTATTTCATATTCCTCCATATAGCCATTGCCGCCAAATATTTGCATTACTTGTTCACAAACTTTAACATAAGCTTCACTAACGTACCATTTGCACATGGCTGCGTCTTCGCCAACTGTTCGGTCATTTCCAAGCTTAGCAGCTGCACTGTTTACCATTAACCTACAAGCTATTATAGTGGTTTTTATTTCGGCAATTTTGTGGGCTATGGCTTGATGTTTTCCGATTGCTTTTCCTCCTTGGTTTCTAGTTTTAGCATAGTGTAATGCTTGCTCAAATAAACGTTGCATTGTACCAACGTAAATAGCACTTAGTCCAATTCTTTCCCATTCCATTGCAGTGTTAAATACCGAAAATCCAGCACCAGTTTTGCCGAGCATTTGGTTTGAATTTATCAGCTCATTGTCTAAAATTAATTCTCCAATAGAACAAGTTCTTAAACCCATTTTGGTATAGGTTTGTCCGGTTTTAAATTGCAATTTTTCAACTAAAAAAGCGGAAATTCCGCCATGAGCACCCTTATCTTTATCAGTAACAGCATAAACAATAGCGAGGTTGGCTTCTTTGATGCTGCTGCAAAAAGTTTTTATACCGTTTAATTGATACTGATTATTTTGTATGGTGGCCGATGTACTCATCGAAAATATGTCCGAACCTGCTTCAGGTTCTGTTATTGCATTAGCACAAATTGTATCACCATTTAGCATAGTGTTTAAGTATTTTGCTTTCTGATCATCACTTCCGTAAATGGCCAATGGAATTGAAGCAGCAAGGGTTTGCGCGCCTATTGCAAAATTTAAACCTCCATCTTTAGAGGCATATCCAATGGCTTCCATGGCTTGGCAAATGGCGTTTCCATCAAGAGATGCTGTGTCGTTAATATTAAGATGATTAATTACATGCTCTAAAGTATATTTCCATGCTTTTGCGGGAAATTTATTTTCAGCATAAAAAGTATTGATGTCATACTTTTCTATTTCATCAATTATAGATTTAATGCCATTGATGTAATCATTCATGTTGATTAAAATTATCGATTAGTTGTGTGTAGTCTATTTTCCCATTTTCATTTATAGGGAAGGATTCAAGATACATAAATTTATCAGGAATCATATAATTTAACAAAGCTTTTGAGCAATACGTAAAAAGAGTTGTTGGCGTTGTTTTTGTTCCAGAATAAAAAAGAATGAGGTAAGGAAGCTCATTTTTTGTAACACAAATTACTGCAACTTGTTGAATGTTTTCATGATGGGCGAGTGTATTTTCAATTTCGCCTAATTCTATTCGGTAACCCCTGCGTTTTACCATTCTGTCTGTTCTGCCTTGGTACAGCAAGTTGTCGTTTTCTTTGCTAACCAAATCTCCTGTGTTGTACCACTTGATTCCATTTTCTTCAACGAAGCAATCAGCGTTGTTGATGTAGTTAATCAATACTGTTTCTCCGCTAACTAAAAGTTCGTTGGCTGCATTAATTTTTAATGTAACATATGGACAAGATTTTCCAATCGGATAAGGAATAGTTCTCTTCTGTTCAATTTGTTGAGGCAATTTAAAATATGTACAAACATTGGTTTCCGTTGGTCCGTAAAGGTTGTAATAGTTTGCAATTTGCCATTGCTGTCTTAATGCATTTAATTGTTTAATTGGAAAAACTTCACCAGCAAAAAGCACTGTTTTTGGGCAGTAGTTTTCGGGCAATTTCCCATATTCGTTTAATAAGTTAAAAACGGTAGGAGTGGTGTACCAAACAGTTGGTTGTATTGTTTTGAGGTGTTGGCCAATTAACCTGATGTTGGCGCCCAAAGTTTTATCTATTAACCATAATGACGCACCTTTAGATATACTTGCAAAAATATCGAAAGTAGAAATATCAAAATGAAAAGGTGCATAGCCTGCAATAAGGTCTTTTTCAGTAACGTTAAATTCGGAAGAGCTCCAATTAATAAAAGCCATTAAGCCTTTAGTCGAACATACCACTCCTTTTGGAGTTCCGGTAGAACCTGAAGTAAATAAAATGCTATAGGCATCTGAACTTAAATTGGTTTTGGCATCGTTTATTTTTTCTAAAGAATAGTCAGCATTTAAAACAGCGTTGGCTTGACACGCAGCTATTATTTTTTTTGTTCTTTCACTGGGAGAATCAACAGCAATTGGTACGTAAATAATGCCCATTTTAATGCAGCATAATAAATGAGCCAATGCATTAAACGATTTTTCTGTTTGTAAAACGACTATGTTTCCTTTGGATAAACCAATATTGTTAAATGTTGTTTCTATATGAGCTATTTTCTTTGCTAGGTCGCTGTAGGAATAAGAAATTAGTTGACTGTCGTATATAGCCAGGTTGGGGTTTTCGGTGTTGATATGAGTAAATACGAGGTCGTAAATATTCACTGCTTATTTCTTTTTAGAATTAACTAATGCTACAATTAAATCAATAGAATCAAATTTGTCTCTATCAATTTCATGAGCTTCAAATTCAATGCTAAACTCTTTTTCCAATACATCTACCAATTGTAAAATTGATATAGAGTCTAAAATTCCGCTTGAAATTAGTGGCGTATCATTTAATAATTCGTTAGGATTATCAACGTCTACATATCCATTTAATAGAATGGCTTTAATTTCTTCTTGGTTAACCATGGTTATTTAAGTTTCAAATTTTGTTCTTGTGAAATTAATTCTTTGTAGAGTTTATTTGCAATTAATTGGTGTCCTTTTTTATTGAGATGATAATCCCAAGGAGCAACTTTTAATGCATTTACTTTATATTTCTCGTAAGGAGATTCTATATTAACAATTAAAAAACCTGCCAGTTTTGCTTCTTTTAAAACTTGCTCAAAGTCATTATCTCCGGTATCTCCTAATGCTGGAACATAAAGCCAAATAGGAGTAATTCCTTTTAATTTACACTCTTTTGCAATAGTACCATAACCCCATTTTATAATTGAAGACATAAATGGTTTTACCCTGTTTTGTTTCTCCAATGAGCACATTTCGACAGTTATTCCACTTTGCTTTTTTATGTTGGCAATAAAAGGGTCTGTAATTTTTATGTCAGATGTAAGTAAGTCTATTAGTCTATTTTGTAAACGATAAAATTCGTTACTATGTGCGGTATAAATTAGTGCGTTAGGGTTAAACCTGAATGCATTTTCAGCATTAAACACACCTTCAATAAGATGGTATCCTCCAACGGCAAAATTTAAAATTTCAATGTTATTTTTATACTTATTATTGAGTAAAATTTCGGTTTGAGCTTCAAAAGTTTCGCCATTGTTTACTCCCGATCCCATTTCATAAGAGCCACCCAATAATGCAATTCGATAAGTGTTGGAATCTTTTTCTAAGGTGTAGGGTTGGTCACGCATTCCCCATGAATTGGTTGTTAATAAAGCATTTTTGTAAGGAGTACTAAAGTTGGGTTTGAGTTGTTTTCTTAAAATGGTACTTGTTCTTATTATGGCATTATTGTTAGACCAATCTTTGGGTTTGTTGACTTGTGTTTGAGAAAGTTTTAAAGAGGTATTGTCACTTGTAAGTAGCTTCTGATAATAGCCACGTTCCATGGTCTTTTTGTCTTTAGAACTCAATTTGTTTTCTTGTAAAAAGGAAATAAACGGTTCATTTTCTATAGTGACTTGTTTTGTTAATTGTGGGAAGGATATCGCTAATAATAATATAATTAGAACTCCTGTAGTTACGGTAATATGCTTGGTATAGAAATCAATCAATTTTCTTAAAACCCCATTGCCGTAGGAGTAATTAAGTAATATCAATAAGATTAAAAAAGCAATAAACCCACCAACAACCGTTAAGTATTCAGTAGTGCTTCCAGAAGAAAAGAATCGCAGTAAGTATGCCCACTCTTGTAAAGACGAACTAGACCACATGAGCCAAATAGAACTCATGAAACAAAACATTCCTATGGGTTTAATTACAGTAATAAACCGCGTTTTAAAAGAAACATGATTGACAGCGTTTATTTTTTTAGGAGTTCTATATTTTTTGAGGTAAATAGAATTGATCATTACAGCAGTTCCAAAAACCATCCAAAATAAAAAATCGTTGGCTTCTAATGGAAAGGTTCCTCTTACCCAAAACCACTGATAGCCGTGCATGGCCCAGTTGATAAAAAACACAATAATTATTGTGATGGAAACGGCATAAGTAGAATTGATTTTTCTGATTTTAAAGTATATTGGATAATAGAATACTTTCATAAGTGCTTCACGCCAATAAATGTTTATTCTTTTCCAGATGTTGTTAAAGCTTGATGCAAAGAAATAGTTATTGAATATTTCTGGAAGGTTAAAACCAAATAAGCTCAGTATCCCTAGCGATATGTGGTACATCCCCGAAAGTCTAAGAATTAAAGTGTAGCTAAAAATTACAAATTGTAAAATGCTATACAATCCGTCTATTTCACTAGTATCGGGAACAACTAGTAAGTATAAAATTCGGTAAACGAGTAGGTGAATAATTCCTCTAAAAATTCTCCTTAAACCAATGTTGTAGATTTCGTGTTTGTCACGGTTGTAATAAGTTGTTTTTAATATTTTAAAGTCCACCAAAGGAAACAGTGGGAAGCATACGTTAGGCAATAAAAAGAAATAGGAAATCCGTTTCCAAATGTCTTTTGTATTGTCTTCATACTTTAAATCATAAACATAAATAATGAGGCGTAGCATAAACATGGTGCCTATAAATGGAATGAGCAAGGGAATAGGTTTGATATCAAAAACATTTGCTCGAAAAAGAATTAAAGTAGCAACGATTAACCCAATTAAAACTAGTTTGTAGTTGTACTTAATTGGTAAGTGGCAACTCGCAATTAGGGTAAGCCCTATTGCAATTAATATTGATCCATTTATTATTCCTAATACAGCTACAATGGCTGCAAATGATAATAACACAAAAAACGGTGTTTTTACTCTTGTTGGCAACCAATAGTGTATGGCAAATCCAATAAATATAACAGGAAATATTTTGGGTAAGCGGGTTTCTTCCTGGATATTAAATTGAGTAACAACAAAAAATAGTGCCCCTAGCTGAAGTAATATTAGCAAATACTTACCTACTGATTTTGGTAAGCTAGAAGGTGATATTTTAGCTGAAGTTGTTTCCACTAATTCGATTTTTCCATTAATAGTAATAACTCTTTTTGAAAATTAGGGTAATCTGTAAAAAGACTTTTAATTTTTGTGGTAGTAGTCTCTAATTCGCTAGAGCTGTGCTCGTAATGTTTGTTTATTCGATATTCCTCTAGGGTTGTTTTTAGCCAGCTATCATCAGTGGTTACATTACAAAAATTACACAAATTGGTAATAGTTGTTTCGCTTATTTTGTGTTCAAATATAAAAAACACACGCTGTGTGTGTTGTTTCTTGAGTTGAAGGAAAAATAGATACTCTTCAAAAATTACATCCATTAACTTGTCAACTCCAGCGTCATGTCCTAATTTAAAAAACTGATGTTTATTAGTAACTAAATTAGATTTTACACAATCCAACGGATGTCTTATGGGGAATAGAAATTTAATGGCCTTATTCTGATCTAAAATTTTTTGAAATTCTGTAGGGTTTTCTAGAAAGTGGTTGCTTACCATTTGCGATTCTTTCCAAACGAAAGAAGAACTGGAATTTTGCTGCTCACTTTTTTGTTGAAATAGGTGTTGTAATTTTTCATTCGATTTAAATGCATGCGAATATTGAATGCTTCCGCCTCTCATTCCTTGATGACCAGATTTTATAGCGTAATCAAAAAACCTTAAAAAGTTATGGTACTTGGTGAGCGAATAATTGCGTAAAAAGTTAATGTTGGCATTTTTAAAAACTCGAATTCCCGCATGGTTTAGTACTGAAATATTTGGGTGGATAGAAAGTATTGAAGCAAAATAGGTGGTTAAGTTTCGGTAAGGACCAACAATTAAAATTAAATTATTAATTGTATTTGGATCGAATTTTTTATTAGATCCAAATAACCTATCCTTTATTAAAATAAAGAACAACGAAACTCTTTTTATGTAGCGTTTAGCAATCATTTAATAATGCTTTATAAACATTAATGTAAGCATTGGCGCAATTGCTTTCACTAAAAGTTAATTTAGCTGCCAAAGCAATAGCTTCATTATTCCATTTAAACTTTAGGCTTTTGGTAATTGCTTTCGATAATGCTGCTGCTGAAGTTGTTTCCACTAAGATTCCATTTTTTTCTGAGTTGATCATTTCAGGCATTCCGCCAATATTAAATGCAACTACCGGTGTGCCTGAACACAAAGATTCCATAACGGTATTGGGTAAGTTGTCATCTAAAGAAGGAGCGATAAATACATCTGCAGCAGCATAAATTTTATTCAGTTGAGCCTCGCTATCTATGTGAGGGAAATGAGTAATACTGTCCGAAAAAGTATTGTCTTCTTCATAGTCGTTGCCGACTACAATAATTTGAAGATTAATTTCATTAAGCAGTTTTACCGCTTCAGTTAAGAGTTTATATCCCTTTCTTTTATAATTGAGCTGCTCAGCTACAAAAAGAATAATTTTTTGTTCTTTTTGAAACCCAAGTTCTTTTCTAGCATCACTTTTAACTAGATATTTATACTGTTTTGTATTGCAGCAATTAGTAATCTTTTGATGATTTAGTTTCGAAAACCATTCACTCTTTTGCGAGTGGTTTATGATATATTGACTTGGACCTACAATTGTGGTATTTTCAAATAAATTTGGGTAGATCAGGGCTTTATTGTGATTTATTTCTTCGGTAAAAATACTGGTGTTTTCGTTGGGGTAATGTAGTCCGTTATTAAAAGGAGCAAAATCATGCAATGTCCAAACAACGGGTTTATTACCAATAGATTTAAAAAATGTGGCAGGATTAACAAATCCAGCAATCCAATGCAGGTTAATAATGTCGGCTTCTTTAAATAATTGGGTATTGGAAACCTCCCAAATAGAATCGAAAACACTAAACAATTCTCCTATTTCTGAACACTTTTCTTTAACAGCACTTTGCTTTTTGTTCCATTGTTTTTGTTGGATGAATTTGTTTGTTTTTTGAATAACATTTAATTCTTCCCAAATTTCATAAACCTCTTCTGTTTTAGTATTGGTTTTATTTCGGAGTAAAACTTTAGAGTTAATACCGTTTTCGAGTAGCGCTTTATGCGTTCTTAAGCAAGAAATTGCTGCGCCACCAGTATTATATGTGTTAATGTGTAAAATTTTCACGGTCGGTTAATTGCTTTTAACTTGAGGTTAAGGTATAAATTTTTAACTTTTTCTGAAATTTCTGGAGACAACAATTCGGTTGATGTTTTTTGTGTAACGATTTTATTGATTTCAGGATTTATGCTTTCAATTTTAAGGTGCTTAGCTAATAATTCGATTGATTTTTGTGGGTTATTTCTTAGCTCATCAAAATCGAAAAAGAATGCATTATCCAAACTCATTAAACCTTCGTAGTAACTACAATACAGTTCTTCGTTAGCATTCGGTGTAACTTGTTTCGCGGAGTTAATGGTGTCTGTAGGGTTTCGGAAAACTACCAAGAACTCACCTCTCTTACAAATGTTATTTAATAAAGGATAAAGAAGGCTAAAGTGTGGATTTTTTATGGCAAAACGTGGGTTAAAATTATCTTTTAAATACTGTTCTATATTGCCAGGATAGTATGTTTTAAGAATTCGCTTTTTGTTGGCATTAGAAATTCTATCGTCATGAAAATTCACAATAGAGTCGTAAACAAAGCTTTTGTAATCGATGTTGTGAATGTCTAATTTTTTAACTGCATCTATTGCTGGAGGATTATCTCCCCAAGCATCTAATAGGTTAAAAGTGTGTGAGCTAAAATCCATCATTAAAAAGTTTTCAAAAAATCCATTAGGATTTAATTTTGCACGATGTCCTTTCGGTTGCAACAGGTCGTTTTCAGGACCAATGTCAATTCCTAGTTCACTTACAATTTGAGTAGTTAAGCTAGTTCCAGAACGAAACATTCCGCAAATCCAAATCGGTTCCATGTCTAATTTGTTGACCCATTTATTGGGTTTTAAACTGGCGTTAGTTACTGTACTTTTATAAGTAAGTTTATTGAACATATCTGCGAATATCGAGTTGGGCGCTTTCATTCTAAAGATATCCGAGTTGTTTTAAAGTAGTTTTATACTTGTTCGTTAACCAATTTTGATCTTCCTCCGAAAGTTCATTTCTCCATTGTCCAATTGTACCTTTTCTAAAAAAGGTAATTTCATTTTTATCGAATGTTCTGCCGTTGATGGCTTCATTTTCTTTTAAGGAATCAAACGAACAAATTTGTTCGATTTCCGAAGTACTTTTTAAAGGAAGAATGGAGCAAAACTGAGCAATTTTATCAATGTTACTACTCGTATTTTTCAGTAAATCTTCGTAGGATAGCATTAAAATTCTAGCGGGATGCTTTTGCTTAAAAGCTAATGCATAGTTGATGTGGTTGGTCCATGAGCCAAAACCAGAATTTTCTTGACGTATAAAGGAACTAAGATTGCCAGTAAATTCACCTAAACCAACTTGATAGTGATAATAAGAAACGAGCACATCGCGATAATCTCTATAAATATAGATGCTTTTTGGGAAACTGCTTAAATGACAATCGTGCGTTTTGATAAATCGTTTGGATAAGGTTTTATTAATTATGGATTTAAAATTATAGCAATCAGGAACATATTCATCAATATTTTTTAAGGTAATATTTTGGTCTGATAGTAAATTGGATAGAATAAAACGAACCCAAGTATTCCCCGATTTTGGATAAGACACAACAAAAGTATCATCTGGTTGAATGGATTTTAACCCTAATTTGATAGCTGCTATTTTTCGTTGGAATGTATTCACCGACCTACGAATTATGAAATAATTTGTTTTTAATTGGAACAATCTTTTGAACCACCTTATTCTTTTTTTGAAAGGAGCTCAATTGTTTTTGAAAGCTGTCACCTTCAGCTAAAATTTGTTGTGCTAGTCGTTCTTTTACCCAAGCGTACAATTCAATGTCTAAGGCGTTATATTTTTGTATGGCTGCTAGAGTTTCATCATCTAAATCGGCAGGTTTCGAGCCACGATTACCTACATTTTTTCTGACGTAATAAGGTGTGGCCCAATTGTAGTAGTTTTTAATTAAAAGCAATGTCTCATCATAACATTCATTAATTCCAACAACAGAAAAATGATTTTCAACGTTTTGTTTTGCTGTTTCGAGTGTTTCTTTGGTACACTTTCCATGAGGAAGGTTTATGGCGTTTGCAAACAGCCTTACTTGTGCATTTTCTGTGTTCGCTATAACTCCACTTTCTACATATTGTTTTAACGTGTAATTGTTGTCAACTAATTCTTTGTGGTAATCATGTCGTGGTCTAGTAATAATATGGTTGTAATTGGAGATAATTCGTTTAACAGGATCTCTCATCATCGAAAAATAATTCACTTCATTTGGAGTTAAAAATTTGTCATGATGTCCAAAAGCCATATGTCCTTCTAGAATTTTAATGTCTAACTTTTCGCTATCAGATAACTGATCAAATAGTGGAAGTTCTCTGTTGTTTTTAACATGAAAACGTTCCTTATCCTTGTAAACTCTACTAATTATAGCGTGTAAAGTAGAACCTCCTGTTTTTGGAATGTGTATATAAATGGCTTTTTTATCGATGGACATTTTCAATTAAAAATTTACCGCGTTAAGTAGATGGCTATCAGGTAAAGATATTCATTTTTTTCTACTAATTCCGAGTAATTTCCATCGCTTTATTTACTTTTAGGTAATTCTATTCAATGGGTATAATTTCAACATATATCAATCGGTTTTTTCCAAAGTGGGGGATGAAACACATTAATGTTCCTTCGGCCAAAAAAAGGTGGAAAGGAAAGTTAGAAGAACATATCGTAAATGGCCAAGCACTCGACTCGAGAATGGGGCAACAAGGAGTGTTGTTTTTTTCTGTGCATAAGTCTGGGTCGTCTATTTCTTTGAGGTATTTAAAGCGATTGGCGAGACGGAATGATTTGAAACGATTAAATTATGAAGCCTACTTATCAAGTGTTGCTCCAAATAAAAAAGGTTTACTATTAGCGCCTGATTTTTTAAAAAGAGCTTTTAATCCTGTTGGGTATTTTTATGGTTGTTTAAGAACATTTGTCAATGTACCTGAGTTAGATAAGTATAAGATTGTATTGCTATTAAGAGACCCTCGAGATGTATTGGTTTCTTACTATTTCTCTATGAAACACACTAATACTATACACCAAAACAAGGGAGTTGAAGCAAGAAAGCGGGTCAATGAAATAACCATAGATGAATACGTGTTAGAAATTGTTCCTCGTTTCAAACTGGTTTACGAAACCTATATTGAAAAATTATTACCTCTTGAAAATGTTTATTTCACCAAGTTTGAAGATTTAATTGAAGACTCTCCAAAATGGCTTCAAGGAGTAGCTGATTATTGCGATTTAGAAGTAGAAAATGACTTGTTGGATGAGATTAAGAAAAACGTAAATAACGAGCCTCGAAAAGAAAACCCAAGGAGTCATCATAGAAAGTCTACACATGGAGATTTTAAAGTGAAGCTTAAAGAAGAAACGGTTGAAAAACTGAATGAAGCTTTTGATGAGATTTTAAAAAAGCTAGATTACACGCTTTAATCTTCGTCTAATTATCCCTCTTAATTTTCCAGGAAACTTTTTTACAATAGGGTATTTATATTCCAATTGCTGCAAGGCTATTAACGAGTTTGCATTGGCGCAGATATCATTTTGATTCGATAAATTTTCAGGTTTTATTACATCAAAAATTAACAAATACCTTCGTTCATTCGTGTTGTTCCATGCTTTATGCCGTTGCGCATCATTAAATAATAGCACTTTTCCTTCCTCCCAACTTTTTGGATTTTTTCCAACTTGCAAACCACAATTAGGGAGGGGGCTAGGGACCACAAACGGTAAATGGCCTCTTACCGAAGCATCAGTATCGCCATGGTGTTCCTTAATTTGAGTATTGGGTTCTAAAATACTTAAGCCTGCAGAAACAAAACCAGGTATTTGACTTAGAATTTTTTCCAATTTAGGGACTTGATCACAATTAATACCGTTTCGTTTTCCCCAAAAATAAAAGGTTCCAACTTTCCAGGTGTTCTTTCCTTGTATTAAGTCAACATTAAAATAGGGGTCTAGCGTGTTTTTATTATTGGAAATAAAAGCTTCCATTTCTGCTTTAATCGTCAAATAATTAGCTTCTAAATTTTTTACCCAGTCAAAATCAGAAGGATCATAATAAAATTGAGTTTCCTTTTTGTAAGGACCGTGATAGGAAAACCAAGGTTGTATTGATGATAGCTGTTCTTTCATTTGTAATGTAGGGTTTCGAACCAACAGTAAATGTAGTAGTTTTAATCTTAAAATTAAGCGCTATTCATTTCGTTGCCGTATATTTTACTATTTTTAAACCGAAGATGGGCAAAATTAAGATAACACACATTATAAATCCTTTTAGCGGTTCCAAAGAACATTTGGCTTTGCAAAATCTAACTTTTCAGTCTATTGAGAAGGCTAAGAATTACGTCAAAAATGTTGAAGTAGAAATAGCTGCTGTGTATTTTAAAGAGGATGAGAGTGTTGTGCCACCCTTTATTGGTAGTCGAACAGTTGTAGATAAATCTGTTTTAGATTACAACAAAACTTTGCAGAATAGAAAACTACCTACAATAAACGATATACTGGTTGAAGCTAGTAAAAATTCCAGCTCCGATTACCTTATTTATTCCAATATGGACATTGGTTTGCATGAGAATTTTTATGAAATGGTTAACCAATTTATAGCAAAAGGCAATGATGCTTTTGCGATTAACAGAAGGCGCGTTTCGGAAAAGTATAATGATTCTTCTGACCTTTCGGCAATTTATGCTGAGGTTGGAGAAATGCATACGGGTTATGATTGTTTTGTTTTTAAAAGAGAATTATTAGCGCAATTTAAATTGGGTAATACCTGTATAGGAATTCCATTTATAGACAGTGTAATACTTTTTAATTTAATAGCATTTGCAAATAATTTTAAACTTTATACCAATAAACACTTAACCTTTCATGTAGGTTTCGATTTGATTAAAAATTGGGGTGGTAAGGATTTTGTAAAACACAATAAATCAGAATACCTCAAAACATTAAAGTTGTTAAATGGCCATTTAAAATTAAAAAACTTACCGGGTTCTGGTTTGTCTTTTGTTAAACGACATTTTAAATGGTTAATGAATCCTACTATACATTATCCGACTGTTTTTAAATTGGATATGAAAGGTGGAGAACGATATGCTCAAACTAAAAAACCAGTTTATGGTTATTTAGAAAAGTTACAGCAGTGGATTAAATTAGATGAATAACTTTGAAAAAATTAAATAACATACCCTCTAGCCTGTTGTTTAGGTATGGATGTTTTCAGTTTTTTGATCATTTCTTAACCCGAAAACTTTTTTTTAAATGGACACGAAAAAGAAGAACCAATTTTTATGAAAAATTGGAAAAGCAACTTCGTCAAAATGGAGAAGGTAAGCTAACTCCTGTTGAAAGAGTTACAAGTATCTCAACGCATGATTTTTTTAAAAAATATGTGAAGAAAGGTATTCCTGTTATAATAGAAGGAGGAGCCAAAAATTGGGATTGTGTAAATGATTGGTCTTTAAATTATTTTAAAGAAAAACATGGAGACGATAAAATTGTTTTCATGGAGTCGGAAGGTTACCTAAAAGGCTATGAAGAATCTACATTAGGAGAAGTGTTGGATGACATTAGAGGTGGTAAAGGGAAATATTATCGGTTTTATCCTTTGCTGAAAAATCATCCAGAACATTTATTGGATTTTGATTACAAGTGGCTTAGAAAACAACGTAGGCGATTTAGTTTAGGAGAAGCTTTTCATGTTTTTATAAGTGGTAAAGGCGGATTTACGCCTATCCATAATGCTAGTGCCGAAAATATTTTCACACAAGTTTATGGAGAAAAAAAATGGGTGCTTTATCCAGTTGAGGCAACTTGTGTTGTAGACCCTTCACCTGCCAATAGTTTTTATAGAAGTGCTCCAGTAAGAGTAAATGATAGAGATTTTAATCCTTTTGAAAAGAATTTTGAAGATTATCCTTTGTTTAAATACATTAACGGATATTCTGTTCATTTAAAGCCAGGAGACATTTTATATAACCCTCCTTATATGTGGCATTCTGTAAAAAATCCAACAGATAGTATTGGTGTTGGTTATCGCTTTTTTACTCCTTTTCAAACTTTTTGTTCAAAGCCACTGTATTTTTTTCTAGATTTATTTGCCTACAATCCACCCATTTGGAAAACATGGCGAAATTACGATGATGTAAACCTGTTGCACATGATGGAGTTAGGGATGTTGGATGAATTGAAGAAAAAGAGGAATTTAGAAAAGATTAATAGAACAGTTAATCCTTGATTTTGATGGTGTAAGGTCTTTTATTTGCTTCAGGTAAATTTTTGATTAAATCAATATAAAATTTTCCAACAACAGTATTTGAATCTAACGTTAAACAAATTGTTGTATACTCGTTTTGTTCAAATATTTTTTCTCTTAAAAGGCCTCTTCTTTTTATATAGTTTGAAGTTAGCAATACATATTTTTGATTCAATACACCTTCTTGGTTTTCAATTAATTGGTAGCCCAAACTTTTGTTATAAGCAATGGCTTCTTTATTGGTAGATAAAACCTTTATGAAGGTCTTTTTCAAAGCCATTAAAATTGAGGTTTCCGTTAACAAGAAAGAGGCACCAATAGACGCTTTTGAATTCCAATATTTTTCTTCCCAAATAAAAATTCCTCCGTTGCCGGTTTCTTTTTTGTTCCAATCAATATTTGCTCCGTAAATAAGGCCTATTTTTTGATGATTTACCTTAATAATAAAGTAGTTGTTGTAAAGGTTGTCAATCGATTTGAACCAATTTAACTGCTGCTCTTCAGAGATTTCTTCTCGAAACTCCATATATTGATTTATAGCAAAAGAATTACGATGAACTCTAACCAATTCGATGTCTTCTTGGGTTAGTCGAGTAAGTTCAACGCCATATCCGGTAAGCTTCATGCTAAATGGTTTTGTCTATTCCGTAAAGTGGTTTATTACGTTGGTGGTTGTATAAATTAAATATGTATTTGCCAATAACCCCTAAACAAAGCATTATAATACTTGCCGAAAATAGTACGCTCACAATAATAGAAGTGTAACCTAGCGGAGCGCCAATGTATATTTTTCTAAAAATAACTTTAATGGCAAACAAAAATGAAATCAATGAAAAAATGAATCCTCCATAAATCATTATTTTTAGTGGATTAGCCGAATAATTCACAAAAATATTAAGGTATAATTTTATCGACTTAAAAATGGAATAACCTGTTTTTCCATGTTTCCTGCCGTGGTGTTCAACATCTACTAGTGCAATTTGAGCAGTGTACCAGTGCACCACTTCGTCAATAAAAATAAAATTTGTGGTGTGGTTTTGTACTATTTTATCAATGGTATTTTTGCTTATCATTCTATATGAAGAGCCTTCACCATTCGGATTTTCAGCAAAATATTTAGAGGATTTTCGAACAAAATAACTGCCAGCCTTTTTAACGGCTTGTTGTTGTCGGTTAATTGGTAACCCATAAACTAAATCAGCGTTGGTTTCTTTTTGCTTGGCAATCAATTTCAGAATTTCTTCAGGCGGATGCTGTAAATCGTCATCCATCGTAACAATAAAACTACCTATTGAACTAGAAAACCCACAAATTAAGGCGTTGTGTTGACCATAATTTCGATTTAATTTTATGCCTTTTAGTGTTTCAGGATATTGCAATTTTAATCCTACAATAGTATTCCAACTATCGTCAGAACTGCCGTCATCAACTAAGATAAGTTCAAACGTCTCCTTGCTTTTTAACGTATCGTGCAACCGTTTAACCAATTCAGCTAAATTTTTGCCACTGTTAAAAACAGGAACAACTATAGATAGGTATGGTGTTGTTATATTCATTTGCCCTCTAATAAATAACCTCCGTCTAATCGTATATTAATTCCTGTAATCCATTTTGAAGCATCCGACAATAAAAACACGATAGTGTTGGCAACATCTGTAGGTGTTCCAACTCCTAAGGGGTATTGGCTAACGTGATCATCCATAGCTTGTTTCGTCATATCTTGTTCGGCATCATCGTACATTTCTGTTTTTACCATTGCTGGCGAAATACAATTGGACCGGATTCCTAGATGATAATGTTCCAATGCAAAAACTTTGCTTAACGATTCTATAGCGGCTTTTGATCCTGAATAAAGTGAGCCACCTTTGTGCGGATGTTGTCCAGATATAGAAGACATAAAAACCACAGAAGCCTTTTTATTTAATTTTTTACTTTTTGTAATTGCTGCCATTAATAGCAGTGGAACTTCATAATTAATGTTGAGCGTTTCGTCTATTTTTGCCTGAGTAATATACTTAATAGGATAAGGGTTTACAACTCCAGCACTGTTAACTACTCCATCCAGTTGCGGAAGTTGAGACACTAAGTTTGTTCTATCAGTTTCGTTGGTTAAATCGGCACTAACTTGCAAGTTCGTTCCTTGTTCTAGTGTTTGGTATACTTCGTTTAATCTTTCTTCGTTTCTGCCTGTAATAACCACATTTGCCCCCATATTGGTAAGGCTTAAAGCAACCTGTTTTCCAATACCTGAAGAAGCTCCAGTGACCAAAATGGTTTTATTTGATAGGCTAAAAGGGTTCATTATAGTTCAATTAATTCTGGGCAAACTATTTTGTCCAAGTCTAAAATAACACTTCCCCAAGACAATCCTACACCAAAACCACAAAAAAGAACAGATTTCTTTTGGGTAGTTACTTCATCTTTTAAAGCAGTTACCACTGTTAGTGGTATTGAGGCTGAGCTGGTGTTGCCATAGTTGTAAAGAGAATAGGGCACTTGTTCAGGTTCTGCTTTTATTTTTTTTCGAATGGTTTCTAAAATTAATTTGTTTGCTTGATGAAAAACGAAGTAATCTATATTACTAGCGTCTTTATTTTGTGAAGCCATTAATTGTTTGATATGAGGATGTATTTTGGTAATAGAAAAATGAAAAACAGCTAGGCCATCTAACTTCAAATCTCTTCCGCACCGCCAAATTCCTTTTTCTATTTCTTGTTCCTCAAACGATTTTGGTGTAATTGGATTGCGTAATCCGCCATCTGGTATAATAATGGCATCTTTTCCAGAGCCATCGCTACTTAAGCCGTAATTCATTACTGTAGCTTCATTGGTAAGTTCTAAGGCAGTTGCTGTGCCAGCATCGCCAAATAAAGGGTAAGTGCTTTTGTCTCTTTTGTTTAGTGAGGTAGATGAAATGTCTCCGGCTAAGAGCAGTGCTTTTTTAGTTCCGGTTGTTTTCATTAAACTACTAATAATTGATAAGCCATAAACATATCCTGAACATCCTAAACTAACATCAAATGCTATAGTTGATGTAGGTAATCCTAGCCTATCTTGCAAAATAATTGCTGTTGCAGGCAAAAAGTAATCTCTAGATTGTGATACGAAAATAAGAATACCAATCTCTTCTTTTTTCCAAGCTAATTCCTTTAATAATTGTTCAGTAGATTTAAAACACAAATCAGAAGTAGCAACCCCTTTTTCTGCAATTCTTCTTTCCTTAATTCCAGTTGTTTTAATTAATAGCTTTTGTTCTTGCTCAGAAATCCAGTCGTAATCTAAATTAGATTCCCTCTTTTTTGGAACGCAAGCAGCTATTCCGGCTATTTTTACATTTTCAATCGAAAAAGTAGACATTACAGTCGACTTTTAATAGTGGTGTGTAAATCTCTTAACGTTAAAGTTTTCTTTAAATCTTCGCCAGTTAAGGTAACATCAAATTCGGTGTCTATCATTGCAATAAGTATTAGTGCGTACATAGAGCTCCATTGTTCAATTTCTCTATAATCCTTGTCCGCAGTTAAAGTGCCCGGTTCTAAATCTTCAATTTCCGCTTCAACTTTTAATACAAATTCATCTAATTCCATAATCTACCCTTTTTTATATGCTATAAAAATACAAACAATTTAAATCTTTACAATGGTTCCTCCCCAAGTAAGTCCTGTGCCAAAAGCTGCAAACATTACCTTGTGACCAGTTTTTAGTTTCCCTTCTTTCATTAATGAGTTTAATGCCAAGGGAATGGATGAGGCCACAGTGTTTCCTGTTTGATCCATGGCAATAATAAATTTCTCTTGAGGAGCATCTATTTTTTTTCTGATAGCTTCCAATAAAAAAGCATTGGCTTGGTGAAATACAAAAAAGTCGATATCCTCTAATTTTGTATTGTTTTTTGTTAAAATATCATTCACCAATTTGGGTATGGTTTTTAACCCGAATAAAAATACACCAGTACCATTCATAAAAAAGTTGGCTCTACAAGTTATATTGCCGTATTCGTTTTCATCTTCTTTAAAAGACAATTCATTAATGGGGTTTCGTGCTCCACCATCTTTTATAATAATATAGTCAGCTCTATCACCATCTGTTCCAAAAACAAATTGCCCTATGCTGGGTTCATTTCGTTCTTTAATTAAAACGGCTGTTGCTCCATCTCCAAAAATAAACTTGGAGTTATAATCGTTTTTATGAAAAGTTTTAGAAAGTGTAGATGGAAATAATAAGAGTACATTCTTTCGTTCATTGCTTTCTACCATTCCTTTTGCTAAACTTAAAGCATGCACAAATCCAGTACAACTCGAAACAATATCTATAGCTCCAACATTGTTTGATAGTCCTAATTTATTTTGGAAAACTGCTGCAGAAGAAGGCAATGCATAATCAAACTCTAAAGAACAAAAAATAACAAAATCAATATCTTCAGGATTAACTTTGTGCTCTTCAAATAATTTGTGAGCAGCGTTTACCGCCAAATCCAAAGAAGTAGTGGTTGGATCAACAACATGGCGATTGCTTACCCCAATTTTTAATAAAGAAGCCTCTTTACTTTTTAGTTGGGGGAATTCATTAAAAAAATCTTCATTGCAGTAAGTTTTTTCAGGGAAAAACTCACTAATGCAATCGATGTATGCTTCCATAGATTTACTTATAGCTGTAAATATAACAATTTGCTCACTTACTTTAAAAGACGAATTTATAGACCTAATGGAAGCTAGTGCAGCAATCTTTATTAAATCATTTTACTGTAAATCATTTTATTCGTATTATTTTTAGCTTTTAACAATGCATTAATGCGCTATGGCTAAAAACCGTTCAAAAATTTGGTTTTCTTTCTCAAACGAAGTTTTGGAGAGCGATTCGGCTAGTTTTTATCCAAAAAACAATTTTGATTGGGTGCCAAAAATTGAGAATAACTGGAAAATTATTCGAGATGAGGTGCAAGAATATTTGGACGAAGACAAAAACATCGAACCTTATTTTAATCAGCGCTTAATAGACCAATCAAAAGCATGGAAATCGTTTGCATTATTAAGCTGGGGAAAGAAAAATGCAGGCAATATTAAACGTTGCAGCAAAACCTATCAATTAATCAACCAAATAGAAGGTTGTGTTTCTGTGTCTGTTAGCATCTTAGAACCGGGAGCTGAAATAAAACCACACATTGGCGATACCAATGCAATTGTGCGCTGCCATTTGGGCTTAACCGTTCCTTCTAAATTACCCAATTGCGGAATTCAAGTAGGTGAAGTTCAGGGAAGTTGGCAAGAAGGAGGAGTGTTAATTTTTGAAGATGCAGTTAAGCATTCTGCTTGGAATACAACCGATAAGGTAAGAGTCGTATTGATTTTTGACGTTTTGAAAAAGGAATTTCGTAATCATAAACATTATGTATGCTCCACCGTTTTAAGTAAGCTTTTGCTGCAGCGTTTGGCCATAAAATTTTCTTGGATAAGAAAATTGCCGAAGCAACTTATTCGAAATAACTGGATTAAATTCAATGCAATTTTCATTAACCTTTGGCTAAGATTACACTAAATTATTTTTGGTATTTTTTGTCAGAAAAAAAGCTCCTAAGTTGCAGTATAACTGTTTTAATCGGAAATGGTAAGCTATAAAAGAATGCACGTTTTTTTCGAAACACCTTTTTTGCTGTCTTTCTTTTAATCACATTAATTTCGTTTTCACTTAAATCTGGTAACCCAATGTCGTAACCATATTTTTGGGCTGCTTCTGAAGTAATAAATCCTATTTGATTTATTTCTAAATCAGAAAGATGGGTTTTCCATTTTGCAACAAAAGAAGTGGAAATTGGTTGGCTCAGGTTTTTATGGTGGTCTAAAGAAAAATTGCCATGTGTAGCCTGTATTTTATCAATTTCAGCATAAGATTTTAACATATCTTTGCAATACTTTTGGTCGAGAAATGTTGTAATTGAATTCAAAGAGCCTTCAGGGTTTTTTACTAAATCTTCATAATTAACAACGATAGAAGTTGACCCTTTTTTTTCTAATTCTATTAAATCATTGGCCTTAACCCAAGAGTTAGCAATACGAGGAATATTAGTTTTGTTAAAAGACTTTTTTATTGATCCAACAACAGCTCTCGGATCTCTTACCAAGTGAATAAAACTTGCTTTAGGGAAAACCAACTTCAACTCATCTAAAAAATGAAAGTTGACAGGGTTTTTATCTACAATTTGAGAGATTTCTTGTTTTTCAAATGGCGATTGAAACGATAAATAAACCAATTTGCAGGCATCCGCATAAGAAGCTACATCATATGTATCAAAAAGGGATTGAAGTGTTTCGGGGGGAACTTTCCAGAAAAGGCGATACTTTCTGTTGGTATTTAAATCTTTAATAAAACCATTAATCGTTCGTTCATTCCACTTTGTGGTATTGCCATATTTAGACTTTAAATGCAGCACAAAATCCGACTCATTTGGTGCGCAAATATTAGGATGAGCATCCAGCATATTTTGAAGCATAGTAGAGCCAGATCTTCCTCGAGTAACAATAAAAGAAACGGAGATATCAGCTAAATTTCGACTCAATGTGTATGAATTTTTAGGATCATAACTTAATAGTTAGTGTAAATTTATACTTTTGTTAGACAATCCACTTGGAACCATGCAAATTAATTTTTCGACTTTAAAACAGTCTAAAATATATGCTTTTATACTCATTGTTACCTTTATAATTTATGGTAATGGCATCAATAATGAGTATTCGTTAGATGATAACATTGTTGTAGACAGAACCGATAGTATGGTAGAAAAAGGAATGAAAGCTATTCCTAAAATTTTTAAGTCAAGGTATGCAAAAGATAAGGACCAGACCTATGACTATAGGCCCATTACAACAACATCTTTTGCTATAGAAAAGCAGTTTTTTAAACGACTTCCAGCATTCCAAACCATCCAACAAAAAGAAAAGAAAGACAAGCTAACCCAGGCAAATATTAGTCACTTTTTTAACGTATTACTCTATGGAATAACTTGTATACTAATCTTTCAACTACTTAAGGTTTTATTCAATCAAACACATGTTATTTTCCCAATGTTAATCACTTTTATATTTATGCTCCATCCCTTACATACAGAAGTGGTAGATAACATTAAAAGTAGAGATGAAATATTAACATTGCTCTTCATGGCACTGTCATTAAAACACTACTTTAACTTTGCTCAAAAATCTAAAATTAAATACTTAGTGTTTGCAGGAATATTTTCTGTATTATCCATTTTATCTAAAAAGAATGGCTTAGCCATTTTTGCCATTTTACCTTTATTGCTTTACTTTAAAGGGTATAATTATAAAAAAGTATTGGTATTAATTGGCACATTAGTGTTGGCTTTTGTGGTATTTAAATTAGTAAAACTGGGTGTATTAGTAGAAAAGGACACCTTTAGAGAAGTTAAGTTTTTTGAAAACCCACTATTGTATTCGGGAACCTTTATAGATAGAGTTGCAGTGGGGTTTTACTGTTCATTGTTTTACTTAAAAATGCTCATTTTTCCTATTGATTTATCTTACTATTATGGTTACAATCAAATCCCTATGGCCACATTTAAAGATTGGGAAGTGTGGTTGTCAATTTTAATTTTTATTCCATTGGCTGTTTATGGTTCTATTCAATACATTAAAAGAAAACCGATAGGCTTAGGAATATTATTGTGGTTGGGGTTAATGTTGGTAGTCTCTAATGTGTTATTTCCTATTGTTGGTATTGTGGCCGAGCGATTTACTTATACCTTTTCATTGGGGTTTTGTATCGTAATGGCTGTTGTACTATTAAAAATATTTAAAATTGCTCCCTCAAAAGAACAGTCAGTTGTAAAATTACCAACCTCGTTTATTGCTACTATATTAATAATTGGCGTTTTGTATGGTGGTCGTACCATTGCTAGAAACAGTGCATGGCATGATTATTTTACTACCTATGTTACAGATGTTGATGTCGTGACAGAATCTGCAAAAGCACATTCATTAGTTGCCAATAGCTTATATAGTAAGTATGTTAATGCACCCTTAACTCCAGAGAAACAGCAAGCCGTTAAAGACATTGTTTTTCATTTTGAGCGTGCCATAGAAATAGATTCTACTTATACGGTTTGTTACAGTAACTTAGGATCTACTTATATTCAGATAATAGGTGATAATGAGAAAGGCATTTATTATTGCAAAAAAGCACTTGAGCTTAATTCTGATTATTTGGAGGCAACATTAAATGTTGCTTCGGGTTATGTGAGAAGTAATAGGCCTGATTCAGCTTTTCCGTATTTTATAAGATTAATTGAGATAGACCCAAACAATCTAAGTTCGTATAATTCATTGAATCAATATTTAAAAAAATCAAATAAAGTTGAACAAGGAATTGTTGCCTTGGTAGAGTTGTCTAAATCAGTTGAAGAGCCCAAATTTATATATACCGATATAGCTAATTTGTATGCTCAAGATCCTGCTAAAGTTGGGTACTCTTTAATGTATTTTGAAAAAGCATTTGAAGAAGATCCAACAGACCAAATAATATGTAATCACCTTATTACACTTTATGCCAGGTTTGGTAAAACTGAAAAGGTAAATTATTATAAGACTAAGTTAGGAAAGTAAGTTTTTCTAAAAATAATGCGCATTTGGTGTTGTTGATCGCTGATATCTCGTTATTTATCTATAAATTTGATTGTTACATATGATTTTAGCCTTGGGTTGCTTCAATATATCTTTTGTGAAATTCATACAAATGTTAAACTATGCTATCAATAAATTGAGAAATCAATTTACTAAAAACCTATCAAAATGAAAAAAGTACTGATTACAATATTATTGGGTTCTATGACAGTTTTTGTCGGAGCTCAAAATGTAGGTATAAATACAACGGGTGCAATCCCAGATCCATCTGCAGCCTTAGATATAGATTACGCAAATAAAGGGCTATTAATACCAAGGGTAGCTTTAACTTCAACAACAGATATATTAACTGTGCCAGCACCAGCAACAAGTTTGTTGGTGTACAATACTAATATAGCTATGACAGCAGGAGCTGTAGGTTATTGGTATTGGGATGGTACTGTATGGGTTCAGTCAATTGGACCAGCAGGACCAGCAGGACCAACAGGTCCCGCAGGCGCAGCAGGAGCAATTGGGCCAGCAGGACCGACAGGCGCAACTGGAACAACAGGAGCCGTAGGGCCAGCAGGACCGACAGGTGCCGCTGGAGCAGCAGGCGCAGCAGGAGCAATTGGGCCAGCAGGACCGACAGGCGCAACTGGAACAACAGGAGCCGTAGGGGCAGTAGGACCAGCAGGACCGACAGGTGCTGCCGGAGCAACAGGTGCAGCCGGTCCAGCAGGTGTGGCAGGACCAACAGGAGCAACTGGAGGTGTAGGGCCTCAAGGTCCAATAGGGTTAACTGGGGCTACGGGAGCTGCAGGAGCTACTGGAGCAGCTGGAGCCACTGGAGCAACCGGGCCAATAGGACCATCTTGGGTTATTGATTCAACAAATTACAATGCAGACGGAAGTATTTCCATTTTTACAGATCAACCAGCAACGTTCACATCTGGGCTAGGAGGCTGGTTAACTACTGGAAATACAGGAACTGTTCCTGCAACAAATTACATCGGTACAAATGATGCACAAGATTTTGTGGTGCGAACAAATTCTGCAGAAGAAATGAGAGTGTATAGTGGTGGGCAAGTAGCGGTTGGACTTACTCCTGCTGCGTTACCTTCAACTGCATTTACTTTGTTTTCTTATGCCGATAATAATGATAACGCTATGGTTGGATGGAGTGAAGGTTCAGGACCGGCAATTATTGGTGACGCTCTAAACTCTTTTGGCGTATTTGGTTTAACTCCAAATCCTGGTCCAGCTGGTGTTTTTGGTTTAGCCTACAATACTACAGGTCTTGGAACTGGAGTGCGAGGTGAAGCAGATTTAGGGCAAGGAGTTTTAGGGATTGCTACCAATACTGGATCTGCAGCTTCTACAGGAGTTATGGGTTTAAATAGTAGTGGATTAGCTGGTTCTTATGCTATCGAAGGTCAAATTGGAGGAGATGCTGATGCAATTTTTGGTTTTCAGACAAGTGCTGCGGGTACAGGTATGGCGGTTATAGGTCTTTCTAATAGTTCTAATGCGGACTCAAGAGGTGTTTTCGGATTTTTATCTGGAGATGGGTTTGGAGTGCAAGGCGGTAATGGTAGTACAACGTCTTCAGGTTCAGGTGTTAGTGGATTTTCTTCTAGTCCTGTTGGTATGGGAGGTAGGTTTTCTAATGCTGATGCCTCAGGTACTGGACTTCTATCTTCAGGTAACAATATTCTTGGTTATTATTTAACTGTAGGAGCAGGGGTTTCCGGGTCTGGTACGTATTACGGTGTAACTGGATATGCAGTAGGATCGGATTCAACTACTGAGAATTCTGCCGGAGGTTACTTTCAAGACAGTTTAGGAGTTTCATCTGTTTATGTATCGCGAGTAGCGGCTTATATTGGAGGGACTAACTATAAAATAATTGGTAACGGAACTGTCTCAACAATTGTAAAAGATGAAAATGAGCAAGATAGAATTATGTTTGCTCCAGAAGCACCAGAGGCATTGTTAGAAGATTATGGACATGGTCAACTGGTAAACGGAAAAGCAAAAATTTCGCTAGATGCTATTTATGCTAAAAATATTGTAGTTAATAATGATCATGCGTTAAGAGTGTTCGTTCAACTAGAAGGAGATTGCAATGGCGTTTATGTTACAAATAAAACCGGAAACAGCTTTGAAGTAAAAGAATTAGCTGGAGGTGCATCAAACGTAAACTTTACCTATAAAGTAATTGGCAATAGAGCCGATGATAAAGTGAATGGGAAAGTAGTTTCTCACTACGAGAGTTTAAGATTTCCAGCTGGACCTAAAAAGTTAGCTACAAAAACTTCATATAATAATATGAGGAAATATAAAGCTCCAAAAATAATTGAAGATAAAGGGCAGAAGGATAGTTTAGATTACGAATTCAAAAATAAATAAGTCTATACATTTAAAGTATGAACCGATATATAAAAATTGTCCAAAGCCTAATTCTTTTTGGAGCTATTGCTCTTAGTAGTTTTGGTGTTGCACAAAACGCATTAATCCTTAACGGAAGCGTTACGGTGTTAAATGGAGGTACAGCTGGTACGCCAGTTTATTTGGTCGTAAATGAGCCAGACCCTTCTGGTATTGCTCGTTTAGGAGGACATATCTCTTCAGAAAACCAGCACAACTATGTGAAGTGGGTTTCGGGAACAAATACAGGAAACTACGTTTTTCCTTTTGGTGTTGGTGGGGCTTTAATTGACTACATACCCTTTACATTTAATAAAACAACTGTCGGAAGTAGTAATATAGATATGTCTACTTGGGTAACCAATCAACAAAATTTACCACATGCTGCAGCTACTAATGTTGGAGCTGTAACAAGTATGACTGGTGCTGCAGATTCTATTTTGTATGCAGTAGATCGTTTTTGGGACATTCAAACTTCGGGGCCTGTTTCGGCAGATTTAACCTTTTCTTATTTAGGATCAGAAAACACTACAGCATCTCCTTTGGATACCGTACGAGCTATGCATTGGAACGGAACGAGTTGGGATGCTCCAGTTGGATTGGGTGATCCTGGTGTAGTTGCAGGTGTTGGAACAGCAGGGCCATACCTGGGGCAAACAACTTTTTCCCCTTGGATTTTGTCGGTAGTTTCTCCTTGTCCTTCCGCAGTAATATCTTACTCGAGTAATTATTGTTATGATGATACTGCAACTTATGCTATTACATTTAGTGGAGATATTGGTGGAGTCTTTTCTGCATCACCTGCCGGTTTAGCAATAGATACATTGACAGGCTCGGTAGTTCCTGCTAATAGTGCGCCTGGTACTTATACTGTTTCTTATACAATAGACTCAACCTTAATTTGTCCTGTTTTTATTGCTACAACAACTATAACTATTCTTCCTCCGACAATTACTAACCTAAGTGTTTCAATTTGTCAAGGCGATAGTGCTTTACTTGGAGGAGCTTATCAAAATTCAAATGGAATTTATAATGATACACTTGTTGGTTTTAATACTTGTGATAGTATTGTAATGACCACATTAACCATTGTAATACCAGTTGTAAACAATGTAAATGTTTCCATATGTCAAGGAGATAGTATATTGTTAGGAGGTTCATATCAAAATTCTGCAGGTGTATTTAATGATACATTAGTAGGGCCAAATACTTGTGACAGTATTGTTATTACCACTTTAACCGTAGATCCAGCATTGTCAATTCTTGCAGGAATTACCAATCCTATATGTTATGGTGATCTAATTGTGCTCACTGCAACAAGTAGTGGTAATGGTACAATTACATGGTATAGTGATAGTGCTGGAACGACAGTTATAGGAACAGGAAGTCCATTTTCGCCAACTGTACCTGTTCCAGGAACCTACACTTATTATGTAAATGAAGATGGTAGTTGTCCAACAGCCATGGATTCTGTGGTTGTGATTGTAGGCGGAGTTCAAGCTATTATTAATGCAAACCCACTTTCAGGACCTATACCTTTAAGTGTGTTTTTTGGTAATGGAAGTACAACTGGTGCTGGAATTAGCTATAATTGGAATTTTGGAGATGGTAATATAAGTACGCAATTTCAGCCGAGCAATACCTTTGGTGCGGTTGGGTCATATACTACAATGTTAATTGTAACTGATGGTATTTGTTCGGATACAGCTTATGTAGATATTGAAACTTATGAATCGTCAGGAATTGTAATTCCAAACGTATTTACGCCAAATGGAGATGGAAATAATGACTTTTTCTTTGTACAATCTGTAAACTTAGAGTCCTTAAATTGTGAAATATACAATAGATGGGGGCAGTTAATGTATAATTACGACACGATAAAAGGCTTTTGGGATGGACGTACGCTCTCTGGCTCGGAAGTTCCCGATGGAACTTACTTTATAATTGTAAAGGCTGTTGGAATAGATGGAACGGAGTTTTTTAAGAAAGGAACAGTCAGTTTAATACGATAAACAATACCTTATTATAATTGAAAAAGGAGTGCTTTTGCACTCCTTTTTTTGTTATAGTTAATAAATATGTGAATAAGTTGTATGTCCTTGACTATAAAACATTTTCAAAAAAAAACTATTAGAGTTGGTTTATTCAAAATTAATTGTATTTTTGCACTCCCTTTTTTTAGGGGAAAATACTGTATTTATAATAATTAAGATATGCCAACTATACAACAATTAGTTAGAAAAGGAAGAACAAAGCTTGTTAAGACAAGTAAGTCAGCAGCTTTAGATTCTTGTCCACAAAGAAGAGGAGTATGTGTAAGAGTTTATACAACTACTCCTAAAAAACCTAATTCAGCAATGAGAAAAGTTGCTAGGGTAAGATTAACAAACGGTAAAGAAGTAAATGCTTATATCGGTGGAGAAGGACATAACTTACAGGAACACTCGATTGTTTTAGTAAGGGGTGGTAGAGTAAAGGATTTACCAGGTGTTAGATATCACATCGTTAGGGGTGCATTAGATACTGCTGGTGTTGATGGTAGAACTCAAAGGAGATCTAAATACGGTACAAAAAGACCAAAGAAATAATATTAATTAGTATTACTATATAGTTTAAGATGAGAAAATCAAGAGCAAAAAAGAGAGTATTACTTCCAGACCCAAAGTTTAACGACAAATTGGTAACACGATTTGTAAATAACTTAATGTTGGACGGTAAGAAGAGCACAGCATTTAATATTTTTTATGCTGCACTAGAAATTGTTGATCAAAAAGTTGAAGAAGAAGATTGTTTGGATGTATTTAAAAAGTCCTTAACAAATGTAACACCAGGAGTTGAAGTAAGAAGTAGAAGAATTGGTGGAGCAACATTTCAAATTCCTCAACCAATTAGAGATGATAGAAAAGTTTCAATGGGAATGAAGTGGATGATTGGTTCTGCTAGAAAAAGAAACGAAAAAACAATGGCCGAAAAATTAGCTGGAGAAATCGTTGCTGGTTTTAAAGAAGAAGGTGCTGCGTTTAAGAAAAAAGAAGATACTCACAGAATGGCGGATGCAAACAAAGCATTCTCTCATTTCAGATTTTAAATAAGGATAACACTCAGAAAGATGGCTAGAGATTTAAAATTCACAAGAAACATTGGTATTGCTGCGCACATTGATGCTGGTAAAACCACAACTACAGAACGTATCCTTTATTACGGTGGTGTAAGTCACAAAATTGGAGAAGTACACGATGGTGCTGCTACAATGGATTGGATGGAGCAAGAGCAAGAAAGAGGTATTACAATTACTTCTGCTGCTACCACTTTAAGTTGGCCATATAGAGGTAATGATTATCATGTAAACATTATTGATACTCCTGGCCACGTTGATTTTACTGTTGAAGTAAATAGATCATTAAGGGTATTAGATGGTTTAGTATTTTTATTTAGTGCTGTTGATGGTGTAGAGCCACAATCAGAAACTAACTGGAGATTAGCTGATAACTATAACGTTCCAAGAATTGGATTCGTTAATAAAATGGACAGACAAGGTGCTGACTTTTTAAATGTTTGTAAGCAAGTAAAAGAAATGTTAGGTTCTCATGCCTTGCCATTACAATTAAACATTGGTGCTGAAGATGATTTTAAAGGAGTAGTTGATTTAATTAACTTTAGAGGAATCACGTGGAGTGAAGAAGATCAAGGAATGACTTTTCAAGAAATTGAAATTCCTGCTGACATTCTAGACGAAGCAAAACAATTAAGAGAAGAATTATTAGAAGCTGTTGCTGAATTTGACGATACTTTAATGGAAAAGTATTTTGAAGATTCAGAATCATTAACAGAAAGAGAAATATTAGATGCATTAAGAGAGGCAACTATTGCTGGAAAAGTTATTCCAATGATGTGTGGATCTGCATTTAAAAACAAAGGTGTTCAGGCAATGCTAGATATGGTAATGGAAATTTTACCATCTCCTGTAGATACTGAAGCAATTGAAGGAATTAATCCTGATACTGAATTACCAGAATCAAGAAAGCCTTCTTTTGATGAGCCATTTGCTGCATTAGCATTTAAAATTGCTACAGATCCTTTCGTAGGTCGTTTATGTTTTACTAGAGCTTACTCTGGTAACTTAGATGCAGGTTCATATATTTTGAACACAAGAACTGGTAAAAAAGAAAGAATTTCAAGAATATTCCAAATGCATGCTGATAAGCAAAACCAAGTACCTGCTTTAGGTTGTGGTGATATTGCTGCATTAATTGGATTTAAAGATATTAGAACTGGAGATACGTTATGTGATTTAAAAAATCCTATCGTATTAGAATCTATGGATTTCCCAGACCCTGTAATTAGCGTGGCGATTGAGCCAAAAACTCAAGCCGATGTTGATAAATTAGGAGTTGGATTATCAAAACTATCTGAAGAAGATCCAACATTAACTATTCACACTGATGAAGATTCTGGTCAAACAGTATTAAGTGGTATGGGTGAGTTGCACTTGGAAATTATCTTAGATCGTTTAAAAAGAGAGTTTAGTGTAGAGTGTAATCAAGGAGCTCCTCAGGTTGCTTACAAAGAAGCAATTTCTGGAACAGTTGAGCACAGAGAAGTATACAAGAAACAATCTGGTGGGCGTGGTAAGTTTGCTGACATCTCTTTCATCTTAGAACCAGTTGAAGATTCAGAAAAAGAAGGATTAGAATTCGTTGATAAGATTAAAGGTGGTAATATTCCTAAAGAATTTATCCCTTCAATTGAAAAAGGATTTAAAGAATCAATGAAAGCTGGTGTATTAGCAGGTTTCCCTGTTGATAGTATTAAGATTACATTATTAGATGGATCTTTTCACGCAGTCGATTCAGATGCAATTGCTTTTGAAATAGCTGCTAAGATGGCATATAGAAATGCAATGCCTCAAGCAAATCCAGTATTATTAGAACCAATAATGAAAATGGAGTGTGTAACTCCAGAAGAAAACATGGGTGATATTGTTGGGGATTTGAACAGAAGAAGAGGTCAAGTAGAAGGAATGGATGATAGAAATGGAGCAAAGGTTGTAAAAGCTAAAGTACCATTGTCTGAAATGTTTGGATACGTTACCGATTTAAGAACTATGTCTTCGGGTAGAGCATCATCAACAATGGAATTTTCTCACTTTGCTACGGCACCGAGAAATATTGCAGATGAGGTAATTAAGAAAGCAAAAGGAAAAGTAGAAGCTTAATAAATAAAATAAGATGAGCCAAAAAATTAGAATAAAACTGAAGTCTTACGATTTTAACTTAGTTGATAGATCAGCAGAGAAAATTGTAAAAACTGTAAAGGGAACAGGTGCAGTAGTAAGTGGTCCAATACCATTGCCTACTCATAAAAGAATTTTCACAGTATTAAGATCACCTCACGTGAACAAAAAAGCTAGAGAGCAATTTCAATTATGTGCTTACAAAAGACTGATTGACATCTATGGTTCTTCTTCGAAGACAGTAGACGCTTTAATGAAGCTTGAGTTACCAAGTGGTGTTGACGTAGAAATTAAAGTGTGATGAGATTTTGTTTTTTTGAAAAAAACATTAATCGAATACATTCCGAACTTGTTTCGGAATCTTTACAAAGAAATAAGTAATAATTAAATAAGTAATAAAATGCCAGGATTGATTGGGAAAAAAATAGGTATGACTAGCGTCTACAGTGCCGAGGGAAAAAATATTCCATGCACAGTGATAGAAGCTGGTCCTTGCGTAGTAACGCAAGTCAAAAAGGAAGATACCGATGGCTATAATGCTGTTCAACTAGCATTTGGAGATAAATCTGATAAGAATACTCCAAAAGCAATGCAAGGACACTTTAAAAAAGCAAACACTTCAGCTAAAAGAAAATTAGTTGAATTTAATGACTTTGAAGACGAAAAGAATTTAGGAGATGTAATTACATGTGAATTGTTTGAAGAAGGCGATTGGATTGATGTAATTGGAACTTCAAAAGGAAAAGGTTTTCAAGGGGTTGTAAAACGTCATGGATTTCATGGTGTTGGAGATGCAACTCACGGTCAACACAACAGACTTAGAGCACCAGGTTCTTTAGGGGCAGGATCTACACCTTCAAAAGTTATGAAGGGAATGAAAATGGCCGGAAGAATGGGTGGAGACAGGGTTAAACAACAAAACCTTAAAGTTGTTAAGATTTATTCAGATAAGAATTTAATCGTAGTATCAGGATCAATTCCTGGAGCGAAAGGTTCTTTTGTATTAATTGAAAAATAACTGAGGAGAAATATTATGGAATTAGTTGTAAAAAATATTAGTGGAAAAGACACAAAGAAAAAAGTTTCTTTGGATAAGGCTATCTACGAAATAGAACCAAGTGATCATGCTATCTATTTAGATGTAAAACAATACTTAGCTAATCAAAGACAAGGTACTCACAAAGCCAAAGAAAGAGGCGAAGTAAAAGGAAGTACTAGAAAAATTAAAAAACAAAAAGGTACAGGTACCGCCAGAGCTGGTGATATTAAAAATCCATTATTTAAAGGTGGAGGTCGTGTATTTGGACCAAGACCAAGAGATTATGGTTTTAAATTGAACATTAAACAAAAGCAATTAGCACGTAAATCTGCTTTAACTTATAAGGCTAAAGAAGGTGCTATCACTGTGTTAGAAGAGTTTACATTTGATGCTCCTGGAACAAAGAAGTATACTGAATTGTTAACTAATTTAGAGGCGTTGAATAAAAAATCGCTTTTGGTTCTTTCAGAGTCAAATAAAAATGTATATTTGTCAACCCGAAATTTAAAGGGAGCCAAAATAGTAACTGCTTCGGAAATAAACACTTACGATTTAATGAATGCGTCAAGTATTATTTTAGTAGAAGGCTCAATTGAAAAGATCGAGAAAATTTTAAAGTAAATTAAAGAAATGGGAATTATTATAAAACCTGTTGTATCTGAAAAGATGACGGACCATACAGAAAAACTTAACCGTTACGGTTTTGTTGTTGATCCGAAGGCTAACAAGATACAAATCAAAAAAGCTGTTGAAAGCGCATACGGTGTTTCTGTAGAGTCAGTAAACACTATGATTTATGCAGGTAAATCTAAATCTAGATTTACAAAAGCAGGATTGATTGAAGGGAGAACAAACAGATTTAAAAAAGCTATTATTACTGTTGCGGAAGGAGACGTTATCGACTTCTATAGCAACATCTAATAAAAACTATATTATTCACTATACGGGGGCTCCAACCCTCTTAAGATATAAACAAAAATGGCAGTAAGAAAATTGAAGCCCACCACACCTGGGCAAAGACATAAGATCGTTAGTGATTTTGGAGCGGTAACCGCTGCTAAACCTGAAAAGAGTTTAGTAAAAGGTAGAAGCAAGTCAGGTGGTAGAAACAACACGGGAAAAATGACAATGCGCTACATTGGTGGTGGTCATAAACAAAAAAACCGTGATGTTGATTTCAAAAGAGATAAAGACGGAATACCAGGAGTAGTAAACTCTATTCAGTACGATCCAGGAAGAACTGCAAGAATTGCATTGATTTTTTATAAGGATGGTGAGAAAAGATATATTATTGCTCCAAACGGTTTACAAGTTGGACAAGAAATACTTTCAGGAAAAGATGCTGAACCAGAAGTAGGAAACACTATGTTTTTAGGTGATATTCCATTAGGTACAGTAATTCATAATGTTGAATTAAGACCAAAACAAGGAGCAAAAATGGCTCGTAGTGCTGGTGCTTATGCACAACTAACTGCTAAGGACGGTAAGTTCGTAGTAATCAAATTGCCTTCAGGAGAAACAAGATTAATTTTAGCTACATGTAGAGCTACTATTGGAACTGTTTCTAATTCAGAACACATGTTAGAAAGAGCTGGTAAAGCTGGTAAATCTAGATGGTTAGGAAGAAGACCTAGAGTTAGAGGTGTAGTTATGAATCCAGTTGATCACCCAATGGGTGGAGGTGAAGGAAAGAATTCTGGAGGTCACCCAAGATCAAGAAATGGAATACCTGCTAAAGGTTATAAAACTAGAGCAAAGAAAAAGGCATCTAGTAAGTATATAATTGAAGGAAGAAAGAAATAAGCTATGAGTCGATCATTAAAAAAACCACCATTTATACATTACAAACTGCAAGCAAGAGTCGATGATTCTCAAACGTCAGGTAAAAAATCTGTAATTAAAACTTGGTCTAGAGCATCAATGATTTCCCCAGATTTCGTGGGATTGACAATTGCTGTTCACAACGGAAATAAATTTATTCCAGTTTACGTAACTGAAAATATGGTAGGTCACAAGTTAGGAGAATTTGCTCCAACTAGAACTTACAGAGGTCACGGTGCTGATAGAAAAAATAAAGGAAAAAGATAAAATAGTTAACCATGGGTGCTAGAAAAAGAAATAGAGCTGAGCAAACTAAGGAAGCAAAGAAGTCAATAAGCTTTGCAAAACTTAATGATTGCCCAACATCTCCAAGAAAGATGCGAAAAGTGTCAGGAATTATTAGAGGTGAAGATGTGTTTAAAGCTTTAAGCATATTACAATTCAGTCCACAAGATGCGGCTAGAAGATTAGAGAAATTACTTAAATCTGCTATCGCAAATTGGGAAGCTAAAAACGAAGGTTCAAGACCTGAAGATAGTAACTTAATTGTGAAAGAAATTAAAGTTGATAGCGCTAGAATGCTGAAGAGAATTCAGCCTGCTCCGCAAGGACGTGCGCATAGAGTTAGAAAAAGATCTAACCATGTTACCTTAATCGTTGATAAAAAAGTAGAAGCATAATGGGACAAAAAGTAAATCCAATTTCAAACAGACTAGGAATCATCAAAGGATGGGATTCAAACTGGTTCGGTGGTAGAGATTATTCTGAAAAGATAGTTGAAGATTATAAAATTAGAAAATACTTGATGGCACGTTTGCACAAGGCAAGTGTTTCTAAAATTATCATCGAAAGAACGTTAAAATTGATTACAGTTACTGTAAACAGTGCTCGACCTGGTATCATTATCGGTAAAGGTGGACAAGAAGTAGATAAGTTAAGAGAAGAGCTTAAGAAAATTACGAAGAAAGATGTTCAGATTAATATCTTCGAAATAAAAAGACCAGAGCTTGATGCTAAATTAGTAGCTGATAGTGTTGCAAAACAAATTGAAGGAAGAATCTCTTTTAGAAGAGCAGCAAAAATGGCTGTAGCATCTTCAATGAGAATGGGAGCTGAAGGAATTAAAGTTCAGTGTGCAGGTAGATTAGGTGGAGCAGAAATGGCAAGAACAGAAGGTTATAAAGACGGAAGAATACCATTACATACATTTAGAGCTGATATTGATTATGCTTTAACTGAAGCACATACTACTTACGGAAGAATTGGAGTAAAAGTATGGATCTGTAAAGGTGAAGTATATGGAAAGAGAGATTTATCTCCAAATGTTGGCCAATCTAAAGGTAAAGGTGGAAAAGGAAAAAATTCTGATTCCCCAAGAAGAAGACCTGGAGGAAACAACAAAAGAAAGTAATTAAGACAATAGAAGATTAAAATTTAGGACAATGTTACAACCAAAAAGAACGAAGTTTAGAAAAATGCAAAAGGGGCGTATGAAAGGTAACGCTGAGAGAGGTTCTCAAATTGCATTTGGATCGTTTGCTATAAAATCTCTTGAAGAATGCTGGATGACTGCAAGGCAAATTGAGGCAGCAAGGATTGCAGTAACAAGATTTATGAAAAGGGAAGGACAAGTTTGGATTAGAGTATTTCCAGATAAGCCAGTTACCAAAAAACCTGCAGAGGTAAGAATGGGGAAAGGTAAAGGTGCTCCTGAATTATGGGTTGCTATTGTTAAACCTGGTAAAATAATTTTCGAATGTGATGGAGTTCCTATGGAAACTGCAAAAGAAGCACTAAGATTAGCTGCACAGAAATTACCAGTTAAAACTAAATTTGTAGTTCGTAGAGATTACGAAGAAAAATAATTAAGAGATTATGAAACAAGTTGATATAAAAGATCTTTCAGTTGATGATTTAACTGAAAAATTGCAAGAGCAAAAAGACGTGTTATCAAAAATGAAGTTGAGTCACGCAGTTTCTCCAGTTGAAAATCCATTACAGATTAAAGCGGTGAGAAGAACAGTTGCAAGATTGAATACTGAAATTAGAAAAAGAGAACTTCAAGCACAATAAATATCCTTGAAATGGAAAATAGAAATTTAAGAAAAGAAAGAATAGGTTTAGTAGTTAGCAACATGATGGATAAGTCGGTTGTTGTGACTGTAGAAAGTAGAGAGAAGCACCCTATGTATGGGAAATTCATAAAATCTACAACTAAATTTATGGCTCATGATGAGAAGAATGATTGTAACATTGGTGACACTGTGAAAATCATGGAAACAAAACCAATGAGCAAGAACAAATGTTGGAGACTAGTTGAAATTATTGAAAGAGCTAAGTAATTATGATACAGCAAGAATCAAGATTAAAAGTTGCAGATAACAGTGGTGCCAAAGAAGTACTTTGTATAAAAGTATTGGGTGGATCTAAAAAAAGATACGCTTCAATTGGTGATACTATTGTTTGTTCTGTAAAACATTCAATGCCAAGTGGCAATGTTAAAAAAGGTACAGTTGTAAAAGCAGTTGTAGTTAGAACAAGAAAAGAGATAAGAAGACCAGATGGTTCTTATATCAGATTTGATGATAACGCAGCAGTAATATTAAACGATACCGGAGAAATGAGAGGTACTCGAATATTCGGGCCTGTTGCACGTGAATTACGTGAAAAGGAGTTTATGAAAATAGTTTCTTTAGCTCCAGAAGTACTTTAAAGAAAGATAAAAATTAGTTATGGCTAAGTTACACATAAAGAAAGGAGATACTGTTAAAGTAATGGCAGGAGAATCGAAAGGTGCTCAAGGTACTGTTAGAAAAGTATATCCAGAAACGAAAAGAGCGATTGTTGAAGGTGCTGATATCAAAATGATATCAAAACATTCAAAACCTAATGCTGCAAATCCAGATGGTGGAATTGTAAAAGAAGAAGCTCCAATTCATATTTCTAATTTAATGGTAATCGATCCTAAATCAGGAGAGGCTACTAAAACAGGAAGAAAAGTGGATGATAATGGAAAAAAAGTTCGTTACGCTAAAAAATCAGGGGAGGTAATATCATGAGTTATATACCAAGACTAAAAACACAATATCAGGACGAAATTGCTCCTGCATTAAAAGAAAAATTTGGTTACACTTCTACAATGGAAGTACCAAAATTGACAAAAATTTGTTTAAACCAAGGAGTTGGTGAAGCTGTATCTGATAAAAGATTAGTGGAATCAGCTGTTGAGGAAATGACTACAATTTCTGGTCAAAAAGCAAACATCACTTATTCTAAAAAGGATATTTCTAATTTCAAATTAAGAAAAGGAATGCCAATTGGATCGAGAGTTACTTTGAGAGGAGAAAAAATGTATGACTTTTTGGATAGATTAGTTGCAGTTGCATTACCAAGAACTAGAGATTTTAAAGGAATCGAAACAAAAGGTTTTGATGGATCTGGTAACTATACACTAGGTATTAAAGAACAAATTATATTTCCTGAAATCGATATTGATAAAATCAAGAAGATTAGCGGGATGGATATCACCATTGTTACTACAGCAAATACAAATGAAGAAGCAATGGCATTATTAACAGAATTTGGTTTACCATTTAAGAAAAAATAAGACAACATGGCTAAAGAATCAATGAAAGCTAGAGAGCGTAAAAGAGAACGATTAGTAGCTCAATACGCAGAAAAAAGAGCAGCATTAAAAGCTGCAGGTGATTGGGATGCGTTACAGAAATTACCAAAAGACTCATCTAAAGTTAGAATGCACAACAGGTGTAAATTAACTGGAAGACCTAGAGGTTATATGAGACAATTTGGTCTTTCTCGTGTTACATTCAGAGAAATGGCTTCAGCTGGATTGATTCCAGGAATTACAAAAGCAAGTTGGTAAAAAAATATTATTTAAAAAAGGATTAAAAATGACGGATCCAATAGCAGATTATTTGACTAGATTAAGGAATGCAGTGAGTGCTAAGCACAGAATTGTAGATATTCCTGCATCAAACATTAAAAGGGAAATGACCAAAATTTTGTTTGATAAAGGTTACATCTTAAACTATAAGTTTGAAGATGACAAAGTACAAGGGAACATTAAAATTGCCTTGAAATATCATGCAACATCTAAAGTGCCTGCAATTACTAAATTAACTAGAGCAAGTAAGCCTGGGTTAAGAAAATATTCAGGATCGACAGAAATGCCGAGAGTAATTAACGGATTAGGTATCGCTATCGTATCCACATCTAAAGGAGTAATGACTGACAAAGAAGCCAGAAATGAAAATGTAGGTGGAGAAGTATTGTGTTACGTATATTAAAAAGAATTAAGCTATGTCAAGAGTTGGAAATGCACCAATAGATATTCCTCAGGGAGTAGAATTTAAAGCAGAAAACGGAGTAGTTACTGTTAAAGGGCCAAAAGGAGAATTAACTCAAAAAGTTGATACTGCTATTACCTTTAAAGTAGAAGAAAATGTAATTACTTTAAGTAGAAACACTGAACAAAAAGATCATAAAGCAAAACATGGTTTATACCGTGCATTAGTTGCTAATAT
>CAJQON010000035.1 GCA_905479995.1 uncultured Flavobacteriales bacterium | reverse complement strand
AACACCTCAATACCGTCCATTTTTGGCATTTTAATATCACACATAATCAAATCATACTTACCAGCTTTAATTTTCTCTAAACCTGCTTGACCATCTTCTGCTTCTTCAACCTTAAATTTTTCATACTCTAAAATTTCTTTCAGCGTATTTCGAATTGGTTTTTCGTCATCGATTATTAAAATATTTGCCATTTTATTCGTTTTTTGCTCTTTTTTAACATTTTTCGTGCCATAAAATACGTTTTAAGCACAAAAATTCATTTTTTCAACCTTTATAGAAAAGCCATTTCCAAAGTTCTTTGTAGGTTATTTTTTTACCATACATCAATATTCCTGTTCTGTAAATACGTCCTGCCAACCAAGTTGTTCCAATAAAACCACCTACCAACAATAACATAGATAGCAACAACTCCCATGTTTCTACTCCTCCAAATGGTATGCGAACCATCATTATTACGGGTGAGGTAAGTGGAATCATAGACAACCAAACGGCCATTGTACCATCCGGATTATCCATTACGGTTTGCGCTACTACAAAAGAAAAAATAAGCGGCACAGTAATGGGCATCATAAACTGTTGGGTATCAGCCTCGCTATCAACTGCCGATCCTATTGCAGCAAATAATGAACCGTATAACAAATATCCTCCTAAGAAATAAAACAAAAAGGATACTAATATTTGTACTATTGGCAATGATTGTACTCCTGCAATTATAGAATCAATAGACTCTTCTCCAAAGGAGGGCATGTTTGCTTCTGCCATTAATTCATCAGTTGGCGATGGGGCAGCTGCCATATCTACTCCTAAAAAACTAGAAACAACCATGGTAATTGCACCAGTAAGAATTATCCACAATAAAAATTGAGTTAATCCTACCAAGGCTATACCAACAATTTTACCCATCATTAGCTCGAAAGGTTTTACTGAAGAAATGATAATTTCTACTATTCTACTTGTTTTTTCTTCAATAACACCTCGCATTACCTGTACGCCAAACA
This sequence comes from uncultured Flavobacteriales bacterium, assembly GCA_905479995.1. Lineage (GTDB taxonomy): Bacteria > Bacteroidota > Bacteroidia > Flavobacteriales_E > Vicingaceae. Next base: position 3,140 of record CAJQON010000035.1, on the reverse strand, counting down.
TAAATATAAAGAAGTAAATCATTATGGCACCACCAAAACCAATGGCGGTGATTAGACCTACGTTTTCTGACTTTTCTTCTCCATCAATATCTACTGAAATAGCATCAATACTTATGTTAGGATCTATTTTAGCCAATTCGGCTCGAGGTATTTTAAATTTATCTTGAATTTTCAAGCCCCTCAATACTTCTTCAATGGTTCGTTCTATTTTATTAATGGTAGTTATTCCTGGCTGTTTTTTATAATACATTTCAACCGTAGGTAACTCTCCAGAATCTTTTATATATAATATGGAGGTATAAATGCCTTCATGTAAATTAGCCTTTGCAGCATCTATAGATCTAAACTCGTGCTTAAACTGCAGTTCAGATGTTGTTTCAAATTGATCGATAAACATTTCTGTTTCATCTACTACTTCAATACGCTGTAAGTCTTTGTCTTTTGTTGCCAACCAAACCGGAACCAACATTAAACCCGCCATTATAATAGGCCCGAAAAGGGTCATTAAAATGAAAGACTTTTTCTTTACACGAGTAAGGTATTCTCGAATTATAATGAGTTTTATTTTATTCATGACCAACCTCCTCCAATGTTTCTGGCATTACTTCTTGTACTTTCTGAATAAAAATATCGTTCATACTCGGAGTAATTTCATTTACCGAAATAATGTTTACATCATTAACTATTGTCTTGATGAGTTGATTCATATCGGAAGCCTTATTGGCACGAACTTTTACATGAATTCTTCCATTGTGTTGTTTGTTTTCCAACAATTCAAAAGCAGTCCAAAGCGCATTGGTAAAAGCTATCATATTGCCTTCAAATACTATTTCAAAAATGTTCGACTTAAAAGCTTCTTTAATTTCTTTAACGTTTCCGTCTAGTATTTTTTTGGATTTATTGATGAGGGCAATGTCATCACAAATTTCTTCTACTGACTCCATGTTGTGGGTGGAGAAAATAATAGTAGTTCCTTTTTCTCGAAGTTCTAGTATTTCTTTTTTAATGAGATTGGTATTAATTGGATCGAATCCCGAAAAAGGCTCATCTAATATTAGCAGTTTAGGTTCGTGAAGCACAGTAGTTACAAACTGAATTTTTTGCGCCATTCCCTTAGAGAGTTCTTCAATTTTTTTATCCCACCAGTTGTCAATTTCAAATTTTTCAAACCATTGTTTTAGTTTGTATTTCGCCTCTCCTTTTTCCATTCCTTTAAGTTGTGCTAGATACAAGGCTTGTTCTCCAACCTTCATTTTTTTGTACAAGCCTCTTTCTTCAGGTAGGTAACCTATTTGTGCAATGTGTTTTGGCGACAATTTCTCTTTATTAAAAATTACCTCTCCTTTATCGGGTCCGGTAATTTGATTAATAATTCGTATTAAAGTTGTTTTCCCAGCTCCATTTGGACCAAGTAGTCCAAATATGCTTTTTTCTTTAACGTGAAGCGATACATTGTGCAATGCTTTATGATCGGCATAGCTCTTGTAAACCCTTTTTACATGCAATAAATCCATGTTTCAAATTTAAGGTATTCGTGTGGAGTTTTAAAGGAAAAAGTATGAATGGTTTTAAACAAAAAAGCCTCCAAAATGATAGGAGGCTTTTTTAATGTAATGAACTAATTATTATCTGTTTGCTATATCAACAAAATCTCTATTGGTAGCTCCAGTATAAACTTGTCTTGGTCTTCCAATTGGCGCGCCATCTTCAATCATTTCTTTCCATTGCGATATCCATCCTGGCAATCTTCCTAAAGCAAACATTACAGTAAACATTTCTGTAGGAATTCCTAATGCTCTATAAATAATTCCTGAATAAAAATCAACGTTTGGATACAATCCTCTAGCTTTAAAATACTCATCCTCTAAAGCAACTTGCTCTAATTTTTTAGCGATATCTAAAACAGGATCATCAACTCCTAAGGCTGTTAACACATCATCAGCTGCTTTTTTAATGATAGTCGCTCTTGGATCAAAGTTTTTATAAACTCTGTGTCCAAAGCCCATCAATCTAAACGGATCTTCTTTGTCTTTTGCTTTCGCAATCCACTTATCTAAATCTCCACCATCGTTTTTAATTTGCTCTAACATTTCTATTACTGCTTGGTTGGCACCACCGTGTAATGGACCCCAAAGTGCAGAAACTCCTGCTGCAATAGACGTATATAAGTTAGCTTGAGATGAACCAACAACTCTTACTGTTGCAGTAGAACAGTTTTGCTCGTGATCGGCATGTAGTATTAATAGTTTGTTTAATGCTTTTGCAATTAATGGATCAATAGTATAATCATCTGTAGGCATAGAGAACATCATGTTCATAAAGTTCTCGCAATAGTCTAATTTATTGTTTGGATAAACTACCGGATGACGCATTGCATTTTTAAATGCCCAAGCTGCCAATGTAGGAACTTTAGCAATTAAACGGTGTATGGTTAAATCTACTGCTTCTTGTGCTCTATTTGGATCTTGTGATTCTGGATAGAACGTAGATAATGTACTTAATGAAGCTGCTAAAATACCCATTGGGTGAGCTTTAGCTGGATATGCTTCAAAGAACAAACGCATGTCTTCGTGTACCAAAGTATGGTTAGTAATGTCAGCCTTAAAAGCAGTATATTCCGCTGTAGTAGGCAAATCACCATAAATTAGCAAGTAAGCTACTTCTAAAAACTCAGCTTTTTCGGCCAATTGCTCTATCGGATAACCTCTATAACGCAAAATTCCTTCTTCACCATTTAAAAATGTAATTCCACTTTTTGTAGAACCTGTATTTTTAAATCCTGGATCTATAGTAATATAACCAGTACTAGCTCTTAACTTACTAATGTCAATTGCTTTTTCATTTTCTGAACCCTCAATTACTGGGAATTCATAAACTTTTCCGTCTAATTCTAATTTTGCTGTTTCTGCCATTTTAAATCTAATTTTAACCGTTTTCTTTTCCAAAGAATTTTTGGAGTCTTGCGAATTTAATCATCAAAAGCCATATTTCCAAACAGCTAGATTAAAATGATTTACTACCAACCAATATTATCTTAGCAGATTACGAAAAATAAAACATTTTTCATAAAACCAACAAACCCTATAATAATGTAAATACGTATCGTTTTATCCGTAATTATACTAGAGTGAATTTGAGTA
>CAJQON010000034.1 GCA_905479995.1 uncultured Flavobacteriales bacterium | reverse complement strand
TGGCTTGAGCGTCTGCTAATTCTTGTGCTGCAACTGCTGCCGCCTCTGCTTCGGCTTGAGCTTTACGGTCTGCTTCGGCTTTTTGTTGTGCTTTTTCTTCAGCTAGTTGTTGAGCTGCTAGTGCTGCTGCATCAGCTTCTTCTTTAGCTTTACGATCTGCTTCAGCAGTTGCTTTGGCTTTTTCTTCAGCTAGTTTTTGTTCTGCTAATGCTTTTTCTTCGGCTAGTTGTTTTGCTTTACGGTATTCTTCGGCTTTTTGTTGAGCTTGTTCTTCAGCTAATTGCTGAGCTGCTAGTGCTGCTGCATCAGCTTGTTCTTTGGCTTTACGATCTGCTTCAGCAGTTGCTTTGGCTTTTTCTTCAGCTAGTTTTTGTTCTGCTAATGCTTTTTCTTCGACTAGTTCTTTTGCTTTACGGTCTTCTTCGGCTTTTTGTTGTGCTTGTTCTTCTGCCAATTGCTGTGTTGCTAGTGCTGCTTCATCAGCTTCTTCTTTGGCTTTACGTTTTGATTCAGCTTCTTCTTTTGCTTTTTCTTCTATTAATTTTTGAGCCGCTATTGCTTCAGCTTGTTTAAGTTTTAATGCTGCCAGTGCTGTTTCGTTTTCTTTTCGTTGGGCTTCTGCTCTAGTTTTTTCTTCAGCTTGTTGTTGTGCTAATAGAATTTTAGCATCTTCTTCTGCCTTAATTAGTGCAGCTGCTTCTATTGCCAATTGTTGCGCAGCTAATTCGTCTTGTTTAGCTTTTTCTTGGGCTTCCTGTTGAACTAAAAGTGCTTGGGCTTCTTCCTTAGCTTTGCGTTCTAATTCAGCTGTTGCTTTGGCTTCTTCATCTGCCAATTGTTGTTCTGCTAATGCTTTTTCATCTGCTAAACGTTTCGCTTCAGCTTCTTGTTGGGCTTTTAATTCTTGCTCTTTAGCCTCATTTTCTGCTTTGCGTTGTGCAGCAGCAATGGCAGCATTATATTTAGCTTCTTCTTTAGCTTTTGCCATCTCAAGCGTAGAAAGGGTGGTAACTAATTCAGGTTCGGTAATTGGGTTTTCTGTTTCATCGGCAAATATTACTGAAGAGCTAAGGTATATTCGAGGCAGGTTAAGCACTTCCTTTTGTTCATTTTTAGAATATTGCAAGGAAGATTGAAAGGCAAACTCTCCGCCATTTCCCAATGTTAAATTAAATGATACATCTAATTCTCCAGAGGGAGGAATTGCCATGATGTAAAACTTAATGTGATCTTCTGTTCTGTTAGAGAATAAAGGGTTGCTAGCTGGTTTTACAAAGGTATGGTCTTGGCTAATAAAGTAAGTTATTCGAGCTAAATCAACACCGATTAATCCTGTTATTTTTGTGGTAATATTGTATTCGTTAGAGCTTACCGTTTTTATTTGATGGACCGCATCTACCTCTTGAGCGAATAATGATAAGCTAAGAAATGATAAAATAATTAGTATTAGTAATTGTTTCAATGCGTTGATATTTAAGTGATAGCTTAAATAAAGTGGTTAAATCACTCCAAGCTCTTTCCCTATTTTTTCGAAGGCATTAATGGCCTTGTCTAAATGTTCTTTAGTATGTGCAGCAGATAGTTGAACTCTTATTCTTGCTTGTTCTTTAGGAACTACAGGGAAAAAGAAGCCAATGGCATAAATTCCTTCATCTAATAATCGGTCTGCAAATTTTTGTGACAGTGCTGCATCGTATAACATTACCGGTACAATAGCAGAGTCGCCATCTTTAATTTCTAAACCAACTCTTTTCATACCAGCTTTAAAGTAGTTGGTGTTTTCTTCTAGAGTATCTCTTAATTCTGTAGATGAACTTAATAGGTCAAAAACTTCAATGGATGCACCAACAATAGATGGCGCTAATGAATTAGAGAATAAATAAGGACGAGATTTTTGTCTTAACATGTCAATTACCTCTTTATTGGCGCAAGTAAAACCTCCCATTGCTCCACCCAATGCTTTGCCTAATGTGCCAGTAATAATATCTACACGGCCCATTACATTGTTAAGTTCATGTGTTCCTCTTCCTGTTTTTCCAATAAATCCTGTAGCATGACATTCATCTACCATTACCATGGCATCATATTTTTCTGCTAAATCACATATTTGATCCAATTTAGCTACATATCCATCCATAGAAAATACACCATCAGTAACAATAATTCTATTGCGTTGAGCTTGTGAAGCTTTTAATTGTTCTTCCAAGTCTGCCATATCGCTGTTAGCATAACGGTATCGTGCAGCTTTGCATAATCGAACACCATCTATAATAGACGCGTGGTTTAATGAATCAGAAATAATAGCATCTTCAGCAGTAAATAAAGGTTCAAAAACACCGCCATTGGCATCAAATGCAGCAGCATAAAGTATAGTGTCTTCCATGCCTAAAAAATCAGCAATTTTCTTTTCTAAGGTTTTGTGTATGTCTTGTGTTCCACAAATAAATCGTACAGACGACATCCCGAAACCATGTGTGTCTAAAGCTTTTTTAGCACCTTCAATTACTTTTGGGTGAGACGACAATCCTAAATAATTATTGGCGCACATAATAATTACTTCTTCACCAGAATCAACCTTTACTGTTGCTCCTTGAGGCGTTGTTATTATTCTTTCTCTTTTATACAATCCAGCTTCATCAATTGCTTTTAGATCGTTTTGTAATTGTTGTTGTAATTTGCCGTACATAGTTTTTGCTTTAGAAAAACGAATGTAACATTTTATCAAATCTTATAAAAGAATAAAGTGTGATATTCTTGAATTCGATAATTTTTGTTAAATGAACTTAAAATGGAACTTTAAAATAATTTTATTTACGATATTGCACCCCCAAGATGATTGTATAACAATGATGGAACTCATTAATACCTTTTTAATTAGTATTTCTCCTTTCGGAGAAGCTAGAGTGGGTATACCTTATGGTGTATTAAAAGGGGTGCCAATAGTGCATGCCTTTTTAGTAGGGTGGGGGGCTAATTTGTTGGTGTATCCTGCATTTCATTATGTGTTAAGGTTCTCTAATAAAAACTTATGGAGAAGTAAAGTTTATAAAAAGTTTGCCGTTTTTTTATCCAGAAGAGCTAAAAAGAATACAGGGAAAAGTATTCAGAAGTATGGCGTTTGGGGACTTATGGTTTTCGTTATGATTCCTTTGCCTGTTACAGGTGCTTATGTTGGAACATTGGCTGCTTTTATTCTGGGTATGGATTATAAAAAGTCGTTTTTGGCTGTTACCGTTGGGGTAACCATTTCTAGTTTAATTATTGCCTTTGGAATGTACTTTGGTGTACAGGCAACGCAGTAAATATCTCCCTCTTTTTCTTTTAGTTTGTAGTACTAATTCACGAATCAATACAACTTGAACGTCTTGTTGTGGTTCGGTTTCATGAATCGACACGTTTTCATTATTTACTATAGGTAACCTTGTTTCATAATCGCTGATTTTAGCATTGAACTACTATCGTTATGAAAAAAATACTACTAATATCACTTACATTTTTTTTGTGTGCCTCTTCATTTGAAGGGATAGCACAAACAACAACAAACTCAAGTTTTAGAGTTACCAATCAAGGAAATGAAGAGCCTTTATTGAAATATTTATTTGATACCTATGGAATTGAAGCTTCTGAACAAGTGTTGCTAAATATGGTAGCCTACCAAACCACCGAAAACGTTTTTGTGTTGTTTGGCAATCGTTACAAAGATGAAATAAATCGAATGAATAAGGCTTTGTCTAAAACTTCTTCAATTGCAGAAACTCAAGACATTGAAAACGAAAAAAATAAGTTGGTAGCATTTAGTGCTATTGAACATTTATTGACCAAATAAACTTCATACCATGTTAATTAAACTAAAAAACATTACTCTAATTGTATTCCTATTTATTTGTTCGCAAGTAAGTTTTGGACAAGTTCTTTTCGAAGATTTTGAAGGAGAACCAACAGGTGCAATAACAACATCTGTAGCAAGTGTATATCAAATAGACAATACTGGTGCAAATTGTGGAGGTTCAGAAAGTTGGAATATTTTAAGTTCAGATGGATCTTGTAATTGTAGTTGCATTGGAGTAGGTTGTGCTTCTAAAAGAGCTGTAATAAACTATGGTCATTCTTTATGTGTGCAAACCGCAGTATTAAGGGTTGGAACTTTTACGGGCGAAACATCTGTTGACATTTCTTTTGATTGGGCCTATCAGTATTATCGAGCTGGAGATCAGTTTAGAGCACAGTTATTCAATGTAACAACTAACCTTCAGGTAGGTGCAAATATGGTTGATGAAACTACTACAAGTACTGATAATGGAACTTATGGTGCGACAACACATAGCGGATTAAACGCTGCTCAGGTTTATGAAATACGTTTTGTTTACAATGGAGCTTATAGTTATGGAGCGCAAGTAGATAATATTTTGGTAACTACTAATTGTATTGCTCCAACAGCTCTTTTTAGTGTCTCACCAGATTGTGGAAACGGTCAGTTTTACATTGATGTTAACGTAACAAATTTAGGTGCAGGAAGTGATGTTGATATTAGTAACTCTGCTGGTGTGGCAACAACAGTTGCTGCAGGAACAGGAACAACCACTATTGGTCCGTTTGCATATAGTACTAATGTTGTGGTAACAGTAGATGGAGCCAGTTATGGAGGATGTGATGTGTCGTCAACCACGATGACCGAAGATTGTGCATGTGCTACTCCACCAACAGCCACAGTAACAACTACAAACTTAAACTGCGGTACAGGAACTTTTGACATACAAGTAGCGAGTATTAATAATGGTAGTGGAACTTCATCTGACATTTATGTAAACAATGTGTTGGATGTTGCAGGATCAGAGTTATTAGGAAAAACAGCCAGTACCAATTATACTGTTACTATAAAAGCAACAGGGTCTGGGTCATTAACGTGTGAAACGGATTATAACGGAATTACGGCTTCATGTGCTACGCCTTGTGCAGGAAATGCTACGACTATAACTGATGGTTATACCCAAAACAACATTACTACTCCAGGTGTTGGTGGAGTAGATGACTGGGTAGGGGAGGCCGAATCTTGTGGAACAGCTGCTACTGGAGAATTTGAAGATAGTGATGTAAAGATTTATGCCTACACAACAGGAGCAAACGCAGGTGAAAATATTTATTTTACAATAGAATATGATTATGCTAACGATAAATCACATTCAATAGGCGTGTGGGAGAACTGTATTAATGATAGTTTGACCAACTGCGTTACATCTTATTATAATTTTGATGATGTGGCAGGAGTTTGCGTGCAAGGGTTAGCAGCTAACACTACTTATTATATAGGTGTTTCTAACAATTACTTTAATGAAGAGGCCTTAGATTTTGATATTATTGATTTTACCGTAGAAACGAGCACTACCATTCCAGAAGATGAATGTGTAAATGCTCAAACAATGAGCATTACCAATACATATAATGGTTCAACGAGGTGTAGTTATACGGCTTCGGCAGCAAGTCCGAGTGGATGTGGTACCATAGAAAATGACTCTTGGATCGCTTTTGTAGCAGATTCGGTAACGAGTGTAATCGATTACACAGTTTCTAACTGTAGCAAAGAATGGGGAGTACAATTATCGGTTTGGTCTGGTGCTTGTGGATCGTTATCTATGCTTAGTGGAAGTTGTATTAATTATGCAGCAAACAACAGTGCAGGTACTTGGACGTTAACTGGTATGACGGTTGGTCAAACGTATTACATTAGAGCCGATGGTTATGCTGGGGATTTATGTGGTTATTCTTATACGCCAATAAGTGGTGTGTTGCCAATTACCTTAACTGAATTTACAGGCGAAGCACTAAAAACAGGATATAACAGGTTGAACTGGACCACTGCAGCTGAAGTGAATAACAACTATTTTGTAATTGAAAGTGCTGTTGATGCCATCAACTTTGAAGAGGTAGCTACTCAAAGTGGAGCAGGAAACTCAAGTTCAGTATTGCACTATTTCGATTACCATAAACCATCAACTGAAACAACTTATTACCGCTTAAAGCAAGTAGATTTTAATGGAGATTATTCGTATTCCGATGTCATCGTGATTAAAAATGCGAACAGTGGATTTAACATTTATCCCAATCCAAGTAATGATGGCTTCATTAATATAGATCAATTAAAAGGCAACGAGCAAATAACGATTACTAACCTACATGGAAAAATAGTAGAGCAATTTCAGAATAATGCCGCAGTATCTAAACGCATAAATCTATCTAATTTAAGTAAAGGAATGTATTATGTAGTAGTTCGATCGGGTGATGAGGTGCTCACAGAAAAACTAATCTTAGACTAATGGAAAAAATAGTATTAAGTGTTTATAATTTATTGTATCAACCAAAAACAACAACTTCGGTAACAGAGCGAGTAGTAGTAAGTTTAATTACCCTAACAGTATTATGTAGTAGTGTATTGTTAATGTTGCTTTGAAAAATTGGTACATAAAAAAAGCCTCATCAAATTGATGAGGCTTTTTTAGTGATATATATAGTTGACCTTATACCAATCCTTGATCTAACATAGAATCTGCAACTTTAACAAATCCTGCAATGTTAGCGCCTTTAACGTAATCAGTGTAATTACCTTCAGTTCCGTACTCTACACAGGCATTGTGTATAGAAACCATAATAGCATCTAGTTTTGCATCAACTTCTTCAGCTGTCCAAGACATTCTTAAAGAGTTTTGAGACATTTCTAAACCTGAAGTAGCAACTCCACCAGCGTTAGACGCTTTTCCAGGAGAAAACAAAATCTTAGCTTCATCAAAAGCAGCAATTGCTTCAGGTGTAGTTGGCATATTGGCTCCTTCAGCAACACAAATACATCCGTTAGCTAATAATGTTTTAGCCTCATCAGCATTCAATTCATTTTGAGTAGCACATGGTAATGCTACATCACATTTTACTCCCCAAGGTCTTTCACCTTCAAAAAATTCAATGTCCTCAAACTTGTCTGCTAATTCTTTAATTCTTCCTCTTCTTACATTTTTCAAATCCATTAAGAAAGCCAATTGTTCAGAGTGAATTCCTTTAGGAGCATGAACATATCCTGAAGAATCAGAAACCGTTACTACTTTACCACCTAAATGAATCACTTTTTCTAAAGCATATTGAGCAACATTTCCTGATCCAGAAATAACAACCGTTTTTCCTTTAAAAGAATCTCCTTTTGTAGCCAGCATTTCTCTTGCAAAATATACTGTTCCGTATCCTGTTGCTTCTGGTCTAATTAAAGAGCCACCCCAGTTACGTCCTTTACCAGTTAAAATACCAGTAAATTCATTTCTAATTTTTTTGTACTGTCCAAACATGTATCCGATTTCTCTTCCACCAACACCTATATCTCCAGCAGGAACATCAGTGTTTGGTCCAATGTGACGAGCTAACTCAGTCATAAAAGATTGACAAAATTTCATTACTTCGTTGTCTGATTTTCCTTTAGGATCAAAATCAGAACCGCCTTTACCACCACCCATAGGCAATGTTGTTAAAGAGTTTTTGAAAACTTGTTCAAATCCTAAAAACTTAAGGATAGATAAATTTACAGAAGGATGAAACCTTAAACCACCTTTATATGGTCCAATAGCAGAATTAAATTCTACTCTAAACCCTTTGTTGATATGAATTTCCCCATCATCACCTAACCAAGGCACTCTAAACATAATAGTACGTTCCGGCTCAACCATTCGTTCTAAAATCTTTGCAGACTTATACTGAGGTTTGTCAGCTATAAAAGGAATTACTGCTTCAGCAACTTCTTCTACTGCTTGTAAAAATTCTGATTCATGCGCTTGTTTGGCTATAACACCCGCCATAAAAGCATCTATTTCTGCTTGATGTTGTGACATACTTATTTCGTTTAAGTTTTAAGTTAAGTTATCTGCAGCAAATGTATATAATTTTAAAAATAATGGCTCTATTTTGTTAATAAATTAAGGCCATTATTTAACTCCTATTTATTTTATTTTTTGCGGCTTTTGTTTTTCTCAATTTTTTTACCATACATTTGTAGTCAATTATGATTACAACAAAAAATACAAATTGGTGGTGGTTTCGTTTTAACTCAAAAGCGTAATCTAAACCTTGTATATAATATACTTTAAAAGGCTTGTCGATTACGACAAGCCTTTTTTTATGGTCAAAAAATAGTTAGTTCAATATTTATAACATGAATAAAATAAGCATAACAACAAAGCAGAAAACATTTATTGCCGACACTATAACTCCCGTTGGATTGTATTTGAGCTTGCGCGATAAGTTTTACAACAGTTTTTTATTGGAAAGTTCTGATTACCATAGCAATGAAAATGCGCAATCTTTTCTTTGTTTAGAACCACTAAGTACATTTAAAGTAATCAATAATTCAATTGACATAAGCGGACTAGGGTTGGATAATGTCAATGAGATTAAAGGAGGAAACGAAGTGGTTGCTGCGCTACAAAACTTTGTCAATCAATTTGATATAGCGCAAACACCTGGCAATGGTGTTTATGGATATGCAGCGTTTGATGCCATACAATACTTTGAAAATATAACCCTTAATCAAAACAAAAAAGGGAATTCAATTCCAGATTTGTTTTACAGCTTTTATAAATACATCATTAAAATAGATCACTTTAAAAATGAACTGACCATTATCGAGAATTTGTTAGAGGGAGAAGAAAGTGACATAGAAAGTGTAGCGAAATTAATCAAGAACGTTTCTCATGCCCAATATAAATTTAGCTTGGAAGGCAATGAATCTTCCAATTTAAGTGATGATGATTTTAAAGAAATGGTGACTAAAGGAAAGAAGCATTGTCAGCAAGGAGATGTTTTTCAAATGGTGCTTTCTCGTCAATTTTCTCAACAATTTAAAGGAGACGATTTTAATTTGTATCGTGCTTTGCGTTCAGTTAACCCATCTCCTTATTTGTTTTATTTTGATTTTGGGAACTTTAAATTGTTTGGATCTTCTCCAGAAGCACAAATAAAAGTTGAAAGTGGAATAGCAACGATAAATCCGATTGCTGGAACTTTTAAAAGAACAGGTAATGATGAGGAGGATAGAATTGCTGCAGCACTATTGGCAAAAGATCCTAAAGAAAATGCAGAGCATAACATGCTAGTAGATTTAGCTCGAAACGATTTAAGTAAACATGGAAAACAGGTAACTGTAAAATCCTATAAAGAAGTTCAGTTTTACAGTCATGTTATTCATTTAGTATCAGAAGTAACAGCAAAGGTTAACCCACAAAATGCAATTCAATTGTTTGCCGATACTTTTCCGGCAGGAACATTAAGTGGTGCACCAAAATATAAAGCCTTGGAATTAATTGATGCATATGAAAAAACAAAAAGAGGTTTTTATGGTGGAGCCATTGGTTGTTTTGGTTTTGACGGAACCGTAAATCATGCCATTACAATACGAAGCTTCTTAAGTAAAAGCAACATATTGTATAGTCAGGCAGGTGCAGGTGTTGTAATAAACTCTGATGAAGAAAGTGAAATGCAAGAAGTAAAAAATAAATTGGGTGCTTTACAACAAGCCTTAAAATTAGCGCAAGAGATATAAATAGTGCAAAGCTATTGAAAGCACAAAGATTCCTCCACTGCGGTCGGAATGACAAACAAAAGATTATGAAAAAAATATTAGTACTAGACAATTACGATTCCTTTACCTACAACTTGGTACACTACATTGAAGCTGATGGTAACTATGAAGTGGATGTTTTTAGGAACGATGAAATTTCAATAGAACAAGTCAACGACTATGACACAATTGTATTGTCGCCAGGACCAGGATTACCTAAAGATGCAGGGATATTAAAAGAAGTTATTGAACAATATGCTCCAACAAAAAAAATATTGGGAGTGTGTTTAGGCATGCAAGCAATTGGTGAAGTGTACGGAGGAGAGTTGGAGAACTTGAGTCAAGTATTTCATGGTATAGCCAATAAGATTAACATTTTAGATACTTCAGATTTGTTGTATAAAAATTTGCCCAATAGTTTTGAAATTGGACGTTACCACAGCTGGGTTATTTCGCACAATAACTTCCCTGATCAATTAAAAATTACGGCAACAGAAGAAAACAATCAAATCATGTCCATTAAGCACAAAGACTATAATTTGTATGGGGTTCAATACCATCCAGAATCTATTTTAACTGAAAATGGAAAAGAAATCATTACTAATTTTTTAGCGATTTAATGAAAACAATACTTAACCAGTTGTTTCAACAACAAAAACTGTCTGAACAACAAGCATACAGTGTGCTAACCAAAATTGGAAATGGAGAATACAATGCAGCTCAAATTGCTTCATTTTTAACGGTTTACCTCATGCGGAATATTTCGGTAGAAGAATTGAAAGGATTTCAAACGGCTCTCCTTGATCTATGTGTGAAAATGGATTTTTCTGAATTTAACACCATCGATTTATGTGGTACAGGAGGAGACGGAAAAGACACCTTTAACATCTCCACCCTAACTTCATTTGTTGTTGCTGGTGCAGGATATAAAGTGGCCAAACATGGTAATTACGGTGTGTCATCTTCTTGTGGATCTTCAAATGTGTTGGAATTTTTGGGATATAAATTTACCAATGATGAGGCCGTTTTAAAACGACAATTAGACCAAGCCAACTTTTGCATGATGCATGCTCCTCTATTTCATCCTGCAATGGCTAATGTTGGTCCTATTCGAAAAGAGTTGGGCGTAAAAACCTTCTTTAATATGTTGGGACCAATTGTTAATCCTTCCAAACCACAAAATCAGATGGTAGGTGTTTTTAGTTTAGAATTGGCGCGCATCTATAATTACTTGCTGCAAGACACTGGTAAAAATTATAAAGTAGTACACAGTTTAGATGGTTACGATGAAATTTCATTAACCAGTCCCATCAAAATGATTTCCAATAAAGGAGAAGAATTAATTGAGCCTAAAACAACAGGGTTTAAAACACTAGATGCTACATCAATTTATGGAGGAAAAAGTGTTGAAGAAGCTGCTAAAATATTTGTGGCTATTCTTGAAAACGAAGGGACAGTAGCACAAAATGAAGTGATAATGGCCAATTCGGCTTTTGCCATTCATTGTTTTGAACCCAACAAATCAATACAAGAATGTAAAGCACTGGCACTTGAATCACTTCAGTCAGGAGCAGCATTGAAAACATTAAAAACAGTATTACAATGACCATATTAGACGAGATAATCAACTACAAACGAAAAGAAGTATTGGAAAGAACAGCGACTCATCCGATACAATTGTTGGAAAAGAGTATACACTTTAAATCTGAAGCAGTTTCCTTAAAAAAATACATTTTACGGGAAGACAAATCTGGAATAATTGCAGAGTTTAAGCGGCAATCTCCTTCAAAAGGCATCATAAATGCTTACGCTGATGTTGAAAAAGTAACCATTGGATACATGCAAGCTGGAGCTTCGGCATTGTCGGTATTAACCGATACCAATTTTTTTGGAGGCACAAATGAAGACTTAATACTAGCACGTAAATTCAATTACTGTCCCATATTAAGAAAAGACTTTACTGTATCTGAATACCAAATAATAGAAGCTAAAGCCATTGGCGCAGATGCCATTTTATTAATTGCTGCGGTATTGACTCAACAAGAAATTAAACAATTTACAACGTTGGCTCAAAACTTAGGGTTAGAAGTGTTATTGGAAATTCACGCTGAAGAAGAATTGGATAAATGCATTTCCGAAATAGAATTGGTAGGCATCAACAATAGAAACCTTAAAACATTTGAAGTAGACTTTGAAAACTCTATTCGATTGGCCAATAGCTTACCTCAAAATGTGGTAAAAATAGCCGAAAGTGGAATTGGAAATATCAATAATATTATTGAACTAAAACAGCATGGTTTTGATGGGTTTTTAATTGGAGAAAACTTCATGAAAACAGCAGAGCCGGAAATGGCAGCAAAGAAATTTATAAAAGGAATTGAAACAGCAAGGACATTGCAAACAAAGTGAAGCAATCTCATTATAAACAGTAAGGTTACTTTTTCCTCGCAAAGACGATAAAAAATTAAAAACATGAAACTGAAAGTATGTGGAATGAAAGATTCCGAAAATATAGCTGAGTTAGTTGCGGTTCAACCAGATTTTATGGGATTAATTTTTCACGAAAAATCTCCACGAAATGTAGACTATAATCTGTCGGTTAAATTGCCTGACGGAATTAAAAAAGTAGGTGTATTTGTAAATGAAACCGAAGGATTTATATTGGATAGAATTGAGCGTTTTGACATTAAATACGTTCAATTGCATGGAACGGAATCTCCTCACTTCTGTGGGCGAGTTAAAAAATTAAACCGAAAAATTATCAAAGCATTTAACATCCATGAAGATTTTGATTTTAACCAATTAAAAAACTATGAGCCGAATTGTGACTACTTTCTATTTGATGCTTTTGGAGAAAAAGCAGGAGGGAACGGTGTTGTATTTAATTGGGAATTATTAAACAATTACAAAGGCAATACTCCCTTCTTTTTAAGCGGAGGAATAAAGCTAGAAAGCGCACAAAAATTAAAACAAGTTAGCCACCCACAATTTGTTGGTGTAGACATTAACAGTGGCTTTGAGTTAGCACCAGGTGTAAAAAATATAGCAACAATTAAAGCATTTAAAGATGAGTTACTCAGTAAATAATAATGGGTTTTATGGTGATTTTGGAGGAGCCTTCATTCCAGAAATGTTGCACCATAACGTAGAAGAATTAAAAAATTGTTATTTGGATATCATTGAATCTGATGAGTTTATAACAGAATATAAAGCGTTGCTAAAAGACTATGTAGGCAGACCAACACCTTTATATTTTGCCAAAAATTTATCCAAAAAGTACCAATCCAATATCTTTTTAAAACGAGAAGATTTAAACCATACTGGAGCGCACAAAGTAAACAATACGGTGGGACAGATTTTGTTGGCCAAAAAAATGGGTAAAACCAGAATTATAGCAGAAACAGGAGCAGGGCAGCATGGTGTTGCAACAGCCACCGTTTGTGCATTAATGAATTTGCCTTGTATTGTATATATGGGCAAAATTGACATCCAGCGACAAGCTCCCAACGTTGCCCGAATGAAAATGTTAGGTGCTGAGGTTCGACCAGCAACTTCGGGAAGTAAAACCTTAAAAGATGCTACCAATGAAGCCATTCGCGACTGGATTGCCAATCCTGAAGACACCTATTACCTTATTGGGTCAGTGGTAGGGCCACATCCATATCCAGATCTAGTAGCACGATTTCAATCCATCATTTCTGAAGAAATGAAAACTCAATTACAGAAACAAACAGGGAAAAACTACCCCAATAAAATAATTGCTTGTGTTGGAGGAGGAAGTAATGCTGCAGGTGCATTTTATCACTTCTTAGAAAACGAAGAAGTTGAACTAATTGCCGTTGAAGCAGATGGGAAAGGAGTTCATTCTGGACAATCGGCAGCAACAACAGAGCTGGGAACCTCAGGAATTATACACGGAAGTAAAACCTTAATGATGCAAAACAGTGAAGGACAAATTACAGAACCTTATTCTATTTCGGCTGGTTTAGACTATCCAGGAATTGGGCCGTTGCACGCACATTTGTTTAAAAGTGGCAGAGGAACATTTATGGGCGCCACAGACCAAGAAGCCTTAGATGCTGCTTTTGAATTAACCCAGCTCGAAGGAATTATTCCAGCCTTAGAATCGGCTCATGCACTAGCGGCATTGAATAAATTAACCCTTAAAAAAGACGAATGTGTGGTCGTTAATTTATCGGGAAGAGGAGATAAAGACATGGAAACTTACATGACTCATTTGTCATGCTGAATGTAGTTTTAGTTACGATTTATCGGAACAATAAAACAAAATGAAGTATCTATTTTCTGATGAGAATCAGAAAGACAAAAAATGAATAAGTAATGAATAGAATAAAAGAAACTTTTCAAAACAAAAAAGACATCTTAAACATTTATCTCACTGCGGGTTATCCACAGCTGAATGATGCCGTAGAAATTGTTCAAGAATTGGCCAAGCAAGGTGTTGACATGGTAGAGGTTGGCATGCCTTTTTCTGATCCTTTAGCAGATGGTCCAGTCATTCAAAAAAGTAGTGAAATAGCCATTGCCAATGGAATAACCGTTCAGCAAATTTTTGAGCAAGTTCAAGAAATTAGAAAAACTGTAAAAGACTTGCCCATTTTTTTAATGGGCTACTACAATCAGCTTATCCAATATGGAATAGCTGATTTTTTAGCAACAGCAGAAAAAGTTGGAGTTGATGGTTTAATTATTCCAGACTTACCTTTAGCAACTTATCAAAATGAACACAAAAAACTGTTTGAGGCGCATCACATTAAAATGAGTTTTTTAATTACGCCACAAACCAACGAACAGCGTATTAGTGAAATTGCTCAAGAAAGTTCGGGTTTTCTGTATGTAGTTTCATCTTATGCCATAACGGGAGGTAAAAGTAGTATTGAAGAAAGTCAATTGGCTTATTTCAAGAAAATTGAAGCACTACAGTTGGATGTTCCTAAATTAATTGGATTTGGAATTAGTGATTCAGAAACATTTAATACCGCTTGTAAATATGCCGAAGGAGCAATTATTGGAAGCGCTTTTATTAAGGCTTTAACCAATGAAGGAGATTTAAAAACGAAAATTGACAAATTCGTCCAAAAGATAAAATAATACTTTTTTCCTGATTCAGCGAAGCGGAGGTCAGGAATCCAGAAAATAAAAAATAAACCCTGTTTAGGCAGGGAAACAACAAAAAAACATGATAATTCAACTATCAAATAACATTTCAACTGAGCAAAAAGGAGCACTAATTGCCTCTTTACAAGAATTGAAAATTCAACCCAATGAGGTAAAAACGCAGTTTAAAAACTACATCATAGGGATTCCTAAATCAGATTTTGATATCCGATTAATCGGAAATATGGATGGTATAGATGACATCCATAGAGTTTCAGATGGTTACAAGTTGGTGTCAAAAAAATGGAAAACCAACCGTACCATTATCGATTTAGGTGATGAAGTGACCATTGGTGGAAACGAGTTAGCAATAATGTCAGGACCATGTTCCATAGAAAGCGAAGCTCAAATTGAAAATACCGTAGCCCACTTGTTAAAAAATAACATTAAAATTATGCGAGGTGGAGTATATAAACCGAGAAGTTCACCATATGCTTTTAGAGGGTTGGGAATGGAAGGTTTAAAACTCTTTTACCAGCACTGTGCTGAAAACGGAATTAAAGTAATTACCGAAGTCATGCAAGTATCGCAAGTAGAAGAAATGCTGCCTTATGTCGATGTCTTTCAGGTTGGAGCGCGAAACTCCCAAAACTTTAACCTTTTAGATGTGCTAGGAAAAGTTGACAAACCCGTTATGATTAAACGCGGAATGTCGGGAACAATTGAAGAGTTATTAGCTTCAGCCGAATATGTTTTTTCCAATGGAAACGAAAAAATAGTGTTGTGCGAAAGAGGCATTCGTACCTACGAAAACGCCTATCGAAACACCTTAGATTTAAACGCTATTCCTATTTTAAAAGAAAAAAGTCACTTGCCTGTAATTGTTGATCCTTCTCACGGAATTGGCTTGCGACAACACGTTGCTACAATGGCTTTGGCTGGCGTGGTAGCTGGTGCAGATGGAGTAATTGTAGAAACACACGAACAGCCCGAAAAAGCATTTTCTGACGGACAACAAACTTTATATTATGAACAGGCAGAAAAGTTATATGCGCAGCTCAAACAAACAAAAGACCTAGTCAACACTTTTTAACTTGGAGTTATGGAAACCATTCTTTTATACATTAGTTTAGTTGGTGCTTTTACCTTCGCCATATCGGGCGCATTAAAAGCAATCAATAAAGATTTCGATCCTTTTGGTATTGTTATCATCAGTTTTGTCACCTCGCTTGGAGGAGGAACCCTGCGCGACATGCTACTCACAGACAAAGCAGTGTTTTGGTTAATCGATTCCATGCACCTTTACTTTATTGTCGGAGGAGCCTTAGTGGCGATCTTGTTTAGAAGCAAACTCAATAAATTTAACAAACACCTCTTGTTTTTTGATGCCGTAGGTTTGGGCTTATTCACCATAACAGGAGTTCAAATAGGTGTGGATACTGGACTTTCGGCTTTAAATTGCATCGTGTTAGGAACCATTACCGGTTCCTTTGGTGGAGTATTGCGAGATATTTTAGTCAACGAAGTGCCTTTAATTTTTAAAAAAGAAATATATGCCACAGTAAGTATTGTTGGCGGAGCCATTTATCTACTGCTGCTTCACCTTAATGTTCCTGAGACGGTGGTTCAAATTATTCCCATCGTTTTAATGGTAGTGGCCAGGTTACTCATCATTAAGTTCAACCTTTCGTTGCCTCAAATTCACAAAAAGGAATAAATTATAGCTTAATTGTTCGCCATTGCGATGAATGAAGCGAAGCAAAATAAAGAAGCAATCTCACCATAAATAAATGCTGCCATTTCAAAAATAAAACACCTCTTTCATCCACTTATTTTTACCTCATCCACTTCGGAACAGAAACCTATAAAGGAAATGTTGCCTTATTTCGTTAAGTTTTTTGTGAAAAACACAACGTTTAAATTGTTGATTTTAAATTGGTTGTTCTTTTTGTGCAACAAATGTGCATCCTGTTTATTCTCCTTTTTTGTCTTGTAGGTAGTCTTACTTAAAATAATAAATATTATGAGAAAATTCGCTTTAAGTATATTGACTTTAGTATACGTATTTACCACAAGCGCCCAAAACGAAGGAAACATCTGGTATTTTGGGGATAAAGCTGGAATTGACTTTAATTCAGGAAGTCCCGTGGCTATTTTTGACAGTAAGATGGATATAGCTGAAGGCTGTGCTAGTATTTGTGATACTAACGGAGACTTGTTGTTTTATACCAACGGTGTAACTGTTTGGGATAAAAACCATAATGTGATGCCCAATGGAACTGGCTTGAAAGGGAATGACTCCTCTACTCAATCAGCATTAATTGTGAAGAAACCAGGAAGTAATTCCATTTATTGTCTTTTCACTTCCGCTAAATATGCACAACCTGATGGTGTAAATTATTATGAAGTTGATATGACGAATGGGATAGGGGTAGTTAGTACTGTTCCTGTTCAATTGGCTAGCCCTGCTTGCGAAAAAATTGCAGCAATACGACACCAAAATGGAGTTGACGTATGGATAGTAATCCACTTATTTAATAGCAATGAATTTCAAAGTTATAAACTCACTTCAACAGGGTTAGTTCTTAATGCTACTATCCCAATAGGTGTAGCTATTAACCCACTTGCTCCACCTGATGTTAATGGAGCAGCGGTAGGTTATTTAAAGGCCTCACAAGATGGGAGTAGAATTGCTTCGGCAAATCATTGGATAGATAAATTGGAAGTATTTGACTTTGATAATGCTACAGGGAGATTGTCAAACGTAATGACTTTTGGTGGGTTTAATAAAGGGGCTCCTTATGGCGTTGAATTTTCCCCCAATGGAAATTTATTGTATGCTAGTGATAGAGGGAATGTCTATCAATACGACCTCTCGTTAGGGAATCAAACAGCTATTTCTAATGCTAGAATAGTACTCGGAACTGGTAGTATGGGAGCTCTACAACTTGCTCCTGATGGAAAAATTTATCATGTGGCAAATGGTTTTGACCTTGATGTAATTAACAATCCAGATGTCTCCGGCTCAGGTTGTAATTTTGTTACTTCATTACTTTCTTCTAGCGGAAGATGGGTTCGTTATGGATTGCCCAACTTTATCAATGACATTTTTACTCCAAACTTTTTAGCGACCAATCTATGCTTCGATGATGCTACACAATTTACAATGGCTTCCACTGCTAATGTAGACTCTGTTTTGTGGAATTTTGATGACCCCAACTCTGGAGTTTTAGATACCTCAACAAACAATACTCCAACGCATCAGTTTTCCAGTGCAGGAACTTACAACGTTACCTTAACGGCCTATATTTTTGGAAATCCTAGAACTAAAACACTACCAATTACTATCAATCCTCTACCAGTTGTTGATTTAGGGAGTGATATTACCCTATGTCCTAACAAAACGTTAGAGTTGGACGTTGAACTTGCTGGAGCAACTTATGTTTGGCAAGATGGTTCGATGAAACCTGATTTCACCATATCTCAGGCTGGCACTTACGGAGTAGAAGTAACCATTGGTTTATGTAAAGCAGTAGATTCCATAAAGGTGGGAATGAACGCATCGGTTTTGGTTGACTTGGGCAATGATACGACTTTGTGCGATGGACAAACCTTATTGCTCAATGCAGGAAATCCGAATGCTACTTTTCTATGGCAAGATGGTTCAACAAAAGATACGCTCAGGGTTAACCAATCAAATACCTATTCGGTAGATGTTACCAATAGTTGCGGAACAGGTTCGGATGAGATAGTTGTAAAATTTCTCTCACCACCTTTGATCTATTTAGGTAATGACACGACTTTATGTCCTAACGAAACGCTAGTGTTGAATGCAGCTTCTGATGAAGCTACGTATAGATGGCAAGATGGTTCCATTGATCCTACTTTTAAAGTGTTTCATGCAGGAATTTACGGAGTGTCAGTAGTCAACAAATGTGGTACAAACAAAGATACGATTGAAGTGACTTACGATGTTTTTCCTGAGGTAAACTTAGGCAGTGATACTAGCCTGTGTGACGGTGAGCATATTTTGCTCAATGCGGCATTTCCTAATGCGACTTACAGTTGGCTTGATGGTTCTGCAGATTCTACGTTTAATGTTACTCATCCCGATACCTATGGCGTTGTGGTAACCAACAATTGCGGAGATAGCGCAGCAACCATAACTATTGATTTTATTTATCCTCCTATAGTTAGACTTGGCAACGATACCACATTGTGCACAGGTGATAGTTTGCTGTTAAGTACGCTTTCTACAAATGGAAGGTATAACTGGCAAGATGGATCTTTGTATGCTACTTTTACTGTTACTGAACCCGGTATCTATTCTGTAGAAGTTACCAATAGTTGTTTTACAACTTCAGACACTATAAAAATTAATTACTTGGCTTTAGCTGAGGTAAATTTGGGTAACGATATCATGTTGTGCGAAGGGAAAACAGTTGACTTAGACGCTACAGCTCCAGATGCAACCTACAGTTGGCAAGACAATTCCATTGATCCTATTTTTGAAGTAACCGAAGGAGGTAGCTACTTTGTAGTAGTAACCAATTATTGTGGATCAGTAGCAGATAGTATTACTGTTTTTGATGATTATTGCAATTGTGCAGTTTATATTCCTAATGCCTTTACACCTAATGGAGATGGACTAAACGATTCTTTTGCGCCACAATTTAGTTGTGAAATGAATGCTTATGAGCTTTTCATATTTAACCGTTGGGGAGAAGTGGTGTTTAACACAAAAAGTACCAACAGTACTTGGGATGGAACTTACAAAGGTTTAATGTTGCCAATAGGTGTTTATGCATACCGATTGGAATATGTTACCGATCATTTTATTTCTAAGAAGCTTACAGGGCATGTAAATATTATTAAATAGATTCAATTCAGAAAAAAAAACAAGTATTAAGTCGTTGATTTTGAGTTGGTTGTTCTTTTTGTGCAACAAATGTGCACTACTTTTTTTAACCCATTGCAGTCCAACGGTAGTCTTAATCTAAAAACACATATACAATCTTATGAAAAAGCTCATTACTCTTATTACATGTTTTATAATTCTTTCTTCAATTAACGCACAAAATGAAGGCAACGTTTGGTGTTTTGGAAGAGGCGTTGGTATCGACTTTAACTCTGGAGTTGCTGTCCCATTTGCAAATACTAATATGGTATCAAATGAAGGGAATGCAACTGTTTGTGATGTCAATGGAAACTTATTATTTTACACTAATGGGGTTGAAGTTTGGAATAAAAACAATGTGGTAATGCCAAATGGGTCTGGATTGAAAGGTGATCGCTCGTCTACTCAGTCATCACTAATTGTGAAAAAGCCTGGTTCCAACACTATTTATTACCTTTTTACCACAGATAATGTAGGAGGTAGAGATGGCCTCAGTTATTCGGAAGTGGACATTAGTTTAAATGGTGGTTTAGGAGACGTTAATTCGAATAAGAACGTTTTTTTAGTAAGCCCTACGTGTGAAAAAGTCACGGCTATAAGACATAAAAATGGAGTGGATGTATGGATTGTTACCCACCTTTCCGGTAACAACACTTTTAGAAGTTATCTTCTTAGTTCAACTGGCTTAAATGCATCATTTCCTGTAAATACAAATATAGGGGTTTCTGTAATTTTGAATACTACGCAGGTAGGTTATTTAAAGGCTTCTCGAGATGGGAGCAGAATTGCAGTAGCTCATACAAGTATGGATGTGTTAGAGGTTTTTGATTTTAACAACGTAACAGGTAGGTTATCAAATAAATTGTCTTTTACTGGGTTTGGTCCTGGTGGTGTTTATGGTGTAGAGTTTTCTCCAAATGGTGATTTGCTGTATGTCCAGGAAAAAAGTGTATCAACACCAACTAATATTTTTCAATTCAACCTTTTGGCTGGGAGCCAGGCAGCAATCAATAACTCTAAGATGCTTGTAGGTGTGGCTACTCAATATGGAGGTGCATTGCAAAGTGCGCCTGATGGTAAAATATATCATTCAAACCTTGGGGCAAACACTCTTGATGTTATCAATAATCCCAATGTTTTAGGGATAGGCTGTAATTTTGCACTAGCTCCATTTTCTTTCCCAGGAAATGATGTTTTATTGGGCTTGCCCAACTTTATCAATGATATTTATAACCCTACTTTTTCGGCTATTAATTTGTGTTTTGGCGATCTTACTCAGTTTACCATGGCTACCACCACTAACGTAACTTCTGTTTTGTGGAATTTTGACGATCCAGCTAGTGGAGCATTAAATACTTCAACAAATTTTGCTCCAGGACACCAGTTTACCAGTTCGGGAACTTATAACGTCAGGTTAACTGTTTTTATCTTTGGCAATCCAAGAACTACAACAATTCCAATTTTTATTAATCCTACACCAAGTATTAATTTAGGAAACGATACCACATTGTGTACTGGAGATGTAATGACTCTTAATGCTACCTCTGCTGGTGTTACTGCTTATGTTTGGCAAGATGGAAGTGCCAATGCTACTTTTAATGTGAATCGACCAGGTACCTACTCCGTAGAAGTTACGAATGGCATATGTCCAAATAAAGATACCATTGTCGTTTATTACAATGCGTTACCAGTGGTCAGTCTTGGTAACGATACTACTTTGTGTCCAACTCAAACAGCTTTGTTGGATGCTACATTTCCAAATTCAACTTATACTTGGCAAGACAATTCTATTGGTGCTACTTTTAGTGCAAACCAACCCGGAACTTATTGGGTAGAAGCATCTAATCGATGTGGAAGAACACGAGATACGATTGATATTAACTTTACCACTTCGCCATTGGTGAATTTGGGAAATGATACGGTGTTGTGTGATGGTCAAAATTTGCAGCTAGATGCTTCGTTTCCAAAGACTTCTTATACTTGGCAAGATAACTCTACAGCTTCAACTTATAACGTTACTAATCAAGGACTTTTTTGGGTAAATGCAACGAATAAATGTGGAACAACAATAGATTCTGTTAACGTTGGTTTTATTTCCGCACCTATGGTTGATTTTGGCAATGATACTGTTTTATGTGATGGTCAAAATTTATTATTAGATGCAACAAATTCAGATGCAACCTATCTGTGGCAAGACAACTCTACCGACTCTACTTTTAATGTTTCACAAACAGGAACGTATAGGGTGGAAGTAGTGAACAAATGTGGAAACACAAAAGAAACTATTGATGTGAGTTATATTTTTCCACCATTAGTAAATTTAGGAAATGATACTACTTTATGTTATGGTCAAGATGTGATTTTGGATGCTTCAGCTTCTTATGCCACTTATTTTTGGCAAGATGGTTCAACCGACTCTACTTTTAATGTAACGCAACAAGGTACTTACTGGGTAGATGTAATCAATAAATGTGGTAGTGCTACTGATACAATTGATGTAATTTACTATCCAATGCCTGTAGTTGATTTAGGCAACGATACTGCAATTTGCTTAGGAGAAAATATATTTCTTAACAGTGCTTATCCAAATGCTACATACTTGTGGCAAGATGGTTCTACGGATTCTACTTTTAATGTAATTGATTTAGGTGTTTATTGGGTAAAGGTGTTTGAGGGCTGTACGGTCTTTGATACATTAGTAGTAACAGAAGGTGATTGTGAGTTTACCATTTCAATACCAAATGTTTTTACACCTAATGCTGATGGTCAAAATGATCTCTTTCAGGCAATTATAAATAAAACTACATTTAATATGGAGCGACTGAATTTTGACATGACTATTCTTAACCGTTGGGGGCATACGCTTTTTGAGACCAATAGAATAACGGATGGTTGGGAAGGAAGAACAGCCTCTGGAGTTGAATCTCCTCAGGGCGTTTATTATTACATCATCCACTTTAAATCGGAAGAATACAAAGGGTCTGTGACTTTGTTGCGTTAATTTTTTTGTGCCGCATTGCTTTTAATCTAGTCTTGCTTTAAAAACAATAAAAAATTATGAAAATAATAATAACAATCATTTTCTTTTTTACCAGTATATATACGGTAAACGCCCAAAAAGAAGGCAATATCTGGTACTTTGGAGATAGAGCTGGCATTGATTTTAATTCGGGTGTTGCGGTAGCCGATACAAATAGCGAAATGTTTGCACGTGAGGGCTGTTCAACTGTTTGTGATGCCAACGGCAATTTATTGTTTTATACCGATGGAGTTAGCGTTTGGGATTCTACTCATGCAGTTATGCCTAATGGAGACAGTTTGTTGGGGAATTCGTCCAGCACCCAATCTGCACTAATTGTGAAAAAACCGAAGAGTAATTCCATCTATTATCTTTTTACAGTAGATGTTGAAGCAGGGCCTAATGGTATGGTTTATTCTGAAGTTGACATGAGTTTGCAAGGTGGATTAGGAGACGTG
>CAJQON010000033.1 GCA_905479995.1 uncultured Flavobacteriales bacterium | reverse complement strand
GATCAAATTTTAGTGTTTGTGCACTAGGACTAAATACTCTAAAGTAAGGAGCTGCATCACATCCGGTACCCGCAACCCATTGCCAATTTCCGTTGTTGGATGCTAACTCATAATCTAAAAGTTTTTCAGCGAAGTAAGCTTCTCCCCAGGTCCAATCAATTAGCAAATGCTTGCATAAAAAACTAGCGGTAATCATTCTAACTCGGTTGTGCATATAACCTGTTTCATTTAATTGTCGCATACCTGCATCAACAATTGGGTATCCTGTTTTTCCTTTACACCATAATTGGTAATCCGTTTCATTATTTATCCAATTAATGCCATTGTATTTTGGTTTAAAATTTTCTGTAACTACTCTTGGGAAATGATACATGATTTGAATGAAAAATTCTCTCCATATCAATTCACTCAAAAAAGTAAAATGATTATTTTTCAATTGGTCAATTATGCCCCTTACACTAACGGTTCCAAACCTTAAGTGCGGTCCTAAATAGCTTGTAGCATTTAAAGAGGGGATATCTCTTGTGTTTTCATAGTTATCGAGATCAACTAAACTAAAAGGCTCAACCTTAATGTTAGTTATAGAAAACCCTAAGTCGCCCATCGATGGAAACTTTTCCATTTTACTTAATAGGTTACTTAGCTTAGGAGATGGTAAAATTTCAGGTTTATTTAATTCAAAATGTTTTAACCATTTATTTTTAAATGGAGTGTAAACGGTGTATGGAAGTCCATTATCTTTAAGGATTACTCCAGGTTTAAAAACAACATGGTCTGTAAAGGAATTAACTTTTGTTTTAGTAGAATTAAAATAAGAATTTACCCATTTGTCTCGTTCTAGAGCGTAAGGTTCGTAGTCTTCATTGAAATAAACTTCTTTAATCTCATAAGTTTCGTCAAGATGTTGCCAAGCTTTTTTATAGTTAGAGTGAAATGTTTTTATAGAACTGTCATGTCTATTTAGTTTGCTGTTAAGTTTTTTTAATTGATTGTGAATGAAATTTAATCTCGGATCATTTTTTGGCAGTTCATCTAGAATTTCATCATCAAAAATAAAAATAGGAAGTACAGGGTATTCTGATTGAAGAGAATGAAAAAATGCAACATTATCTTCTAATCTTATATCTCTTCTGAACCAAAAAATTGAAACTTTCATTTGTTTAATTATTACATATTAAAGTTAAACAAAATTATTGACTTTATTAAATTATGATACTAAAAAAAGCTAGCCTTCTAATAATAAATATTAGGAGACTAGCTGATTAACAAACTAATTAATAAAAAGGATTAAAACTTTACAAATTTACTGTTGCCAATAACTTTGTTGTTGTCAGTGATAGTTAATTGGTAGCTTCCTTGAGAAAGATTTGAAATATTTATGTTGTTGCTGTTTATATTGTAAAGTGATGAATTAACAACTTTACCAGTCAAATCAGTGATAGTTACTTTAGCTCTGTCTAATTCAAGATTTTGTATTGTTATATTGTTTTGAGCTGGGTTTGGGTAAATGTTCAAGTCTTTTTGATTTGACAATTCAGCTAAACCAGTTGAAACAGATGGAGGTAAAGCAATTAAGTTTCCACCAGATGGCAATGCAACATATAAGCCAAAAGCTGGCCCGTTTGAGTTTACAGAAGGATCTAAAAATCCAGAAGCTAATACGATTATTGCTGAGTCTATTAAGTTAAGTGTTGCTAAAGGTGCATCGTAACTTGCAACAACAACGGTTCCAGCAGCATTTTTAACTTGTAGTTGGTAATCTGCAGTAGCAAGTGGTAAATAACCAGCAAAATCACCATAAGAAGCATCATTAACTAGGTTTCCGGCAGTTACTTCATCAACATCAACTGTTGGTGCATCGGTAGATCCATGGTGAACTAGAACATCTGTATTTCCCATGGTTGCAGCAGCTTCTTGACCCATTGAATAGACTGCCATGTCAAATGGTTTTGCAGGGCTATAGCCTGTTGGGCTAACAATGCCTTCTGCTATTAAAACATAAGTGCTAGTTGCAGATAGGTTGTAGTTAAAAGAAGCTCCCGAAATTGTATCATTAACTGATGAGCTATTTTTTGGAGCTATTCCTATTGTAATGTTAACTCCTGCTGGAGCATCAATAAATGGTGATGCAGTTCTAAAAGCAAAATCTTCAATTAATAAAGATGATCCTATAGGAGTTGTTAAATAAACATCTACAGTGTCTGCTGCTGCATCTGCAGAATTGTGAATTGCTTGAACTCTTGCTGTTGATTGAGCACTTGCAGAAATGGTTAATGCTCCTAGGCTTAAAAATAATAATGACTTTTTCATAATATATAGTTTTTGTTTAATTAATATGGTACAAACATAAACAAAATATTTAATCTGTTAAACTTATTTTAAAAAAAGTTAAACAAAAAAAATAGTAAGATTTGGTGGGTTTCGCTAAAACCTATAGTATTAAAGGGTTGTAGGGGGATTGTTACAAATTAAAATAAAAGAAATATTTGAAGAATGAGTTAGTAAGTTAATTTCTCAACTAACAATTTACTTGTTTTTCAATAAAAAAAAGTTTTGAGGTGTTCAGTGGTTGTTTAGTGCTAAATCATTAATCATATCCCATAACTTAATTCTTTTTAAGAGTGATTCTCTTGCAACATTTAATGTCTCATTCCATTTTTTTTCATCTTCATTGCATAGTTCTGAAACCATTTGAAGTGCTAATGGACCATGTTCTTCAGTATCTAGTTCAATGTGTCTGTTAAGGTAGTATTTAAGTTTTTTATAATATATGTTTTTTGGATCGGTTTTTTCGAGAATGGCAAGAAACATATCAGGTATAATGTCTTCTCTTCCAAATGTAAATGCCGCAGCTGTTAGGTGTGGCTGATTTCTTTCAATAATAGAAAATGAATATTTAACAAATTCAGCTACTTCTTTATTTATGTTTATTTTATTTAATGAGTCACTTATGGAATTACCGCAAGTTATATGCTTTAAAAGGTCGTTTATTTCTTTAGTGTTAGCATTTATTTCAGACATTGCCGCTAGGTACATTTCAAAATGACTTTGTGCTTTGCCATCTTCATTAAAATCGCTTTCTTCTTCTAAAACAATTTCGTTTATAAATCGGGATAGTTTACTGTTTTTATTTGGTGTCCAAGGTGTGTTAGTTTGGGTTAGGTTGTTTTGAAGTGATTTTAATAATGACATAAAATCCCATACAGCAAATACATGGTTTTCCATAAAAATTTTAATGTCATCTATGTTGTTAAGGTTTTTGTATAGTTGGTGGCTTTTGAGTTGATTTCGGAGGTCTGCAGTGTTTCTTTTTATAAATTCAATTCTATTCATTAGTTCAATTTGTGATGTTTGGTTTTTTTTGAATTAAAGAAGGGGCTTAAGGTTTTAGTTCGTAAACTGTTTCTCCTTCTTTTATTGTTTTTAAGACAATAATTTTTTGAATACTGTCTATTTCAACTTTTAAGGGATTGTTATTAAGTATAACTATATCTGCAAGTTTTCCAACTTCCAAAGTACCTTTGCTATTTTCTTCAAAATGTTGGTAAGCAGACCAGTCTGTTATGCATTTTAGCGCTTCATATGGTGTAAGTCGCTGGCTTTTTCCGATAATTTTTCCTGACCTTGAAATTCTTTTAGTAGCTGTCCAAATAACTCTCATTAAGTTTGGTAATGCAACAGGTGCATCAGTGTGAATTGTAATGTTTAATCCTTTGTTAAGTGCATTTCTTGTAGGACTGATATAGTTTCCTAAACTATCACCAATTAATTCTTTATGCCAATCCCCCCAATAAAATGTGTGTAATGGAAAAAAAGAGGTAATAACATTAAGCTCCTTAAATGCATCTAATTGATCATCTCTAATGTATTGACCATGGATGAGTACATCTCTTCGCTCATTTTTGTTTGTATTTTCTTTAGCAATATTCATTGTTCTAATCATTTGGTCCATTGCAGCATCACCGTTAGCGTGGGTTAAAATTTGATAATTATTCTTAAATGCTTTTTCATAAATCTTAATAACATCTTCGTCATTAGGTATTGCAGGGTATCCTTTGTATCCCAATTCTGCACCTTCTGGAGGGATTAAATAAGGCTGTGTTCGCCAGGCTGTTCTGCCTTGAGGAGATCCGTCTAGTGTCAGTTTCATTCCTCCTATGCGATAATGGTTTTTGTAATTCGGGCTGTACCATTCGGTTTTTAATAAGGAATCAGAGATAGAGTAATCAATGTAACTTATCACATCTATTTTAAGAAAATTTGTGTTAGCTGCATGCTCTAAAAACAAATGAGAGTTAGCCATTGCTCTGCCTTCTTGAACCGTAGTGTAACCATATGATAAAGCCATTTCTTGTCCTTTTTCAAGAAATGTAGTAATTGCTTTTTCTGTTTTTGGACCTAACACCATTGGCATAAAAGGGATAGCTGCTAATTCTTCTAAAACACCATTTGGTTCATTGCTTTCCGGAACTCTTCTAATTATACCTCCTTCAGGGTTTTGACTTTTTGAGTTAATATTTAAAAGTTCTAAGCCTTTGCTGTTAACTACGCAGAAATGACCTGAAATATGAATGATCATTACTGGGTGTTCAGTTGAAACTTTATCTAAGTCAAATTTGGTTGGAAATCTTTTTTCTTCGAGAACAGAATCGTCAAAACCCATTCCGAAAATCCATCCTGTTAGTTCAATGTTTTCAGGTGTAGACCACTCTTTTAATATTTGTATAAGTGTGGCAATGTTTTTTGCTCCTGCGTCTGGTGGAGGTAGTATTTGAGCGCCAATGGCTTGACTTGGAAAACCAGCAAAATGTGCATGCCCATCAATTAAGCCAGGTAGTAATGTATTTCCTTGTAGATCTATCCTTGTTGAGTTTGGATAAAGTTTTTCAGCTTCAGTTAGTTTTCCTACAAAGGCAATCGAGTCTTTACAAGTAACTATGCATTCAGCGTAAATAGGTTCGTTGCTTTGCATAGTTATAATGTCTCCATTGAAATATAAATTTCTTTTTATTTGGGGTTGTGTTGTGTTGCTGCAACTTAAAATGAAAGCAAGACATATTAAAGTTGTAATTGATTTTAGGTAGTTCATATATAATTATGATTTATAGAATTTGTTTTTTATTAAAAAAAGGAGGGATTGAATTTTACATTAAGGAGAGACCATTTTTGATTATTAACAAAGGCAATGGTAATATGTAGAATTTTGATAAATGGCCTCTCCAAAGTATATAGCTTTACGTGAATAAATGTACCTAATATATGTAGTTGGTTAAAATGATTTCAATGAGGTAGCTTTTATTTTAAACGAAGAACAAACTATTTAGAAATCAATTACAATTCCTATAGTAGGAATTGGGCTGCTACTATCAGTATTTACTTCAACTAAATTTCTCGGGTCTAAAATATCGCCATTCTCATCGCTTTCCAAAATGTAGTTACTTGGAGATGGGGGAGTTTGAGCCAATAAATTCTGAACTTCAAAATAGAAGTTAAGTGATAGTCTTTTTAGATT
>CAJQON010000032.1 GCA_905479995.1 uncultured Flavobacteriales bacterium | reverse complement strand
AAGTCCATTTAGCGCCAACAGGAGCAAAGTATTGAGCATTACTTTGTTTTGGTAATGAAGTGATTATTGCTAATAAGAGAAACAGATAAAGGGTTAGTTTATTTTTCATAACGGAAAAGGGTTTAGTGCTCTACTTTTTGTAATCGTTTTTCGATGTCAATAATATAGAGGGTTAATTCTTCTACTTTTTTAAGTAATAATTTATTTATTTCGGCTAGATTCTGTCCGTTTTTTATTACTTCTGTTTCTGATGGTATTTCAGGTAAATGTTTATTGTTTTGAATGTAAATTTCGACATCGTTTAAAGGCATTAAATAGTAGTCTTTTTCAAAAACATAATCACACCAATCTGCTGCTTCTACTATAACTTTCCTTGCTCCTAAGGTGCCATTTACTGATAGACGGTATTTAGGGTACGGAGTTCCTATACCAACAAATCCTTCACTACCTCCTAAAGAGGAGATGAATAAATCGAAATTACCGTTGTATCGGTCTTGACTAGTAGCAAAAGGGCGAAAGAAGTTTAGTCCTCTTATTGGGTTAGTACAACTTGGAAAATGAGGGTGGCCATTGGGTCTAACCTCTAAACACATGGCATTGTCTCCGTGGTAGTTTGTTGTACTATCTGCCTTAAAACCAATTACACTGTTGTTTCCAGTAAGTAACAAACTTTTTTTAATAACGGTTTTGTATAAGGTGTTGGCGGCAGGTAAACCATAAACAGGATCATTAACAGTAGTTCCTATTCCTACTTTTCCATCAACCGGATTAATGTAGGTGTCTTGATTGCCGCCAGTGCTATCTCCATTTAAGGTTAGCGGGCCATTGTCTGTCCATAAGTGGTTGTTTGCACCTAAAGAGTCGGAGCCTAAATACAAGGAGTTTTGTCCAATTTTTAAGCGCTTATTTACCGTTAAGTAATCAAAAATGGTTGTATCGGAGTTGGTGGCGGTGTTTAAGATGCTACCATCTGCAAATTGAATTCCTTGGTTGGCAAAGAGTAAACTATCTATTCTTGCTTTTCCTTTAATGTGTAATCGTTCTGTGGGGTTGTTAATGCCCAATCCTAAATTTCCATTTTTTAATAAGGTAAAAGCATTGGAGCGGTTGGCATCATCTTGTCCATTTCCAATAAGTACTAAAGGGTCATTTGTTCTCCATGAATTTGGATCTCCTGCAGGATCATTGTATCGACCCATAACCACTTGAAATGCGTTGGCAATTACATGGTTTCCTAAAGCTATGGCACGATTTCCATTGGCTTGGGCTTCTTCACCAACAGCTAAAGAAGCATTGCCTAAAGCCTGATTGTTTTGCCCAATAGTAGTGGCATAAAATCCGCTGGCAATAGAGTTCATTCCAATAGTGGTAGCGCCATATCCGCTAGCTTGGTTGTAGCCGCCTAAACTAGTGGAGTATGTTCCTGCAGCGGTGCTGTATGCTCCCAATGCTGTAGAGGAGTTTCCTGTGGCTTTGTTTGCTGTTCCAGAAGCAAATGCTCCATGATTGCTGGCAATGGTATTGGTGCCAAAGGCTACCGAATAATTGCCTATGCTATCTGCATTCCATTGATTTCCATTGACTGCTCCTGCTCGAAATGCTTTTTTTTCGGGAATCCACATGAGTCGGCTTCCTGAACCTTCTACTGGCGTTGCTCCAATGTCTCCATTTATAAACAACCCTCCACCTTCAATGTGCAATGCAGTTAGTGGAGCAGCAGTTCCTAAGCCTAATTTTCCATTTTTTAATAGGGTAAAAGCATTGGAACGATTTGAGCTACTTGTTCCATTTCCAACAATTAGTAGTGGATCTGTAGGTAGCCAACTATTAACACCACTAATGGTGTTGTACCTTCCTAGCACCAATTGGTATCCTTTGGCTTCAGTTCCATAGCCCATAGCGGTTGAATAACTGCCACTAGCTATTGCATTTCTTCCCATAGCGGTAGAATTTATTCCGCTGGCAATTGTTAAGTAACCCATAGCTGTGGTATAGTCGGCACTTGCTTTGGTTTGGTAGCCAATGGCGGTGCTAAACCAACCTTTTGCTTCGGTTAGACTACCCATAGCTATGGAATAATTTGCGGTTGCTTTATTGCCATATCCTAAAGCCGAAGAATATGATCCGCTTATGGTGTTGTTGGCATAGTTAATTTGACCGTTTGCATACTGATAAGAGAGGGTGAGGAATATGCTTGTTGTAATTAGGTGTATTGTTTTCATAATGTAAAATGTTTTTAAGTGTTATAAAAATGTTAATGCGATAGTAGTTTAAGCGTAAGCAATTGCTCGATTAATGAGGTGTTGGCTCACTCTTATTTAAGTTTGACAGGGGTTGAAAAATTTACCTCAAGGTTGTTTTTTCAGTTTGTTGAGATTTGGCGTACAATTAAGTTGAACCAAGTGCGTCAATAATGAAGGTATTTTAAAATAGATTGCTTTAAACGTTTGAGGAAAATCTGCTGATGGCCACAATCGTTAGTTTTAATGCGCTAAAAGTGGCAATTTGCGAAAGAGCGCACAAATTTTTTACCTGCACATTACTTGCACAAAACTGATTTTTTTGAAAAAAAGAGGTTGAATAGGCTAACATTACAGCAATTGCACAAACAAAAAAAGGCACTCCATTGGAGTGCCTTTTAAAATCAGTTATAATTTTGAAAACGAAACTTAAGCTTGTAACACACAAATTTTAGCATCGCCTTCTACCTGTACTTTAACCAAGCCTTGTTTAGACAAGCCTTTCATGCCCTTGTCCCATTGCTTACCGCTTAATGCAGCAGCAGTTTTTAAAGCACCTAACTCCATGTTGTTGTTGGTTTTTAACAAGTTAAAAATTGTCTTTTCCCCTTCGCTTAGCTCCAAGGCTTTTTTCTCAGGCTTCATTTGAGGGAATAAAATTACCTCCTGAATAGATTCATTATTGGTTAAAAACATGATTAAACGATCTATACCAATTCCCAATCCAGATGTAGGTGGCATACCATATTCTAATGATCTTAAAAAGTCATAATCAATAAATTCTCCTGCTTCATCATCTCCTTTGGCAGCTAATTTTATTTGATCTTCAAAACGCTCTTTTTGGTCTATCGGATCATTTAACTCCGTATAGGCATTGGCCAATTCTTTACCACATATCATTAACTCAAAACGTTCGGTTAAGCTTGGGTCATCTCTGTGTTCTTTACACAATGGCGACATTTCTTTAGGGTAATCTGTTATAAAGGTTGGGTCGATGTAATTGCCTTCACATTTTTCGCCAAAAATTTCATCAATTAATTTTCCTTTTCCCATGGTATCATCTACTTCAATTCCATTGGCTTTACACCAAGTAGCCAACTCCTCTTCAGACTTTCCTTTAATGTTAAACCCTGTAAAATCAATTATAGACTGAGTCATGGTAACTCTTTTATAAGGCGCTTTAAAGTTTATTTTATTATCACCAAACGTAGCTTCAGTAGTTCCGTTTACTGCAATGGCGCAATGTTCCAGCAGTTTTTCGGTAAAGTCCATCATCCAGTTGTAGTCTTTATAAGCCACATAAATTTCCATCATAGAAAATTCAGGGTTATGGGTTCTGTCCATTCCTTCGTTACGGAATGTTTTAGCAAATTCAAAAACACCTTCAAAACCACCAATTAAGGTCTTTTTTAAATACAGTTCACAGGCAATTCTTAAGTACTGTGGTACATTCATTGCATTGTGATGGGTAACAAAAGGACGAGCAGCAGCGCCTCCAGGGATTGGTTGTAATATTGGGGTTTCTACTTCATAATAGCCTCTTTCAACAAAGAAAGAACGCATGGCATGCATCAATTTTGCTCGCTTAATAAACACCTCTTTTACATGCGGATTTACCACCAAATCGGCATACCGTTGTCGGTAACGCATTTCCGGGTCTGTAAACGCATCGTGCACATTTCCTTCGCTGTCTGTTTTGGGTAAAGGCAAAGGTTTTAAAGATTTGCTCAACAATTCAAATTTCTCAACACGAACGCTAATCTCACCCACCTGAGTTTTAAATAACTCTCCTTCAATTCCAATAAAGTCACCAATGTCTAAGAGTTTTTTATACACCTCATTGTACATCGTTTTATCTTCCCCTTCACAAATAATGTCTCTTTTAAAATACACTTGTACCTTCCCTTCACTGTCTTGTAATTCAGCAAAAGAGGCATTTCCTTGTATTCTTCTCGACATCAATCTACCAGCAATAACAACTTTTTTACCATCTTCAAAATTAGCCTTTATGTCTTTCGATAAAGCATTTACAGGGTATAAAGCCTGTGGATACGGGTTAATACCTAAATCTTTTAATTTGTTTAAAGATTCTCTTCTTACTAATTCTTGTTCTGATAATTGTTGACTCATTCGTGTTATTTTAAGTCGACAAAGGTAATAATATTTGTTTTTCTAGAAGGCTATCATTTATAAAGGCATAAATTTTACATTTGTAGTTATGATTTTAACAGATACGCATACTCATTTATATTCTAGTCAGTTTGATGAAGACCGAACTGAAGCTATCCAAAACTGTATTGAGAAAGGCATTTCTCGTTTATTCTTACCCAATATCGATATCAGTTCTATAGCTGGAATGTTGGCATTAGAAAAACAGTTTCCAAAAAATTGTTTTGCAATGATGGGTTTACATCCTTGTTCTGTTAAAGAAAATTATAAAGAAGAGTTGTCTCAAATGGAAGCATGGCTGAATAAAAGAGATTTTTGTGCCATTGGAGAAATTGGGATTGATTTGTATTGGGACAAAACTACTTTGGGTATTCAGCAAGATGCATTTAGAACGCAAATTAAGTGGGCTAAAGAAAAAAACTTGCCTTTTGTAATTCATTGCAGAGAGGCTTTTGATGAGATTTTTGAAGTGTTGGATGAGCTCAATGATGCCAACATGAGGGGCATTTTCCATTGTTTTACTGGAACTTTAGAACAAGCTAACAAGGTAATTGCCTACGGTGGCTTTAAGTTAGGAATTGGTGGAGTGGTTACCTTTAAAAATTCAGGTTTGGACAAAGTGTTGGAGAATGTTGCCATAGAGCATTTGGTATTGGAAACCGATTCTCCTTATTTGGCACCAACTCCTTACCGAGGGAAACGGAATGAAAGTAGCTATTTATTGAATATTGCTGAAAAAGTTTCAGATATTTACCAGATAAGCGTTGAAGAAGTAGCCAAAATTACGACTGACAATGCAAAACAAGTTTTTGGATTTTAATGAGCTCAATTCTATTAATATATACAGGGGGAACTATCGGAATGGTAAAGGACGATTCTGGCGCCTTAGTTTCCTTTAATTTTGATTCTTTAATTAAAGAAATTCCTGAAATAAAAAAGTTTGCTCACACCATTGTTACGCATTCATTTGAAGTGCCTATTGATTCGTCTAACATGCAGCCAGAGAACTGGATGGACATTGCCGAAATTATTTACGACAATTACGATGCGCATGATGGTTTTGTAATTTTACATGGATCTGATACCATGGCTTATACGGCTTCAGCTTTAAGCTTTATGTTGGAAAACTTGAGCAAATCAGTTATTTTAACGGGGTCTCAATTGCCAATTGGTGAGGTAAGAACCGATGCGAAGGAGAATTTATTGACGGCTATTGAAATTGCTACTACTTCTAAAAATGGCCAAGCTGTTGTGCCAGAAGTAGCCATTTATTTTGAGTATGATTTATACAGAGGTAACCGCTCTACCAAATCGAATGCAGAAGATTTTGAAGCCTTTACATCGCCCAATTATGAGGTGTTGGCACAAGCAGGGGTTAAATTAAAGTTTAATAAAAATGCAATTTATACTCCTAACGAAAAACCGTTAAAGCTCAATAAGTTTTCCAACAATCACATTGCTACCATTAAGTTATTTCCTGGAATGACCGAGCAGTATTTGTTTTCCATTATTAATATACCCAACCTTAAAGCCATTGTTTTAGAAACCTTTGGCGCAGGAAATGGATCTACCCAAATTTGGTTTATCGATTTATTAATTGAAGCCATTAGAAAAGACATTGTTATTTTAAATATCAGTCAATGTGAAGGAGGAGCCGTTGCTCAAGGAAAATATGAAACCAGTTCAGCTTTCAAAAAAATTGGGGTTGTGAGTGGAAAAGACATGACTTATGAGGCAGCAGTTACCAAACTCATGTATTTATTGGGAACCAATCTATCAACTTCTCAAATTAAAAAACAATTAGAGCTTCCTTTAAGGGGAGAAATTTCTGAAGATTAATCTTTAAACCCAACTAAAATAGAAACACAACCTCTGGCACTTAACTGCGCTAATTGATTCTTTTTATCTGGTTTAGGTGTACTTACCTGAATAATTAATTGTTGTGTAGTAGCTGCTTTAAAATCCCAAGACGGATTTGTTTCTAATTCACTACTGCTGTATAGTACCTTTCTAGTATTGTCTAATACCTTAAATTGTACATTTCCAAAAAAATCTTGACCACAAACTAAAATACGGTACTCTTTACCAGCATTAAAAGTCATTTCAATATCGGCAGTTTCACCACCATTAAAAATAGCACTGGTTAATTGTCCGTTGTGAATAAAGGGAGCTAATGAAGGCAGGCAGTGTTTTTTAGTAAACTTTTTACACTGCGCATTTGCATCAATAGTTAATGTACTTATTGCTATAATAAGGCAAACAATCCAACCGTTTTTATTGAATAATTTCATTTCTAATTTCTTTAGTTAAATCAGTTATTTCAAATATTATTGCTGGAGTATGAGTTAAAGTACTTCCTCCTCCAATTACAGGAACTTCATCATCCGACACTGTAGTTTCACCACTTTCTTCGGTAATTTTATCAAAAGAAGTTTTTAAGTTAGCTAAATGAACTTTAATATCATTGATCTCTTCATTATCGTAAGAAGCAACTAAATCTATTAAATTATTTAAAGAGTGTTTTTGCTCTGCAATTTTGATCATTAATTGTTCGTTTGGAGTTTCTTTGTTTAAAGAACTACCTCCTAAATAAAGCCCTTCAATCCAGCCTCCAGCAATTATTAATGCCGACAAATCGTTTTGTCCATTCTCTTTTAAATAAGCGTCACACATCCAAAAGGCGTCATTAACAATAAGCATCATAGAATCTCTATTGTTCATATTGTCTTCAATTCGCTTAATAGTTGTTGGGTTAAAAGCTGAAGTTACTCCAAGGGCATCGGCCAAAATTTTTGAGCAATTCATGTAAAACATAGATTCTTGCGATTGGTCGTAAATATTAGCATAACCTAAATCGGTTCCGTAAACACCTAAATTAATTGCTTGTTGTGCACTAGTGGTATACTTACTTACGTTTGCTATTGGGTTGGTATAATCTCCACCATAAGATGCTCCAGCTTCTTCAAAAATTGAAGCCATTTCGAAGGGTGATGGGATGGTTTGAAAAATCATTTGAGCCTTTCCTGCTCTCTCTGGAGTAAGATTTTCATTAACAGAAACGGTGTCAGTATCAATTTCTACAACTGTTTCTGATTCACTTCCACAAGCAATTAATAGCAAAGATGCGGTGATAATAAATAATCCCTTTTTCATAACAAATAATATTTTTTTCATTGTCGTAAAGATATACAATTTATAGTAGCTAACCATAAGGGTGTCATTGGTGTTAATGCGCTAATAACCAATTTTCGGCATC
This sequence comes from uncultured Flavobacteriales bacterium, assembly GCA_905479995.1. Classification (GTDB taxonomy): domain Bacteria; phylum Bacteroidota; class Bacteroidia; order Flavobacteriales_E; family Vicingaceae. The sequence goes on along the minus strand of CAJQON010000032.1, from coordinate 39,864 downwards.
ATTCATTTCCACATCTAAAGGTACAGCAAGCTTTACAGCGTTTTCCATTTTATCTTTTACCAAGGCTTTAATTTCATCTAGCTCTGGCTTAAACACATCAAAAACCAATTCATCATGCACTTGCAATAGCATTTTAGATTGATACTGTTTCTTCTGCATTTCTTCATGAATGTTAATCATGGCAATTTTAATAATGTCTGCTGCAGATCCTTGAATAGGGGCATTAATAGCATTTCTTTCGGCATGGCCTCTAACAATGGCATTGCTCGAGTTAATGTCTTTTAGGTTTCTTCTTCGTTGCATTATAGTTTCTACATAGCCATGCTCTTTAGCATAAACCACATTGTTGTCCATGTATTCTTTTAGTTTAGGGTATTGCTCAAAATAAGTGTCAATAATCTCTTTGGCTTCACCTCTGGAGATGTCTAAGTTTTGAGACAACCCGAATGCAGAAACACCATAGATAATTCCAAAGTTAACAGCTTTCGCTTTCCCTCTCATTTCTCTATCTACTTCACTTAATTCAACACCAAAAACTTTAGCAGCTGTTGCAGAATGAATGTCTTCTCCTTTAATAAACGCTTCTTGCATGTTTTTATCTTCACTTAAGGCTGCAATTATTCGCAATTCTATTTGAGAATAATCGGCAGCCAATAAAGTATAATCATTGTTTCTAGGAATAAAAGCTTTTCTAATTTCTCGACCTTTTTCTGTACGAATAGGTATGTTTTGTAGGTTAGGGTTGTTGGAGCTTAAACGACCTGTTGCTGCAACAGTTTGCATATAGCTGGTATGTATTTTACCATCTTCGGCATTTACCAATTCGGGTAAAGCATCTACATAGGTAGATTTTAGTTTTTTAAGTGATCGGTATTCTAATATTTTTGGAATAATATCGTGCTTGTTAGCCAGTTTAGAAAGTACATCTTCGCTGGTAGAGTATTGACCCGTTTTAGTTTTTTTGGCCTTATCTACAATAACCATTTTTTCAAACAAGACTTCTCCCAATTGTTTGGGAGAATCAATGTTAAATTCTTCACCACTCATTTCAAGAATGTCAGCGGTTAACGATGTAACTAACTCCTCCAACTCTGCTGAAAACTTCACCAAAGCATCCACATCTAATTTAATTCCTTCCTTTTCCATTGCCGATAAAACAGGAATTAATGGAGTTTCAATTTCATCCATTAATTTTTTTAGGGTGGCGTTCATTTTTGGTTCAAACTCATTTTTGAGTTGTAGGGTAATGTCTGCATCTTCACAAGCATAATCCACAATATTTTCTTGAGGAATATCCCTCATTGTCAATTGCTTTTTTCCTTTTTTGCCAATCAATGTTTCTATAGAAACAGTCTTGTATCCTAAGTAAGCTTCTGCTAACAAGTCCATGTTGTGACGCATATCTGGTTGAATCAAATAATGTGCAATCATGGTGTCAAAAAGCCTTCCTTTAACGGAAATATTATATGTGCTGATTACATTAATGTCATACTTTAAATTTTGACCCACTTTTTCGATGGCCTCATTTTCAAAAACTGCTTTAAATTCATTGGCCAATTCTTGAGCTTCTTTTCTATCTTCAGGAAAAGGAACATAAAATGCTTCACCAGTTTTATAGGCAAAAGATAAGCCAACAATTTCGGCTTCAAATGGATTTAAGCCTGTGGTTTCGCTATCAAAGCAAAAAGAGGTTTGTTTTGATAGGTTCGTAATTAACGTTTTACGCGCTTCAGCTGTTTGTACAAAATGATAGTCGTGCTTGGCAGTAGTAATGTCTTTTTGTTCAATTACAACTGTTTCTTCTTCAATTTCAGTAGCTTCTTGTACATTTCCAAACAAGTCCATTTGCCCGCCCATTACTTGAACTGGAGCAGCTTTAATTTGGATTTCTTTGCCCAACACTTTTTTGGCTAAATTTCTAAATTCTAGCTCTGCAAAAAGCTCAGTAATTTTTGTTTCATCAGGTGCTTCTACTTCAAAGTCAGCAAAATTATATTCTACAGGAACATCTAAAATAATGGTGGCTAATTTTTTAGACAATAAGCCTTGTTCTGCAAAGTTGATAACGTTTTCTTTTTGTTTGCCTTTTAGTTCATCGGCATGGGCAATTAATCCTTCAACACTACCATACTTGGCAATTAATAGCTTGGAGGTTTTTTCGCCAATTCCTGGAATTCCTGGAATGTTGTCGACAGCATCTCCCCAAAGCCCTAAAATGTCAATAACTTGCAAAGGGTTTTCTACACCAAATTTTTCGCATACTTCTGGAATTCCTAAAACTTGTGCGGGATTACCATAAGCTGCTGGTTTGTACATAAAAATATTTTCGCTTACCAATTGCCCAAAATCTTTGTCGGGAGTCATCATGTAAGTTGTAAACCCATGTTTTTCGGCTTCCTTAGCCATGGTCCCAATAATATCATCAGCTTCAAATCCTTCTAATAAATAAATAGGGATATTAAATGCATCTAGTATTTGTTTGATGTATGGGATAGAAATTTTCAAATCTTCGGGCATGGCTTCTCGGCCTGCTTTGTATTCGGTAAATTCAGCTTCTCGGTTGGTAGCTCCCCCAGGCGCATCAAAAACAACCGCAATGTGAGTTGGTTTTTGTTTGTGTAAAACTTCAATTAATGTATTGGTAAACCCAAGCATTGCTGAGGTATTTAGTCCTTTAGAATTATAACGGTGGTTTTTACCAAAACCAAAGTAGGCTCTGTATATTAGGGCAAATGCATCGAGTAAAAAAAGCTTTTTGTTGTTGTCTGACATCTATTTGGGTATTGTTTTTCTAAATTTAAAATGTCAGTTCGAATGAAATTTTTGCGTTTTAGAATTACTCCATGTGCAATAATTTTGTATCGAGAACAACATTTTTTTAAGGATACAAAATACGGTTTTTAGGCCTAGAAATATTGGGTTGTTGAGAAGTTTTGAAACTTATTTGGCCGCTTTGTTTTTATTGGCCAATTGACCACAAGCTGCATCGATGTCTTTCCCTCTACTTCGCCTAACATTAACAATTAGGTTAAAAGTGTTTTCTAAAAAAGCAGCAAACTTATCAGTCTTTTCTGAGTCTGCTCGCTCAAATTGAGCATCATCAATAGGGTTATATTCAATGATATTTATTTTACACGGAACAATTTTACAAAACTCAGCCAACTCTTTGGCATCTTCTAAACTGTCGTTAAAATCTTTAAAAATTATGTATTCAAATGTTACTCTTGTTCCTGTTTTTTCATAAAAGTATTGCAAGGCTTCTTTTAACGACTCTAAAGAATTTTGCTCATTAATGGGCATAATTTCACTTCGTTTGGCATCGTTTGCAGCATGGAGCGATAAGGCCAAATTGAACTTAATGTCATCGTCTCCTAATTTTTTAATGAGCTTGGCAATTCCAGCAGTAGAAACGGTAATTCTTTTGGGAGACATCCCTAATCCATTAGGAGAAGTAATGTATTCTACCGATTTTAAAACATTACTATAATTCAACAACGGCTCGCCCATTCCCATATAAACAATATTTGTTAATGGAGTTTTATAGTGCTCTTCGGCTTGTTGTTTAATTAACGCTACTTGATCAAATATTTCTTCAGCATCAATATTTCTCAAACGATCTAACTTACCGGTTGCACAAAACTTACACGTTAAACTGCATCCAACCTGACTAGAAATACAAGCGGTCATTCTATTTGGAGTAGGAATTAAAACACCTTCGGTAATTTTACCATCGTATAAACGAAATGCATTTTTTATGGTTCGATCTGAACTGATTTGTTTTTCGGCAATGGTTACCGTATTAAAAACAAAGTGTTCGTTTAGCATAGCTCTTGTAGCTACAGACAGGTTGGTCATTTCATCAAAGCTTGTGGCTTGTTTTTTCCATAACCATTCATACACCTGCTTGGCTCTAAAAGCACTTTCACCATGTTCGGTAAAAAAGGCCTTTAATTCATCTATGGTTAAAGCTCTTATGTTTTGTTTCTCTGCCATTTAGTGCAAAGGTAAGATTTGATTTGGCTCTTCATTCACTATCACAATTATTTTGGTGTATTTTTGAGCAAATGAAAAGATTTTCAGCAGATTATATTTTTCCAGGAAATTCCAGTCCAATTAAAAATGGAGTGATAGAGGTGGACGAAAAAGGGCAAATATTGAACCTTTTAAATCCAGCCAAAGAGGCTATTGACTGGGAAGAGGTTGAGGTATTTGAAGGAATTATTTGTCCTGGATTTGTGAATACACACTGTCATTTGGAGCTATCTTATTTAAAGGGCAAAATAGCCGAAGGAAATAAGTTGACTGGTTTTATTAAGGAAATTGTAAACGTTAGAGATCAATTTGCGGAGGAAGTGAGAATGAAATCCATTGGAGAAGCAGAACAAGAAATGTGGAAAAATGGAATTGTTGCAGTTGGAGATATTTGCAATGGTGACTCAACTCTTGACACTAAACAAAAAAGCGCTATTGTTTTTCATAGTTTTATAGAGGTTTTTGGCACTAATACTTCAGTTGCCGATGAAGCCATTGCCAAAGCAGTTGAGTTAAAGCAAAATTTTGATAATGATCGGGTGACTATTGTTCCTCATGCACCTTATTCTTTGTCACCAAAGTTAGTTGAGAAGGTAATTGAACTAAACGAAGGGTTAATGAGTATTCACAACCAAGAAACTGCTTCAGAGAATGAGATGTTTGAAAAAGGATCTGGAGAATTGTTACAATCGATGCAAAATTTTGCACCTGAAATGAAAGGGTTTAGCCCAACAAACAAGAGTTCTCTGCAATCGTATTTACCCAAGTATGCTTCCACTGAGCGAATGCTTTTGGTGCACAATACCTTTACTTCAGCACAAGATATTTCTTTTACAAAGACATCGCCAATAGCTATTTATTGGTGCTTTTGTCCCAATGCCAATAAGTACATTGAGGGAAGACAACCAGATTACACTCTTTTTTTAGCGGAAAAATGTACCATAGGAACCGATAGTTTAGCTTCCAATTGGAGTTTATCTATATTGGATGAATTGAAAACTATACGGCAAAAAAATATGCAAATAGAGTTGGAAACGTTATTAAAGTGGGCTACCATTAATGGAGCCGAAGCATTAGGTCTTACCGATAAATTAGGAAGTATTGAAGTAGGGAAAGCACCAGGATTGAATTTAATATCAGACCTTATCGATGCTAATATTTCTGAGAAATCGACCGTAAAAAAAATCGTTTAAATTCTTTAATCCAATTAGATTGTTCTTTCTTTACTAGGAACTAAAATCAGGGAAATGAAAAATTTAATTTTAATTGTTGCGATGCTCCTAGTGAGTACAGCTACATTTGCTCAAGCAGATGCAAATGTTGAATTACAAAAAATGAATGATAAAGTTACTAGCATCGCTGCAGCAAAAGAAAAAATGTTGGCAGAGAATGTAACTATGAAAGCGGAAATTATAACGCTAAAAACAGAATTGGAGAGTAAAAAATTGTCTTTGTTGGCTACTAATAAACAGTTAGCTGTAAGCAATAAAGAATTAATGAGACTAGCTGATAAAGGTAAAAAGACCGATAAAATTGCGAAGGAAAGAGATAAGTTGATGAAGAAAACAGAAAGAATGGGTTCGGAGGTAGATAGAGTGAAAGGAGATATTGAGAAAAGGGAATCTAAGATTAAAAAGAATCTGAAGTCAATTGAAAAAGGTGAAGAAAAGGTGAAGAAACTTAATGTTAGTATTGAAGCATTAAAGGCTAAGTAAAGCCTCTGCAAAAACAAGGTCTTCTGGAGTAGTAATTTTAATGTTGGTGCTGTTTCCGTCTACTAAGTTGATGGCTTCTCCTATCTTTTCTATTACCGAGGCATCATCTGTAAAGGCAGGATTAAACTCTTGTTGGTAGGCCTTAAGAATCAATTCTGAAGCAAAACACTGAGGTGTTTGTACACTTTTGTAACAACTTCTGGTAACTGCATTGTTGGTGTTGTCTTGTTTAGAAACGTGGCGTAAAGAATCTACTAAATCTACTGCTGGAATAGCGTTTCCTTTATGCATTGCAGCCTCGTAACAAGCTATAAGGGTTCCTTCGCTTACCAAAGGCCTAACACCGTCATGTATGCCTACAATAGCGTTTTTTGTTACTAAGTTTAAAGCATTTTGAACAGAGTGAAATCTTGTTTTACCTCCTATTACAACTCTTTTAGGTGAAAATGGAAAGTGATGTAAAGCACAAAGCTCTTCCCAATAATCAATCTGATTTTCGGGAAGAGCTAGTATGATTTCAATATCTTGAAAAGTAGTTCTAAACTTTTCTATGGTATGCATTAAAATAGGTTTGCCTTTTAGGTTTAGAAATTGTTTGGGCGTTTTTGCTCCCATTCTTTCGCCTTTTCCTCCAGCAACTATTATTGCATATTTAAGCATTCAATGTTATTTCGTCCGATTTAAAAAAATTCGTCAGCATCAGCTGTAAATGTATTTCCGTTAGCGTTATCTTCATTGCTGTCAGATTCTGCTTGAGATGAAGTTGGCTGCTTGTAAGAGTTTCCTTCACTAGAGCTAGAATTAGAGTTGTTTCCAGACTCAAAATCATCTTTCTTTCTTCCAATAGATCTAATGTAAGCATTTAACATTCTATGAATTTTTTCAATAAACTCAATCAGCTCATCAGATTGTTCAGCACCTATCAAATCTCTTTCTTTAGATTTAATAATCCATCCTTTGGTTTTTAAAAGGTAACCTCTAGAAATGTAACAAAAATGTTTCTTATCCTTAAAGTCATATCTTCCATAGCCCAATGCTATATTTCCTGAAATGGCATCAGCTGCTTGAACAAATGATTTTCCAATAGTATCTTTGGTAAACCCTTCCCACTCGGCAACGATGTCCCAAATATTTTGTTCAAAATCTAAACATTCTTGGTATAGTTTTAGGTCCTCTAGTTTCATTCTGATAGTGTTTTAATAGTGTATAATTGTGGGGTTATTATATAATAAGCATGGCATCACCATACGTATAGAAACGGTACTTTTCTTTTATGGCTTCCTTGTAGGCTTCCATAATTAAGTCATATCCTCCAAAAGCAGCCGTCATCATCAATAGAGTAGATTCAGGAGTATGAAAGTTAGTTATCATACAATTGGCCAAGTTAAAATCAAAAGGAGGAAAAATAAATCGGTTTGTCCAGCCATCAAAAGGTTTTAAAAACCCATCTGTAGAAACAGATGATTCTAAAACTCTCATTGAAGTGGTTCCTATGGCACAAACTTTTCTTTTCTTTTGTTTAGCAGCATTTACTGCTTCTACACATTCTTCCGTAATATGAATTTCTTCAGATTCCATTTTATGTTTCGTCAAATCTTCAACTTCAACAGATCTAAAAGTTCCTAAGCCAACGTGTAACGTTAGGTAAGCAAAATCAATACCTTTAATTTCTAAACGTTTTAATAAATGTTTACTAAAGTGTAATCCTGCAGTTGGAGCAGCTACAGCACCTTCGTGCTTTGCATATACCGTTTGGTAACGATCTGCATCTTCTGGTTCTACTTCTCTTTGAATGTATTTTGGTATTGGAGTTTCTCCTAATTTTTCAATTATTGCCTTAAATTCTTCATAAGGACCTTCAAATAAGAAACGCAGTGTTCTTCCTCTAGAAGTAGTATTATCAATTACTTCAGCAACTAAATCGTCATCACCAAAATACAATTTGTTTCCAATTCTAATCTTTCGAGCAGGATCAACCAATACGTCCCAAAGAAGGCTTTCTCTGTTCAATTCTCTCAATAAGAAAACTTCTATTCTGGCACCTGTTTTTTCCTTGTTGCCATACATTCTGGCAGGAAATACTTTAGTGTCGTTCATTACCATAAGATCGCCATCGTCAAAATAGTCCAATACATCTCTAAAATGTTTGTGCTCAATTTCTCCAGTATCTCTGTGAACAACCATCAATCTTGCATCTTCTCTCTCCTCTGCAGGTCTTTCAGCAAGTAATTCTTCGGGTAACTCAAATTTGAATTTAGATAGTTTCATCTGTCTATATTTAGGTAAATTTATGAGGGTGCAAATGTAATAATATATAACCGAATATCAAGGGTTATAACTATTAAGTGAAAGAGCTTACATCGTAAACTCTTTGCGGTGCATTTTATTTCTTTTTGTTAACCTTTTTTATGTAAAGTTCCAGTGCTCTTGTCATTGATGGAGATTCTGGTTGAGGCGCTGCAATATCAATGTTTAAACCTGCTTCTTCAGCTGCTTTAGCCGTAGTTGGTCCAAACACTGCTATTCGTGTTTTATTTTGTTTGAAATCAGGAAAATTTTGGTACAAGGATTTAATTCCACTTGGACTAAAAAAGACCAAAACATCATAATTAACATTTTTTAAATCAGATAAATCGCTACAAACAGTTCGATACAATGTTGCAGGTTTAAAGTTAATCCCGTTTTTTTCTAACAGTGTAGGAATGTTTGGACGAAGTATGTCTGTACAAGGTAATATGAAATTACAGTCTTTATGCTTTTTAATTACCGTAATTAAATCTGCAAATGTTTGTTGACCATAAAAGATTTTACGCTTTCGATAAACTATATACTTTTGAAGGTAAAACGCTGTTGATTCTGAAATACAAAAGTATTTCATGTCATCTGGAATAGTAATTCGAGCTTCTTCAGCAGCTCTAAAATAATGATCTACAGCGTTTCGGCTAGTAAAGATTACAGCATTAAAGTCTAATAAGTTAATTCGTTGTAATCTAAATTCTTTTGAAGGAACACCTTCTACATGTATAAATGGTCTAAAATCAATATCTACCTTGTATTCATCGGCCAATTCAAAATAGGGCGATTTATCGGATTCGGGTTTGGGTTGTGATACTAAAACGCTTTTTACTTTCAACATTTCCTTTCAGTTTTATAGTCGAATTTGCTTTATACTAGGACGAAAAACCTAAACAATACGACCAACGGTAAAATTTCGAGGGTGCAAATGTACAAAAATATATAGATATACGAAACTCCTTTTGAGATTCCAATGGTAAACAGTCTTACTACTCTCATTACTAGAAAGATAATTAATAATGGAAGTGCAATATATGTTAAGATTGTGGTAAAATCTAACGTTGTAAAATATACAATTGTGATAACTGGAAGCAAACTAATGCCAAAAAAGCTATTAAATAGGGCGATATTAAAGGTGTATTCGGTAGAGATTGATGAATCATTAAAAACAAAAAATAAAATTTTTGAGAACAGAAATTTTACACAAAACATGACGGTTATAAATCCGGCAATCGTTAAAAAATACAGTGGACTGTTTTCGTAAGAAAAAGGTTGAATAGTTAGATTTATTTGGCCAATGAGTAACGAAGAAGTGATAATACAAATGGTAGTAAATATAAGGTTGGCTCGATGAAAAAACACTTTTTCTTCTCGTGTTATTTCTTGCGCAACCGAATAACTGAATAATGCTTTAGTACTTTGTTTAAAACGACTATTGCTAAATGCTTTTACAAAAGCTACTAAAAATAGGCAAAATAGCAAAAGTAATGTTTGCCAAGAGGCTATTTTGGTGTGATGTTGTTCGTGTTTTGATGAAGACTTATTTTCGGGTTGGCTTTCTTGTAATTGAACGTTAACCACTCGAACAGGAATGTTAACATCATTATTTATCCCAAAAGTGGTGTCTAGTTCTTTTGTAGTGTTTGCTGCTTGCAGTATGTTGTTTGGAATTGCTTGGTTAACAACTGCAGGGCTGTCTTCTAATGGCTCTTGATTCTCTATCTGTTGTAAGTTAGAGTCGAGCTGATATACGGTTTTAAAGGACATGAGGTAAAATTACACTATTAAATAATTTTCTTTGTTTTATTCAAAAAAAAAGCCTCGAATTTTCGAGGCTTTTTTTAGTGTTTTATTATACGATTAGTTGGCAATGTTGTCAGTAGCTTTAGACGAGTAGTTCAATTTCAAAGCATCTGCTTTTCTTAACTCTTGTTTTACATCTGTAACAATACCCATCTTAGTGTTTTTATCCACTTTTAACGACCACGTAATTTTGTTTCTTTCTTGCTCACTTCTATCTAGTTTTTCGTTTTCAACAAACAATAAGATGTCTTCTTTACTTGCAAAGGCATCGTTTAATTGAATTCTAGGAGCACTACCAAAAGCATCTTCTAAAGCTGCAATAGGTTTCCCTATGTAAATGTAGCTAACCAATGATTTCTTTTCCAATTTGGCAACTTCTGTTGCACTAGGAATTTTGTTGACTACCTTTAAAGATGTTTCTCTCATTACAGTTGTTACCATAAAAAAGAACAGTAACATAAAAACGATATCTGGAAGTGCAGCAGTATTAACCGCTGGTTGAGATTTTTTTCCTTTTTTTCTAAATTTCGACATTATTCGTCTCCTCCTATTTTTTTAGGTTCAGCTTCAGAAATTCGTTGAGGATAAACTTTTTTTACCGCTCTCATTTTTTCTTTAATAGCTTCAGATCCTTTAGATTGTTGAACTAGCTCAGTATATGTTTTTCCAAATTTTTGTAAGGCAAATTCATTTCTAAGCTCGTTATAAGCTGCTACCAATTCGTTTTGAACTTTAACATACATGTTATAAGATGTTCCATTATCGTTTTGAAGTGAAACAATTTGCTTAGACAATAACATTGTTCCAAAAACGGGTACTTCTTCTGATTTAAATTCAGGTAACCCAGGGTTTGAAGCATTTGTAACATCTACTACGCTAGGAAAGTTTGGGCTACTTTTAATAAACTCTTTTGCTTTTGCTCTTAGCTCAGTTATCTGCATATATTCTCCTTCCACTAATAATTGATCGTTAGCATTCACCAACACTTCAAAAATATTACGTTTCTTAATTGGAGGTGGATCAATTTGAGGCTCATCTGGAATAGCCGGAAGCCTTCTAATTAATCCTGTATCAGTATCCATAGTAGTGGTTACCAAAAAGAAGATTAATAGCAAGAAAGCAATATCCGCCATTGAACCGGCATTTATTTCTGATATTTCTCTTTTAGCCATTCTTGTTTTTTAATTATTTAAACATTTTTGATACTTCAGCAAATACAATAGAACCTATTGCAACAACTACTAAAATATAAAAAGCAATTAATCCTGCTTCCGATTTTTGAGATGATCCTTCATCAGCTAGCGTAATTCCGTCTATATCAACATGAATTTCGTTTCCAGCAAAAGCATATCCTAAACCGCAAATTACCAATAGTGCTACAACACCTATTAAAGCATTCTTTGCTTTTTTAGGGTTTTGAGCCATAGTAAGAATTGGAAAAACAATTGCTGATACCGTTGCGATACCAATTAAGATGTAGCACCACATAATAAGTAGTCCTTCACCGATTAAATCAACCATAAATAAAACACTCAATATGGCAGACAAACCAACTAAGGCAGCTAATATTATCTTGAATAATTTAGTATCCATGTTTTTATTTATTTGTTAGTTCGTTTTTCACTAATAAATCAATTAAAGAAATAGAAGCGTTTTCCATGTCATTTACAATACTGTCAACTTTTGCAACAATGTAATTATAAAATATTTGTAGAATAATCGCAGCGATCAAACCAAATACAGTTGTTAAAAGTGCTACTTTAATACCACCAGCAACAACAGCAGGAGAAATATCACCAGCAATTGCAATTGCATCAAATGCTCCAATCATACCAATTACAGTACCCATAAATCCAAGCATTGGTGCTAGTGCAATAAACAATGAAATCCAAGAAATTCCTTTCTCTAATAATCCCATTTGTACACCACCATAAGAAACAACTGATTTTTCAACCATATCAACTCCTTCATGACTTCTGTCTAAACCTTGGTAAAAGATACTTGCAACAGGTCCTTTTGTATTTCTACAAACTTCTTTAGCAGCATCAACACCACCACTGTTCAATGCATCTTCTACATTTTTAAGCAATTTGTCAGTATTCGTTGTAGCCATATTTAAATAGATAATTCTTTCAATAACAATCGCTAAACCTAAAATTAAACAGATTAAAACGATTCCCATAAATCCAGGACCACCTTCAATAAATTTTTGTTTAATTACTTGAGTAAAAGATTCGTCTGCAGCTGGTGCAGGCTCTTCAGCTTCAACTTCTGGCGCTGGTTCTTCTTTAGGAGCTTCTTCTGGAGCAGCTTCCTCAGGAGCAACATCTTCTCCTTCAACAACTTCTGTTTGTTCACCTTCTGCTTGAGCGTAAACTGAATTAAACGTTCCGAATGTTAGTACTCCGGCAACTGTTAATAATGCAAATAACTTTTTCATAATTTTTAAATTGTTTGTTATCTTAAACTTGTATTGGTTTTAAATATTGTTTTTTATTTCTTCCATTCAATTAACGGTTTCAAATAGTAGTTTTTCGTTAATAAAAACGAGAAGTCCCATTCTTCCATCTCTTAAATAGATCGGCAAGTTACAAAAAAAATTATTTACTCTTCAATTTTTTTTATTAAGCTTATGTTAAAGGAATATATCTGTGGTTAAAAGGTACAAATCTGCTTGTTTTTATTGAAATATGATGTTTTACAATAAACTTAATTGGTTAACTTTAGCCTGTTTTTAAAATGCAAAATATTGATAGGAAGTCGAATCTTATATTACCTTATTATACTACCAATATCTTCATTGCCTTTTTTTATGCTCTATTGGCTGTCCGATTTTGCTTTTTTTATGATGTACCATGTGATTGGATATCGTAAAAAAATAGTGCTCAATAACATTAAAAATGCTTTTCCTGAAAAAACGGAAAAAGAACACTTGTATATTGCTAAAGCGTTTTATAAACATTTTTGCGACTTGGTTTTAGAAGGGTTGAAAGGATTTACGATTTCGAAAAAACAAATCAATCAGCGTTTCAAAATGCTCGATACACAAATTGTAGATGACCTATATAAGAAGGGTAAAGATGTTGTTTTTGTAGGAGGCCATTACAACAATTGGGAAATGCTTGCTTTAGGTATAGGAATGGAACTGAACCATAAAATGGTAGGCATATATAAACCTTTGAGCAATACTTTTTTTGATGAGAAGATGCGAATCTCTAGAGAACGATTCGGATTGGTGTTGTGCCCAATGAAGCGGGTTAAAAACTATATGGAAGAAGATTTAGGCGAACCAAAGGGGGTTATTTTTGCAATCGACCAGAGTCCATCTAACAGCAAACGTGCGCTATGGATGAACTTTTTAAACCAAGATACTGCTATGTTTTATGGTGCCGAAAAATATGCCAAAGACTTCGATGTGCCTGTGGTGTATGCGGTAATTAATAAGGTGAAAAGAGGGCATTATGAGGCCACCATGAAGTTGATAACAGATAAACCCAATGAAACCGAATACGGAGAAATAATAAAAATTGCTCACCAATACTTGGAAGAAGACATTAGAAAAGCGCCACAATATTGGCTGTGGACACATCGAAGGTGGAAGCATAAAAGAGATGCTTCTGCTTAAAACTAAAACCATATTGGTTTGCCCATTAGATTGGGGCTTGGGTCATGCAACGCGTTGCGTTCCTTTAATTAAACAGTTTTTATTGGAAGGAAATGAAGTAATTATTGGAGCCGATAAAAATCCATTGGCCTTTTTAAAACAAGAGTTCCCTCAATTACAAACCATTACTCTACCGGGTTATAATATTGAGTATGATGAAAAAGGAAGTGCATTAAAGCTATTAATTGAAAGTGCAAAGTTTTATTCGTTTATTAAAAAGGAAAAAAAAATCATAGATCAGATTATTCAGGATCATCAAATAGATTTAATTGTTTCCGACAATCGTTACGGGATATATAGTAATAAAGTAGAATCGATATTAATTACTCACCAGCTTTTTGTTAAAACTCCCTTTGCTGATAGTTTAGCACATAAAAAAATAGCCAATTTAGTAGCCAACTTTAATGAGGTGTGGATACCAGACAATGCAGGTGAAAATAACCTTTCTGGGGATTTGGCGCATTTTAAAAAAACGAAGCAACCGCATAAATTTATTGGGCCTTTATCACGATTTGAAAAAAATAACGACACTTTTGAGTTGGAGTTTGACATTTGTGCGATTATTTCTGGGCCTGAACCACAGCGTACTATTTTTGAGGAATTGGTTTTAAAACAGGTTGAACAACATAATTTAAAAGCAGTTGTGGTAAGAGGGCTGCCAAATGATACAGCCGAAAAAGGGAATTTCATTTTTAATCATTTACCTACAAGCCAGCTTCAAAATTATATTCAAAAAAGTAAGTTGGTGGTGTGTAGGTCGGGTTATAGTAGTATTATGGACTTGGCTGTTTTAGGGGAAAGAGCCTTATTGGTGCCAACCCCTGGGCAAACGGAACAAGAATATTTGGCTGAATACCACAAAAAAAATAACCAATTTATAGTACAGCAACAATACGAGTTGAACCTGATACAGGTCTTGCAGAATTTATAATCCTTTAAGCTGACGCAATTCTTTCTCAAAGTTTAAAAAAGGAAAATCTTTTTGGATGTTTTTAATGGCTACCACATAGCCTTGTATAAATTTTTGGTGTGCTTCAGAATTAAAATCAAAAGGGCGATGATTTGCTGCCGCTGCCATTTTTTGGATGGCTTTATTTAATTCAATTGTTTCTTCAGAAAAATAGCACGCACCAAATTTTTCCCAAACATAATTAATTGCTAAGTCTGTTGGATGAATCAAATCGTCTTTATAGAAACGGTAATCTCTTAATTCATCAATTACAATTTCGTAAGCTGGAAAATAAGAGCAATTGTCATTGTTCTCCACAATCGACTGTATCGCTAAATGAAGTAAGGCTTTGCTCAAATTGTTTTCGTGTAAACCATCTTTTGAATGCCGAACTGGGCTAACTGTAAATATAATGTTGTCGTCAATTTTTGAGACTAATTCTGTGTATTGTTCAACAATTTCTTCAACGGTAAGCAGTCGTTTTGTAAACTCTTTTGCTGGTATTTTATGACAGTTGGCTACTATTCCATGAGTTGGATGCTCATAAACCCATGCAGAACCAAAGGTAATAAGTAGAGTGGTTTTGTTTTTTAGACAAGAGTTAGCCGCACTTAGTTCTTGGTTGATGTTGTTTAAACATTCGGTTTTATTAGGCGAAGAGAATCTACCATGATGATCAAAACTAATCCATTGATTATTGGCTGAAGTTAAATGAGATTCAGTATAAGCTTCATTGTTTAGCACCCTATTTAGGGTGTTGGCAATAGAAATAGGATTGTAAATTACGCCACTAGGATTAATGGTTGTTGTAAACTTATACTTGGTTAATTGGGCTCCAATGTTTTGTGAAAAGCAAGAACCAATAAGTAATAAAGACGTTTGGTGCGTAAGGTTAAAATCAGCAGAGTCTATATTAACTGGAGTTGAGAGTTTCATCCTATTTTCTAAAAATCCAATATTTAGGATTTAGTTTGGTCATTCCTTTCCATATTTCAAGGTGAATTTGAGCCTTACTTTTTCCACCATCGTTAATTAACATTCCTAAATCTTGTTTGGTGGTTATTTGATCTCCTTTCTTCACATAAACATCACTCATATAAGAGTAAACACTCAAATATTCACCATGTCTTACCATTACCACCTTGCCTTCACCAGGAATAATGGCAACAGAACTTACTTCTCCACCAAAAATTGCTCTTGCTTTAGATCCTTTAGTTGTGCTAATGTCAATTCCGTTATTGTTAATCGTAATGTTAGGTAAAACCGGATGAGGGTGTTTTCCAAACTGGGCAGTAATAACTCCTTGAATTACTGGCCAAGGTAATTTTCCTTTGTTAGATGCAAAAGAATTGGACAGTTTAATAGCTTCTGGAGTCATCGGGAAGCCTTTAGAAGTTGAGCCATTTTTCTTGGCTTCTTCTCTTGCTTTCCTAATTTCAGCTTCAATAATTCGTTGAATGGCCTTTTGCAACTTCCGTGCAGCAGCTTCTTTTTTGGCTAATTTTGATTTGAGTTCTTGTTCTTTTCCTTGTAAACTTTTTACAATGCCTTCTTGTTCGGTTTTTTCAATGGCCAACTTCTCAGTTTCTTGTTCTTCTAACGATACGAGTACTGCTTTTTCTTGTTTTACAGATTCTAGCTCGGAAATTTTTTCTTTTAAACTAATTTGTGTGCGCACAATCTCTTTAGCTTGAGACTTTCGGTATTCAGAATACTGTTGAATGTACTTTACCCTTTTATACGCTTGGTTAATGTCGTCTGAAGCAAAAACAAACATCATTTTATCATAAGTACTACGGTGCTTATAAGCATAGTAAATTATTTTGGCGTATTCTTTTTTTAACCTAGCCAGCTCCTCTTCTGCTAGCAATATATCTTCAGCTCCTTTTACAACAGCTCTGTTTATGAGTTTAACTTCCGAATTCATTGCAGAAATTAAATCTGTTCGGGCATTTATTTTGCTTTTTAAGTTGAGTAGTTCGTCTAGTGAATGGTCTTTATTTTTTCGAGCTTCCTTCAATAACTTATTGGTATAGTTAATTTCCTTTTGAAGGTTCTTTTTCTTTTTTTCTAAATCATTTTTGTTTTGAGCATACCCTTCTGTTACACTGAAAAAAAACAGTGTAAAGCATATTAAAGCGAATATTTTATTGCTCAATTTGCACATATTTCGAAGGAATTTTAAAAGAGAAAGTTAATGCCTTTCCAGTTGTAAACTTGGTATAATTTACATCAATTTTTAAGGTTTTTTGAGATTTAAGTAAAAAATTCATTTGGTATGGAACAAGTTGTTCTTCTAGTTCTTTAAAGTTACTATAAGTTCCCCGTAAGGTTTTTTCGCTGTGCAATGAGGACAATAAAAGTTCGTGTATTTTAAAAGTCAAAGGATCTAACCATAGCGTTTGTGATTCCTCTTTTATTTTTTCTTTTTCTTTTTTAATTTCCTTTCTAACCTTCCTTTTTTTCTCAGTACTGAGGTAATATCTATCTCCTTTTCTATCTACTGAAGAGCGAATTTTGTCATTCATTTCAAAATCTAAACTATTGGCAATTAATAACGCTTCTAACATTTGATAGTCTAGGTCTGTTCCAAAGAGTTTGTTGATGTAGTCAAAATCACCTAAAAAGTATTCTGATTTAGTTCTGTTCATCACTTTTACAGAGTCTTTTGTAATGAGCACCCTGGCGGCCTCAATGCCTAATAATGGAGTAATAGACATCCATATAGCGCTGTCCTTTTGTATTCTTAAATGGGTTTTAAAACTTGTTTTTTTGTCTGTTGTATCTGTAAGAGAAACAGAAGCTTTAGCTGCTATAGTATTGAATGTAAATTCGTTTTTTATGAGTTTATTTACAATAAACTTGGTGGATCTTGGCTTGACTTTAACCTTAATTTTAATGTTTTCTTTTTCATGTACTTTACACCCTAAAAAAAGGACTGTAACGAAAATTATAATACACCAATATAAAAATCCTTTGTTATTCATACAGCTTTTTATCTGCTATTTTTTTGTCTAAAAACTCTGACACACCACCACTGTTTATTGCTTTGGCTTTAATCCAAAACTCCATTGCTTTAGCTATACTATTTAATTGTGCATGTGCATCTCCAAGATGTTCTAAAATAACTGCATTTTTTTCACCGCCATTTGTCAATGCTTTTTCCAACCATTCTTTGGCCTGAATATATTTACCTTGTTTGTACAATATCCAAGCATAAGTGTCTTGGTAGTTATACTGATCAGGTTCAACTTCATTGCATAAAGCAGAAAGCTCTTCAGCTCGATCTAATTTATCAGCTCTTAATGATAGGTAATAGCTGTAATTGTTAAGTACATATATGTTTTTAGGATCTAATTTTAAAACTTCTTCATAAGCCTTATCTGAAGCTTCAAAATTTTTAATTCCATTATAAGCATCACCTAAATTTGCATAAAATTGAATGAGTAATGGAGGATTTTCCACGATGTAATCTTTCCCAATGTTAAGGTGTTTTATAGCCTCTTCATAAGCTTTATTTTGCAGGTTAACCGATCCATAAAAAAAGTAAAAAATAGGTTGGTTGGGGAAGAGTTCTAATGCCATTTTGCTATCTCTAAGCAAAGCTACATTGTCTTGTAGTTCAGATTCTATAAACATTAATTGACTCCAAATGGCAAATTTAGAATTGTCGTATTCTATGGCTTTTAAATAGTTTTCTTGCGCTCCTGCTAGTTTACCATCTCGATACAAAAAGTCGGCATAAATAGTATAAGATTTAGCATCATTTGGATGCGTTTTTATTAAAATTTTATTGAGGGTAAAAGCTTCGCTTTTTAAAGAATTATCTGCTTCTGAGGCAGAATAGTATGACAACAAAATTTTCATTTTGGTATCTATATCAAGATCATTACTCGAAAAGGCTTTTTTTAATGATTCGAATGCTTTGTCATTTTCATCTTGCTTTTTATAATAATCATGCATTGACAGGTGTGCATAAGGATTGTTTGGGTCCTTATCGAGCATCATTTTATAAATTTCAAAAGCCTTTTCTGGCTGGTCGTTGGCAACATACAGATCGGCTAATAATCCGTGGTATCTTATTTCATCTGGGTGTGCTTCAATTAGTTTTTCTATTTCTTTGGCTGCGTTCTCAACATCACCCAGTTGAACGTAAATTTTTTCTTTTTGTATAGAAACCTCTTCGGTTAAGCCAATTAATTTTTCAAGCTGATTAAAAGTAACGATGGCGTCTTTAAATTTTCTGGCATACAATTGAATTCCTCCCAAATCAAAATATAAATCTACTTTTCCAGGGTTTTCTTTTATTAAAACTTCATATTGAGCAATTGCATCTTCATTATTTCCAGAACGTTGTAAGGCTTGAGCGAACTGTATACGATACCAATAGTTGTTGGGCTCTAATTCTACTGCTTTATTAGAAAACTCTAATGAAAGCGCAAATTGTTTAGCTTCTTCATAGTAATTTCCTAATTCATAATAGGGTGCCGACTGCATTGGTGCGGTAATAATGCTTTGTTCAAAATAGGCTGCGGCTTTTTGGTGATTTCCCAAAATCCGTTCTTTAAGAGCATTATGGTATAAGAACTTAAAGCGTATTTGCTCTTTTTCGGGTAAATCAGTAAAAGAACCTACTTTAGCCGTTTTTTTGGATGAAGTTTTGGTGGTGTCCTTTCCCGATGAACAGCTTAGTGTTAAGAGTACTAAAAGGGATAATATGTAAGTATAATAGGTTTTCAAATTAGCTTATTTCGTTGTAATCGCCAATGCTAAGCTCTTGATTGTTGTTGTTAATTTTTACAAAATTTCCAATCATAGAGTTTTCTAATGTTGAGTTTGTGATTTGCGTATTGGTTTGAATAATAGTATTTGATATAGTAGAATTTTCAATTATTGTATTGTCGCCAATTGAAACGTGAGGACCAACTGTTGCGTTTTTTAATTCAACGTTTTTCCCAATAAAGCATGGTTCAATAATTGTAGATTCTTCGTTTTTTAAAGAGGCATCAACAATATCTTCTTCTTTAATAAACTCTAAAACACGCTGATTAGTGTAAACCGTGGCTTTGTAGTTTCCACAATCCAACCATTCATTTACTTTTCCAGGAACAAATTTTGTGCCTTTCTGTTTCATGTTTTCAAGGGCATCGGTCAATTGATATTCACCTTTATCAGTAATGTTATTGTCAATTAAGTATTGCAATTCATCTTTTAGAAATGCGCCATCTTTAAAATAATAGATACCAATTATTGCTAAATCAGAAACAAACTCGGTAGGTTTTTCTACGAAATCAGTAATAACATTCTCGTCATTTAATTTTACTACTCCAAAAGCACTTGGGTCGTCAATTTGATTAACCCAAATAATTCCGTCAGCACTATTATCTAGTGTAAAATCTGCTCTAAAAAGAGTGTCTGCAAAAGCAACCACTACATTTCCTTGTAAGCTTTCTTTGGCACATAAAATAGCATGAGCAGTTCCCAATGCTTCTTCTTGATGATAGATGCTTCCTTTGGCGCCTAAACTTTCAGCAATAGCAACTAAGTCTTTTTCAACTTGAGCTCCAAAATCGCCAATAATAAAGGCAATTTCATCTACTTTTTCACCACAAACTTTTGTAATGTCTTCCACCAATCGTTGTACAATAGGTTTTCCTGCAACAGGCACAAGTGGTTTAGGCACTGTTAATGTGTGAGGTCTTAATCTTGAACCTCTTCCTGCCATTGGTACTATAATCTTCATATGTTTTTATTTTTTTCCTGTACTTCCAAAACCTCCAGCTCCTCTTTCGGTATCAGAAAGTTCTTCAACTAAATTCCATTCTGCTTGCTCGTGTTTTGCAATAACCATTTGAGCAACTCTTTCTCCATTTTCTACGATAAAATTTTCGTTAGAAAGGTTGACTAAAATTACGCCAATTTCTCCTCTGTAATCAGCATCAATAGTACCAGGAGTATTTAATACAGTTACTCCGTTCTTATAAGCTAGTCCACTTCTTGGTCTAACTTGTGCTTCATAACCGATAGGTAACTCTATAAATAATCCTGTTTTTATAAGGGTTCTTTCTAAAGGCTTTAACGTAACGGGTTCGCTAATGTTTGCTCTTAAATCAACACCAGCAGAAGCTTCTGTTCCGTAATGTGGAAGGTCGTGATTTGATTTGTTGACTATTTTTATTTCCATTTTTTGTTCTTATAGAGTGGACTAAATTACCACTTTTTTTGGTCTTTCTATGAAGTAAATTAGGCCTAAAAACACGAAGACCATTATAGCGTGAACGCTGTATTTTAGTAGCAATGAATCTAAGTTTAAATAGAGGCTTAAAAAGTACAATCCAAATGCTGTACCCAGGTATAAAAATATTTTAGGCAAGTCATACTTTATCGGGTAGTGTTTTCTGCTTAAAATAAATGATAATAGCATCATAGAAACATAGCAAATTAAGGTTGCCCATGCAGAACCTATGTACCCATGTTTTGGAATCCAAATGTAATTTAAAATGATGGTAATGGCAGCTCCAAAAATTCCGATATATGCTCCAAACTTGGTTTTGCCACTTAATTTATACCAAATGGATTGGTTGTAATAAATTCCTAATGCAATGTTAGCAAAAAGCAAAATAGGCACCACTTTAAGTCCTACCCAAAAGGCTTCGTTTGGAATGAAGTATTTTATTACATCGATATAAAGCATAACACCTAAAAAAATGGTGGCACAAACAATTACAAAATAGGTCATTACTTTAGCGTAAATATCTTTGGCCCCTTTTTCTTTTGCTTGGGCAAAAAAGAAAGGCTCGGCAGCATATCGAAATGCTTGAATAAATAAGGTAATAATAATGGAAACTTTATAGCAGGCACCATAAATACCTATTTGAGACATGGTTTCTTTTTCTCCAATAGTATCGTATAACATGCCTTTTAGCATTACTCGGTCAATTGTTTCGTTTACAATTCCGGCCAATCCAAAAACTAATAATGGTAAAGCATAAATAAACATTTGTTTAAGCAATTTGTAGTCGAAACCATAGCGTGCTTTTAAAATTTCGGGTAGGAGTAAAACAAATTTTACGATAACGGCTATTAGGTTAGAAATGAAAACGTATCCTACACCAATATTTGGATTGTAAAAGTTTTCGAGTAACCAATTGGTTTCTCCAGCGTTGTATTTTGGCAAGCAATATACTAAGAAAAATAAATTTAGTCCAACAAAGACAATGATGTTGGCAAAATTGACGGCTACAAACTTTATGGCTTTATTGTCGGCTCTAAGTTTTGCCATTGGGATAGAGGAGATGGCATCTAAACCAACAATAATTGCAAACCAAGTAACATATTCTTTATTGTTAGGGTATTTTAACCAATTGGCAATAGATTGGTCGAATAAAAATGCGCCAACAATAAATAAAAAGGAGGTTGATATTAATGAGTAAATAACGGTAGTGTAAACTTTTTTTGCTTCCTGATCTTCTAAACTAGCATATCTGAAATAGGCGGTTTCCATGCCATAAGTTAATAGTACTACCAAAAAAGCAACGTAAGAATACATTTCGGTTATAATACCGTATTGATCAGTAGTAAAATTTGCAACACCCAAATAGATGGGCACCAAAAACCACGTAAGCAAACGACCTATAATACTGGTAAGACCATAAATGGCCGTTTGTCCTGCTAATTTTTTTAATGGATTTGCCAATTGAGTTTTACTTATTTACCTGGAAACTGTGCTTTTCTTTTTTCAATAAAAGCAGTCGTTCCTTCTTTAAAATCTTCGGTGCCAAAACATTTTCCAAACTCTTCAATTTCTGTTTCAAAACCATTAACGCCATCGGTATAACCAGCGTTTACAGCTTTTATTGCTGAAGAAATGGCTATGGGTGAATTTTTAACAATCTTTAACGCAATTTTTTCACATTCTTCTAACAAGTTTTCCGAAGAGGTAACGTAGTTGACTAGTCCAGCGTTCAATGCTTCATCTGCCGACATCATTTTGGCAGTCATAATCATTTCCATTGCTCTTCCTTTACCAACTAACTGGCTAAGGCGTTGAGTTCCGCCATAACCAGGAATTACGCCTAGTGTTACTTCTGGCAATCCTAATTTTGCATTTTCAGATGCCAATCTAAAATGGCAACTCATGGCCAATTCTAATCCTCCGCCTAAAGCAAACCCATTTACGGCACCAATTACAGGTGTTGTTAGGTTTTGAACTAAATTAAATAAACTGTTATGGCCTGTTTGCGCTAATTCTTTTCCTTGAGCTGGTGTAAACTCATAAAACTCTTTAATGTCAGCACCAGCAACAAAAGCTTTAGTCCCCGAACCGGTAAGAATGATGGCTTTTATCGATGCATTACTTTCTAAATTTTTAAAAGCATCACTTAATTCTTTTATAGTTGCAGCATTAAGCGCATTAAGTTGGTTGGGTCTATTAATTGTTACAATTGCAACACTTTCGTTTTCACTAACCAGTATATTTTCGAAATTCATAGTTTTAGTTTTGTTTCACAAATATAGCTGAATGAAAGCTTTTTGTTGAAGACAAAATGAATAGTTCTAAACGGTTAATGTTGAAAACCTGAGGCTAAATATTTGCACGCAATGTAAAGACAAAGTTTCTTCCTGCTGCACTAACTCCAGAGGAAAAAGGGCGGTAATGGGTGTCGAGCATATTTTCCAATGCTGCTTGTATTGTAAAGGATTTTGAAAGTTTCATGGCAACGCTGAAATTGTAGGTTTGCCATGCTGGAGTTCCTTTTTTAGTTGCTTTGTTTTCATTGTCTTCACCAAAAGGAGAGTAATCAGCAATCCATTTCCAACCTTGATATTTGGCATATACCGATATAGTTAAAGGGTCGGAATGAACAATTAAATCTGTTCGGCCATAAAAAGGGGGAATGTGCGCTAAAGGAACATCTAAATTCGTGTTGGTTCCAACGGTATAGCTAAACGAACTTTTAATGCTAAATTCTTCGTTCATTTTTGCTAAAAAACTAAATGACGTTCCATAAACAACTGCTTCACTGGCATTTGTATTGGTTTGTATTCTTAATGTTTCACCATCATAATTTAAAGAGTCTTCTTCATATAAAGAATAAAAATCTCGAACAATGGCATCTTTAAGAAGGGTATAGTAGCCTACTAAATTAACGGTAAGTTGTTCGTTACCAAATGTTTTTTCAAGGCCAATTTCTCCGCTGTAAGAAAGTTCGGGTTTTATTTGATTGTTGGGAACAAGCACGTAATCATTTTTTGCAAACACTTTTCCTACATCATCTACATTTGGGCTTCTATAACCGGTTGAAAGGCTAGTATATAGTTTAAACTTTTTTCCAGGATGATAAGCAATTCCAATGTTTCCCGTTAAAGATCCATTGTCGGTTTGAATTGTTTTGAAAGGTAATTTTATAAAGGTAGTATCTGAAAAATTAGCGGTTAATGATGAAAAGCTATAACGAGCACCGATACTGTATGTAGCATTTTCGGTAAAGTTATTTTTAAATGAGACATATGCTCCTGCGCTCGAGAGCGTACTTCCGTTATCGGGGTATCGTGTAGAAGCGGGTACATTTTCTTGGGTAATGATGTTTTGGCTAAAAGCTTGTGAAGCAACAGTGTTATGAATGGCTTCAACACCATAATACCACTGTGATTTTCGGTTGTTGTCTTTTATAAAATCTATGTTCATTCCAAAAACATTTACATCTTCCTCTCGTGTTGTTCTGTAATTGTCTCCAAATTTTCGAGTAATTCTATCTTCATCAATTTTTTGGAAGTAGGT
The DNA here is from genome assembly GCA_905479995.1 of uncultured Flavobacteriales bacterium. GTDB lineage: Bacteria > Bacteroidota > Bacteroidia > Flavobacteriales_E > Vicingaceae. The sequence goes on along the minus strand of CAJQON010000032.1, from coordinate 15,625 downwards.
TAAGATTTCGATTTTATCGTATAACTTTTTGTTGGCAATAAGTTCTGCTGATAAAGAGGCCAAAATTCTATTTTGAGGGCCATAATACCATTCTGCCCATTCTAAGACGCCATCATCATCAAATTCAGAAAGTTGATCGTAACGAGGAACATCTGAAGAGGTTGAATATTGTGTGTTGAGTGTGAGTATAAAATTGTCGGAAACTTTAAAACTCAATTTTTCCATAAAATCGGCTTGGTTATAACCAGTTCCAATTTGTTTGAAAAATTCATTTTTTCGAATCATAGTGTCTTGATCGTTAATTCTATCGGCATAGTATTTAACAATCCCAAATTCAGGATAATCTGGATCAACCACTTTCCCCATGCTTAAATCACTAAATTGACTATAAGTGGCACTTGTTACCGAAGCTATTCTTTTACCTCCCAAATTAAAATCGAAATGAACGGTTTTTTCTTGATTGGCCGATGAAAAACGAGAATAAGCATTTGCTGTGTTGTTGTTAATTGTGTCTGTTTCGTTTCTAAATTGTGGCGTTTTAGTTTTATAATGAACTACACCTCCAATGGCATCACTACCATAAATAACAGAGTTAGAACCATAAATAATGTCGGTACTTTCAATAATGGAATTGTCTATGGTAATGGCATTTTGCAAATGGCCACTTCTATAAATGGCATTGTTCATTCGCACACCATCCACAACTAACAATACACGGTTGGCTTCAAAACCTCTTATAATTGGGCTTCCTCCTCCCATTTGGCTTTTTTGAATGTAAACATTTCCGCTTAATTCGAGCATTTCGGCAGAAGTTTGCGGATTGTTAAAAGCCACTGTTTTGGCATCAATTTTATCAATGCTAGAAGTAGCTTCTATTGCTTTTTCCTTGTCTTGTTCTGCAACAAAATCAAAAGGATCCATTACAATAGATTGTTCTGTTAGATATAGTGTGTTACCGATATTGATTTTTTGAATCATAAAGGTGGTAAAGTTCGGGTGGGTAAAAATGAGCGTATCTTTTTTGCCGAAAGCAGAAATGTTTAAAACGCCATTGGAGTCGGAAAGAGCTGTAATGGTTTGAGATTTGTCGTAAACAAATACTTGGTCTATTCCTGCCTTAGTACCTTTATTTAAAACTTTAATGTTTTGGGCTAAAACGCTAATATTAGCACTAATAATAAGAACAAATACTATAAGATAAGGGTAATGTTTATGAGAATTACTTAATGCCATTAGTTTAAAACTTCTTCCAATACTGCTAAAGATTTTAAGTTTTCGAAATTACTTAAATGTATGTTGTAATACCTTAAAAGTACGGTTAAAAGTGTTTTTCTATTGGTATAGTTTAACGATAGGTCGGTATCGTTGTAATTGGCGTTAAGGATATTAATTAATAGGTTGCTAATAGGAGAAGCAACATGATTTGAGTGAGGAGGTTTAACTGAAACAAAAACACCTTCTTGTAAGTCGAAATAAATTGAACCGGAGTCAATGGATTTATTTTGTGGACTAATCCCTAAAAAGTGACATAGTTGAGCTAAAAAAATGAGGTGAAAATTGGCAAAATTTGATTTTTTTAAGTCGAGTATTTGGCAGGAGTTAAATATATAATCAAAAAGAGGCGTGTTGGCTTCTTCTTCTCGTATTGATTTTATTAAGGTTTCTGCAACAAAAAAAGCAATAGCCGTTTTGCTCATGTTAAAGGGAATGTCGGTGTAAGGTACTGCCAACTGAATGCTTTTAACGTTTTGCAGTCCTTTTGTAGCTTTATGGTTGGAGTTTATTTCAACTAATGATAATGGTTGAAGGTAGGCAGCTTTGTTTTTAGCTTTTGCGCTTCTTACATTATTTAAAATATACGATTGGAGGCCAAATTTTTCGGTGTAGACTTTGGCAATAACGCTTTTTTCGGAATATTTAATGTGGTGAAGTACAATGCCTCTTGTGGTAGTAAGCATTAGTTAATGAAAAGAATTTTTGCTGCGGCTTTTTGTACACCGTCTTGACTGCCATTAAAAACCATATAAACCCCAGTTTGTACCTTGTTGCCATTAAAATCTTTTCCATCCCAAATTGCTTGTCCGCCTAATGATTGGGTTTTGTAAACAATGTTTCCACTAATGTCTGTAATTCTAACATCGGTATCTTTAACCAAGCCTCTAATGGCAATTTTTCCTGTAAAATCGGGTTTTACAGGATTAGGGTAAACAAAAATATTCTCGAAGTTTTCTTTTGCTTCAGTAGCTGTTCCTTTATAAGAGATTAACCCCTTTTCTGTTCCAAAATAAACCTCTCCTGTTTCAGGGTCAATAACAATATCGAATATATTATTAGAAAACAAAGGACTATTGGTGGTCGTAAAATGTTCCACTTCTTCTGTTCCATCAGCACTCATTAAAAAAACACCAGAATTTTGAGTGCCTATCCATTTTCGGTTAGCACCATCTATGGCAATGCTAGTAATAAACTCGGTTAATAATAATATTTGGGTAATACCATCTTGTTGAATTAAAATTTGCTCAGCGTTTATGTTTGCATCAAATACATCGTTAGGGTTGTAATAAACTGCAATACCTTCATCGGTACCAACCCAAATCTCATTGTCTAAGTCTTTTACAATACAAGCCGTTTCGGTTCCGGGCATGTTGTTATTGCTAATAACTCTATCGTCTGAAGTATTGTCTAACGTGCCGTTGTCGTCAAATACTATTACCTTATGTGCGTCTGGAGCAAGAATCCATTTATAATTGTTTTCGTCTATAATAATATCGGTATAAAATTCTTGCGTTGATGAAAGCCCTTGAAAAGAGTAGCTGTACCAATTGTTACTTGGAGTTTTAACGGCCAAAATGTTGTTGGTAAAAGAACTCGATACCCACAAATTGTTGTCTCCATCAAATGTTGTGGCACCGATAGCTGTTGATCCAAAAAAAGTACTGTCTAAAACAGAATTTGCGGCAGTATAAATGTTAGAAACAGCATCGTTATTATACTCAAATAGCCCATCTGCCCATGATCCAACGAAAACATTACTTGAATTGCTTGGGTTAATTGCTACAGAAACCATGTCTGTCGCATTTACTCCGTCAATGTCTTTTATGTTTTTTCCGAGGTTTCTCCATTCGCTAGAAACAGAGTGGTTAACCAAGTTGTCTTTTTGACCAAGACTAAATCCACCAGAGACTGTCCAAAGTTCACCACTTAAAAAATCCATATTAAAAGCATTGGAAGAGGAAGGTCCATTTGGAACAATAATTTCATTGGTCCAAGTATTTACAGCTTTAATTAATCCATGATCTTCTTCAGCAAACAAAAACTGGAGGTCTGGAGTTAGATCAACCTCCATTGGGCGAATACTGAATTGATTTCTGTAACTAGATATTCCAGCTTCTTTGGTTAAGCTAGTGTTGTATCGGTCTGCACCAATTTCAAAATTGACAAGGAGCTTGTTTTGAGCAACTTTTAAACCCCTAATGTTTGAGCCATTGGGTAAAAACTTTTGCCAGTTACCACCAGGGTTATAGTATAAAGAATCGCCATTATAGGCGGCAATATCTGAAGCTACAAAAAGATGGTTAGAGTAAGTGGCAATACTACTGAATTCTCCAGTTAAAAATGGAGTTAGTTTGTTCCAAAGATTGTAATCAGCTAAGTTGCCACTTGCTTTAGGCGCATAATATACTCCATCTGCAGTTGCGGCATAAATAGAGGTGTTGTCAATGGTTATGTCATTAACATTTACATAAGCACCTAAATCAGCAATTAGGTAAGTGTCTTCAATTTCTAACGCATTAGTATTTAAAACTACAATTCCGAAACCGGTGGATAAATAGGCTAAACTTCCTTGAAGATAAATATTGTTAATAGCCTTACTTCCTATAATGTTACTGTTTTTTAAAAAAGAAAGATTTGTAATACTATTGTTTTGATCAACAATATCAATGTTCCCATTTTCATAGGCAACAATTAATTTATTGTTAGAAGCAACATATTTTATTTTATTAATGCCAATATCTGAAAGTCCGTTTACTAGGTTTAGTCGTTCTATGGAGTATTCAACCATATCATAAACAAAAACGGCAGATTTGGAGGCGCAGTAAACTTTTTGATTGCCATAACTTACTGAAATAGCATTAGAATATGGTAAATGGTCACGCCAATCGCCAATTGGAATTGCTTGGCTAAAAGTGTTCCCAACAAAACCGATTAATGCTATTAGTATAAGAGATATAGAAAGTTGTAATCGCATGGGTCTGATAACTACTATTCAAATGTTTTATTGTGTAAAATTATGATATATTTGCGACATATTAAATGGCTCCGTAGTTCAACTGGATAGAATGTCAGATTTCGGCTCTGATGGTTGCAGGTTCGAATCCTGCCGGGGTCACTTTTTTAGACTTCTTAATTTTAAGGAGTTTTTTAAAGTTCGGTTTTTTCATCAATAAGGATTATGAAAAATAAGTTAGCTAGTTTAAGTATTGTCGTGTCTATTTTCAATGAAGAAGGAGGGCTAAATTTCTTTTGGAAAGAACTTAAGGAGGCGCTTCAAAAGTTACCTGAAATTAATACAGAAGTAATTTTTGTAAACGATGGAAGTACAGACCAAAGTGCTCAAATTATTGAGCGAATTGTAAATGATGTTTCTAATGCTACCATTGAATTCTCAAGCATAACATTTTCTAAAAACTTTGGTCATGAGGCCGCTATGATTGCAGGTGTTGATTGTGCAACTAAGGATGCATTAATTTGTATGGATGCGGATTTGCAACATCCTCCTCAAAAAATTATTGAAATGGTTAAAACCATGGATAGTGGTTTCGATATTATAACCATGATTAGAGAGAAAAGAAATGATAATGGTGCAGGAAAAAACTTTGGGTCTAAGCTTTTTTATAAGCTATTAAATTCCTTGTCGGATCATAATTTTGATCAAAATGCTTCAGATTACTTTATGATTTCCAGAAGAATAGTGGATATTTTAAAAGACAACTTTAGAGAGCGTAATCGATTTTTAAGAGGATACATTCAAACAGTAGGGTTTCCAAAAACTTCACTGTCTTTTGTGGCTCCGTCTCGTGAAAATGGTACGAGTAACTACTCTTTTATAAAATTGGTAAAACTAGGATTCAATGCTTTATTTTCATTCTCAAATAAACCTTTACAGGTATCGTTAGTGGTGTCGTTAATTTTTGCATTGTTTACAACAAGTTTTATGTTGTTTACGTTATGGGTGTACTTTTTTGGAGACAAACCTCCTTCTGGTTATACCTCTATAATGATATTTATGAGTACTTGTTTTACCATATTATTTTTACTCATAGGAATACTGTCGTTGTATTTTGGTAAAAGTTTGGAAGAGGTTAGACAACGACCGATATATTTAATAAAGGAGTATTCTAAAAAAAACTCAAAGACAAATAATGAATAATATTTTAGCTAAATACCCTAAGGTAAGAAATAAACTTCCGTTGGCTTATCAGGAAATTTATGAAGAATACTATAAAATAAATAGAGATGGAGATTCTTCAGCAACTTCTCTTTCGCAAAAAATGGAAGCTTGGCTACATAAAAAAGTTGCTAAAGATTTAACAACGAATACTAAATCTACTCTTGAAATAGGTGCAGGAACTTTAAATCAATTTGATTACGAAAACACGCAACCTTACGATATAATTGAACCATTTCAATCTTTATTTAAAGGATCAAAACACCTTAATAAAATTAGAAATGTTTATAACGATATTGATGATGTTGAGGATGGGTTAACTTACGATAGAATTACTTCCATTGCCACATTTGAGCATGTTTTGGATTTACCAAAAGTTGTTGCCAAAGCCGCAATTATGTTAAATGAAGGAGGTTCTTTAAGGGTATCGATACCTAATGAAGGAACAATTTTGTGGAAATTGGGGTATAAAATGACTACAGCAATTGAGTTTAAAATGAAATATAAACTTGATTACCAAGTTTTAATGGATTACGAACATGTTAATACTGCTAAAGATGTTGAAGAAGTGGTAAATGTTTTTTTTAATAAGGTAAAAGGTGCAAGCTTTGGATTAAGTAAAGGGCTAGCTTTTTATCGATTTTTAGAATGCAAAGAACCCAACATTGATAGAGCCCTTGAATATTTAAAGTCTTATAAAGGTTGAAAAAGTTAGCCAAGTACCTCCAAAACAATAAGTATCCGCTTATTTTAGTGTTGGTTATTTTGGTTATAATGTACCCTCTAAGTCTTTTTATTTATGTGCCAAAATGGGACAATGTAAATGCGTATTTACCTTACCGCTATTTTATAAGTGATTTTGTTTGGAATGGCCAGCTGCCATTATGGAACCCTTTTCAGCGCATGGGTTTTCCGGTATATTCTGATTTGCAAGGAGGAGCATGGAATCCAATTGTTTGGGTAATTATGCTTTTTGGAAAATACACCATGAACTCTTTAATTATAGAGTTATTGTCGTGTTATGTATTTGCTGGATTAGGAATGTATAAGTTAAGTAACTACTTATACGGATGTAAAAAAACCAGCTTTATTATTGGGTTGAGTTACGCACTATCTGGCTTTATGGTAGGATCGTCTCAATTAATGGTGTTTTTAATTGCCGTTACTTGGTTCCCATGGATTATTTATTCACTCTTGAATTTTTTCAAAAATTACAGCTTAAAATATCAGTTAATTTCTGCGTTATTTATGGCATTATTTATAACCGGAGCTAGTCCTGCTTATACAATATTGTTAGCATATATCGTTGTAGGTATTTTTGTGTATCAATTCATAATAAATAGAAAAGCAGTAGAATCAATTAAGCAAATTGTGAAAGGCGGATTGGTAATATTTGTCGCATTAATTTCACTGTCATTGCCTTATATAAATGCCTTTTTTGAATTTGCTCCTTATTTTAATAGAGCAGAAGGGTTGGAATACAATGGGTTTTTACTCGCCAATCCTTTTGCACCAATAAGTTATATTTCTTTTTTGTTGCCCGATGCAGTTATTGCTCAATCGGACTGGTTTAACATTACCGATCTTAGTTTACGAAATGGATATTTTGGAATAATTGGGTTAATAGGAATGTTGTCGGCCCTATTATCAAAATTTAATAAAACCAAAATTATATTGGTTGTAGGAATTGTTATTTCGCTAATGTTGGCAGCAGGAGATGAGTTTTTTCTTTTTAAATATGTGTTTCATTTGCCCGGATTTAATGTATTTCGTCATCCGTCTATTTTTAGGGCGTTCACTATTTTTTGTGCTTTATTATTGGCCGGAATCGAATTGAAGAATGCTTTTGAAATGGGCTTTGAAAAAAGGCATAAATTAATTGCGACTGGTTTGTTTGGAGTCATTGTGGTAATAGGAGTTTGGGCACTTACTAAAACATCATTTTCTGAGGTAATGGTGCTACTAAAAAACATTTCTAATTCAGTTGAATTTTCGGAAAGTGCATTGTCAACACATTTATTGTTGAATAGTATTGTAGTGTTGGGGTTGATGATTATGGCTGTTTTAATGCGAAAAATATTTAAATGGCCGATTTTTGTTTGTATCGCTGTTATTGTTGTTTTGGATTTAGGAATACATACAAGAATTTCTTCTCCAACAACTATTACCTACCCTATTTCACAAAATAAAATAACTGATTTTTTTAGTGAATTACCGAATAAAATTAACCAGAAAGAAAATTATACTCCATTAAAAAACTTGGATGAGAAACAGCCTTTAAAGAAAACAGATGGGATATGGAAAAATATATCTACTTACAACAAAACGTTATCTTACGAAGGTTTAAATCCCATGCGATTTAAACGCTTTGATGCTGCAAAAGAAGACGGAAGATTGAGTGAGGTTTTAGAGCATAATATAGTATATGTAGCTGAAAAACCTTCTCAAAAACTTGAAAATATTAAGGTGGATTACAATACTTTTTGGGCTCAAATAGTTGCTTCTAAAAGTGAGCAAACGGTGGTGTTAAATCAAAACTATCATCATCTTTGGAGCGCAACCCTAGGAAAAATGGATCTAGAAATAACTCCATACAATGATTTTACCATGCAAGTTAAAATACCAAAAAACACTAAAGGTCAACTTCAGTTTGAATATAAATCACCTAAAACCATATATGCTTTTATCATTAGCCTTTTGGCTTACGGCTTTGTGTTAATTTATTTGTTTTGGCAAAGAAAAACTAGTTTAAAATAGCCTCAATTCCGGGTAAAGATTTTCCTTCTAAATACTCCAACATTGCTCCTCCACCAGTACTAACGTGGCTCACCTTGTCGGCTAAATTAAACTGGTTAATAGCAGCAACAGAATCGCCACCACCAATTACAGAAAAAGCCCCGTTTTGTGTTGCTTCGGCAACCGCTAAAGCAATAGATTTCGTTCCGTTTTGGAATGTTTCCATTTCAAAAACGCCCATTGGTCCGTTCCATAAAATGGTTTTAGAAGACAATACGCTAGCAACATTTTCTGTTGAAGCTTTTTCTCCAACATCTAATCCCATCCAACCTTCAGGTATTTCGTTGGTATTGCAAGATTGAGTATTTGCCTCATTACTAAAACTGTCAGCAGCAATTGTATCCGCAGGAATCATTAAGTTAACATTTTTACTTTTTGCTTTTTCAATAATGTCTAAAGCCAATTCTAAATAATCATCTTCCACTAAAGAGCTTCCTATGTTACCTCCCAAAGCTTTTGCAAAAGTATAAGTCATACCTCCACCAATAATTAAATTATCAACCTTGTCTAACAAATTTTCAATAATTACAATTTTGCTCGAAACCTTTGCACCACCAACGATAGCTGTAACTGGAGCAACGCTATTTTCCATTACCTGAGAAACACTTTTTATTTCTTTATTAATCAAGTAACCAAACATTTTGTCGTTTGGAAAAGAGGATGCAATAATTGCCGTAGAAGCATGCGCTCTATGCGCAGTTCCAAAAGCATCATTAATATAAACATCTCCTAATTTGGCTAACTTTGATGCGAATTCTGAATCTCCCTTCGTTTCTTCTCGGTAAAACCTAAGATTTTCTAAAAGAAGTACTTTTCCACTTTCTAGATTGGCAGCCTTTTCTTGGGCTTCTTTTCCAATACAATCACTGGCAAAATCAATAGAATTACCAAGTAAAGTTTCTATTTCAGCAACAATGTGTTGTAGCGAAAATTTGGCTTCAGGCCCATTTTTAGGGCGACCTAAATGCGACATTAAAATAACGGAACCACTGCCAGCTAACACCTTTTTTATAGTTGGAATGGCAGCTTTAATTCTTGTGTTATCTGTTACCTCAAACGCTTCATTTAATGGCACATTAAAATCAACTCGTATGAGTACTTTTTTGCTTGAAAAATCGTAATTATCTATGTTTTGCATGGAAGAATAAATTTGTACAAAAAAAATAAAAATAACTGAATATAGAGCGGTCAAAACGGTTTAATAATTTACTTTTGAAATATGCAGTTTAAAAATATAATTGGGCATACAGCAGTAAAGCATAGGTTAACAAAATCCGTTAAAGAGGGAAGAATCAGTCATGCGCAATTATTTTTAGGGTCAGAAGGCAGTGGAAACTTACCCATGGCAATGGCTTATGCACAGTACATATCATGCCAAAATAAATTAGATGAAGATTCGTGTGGAACTTGTGAATCATGTATTAAGTATGAGAAATTAGTCCATCCAGATTTACATTTTGTATTTCCGGTTGCTACCAATAAATCTATAAAAAAAGACCCAATAAGCGCTAATTATTTGGCCGAATGGCGTGAGCTTAACTTAGCCAAAAAAGGATACATTACTTTGGCCGATTTGCAAGATCAATTGGATACGGAGAACAAGCAATTGTTGATTTCAAAAAATGAAAGTGGAGAGATTTTAAAAGCCTTAAGCCTAAAAACTTACGAAGCTGAATATAAAATCATGATTATTTGGTATCCTGAAAAATTCAACATTTCTTCGGCCAATAAATTGCTAAAAATAATTGAAGAACCGCCTGCTAAAACACTATTTATATTGGTGGCACATGATGCTGAACAAATTATAAATACGATACTTTCTCGAACACAATTGGTTAAAATTGACCGAATTGATGACAGCGAATTACAAGCGGAGTTGGTAAAAGAATATCAAATTGATGAGACAACGGCTCATAACATTGCACATTTATCGGATGGAAACTATGTACAGGCAAAAAAGTTATTAGAACATTCAGAAGCAGAAGAATCGTATCATGATTTGTTTAAAACGTGGATGCGTGCTGCATTTAAAGGAGATGTTCCAGGATTAATTACATGGTCGGAACAAATTGCCCAGAACTCTTTTGGAAGAGAAAAGCAAAAACAATTTTTACATTATGGGTTGCATTTGTTTAGAGAAAGTTTAATTAACAATTATGGCGATGATGAATTGCAAAGAGTAGCAGAAATGGAAACTCAATTTTTGGCCAAATTTGCGCCTTACATTCATGGAGCAAATTGCCTAGATTGCATTGAATTATTTAATGATGCGGCTTACCACATTGAACGAAATGCCAATCCTAAAATTTTGTTTTTAGACGTTTCTTTAAAACTAACTAAACTCCTAAGAGTACCTGCACCACAGTAAACAAAATCCTTTTCAAAAAATCAGGTCTCAACCCTTCTAAAATTCTGTATAGAATAGTATATTTGTTAGCTTAGTAAAATAAAGTTAACAATTCGAGGTTTCATGTTAGTGAAACTCCAAATATAGATAGTGATATGGGATGTAGTAGTTGCAATTGCAGTACTGGTGGTGGATGTAGTTCTTCCGATAGAGGAGGATGTAGCAAAAGTGGTTCGTGTAGCAGTTATAAATTAAATGTTTTTGATTGGTTAAACGACATAGAATTGCCGCATGGGCAAACCATGTTTGACTGTGTAGAGATTAGATTTAAAAATAGCCGAAAAGAATTCTATAGAAATACAGAAGCTTTAAGTTTAAATGTAGGAGATGTTGTTGCTGTTGAAGCTCAATCAGGTCATGATATTGGAATTATTTCAGTAACGGGAGAGTTGGTGAAAAAACAAATGCGAAAAGCTAAAGTAGCTTTTGATTCTGAAGATATAAGAAAAGTATATCGGCTAGCTAAAAAAGGCGATATTGATAAGTGGGTACAGGCTCAACAATTGGAAATTGACACGATGTACAAAGCCAGAACAATTGCCATTGTTTTAGGTTTACAAATGAAAATTAGCGATGTAGAATATCAAGGAGATAAATCTAAAGCAGTTTTTTACTATACGGCAGAAGGAAGGGTTGATTTTAGAGAATTGATTAAAAAATTAGCGGAAGAATTCAAGCTTAGAATTGAGATGAAACAAATTGGTGTTCGTCAAGAAGCAAGTCGTTTAGGTGGTATTGGCTCTTGTGGAAGAGAACTGTGTTGTTCAACATGGTTAACCGATTTCCGTTCTGTTTCAACATCAGCTGCCAGATACCAGCAATTGTCTTTAAATCCTCAAAAATTGGCAGGTCAATGTGGTAAACTTAAATGTTGTTTAAACTTTGAGCTAGATGGATATGTTGATGCATTAAAAGATTTTCCTGACACCAATTTAAAACTAAAAACGAAAAAAGGTCAAGCATTTTACCGTAAAATGGACATCTTTAAAAACATGATGTGGTACTCATATTCAGATGAACCATTAAAGTTTATTGAGCTTAAACTCAATAGGGTGAATGAAATTGTGAAAATGAATAAAGAAGGGCAATCACCTGCAGACTTAATGGGCTTTGTTGAGGTAAAAGAGGTGATTAAAGAACCAGATTATGCTAATGTTGTTGGACAAGATAGTTTAACTCGATTTGACGGTAAAAAGGGAAGCGGTAAAAAGAAAAGAAACAACAAGAACAGAAACAACAACAATCGTAATAAAAATAAAAACAACAGAAACAGAAATAACAACAAAAACAAACCAAACAACAAAAAGGATTAGTGAAGAGTGGATTTAAAATAGGAATGTTTTTAGTTGCAGCAATGTTTTTGGTAGGTTGCGATTCTGCTAAAGTTTACGAAGAATACATAGAAGTTGAAAACAACAATTGGTTAAAAGAAAATGTGGCCAGTTTTGAGTTTGATGTTACTGATACGGTATCAAAACATAACCTCTATTTAAACGTTAGAAACACTGGAGATTACGCTTTTAACAATTTATATTTGTTCATTAGCCTGCAAGGACCCAATGGAAACATGTTAAAAGACACAGTGAATTGTGAGTTAGCTGATAAAAGCGGAAAATGGCTCGGAAAAGGAATAGGAGATTTATGGGACATTCAAATTCCGTATGTTGGAGGATTTAAGTTTGCTCAATCAGGAAAATATACAGTTTCTATGGAGCAAGGAATGCGCGTAAATAAAGGGTTGGAAGGTATAACGGACGTAGGTTTAAGAGTAGAAAAAGCAAAATAAGTGGCAAAACAAGAAGATAAACCGAATTACAAAAAGAAAATTCTCCTATTTTGGGTAATTGTACTTTTTCCAATACTACTTTTTTATGTGGTAATGTGGGGTGCAAAATCTGGCTCATTAGGGTTTGATCCTCTACCATCGCTAGAAGAATTAGAAAACCCTAAAAGTAACTTAGCCTCTGAGGTGATTAGTTCTGATGGAAAAGTACTCGGAAAATATTTCTTACAAAACCGTACCAACGTAAAGTATCAAGACCTTTCTCCGTTTTTAGTTGATGCACTTCTGGCAACGGAAGATGAAAGATACAGAAGTCATTCAGGAATAGATTTTAGAGGATTAATGAGAGCCATTGCTAAAATGGGGTCAGCTGGTGGAGCGAGTACCATTACACAGCAATTGGCTAAAATGATGTTTAATGAGCCAGCAAATAGTTTTGGAGAGCGAATCAAACAAAAACTCCAAGAACAAATCATAGCTGTTGAACTTGAAAAAAGATACACCAAAGATGAAATCATTGTGATGTATTACAACAAGTTCGATTTCATTTACAATGCAGTAGGAATAAAATCGGCAGCAAACGTTTACTTTAACAAAGCACCAATAGATTTAAATATAGAGGAAGCTGCAGTTTTGGTTGGGATGGCAAAAAACCCTTCATTATACAATCCAAAACGATTCCCAGAAAAAGCCTTAAATAGAAGAACAACCGTTTTCAGTCAGATGGTGAGAAGTGGACTAATTACAGAGGCAGAAAAAGACTCTTTGAAGCAATTGCCATTAGAATTAAACTATCAAGAAGTTGATCATAAAATAGGTAGAGCACCTTATTTTAGAGAAACTTTGCGGTTAAAACTGCAAAAAATGTTGGCCGAAAAAGACGAAGATGGGAACTACATTTATGCCAAGTCTGACGGAAAACCTTACAACATTTATAGTGATGGGTTAAAAATATTTTCGACCATAGATTCTCGAATGCAAGACCATGCTGAATACGCAGTAGAACGTTACATTGCACAAACCCTACAACCCCAGTTTGACAAACATTTAAAACGATACCGAACAAAACGTTATCCTTACGATGGAAGTCACAAAGGCTTAAGTGCAAAACAATATGAAACAGCAATGAATTCGGCCAGAAAAAGAAGCCCGCGATACAGAGTATTGGCTGGAAAAGAATGTTTTAATTGTGGAAGACGTGGGAAAATGATAGAACAAGTAGCTGATAGCTTTGTTTGTCAGGCTGAAGATTGTGGTTATACCAGACCTTTTACTGATCCAGATTCAATACCAATAATTTTTGATCAAAAAAGAAAGATGAAACTCTACTCTCACCAAGGTGAAATAGATACCATTATGTCTCCAAACGATTCATTAAAATATTATAAAACCTTTTTGCATGCTGGCTTAATGTCAGTAGATCCTCATACAGGATACATTAAAGCATGGGTTGGTGGAGTAAATTACCACAATTTTGCTTATGATCACGTAACTAGTACACGACAAGTTGGATCTACATTTAAACCATTTGTTTACGCTGCAGCCATTCAAGAAAAAAAATTATCGCCTTGTACCGAAGTAGTTAATTTACCAGTAACTTTTCATAAAGGTGAATTTGGCTTATTAAAAGATTGGACCCCTAAAAATTCCGATGGAGATAGAGACGGATGTTTAATCTCGTTAGAGTATGGCTTGGCTAATTCCATGAATACGATTACGGCATGGGTAATGAAACAAATAAACCCATCATTGGTAGTTAACTTGGCTCGTCAAATGGGAATTACAACAAAGCTCGACCCCGTTCCTTCGCTTTGTTTGGGAGTAGCAGATGTTTCTGTTTTTGAAATGGTAGGTGCCAACGCCACTTTTGCCAACAAAGGAATTTATATAGAGCCAAGTATGTTTACACGGGTAGAAGACAAACATGGAAATGTTATCATTGACTTTTCTCCAAAAACACAAGAAGCGATGGATGAGCAAACTGCTTTTGTAATGTTAGATTTGATGAAAGGAGTTACTAGTGGAGCTTTTAATGAATGTAAAGGGAAAATTTTGGGAACAGGAATGCGTTTAAGAGGTTCTGTTTCTAAATCTCGTCCTTACGTTGGGCATCGTTATCCAATTGCAGGAAAAACAGGAACCACTCAAAATAATTCTGACGGATGGTTTATGGGAATTACACCCGATTTAGTAACTGGAGTTTGGGTAGGAGCTGATGAAAGAAGTGTTCGATTTGCTACAACAACAATGGGACAAGGGGCTAATACCGCTCTACCAGTTTGGGGATATTACATGCAAGAAGTACACAAAGACAAAGCGCTTAAAATTTCTGATGGAGATTTTGAAAAACCTGACTTTCCATTAACGATAGAATTAGATTGTAAAAAGCAAAAAGAGATGGATGGAGATGGAGATTGGGGTGGAGAAGATTAATTAAAAAAAATTATGGCAATAAATAAAGTAGTTGCAAATGTAGCTGAAGCAACAGAAGGATTAAAAGATGGAATGACCTTAATGTTAGGTGGTTTTGGATTGTGTGGAATACCTGAGAATTGCATCACTCAAATGGTAGGCATGAACGTAAAAGACTTAACGTGTATTTCAAATAATGCTGGAGTAGATGATTTTGGCTTAGGGTTATTACTTCAAAAAAAGCAAATCAAAAAAATGATTTCATCTTATGTAGGTGAAAACGATGAATTTGAGCGACAAATGTTAAGTGGAGAATTAGAAGTGGATCTAATTCCTCAAGGTTCTTTAGCCGAACGTTGTAGAGCTGGAGGAGCTGGTATACCTGCGTTTTTTACTCCAGCAGGTTATGGCACCGAAGTAGCTGAAGGAAAAGAAGTAAGAGAATTTAACGGGAAACCACATATTTTAGAAGAGGCCTTAACAGCCGATTTTGCCATGGTAAAAGCATGGAAAGGAGATACTGCTGGAAATTTAGTTTATAAAGCCACTGCAAGAAACTTTAATCCAATGATGGCAATGGCAGGAAAAATAACCATTGCTGAGGTAGAAGAATTAGTACCAGAAGGAACACTAGACCCAAATACAATTCATACTTCAGGAATATTTGTACAACGAATATTTCAAGGAGAAGCGTATGAAAAAAGAATTGAGCAAAGAACGGTTAGACAAAAAGGATAAGATATGTTAGATAAAACTGGAATAGCAAAACGAATAGGTC
>CAJQON010000031.1 GCA_905479995.1 uncultured Flavobacteriales bacterium | reverse complement strand
TTTAGGTACTTTATGTGGAATTTTGCCGGAAGACAGAATGACCTTCAAAGTCAAGGAAAAATTACGGAAGGGAACTGGATGAGTGGTATTGGCTTTATTGATGAGCTAAGACTAGGTAACCAAAGCGAATTACCAAAAAGCATGACAGACAATCAGGCGAACAATGTTTATTTCTTCCTACCATTACTTCTCGGTTTATTAGGAATGGTTTATCAATTAAGAAAAGACAAAACCAATTGGGCTGTAATAATGCTATTATTCTTCTTTACAGGAATAGCTATTATTATCAATCAAAATCAATCCATTCAACCAAGAGAGAGAGATTATGCTTATGTAGGCTCCTTTTATGCTTTTGCAATTTGGATTGGTATTGGAGTTTATGCCTTGTTTGATATTTTAGGGAAAAGAATGCCAAAACTTATGAGTGCAGGATTGGTTTCTGTTGTTAGTTTATTAGCAGTACCTGTTGTTATGGCTACCCAAAACTGGGACGACCACAATAGAAGCGGTGTTTCTACTGCTAGTGATTTTGCAAAAAACTACTTAAACTCTTGTGCTCCAAATGCTATTTTGTTTACCAATGGCGACAACGATACTTTCCCTCTTTGGTACGCCCAAGAGGTATTGCGCTACAGAACAGATGTAAGGGTTGTAAACCTTAGTTTATTAAATACTGACTGGTACATTGAGCAAATGAGAAGAAAGGCTTGGGATGCAGACGGAATTCCGCAACGTATTCCTGAGAAAAAATTAAGACAAGGAACAAATGATTATGTACCTATTTATGAAAGACCAGGTGTAACTGGGCATGTAGATGTTGATGAAATCATCAGCTTTGTAATGGACGACACCCCAAAATCTAAAGTTGGTGTTGGTCAAGGTCAAAAACAAGTGGATTACATTCCTACCAAAAATTTCAAAATTTCGGTAGACAAGCAAACTGTTATCGATAATGGAACAGTGTCGAAAGACAGAGTTAACCGAATTGTTGACAATGTTGAATGGACAATTACCAAGAGCTATATAATGAAAAATGATTTAATTATCTTAGATATATTAGCCGCCAACGATTGGAAAAGACCTGTTTACTTTGCTATTACAACTGGAGCAGATAGCTATTTAGGATTAACAGATTATTTCCAATTAGAAGGTTTAGCCTACCGTTTAGTTCCTTATAAAAGTGTTAGTTATGATGGACAAACTGGAGAGATTAATACCGACATTATGTACGATAACTTAATGAACAAGTTTGAATGGGGAGGAATGGACAAAAGAGACATGTACATGAACGAAAATAACCGAAGAATGTGCATGAACTTCAGAAACAATTTCTCTCGTCTTTCTTCAGAGTTTATTAGAATTGGACAACCTGAAAAAGCTGAAGCAATATTAGACGAAGCTTTAAGAGCTATTCCTGAGAACAATATTCCATATGATTACTTCGTTCTGTCTATTGCCGAAAATTATTACAAACTAGGTAAGTACGAAAAAGGAAATAAAATTATTATAAGTTTATTAGACACTTATGAAGATGACCTTAACTATTACAACTCCTTAAAAGGTGAAAACAGGAAATCATTAAAAGCAGAGTCGGATAGAGCCAACTATATTTTACAGCAAATAGTTGCAATGACTACTCAGCGATACAAAGAAGCAGGTGAACAACCAGCATTAAAAGAAAGGTTTGGTAGCGTAAACAGCTTAATAACCAATCAATCGGTGAGATAACCCAATGGTACATGAATGGTATTATAGAACGATATAAAAAAATTAGAAAAAAAGGACTATTGTCAAAGAACTACCAAGGGCAATATGCTTTTGTAGGGATTGGCAACCACTCCATTAATAATTTATATCCTGTTTTAAACCACCTTAATGTAAACTTAAAATACATTGCCGTAAAAAGCCAAGACACAGCAGCGTTAATTAAAAACAACTTTGCCAACACTATAGCTACAACTGAACTTAATGATGTATTGAGTGACGAAACCATTAAAGGTGTTTTTGTTTCAGCAAGTCCAAGTGCTCATTTTAGCATTGCCAAACAAGTAATCGCTAGCGGCAAAAATCTTTTTATAGAAAAGCCTCCTTGTACTACACTGAAAGAACTACAAGAGTTGATTGAATTAGAAAAAAAAGGCAATGGCTTTGTACTAACAGGTGTACAACGGAGGTATGCTCCAATTTATAACATACTCGCTAACAAAGTAAAAAAAGCCACTTATTATAGTTTAAAATATAAAACAGGTGCTTATCCTGAAGGTGATGAATTGTTGGATTTATTTATCCACCCGCTAGATGCTTTATTTTATCTGTTTGGGGATGGGAAAGTAAAAAACATTAGCGTGGTTAGAAGCAATGGCACAATCACTTACTTGGCTCAAATCACTCACTCAAATGGCGTAATTGGCAACTTGGAATTGTCTACTGATCATTCTTGGACCGAAGCGCAAGATATTTTAACAATAAGCACACCTAAAGGAGAGTATATTACCGACAATACTTCTAAATTAAGCTTTGTTACCAAACCTAAAGTGGTTGCCAATATTCCTTTAGAGAAAGTAAAAGGGTTTCAATCGCAAACTACTGTGTTATATCAACAAAACAGTTTTTTACCAGTAAAAGAGCACAACCAACTATACTCTGCCGGCTATTACAATGAACTAGAAAACTTTGTAAAAATTTGCGAAAAAAAAGGCGGAAACAATGTCTCCACCTTAAATTCGTTAAAACCTACTTTTAGCGCAATTGAAACGCTAAGAGAAGCAAAAGGTTAACTAAGCGTAAGCCGCTTCAGTTTCTTTCATGTACTCTTTGTATGTTTTCTTTTTATCAGCTTCCCATTGGTAGCTTCCAAACATTTTTCCAGTAACTGCTTTTCCAAAATATTTTTCGAACATACGGTGCAATACTACATCATACTTTCTATGGAAATTAACCCAACAACCATTACAATTATGTTGGTAGTGCTTCTGTGTTTTCTTAGTCTCTTCATCGTTTAAAATGTCATCCAACGATTTTTCAAACAAGTTTCCTATTTTAACTCCCAAGTTCTGACACAAAGGAACGTCTCCATTTGGCAAAATACTTAAAGAGTCAATTATACTGTTACAAGACATTTTAAGGTCTCCTTTTTTCCACTCATCGTACAACACTAAAAAGTCATAATTCTCTTTAAACTCCTTAATAATTGGAGGTATTTTATCTTTAAAATTATCGTCTTTTAAATCGGTATAAATTGGCTTGTCAATTTTTTGTTTTACTTCTAAATCCTTATCACCATCTACATAATTTGGCACTTGCTCTTCAGCAGTTTTAGAAGCAATACCCGTTTCGTGTGCTTTGTCATCTGTATCAAAAAAGTCCATGTCGTTATATACTCCAACACGCATATCAACCCCTTCTTTCTTACACACCTCAGCAACATGTCTCATGTCATCAAAATTATTGTAAGGCGACAAGGTAAACATTGTTGAAATTGGCACTACATCTTTTAAGGCCTGAATTACAGTAATTACTCTTTCATAACCATCTTTACCTCTCATGTGCATGTAAGTTTCCTTACCCCCATCTAATGAAATGTATAAACGTTTAGGTGGAAATTTCTTTACTGCTTCAATTAAGCTATCTGGCTTTAAACAATTGGATAATAAATCAAAATTAGGGTGATTATTGGTAAACCACTCCATAATTTTTAATGCTTCTGGGTGCAACAAAAACTCTCCTCCTTCTAAGCCAATGGCAGTATCTTTAGAGATAGCCTTGCTACTCATTATCTCTTTTATTTTATCAAAAGATAGGTATTTTACTGGTCGTTTTGCCCAAATGTTACAATGCTTACAACGCGAATCACAAAGGTCGGTAGCGTAAATCATTAACGTGGCAAGCTTTCTATTTCCTAGGTTAGATTTGTTGTTAGCAAACTTCTTTGCTCTACTTACATAATCTTTTAATCCGTACATATTCTAAATTTAAGTACCAAAGGTACTAAATTTGCTGTAATTAAGAACGATTCAAAATAAGGAAGATTGCGCTTCCTTATTTCATATAATTAATTATTGAACCAATACTTTTTTTGTGATAGTTGCTTGATTATTCTCATCTAACACCCTCAAAAAATACATTCCTTTTTTAGTGCTATTTAACGATACTTGATAATTATTGGCTTGTTCCGTTAATTTATAATCAACCATTTGCCCAACTGCATTATAAATTTCAATAGTTAAATTACCAGCATTTTTAATCGCTATATTAAAATTACCATTGTTAGGGTTTGGTGAAACTGACACATCATCGTCACTCAATACTTCACTTACACTATTCGTAATGTCTTTAATTATTACCGAATCTAATTGTTGGTTAAATGGACGAAGGTCTTCGTTAAGATCAATAATCGTTACTTTAACAAAGTCTACAATTAAGGCACCATATGAAGTTCCTTTACCAGATAAATTATCAATGGTAATTACATTTAACGTTAACAATTCACCAAAACCAGTCATCATTTGCCCATCTGTTCTAACTAGCGCTATATCTATTTGACCATTTTTAAAAAAGTTAGTATCCAAAGTAATCATATCAACTCCTTCAGTGCCTAACCACGAGTTTGAATAATCTACCGTTACACCAGCTATAGAGTCAATTTTTGTTTCATCGTAAGAAATGCTCATTGCAACACCATACACACTATCGGCAGGAGTTATAGACGTTCCCAATTCAATTGGAATAGCCAATGGCGTCATTGTACCAACAGTATCAGGAACAATACCAACAACTAATTCAGGATCATTTGGGCCACCAAAGCTATTTGCACTCTTAGTATGTGTTAAGTTGTAGTTTTGTAAAATTGCAGTCGTATCATTTGCATCAATCGTAGCATCACCATTACAATCAACATGCTTAATATCATCTCCAGAACCTTGGTTTACACCCCAGTTTGGAGCCCATTGTCCATCCCAGTTTAATGTTGCACTTGGTCGAGTACTTCCTGTATTCCCATTAAAAACTCCTATTGGCAATACATCCCATACATCCGCTATTAAATCATTATTGGCATCACCTGGCCACACACAGTTCGATACAGAAACTAAAACAGCATATGACTGTACAAACTTTATTGGACAATTTCCATCTATTACATCAACATAAACAACATGATCTTTATTTGCTTGAAGACCAGATAAATCCCATTGAAGATTATTCGTATCAGTTAAAAAGTCTGTGTTTTCATTTAATGGAGCACTTGTATTGGAAAAGAATGGAAGGTTTCCTGGAGCAAGTGGGTACAAAATAGAAGTTGTTATACTATCTGACACATCAGAGGAGTAAATATCAATATTAACGGTATCTACCGTACAACCCGAAACAGTTAAAGAACTATTAGAAATTGAAGGTAATGCATTAGAATTTACAATAACATTAATTGAAAATTCTCTTCGAGTAGACCCGATTAATTGTCCATTTCTAAACTCATCAACATTCACATCAATTAAAAATTGTCCAACATTTTGGGCTAAAGTTGAAATAATTCCAGTTTGAGGATCAATAGTAGTAGACAATCCTCCAAATGGTTGCGTTGCAGAATACCCAGCAGCATAAGCTATTAAAGTTGAAGCAGATATTTTTGGTGTTACTAATGAAAAATGCAATGAATCTCCATCTGCATCATATGCTCCAGCATTAATTAAGTTAGCTCCATTTACAGGAACTATCCATCTTGGGTTAGCCACAAAATACGGTGATTTATTGTTTAAATGTACCGTGTTATCAAAAGTTGTTTCTATATAAAAATTAGCAGATGACGAGCTTATATTTGTAGGGATACCTCTACAACACACACCATAACTCAATACCCAATCATTGCACTGAGACATTGCTGTTATTGTTCCTCGATAAATTGTTTTATATAAGCCAGGAAGTGTACCTCCATTACAAAACAAATCCATTGTATCACAAACTTGACTTACATCTTCTGTAGAAATTTTCATTAAAGTTCTTGGCTGGTTGATTCCACAACTTACTGAAGAATAATTAACATTAACAGATGGCATTGGAGGTACTCCTTGACAATCAGTATATAACACCATAGTAACATTGTACATACTTGAAGAAACCCATTCATAAGTAATTTCTCCCCCTAAATTATGTGTAGCTCTACTATTAATAGAAAATAAAGTAACCAGAACTGTGAGTAATAATGCGTTTTTCATAATGTTTAATTTTAATGTGATACTTTTTGATGGTACAAATATTACCCTACTAAGTCAATAGATAAAATACAAAATAGTATATTTATCGGATAAAATAAGTAATAAAAACAAGCTAAAAACCTAGCAATAGGCTTGTTACAAATATTTTTATCGGAAAATGATTGATTCAAAACTCATAAACATTTTAAAAACTTTGTCAAAAAAGGAGTTTAAAGAGCTAGAATTATTCATCAACAATCCATTATTCAACAAAAATACCGACACCATAAAGCTGCTAACCATTCTAAAAATACACTATCCTTCTTTTACAAACAAAAAAATATCACATGAATCAATCTCGCTAAAACTCTACAAAAAAGAAGAGGTAAAAAAAGTAAGGTATGTAATGACTGATCTTACCAAGTTATGCGAACAATTTATTGCAATTAAAGTTTTTATCAGTGAAGAAAACAACCACCTACTAAAGGCCTATCAAAAAAGGAGGCTTACCAAATATTTCAACCAAGAAATTTCAAAAAAACATCAAAAACATACCGAAGAGTCTTTAATTAGAGACGAAAACTATTATCAGCAACAACAAGATTTAAGCGAATTATCTTTCCTCCATACGCTTGAAAATGACAATAGAAACATTGACACCAAACTACAAGATTTAGTAGATAATTTAGACTTGTTTTACCTGTCTAAAAAACTAAAATACTCTTGCGAGATTATTAATCGCATGAACATTTTAAAGGTTGATTATGACATTAAACTACTCAACAATTTATTAGAATATATTAGAAAGAATAAAGAAAAAGATACGCCTTCTATCACCATATATTACCACGTTCTAAAAACACTCCAAAACCCATCCAACGAAACAAATTACACCAAACTAAAGCCTCTTATAATAGAACACCTGCATCGGTTTAAGAAAGAAGAACAATATGATTTATATGGCTACTTACAAAACTACTGCATTAAACAAATTAACGGAGGAAATAGTGATTACCTACTTAAACTTTTTGAGAATTATGCTGAAATGCTAGTCAGTAAAGTCGTGATTAAAAACAATCAAATTGCGCAGTTCGATTTCAAAAATATGGTGACTGTAGCACTTCGAGTTCAGAAGTATGATTGGACAGCAAATTTTATTGAAAACTATCAAGTTTATTTACCTTCAGAGCATAAAACAAATGCCATAAATTACAACAAAGCTAGACTTGCTTTTTACCAAGAAGAATACAAGAAAGGCTTACAAGAACTTCTTTCTGTTGAGTTTACCGACATTTATTATAGCTTAGATTCTAGGGTTCTTTTATTAAAGACTTATTACGAATTAGAAAACTATGAGTCTGCAGCAAACCTTATCAGTGCTTTCAAAATATTCTTAAAACGAGACAACAAAATTTCTGAATATCAGAACCTAACTTATAGTAGCTTTTTAAAAACAGCTCATCAGCTAATTCAACTAAACTTGGGGTATAAAAAAGATATTTTGAAAATTGAGACTCAATTAAATGAGATGAATCAAGTTGCAGATCAAACCTGGTTAAAAGAAAAAATTGAACTCTTAAAAACTAAAGAACAAATTTAACATAAAAGGTTGTCCCCACATTTGCTTTAGTTTCAAACCAAATGGTTCCACCCGCATTTTCTACAATATTTTTTACCATTGCCAAACCAAGCCCCATTCCAGTAGTTTTAGTAGTAAAATTCGGCTCAAAAATTTTATCTTTTTTCTCTTCCGAAATCCCTACACCGTTGTCAGCAATCAAAATTAAAATGGCCTCATTATCTTTACTTATTTCAACCTCAACCTCTCCCTCCCTATCTTCTGGTATTGCCTGAATTGCATTTTTAACCAAATTATTAAAAACCCTAGAAAGCTGATCTTTGTCAGCCAACAAGTTTGCCACCCCATCACAATTATCCTTTAAGGTTAATTGTGACAACTCCTCATGATAGAGATCAATAGTCGTTTCAATAATAGGAATCAAATTTACTTGCTCATCATGAGCCGAAGGCATTTTCGCAAAACTCGAAAATTCATCTGCAATCTTCGTTAAAGTATCTATCTGTTCAACTACTGTTTTTGCTGTTCTTTCAATTCTTTCCGATATATCTACGGCATCATCTTTAGCCAATCGTTCCAATTGCTGAATACTCAACTTCATTGGTGTTAATGGATTTTTAATTTCATGCGCTACTTGTTTAGCCATTTCTCGCCAAGCACTTTCTCGTTCCGATTGAACTAGTTTTTGAGCGCTCTTTTCCAATTCCAAGACCTTCTTATTGTATTCATAGACTAATGCTCCTATTTCATCGTTAGATTTCCATTCTAGTAATTCAGATGATTTACCCAACTGCAACGCACTTAGTTTGTTTTTAATTAACCGCACAGGCTCAGATATATAATTGGCAAAGAATATGGCAATTATAGCTGTTAAAACAAACAGTAATCCATACACATTAACCAAAGCTGTATAAAAAGAAGAGAGTTCATTTTCTAATTCATTTTGCCGTGCAAAATAAGGTAAATTCATGTAGGCCAAAATCTTATTTTTATTGTTTCTAAATGCAACATAGGTAGACAAGTAGTTCAGCTCTCCAATATTCTCATTGTGGGTGTAGTGCGATTTTTTTAGAAGATGAATTGCTCGAAAAGCGTGCGGATCCATTTGTTTTCCAACCAAACCTCTGTCAAAAATTTCTGGGCGAGAAGAGGCCAACAACTCTCCCTTTAAATCATAAAGGTTAATATCGGTATAAAACACATTAGAGAACTTTACTAAGTAATAAGTCATTTCATCAAACAAATCTTCGTTCAACTCTGACCTTTCGCCTAATTTATGTTCTAATTCGATTAATACTGACTGAACCTTTTCGGTAAGTAACGCTTTATTTTTATCATGATTTTGCTTTTTAATGTAATAGGTTGTAGCCCATCCAAATAAAATAAACGAAATAAATATGGACAGAATAATAAACAGTTGAATTTTAGTGCTAAAATCACTTAATGCCAATTGCCAATTAAATGGAGATATCTTGAAAAAGATACCTATCATTAACGCCATAAAACTAGAGATAATAAAGAAATACGAAAATGTGGTAATGTAATTAAATACTGTTTTTTGTGGTGTACTTAAAATTATAGTAGAATTTTTATCGCTTTGATAAACTACATGATAAGCATTTCCGTATGTTGGTTTAAAAAATCCGTCTTCATTAAACCTAAAAGTTTCATTGAGCTTTATGCTGTAATTGTACCTCCCAACATTGTCAACCAAATTAGAATTAATGTATTTTGCGTAAGAATACTGATTGGTATTAATTTTAAATGAACTATTCTTTTCATCCAACAACAATTCTGGATAGCCTTCTGCTTTTGAAAACACTTTAGGCAGAAACTGTACCAACAGATAGTATTTAACCTTATCTTTTAAAACTTCTATTTTCGCCAAGTAACTACTAAGCCCTTCTTCTGTGTGTAAAAAACTTAATGTTTTGCCTAAGTCAAGTGGACTTTCTATTTCTCGCTCTATTTTTTCATCAAAAAAGTCTAAGCAGTTCACATTAATATTATCTGGTTCTATTAATATACTATCGTTCTGTTGACAAACGGTTATTATATCCACATCATACTTAGTCCAATATCCACTAAAATAGCGCCCAACAATATGTTCATCTACAATCGTTTTATTCTCCCAATAATTTGCAATGTTATTGGCTAGTAGTGTATCTTTTTTCAGTCTAGGCTCAATTTCTTCAAACAAAAATTCAGCTACAGGATCTCTCTCTTTTGCAATTTTTTTTGCCAAGAACTCTTTATTTACCTCTTCTTTTAATTTACTTAAATGAATAAATCCATAAGAGGTTGTGCTTGCTACAATAAAAATTAAAAATGCACTCCTGTAAAAGCTAGTTTTAGAAGTTGTTTTGAGTGAAAAAATCAAAATTACTGGCAAAATCCAACCGGTTAAAAAGATACTCAAATCCATAAAGAAATGTCCAATCAAAACCGCCAACAAACTAAATATCCAAAAAATAGAAATGATGTGGTTTCGCTTAAAAGCTTGATCAAAAAAGTGATTAAACAATACTTTAACAATCAATATTAAACAAAGCAGTAACAAGGTAATTACGCCTATTCCAATAAAGCTATAAGTGCTTAAATCCAATAAATAATTTACATCAAAATTAATTTTAGAGTTTCGAATTAAACCCTCCATGAGGCTAGCCAATAACAGAGGTAGTATTGCGCAGCAAATTGCTGCAACAACAACAAATAATTTGTTTTTTGGATTAACTTTTCTAATTGTCCTGGCAAAGTAATATACTATTAAAGAGACAAATACTGTACTTATAAGCAATTGCCCTAAAGATGGTAAAAAAGATGATTGTGCGTAAATTGTAGGACTAAACAACTCCATATTATAA
The DNA here is from genome assembly GCA_905479995.1 of uncultured Flavobacteriales bacterium. Classification (GTDB taxonomy): domain Bacteria; phylum Bacteroidota; class Bacteroidia; order Flavobacteriales_E; family Vicingaceae. The sequence continues at coordinate 43,271 of CAJQON010000031.1, read as the reverse complement.
ACCTGCTCAAACCATCCAGTAATCAAAATTAAAATTCGACAGAAAACAATAAGGCCAATAACTATTAAATGAGAATAGTTTCTGAGTCTAGAAATTTTTCTTAGTTGCTTACTCGCAAAAGATATCATAAGTAAAAACCCAATAAAAAACAACGCAACAACAGTCCAGTTGTTCTCAGAAATTTCCAGCTGATCATTTACACTATACAGTGAAAACAAAAAATTATCATCAGTATCATTTACATAAATATTCTCTTCAAACTGTTCTAAGGAAATATGATAATGTCCACTTAAATTAAAGCTATGATGAAAATGATCTTTAAAATATTGGTTTTTAATTTGAGAGCTGTGTTTAATTAGTGTTAATGCCAAATAGGATTTATTCTGTTGCTTTTTTAATACGTATTGATACCACCCGTTATCTAATAAGACCACTCCTTTATTAGATTTAAACTCACTCAGTTCTTTTGAAAAAGGAATTTTTCTATTCGTCCAAAATTTACACGCTCCATTTTCAACTACATAAAAGGACATCCCGAGAGATCTACTTAATTTTTGATAGTTTTTGGTAAAGGAAAATTGAACTTCATCTTGCTGAAGCTTAAGTATATTGGCTAAATTTTCTTCAGCAATAAGCTCCTTATTGTTAAGATTGGCTCTAAAATCATTAATATTTAAAGCGTCATTATTAAACAACAATGGTTGTAGGAACATTAACCCAAAGGCTGTTAATCCTAAAAGCAAATGAATGTATCTATTTTTTAGTAGCGTTCTCACCTCTTTTTCTTACTGTTGTGAAATTTACGAAAAGAAAACCTAATGGCCCGTAAACAAAAAAAGCCTCGATAAATATCGAGGCTTTTTTAAGTATAATTTTGCTTTTAGCTCAATGCTTCTGCTCCACCAACAATCTCCAAAATTTCTCCTGTAATTGCTGCCTGACGAGCTTTGTTGTAACTTAATTTTAAGTCATCAATCAAGTCATTGGCATTATCTGTTGCCTTATGCATTGCTGTCATTCTAGCACCATGTTCCGATGCATGAGAATCTAACAAAGCTTTAAACAATTGTGTTTTTAATGATTTAGGAATTAATTCTTCAATTATAAATTCCTTGTTTGGCTCAAAAATATAATCAGTTGAACTAGTAGTCTCTTCAACAGTTTCAGCTGGCAATACTGGCAAAAATTGCTCTGTTACAATTTCTTGAACAGCTGCATTTTTAAACTCATTGTAAACAATAATAATTTTATCTTGATGACCATCTCTAAATTGCATCATTAAGTTTTCTGCAACCTTTGATACGTTATCAAAAGACAAATCATCCCAAATCGTTTCTGTATGTCTAGGCAACAATGTTCCTTTAATTCCAAAAGCGGTACTTTTAAATGCATCGTTACTTTTCTTTCCAATAGAAAGAACGGTAGTGTTGGCGTCTTTATGCTCCGTTTCAGCAATTTTACGAACTGTTTTAATGATGTTATTATTAAAACCACCACATAGCCCTCTATTAGAAGTAATACTTACAATAAGTACATTTTTCACTTCTCTTTCTGCAGAGTAAATTCCATCACTACTATCTAAACTTGCACTAAGGTTAGAAAGTATTTCTTGTAATTTAACTGCATAAGGACGCATTTGCGTAATTGCATCCTGAGCTCTACGTAATTTGGCAGCAGAAACCATTTTCATTGCAGAGGTAATCTGTCTCGTAGATGAAATTGATGTAATTCTGTTTCTTATTTCTTTTAGATTCGCCATTTATTAATTGTTCAATTCAACAATGAATATTACTTGTATTTAGCACTTAATTCTTCAGCTGCTTTTTCTAAAGTAGATGTAATTTTGTCATCTAATTTTCCAGTTCTAAGCAAGTCTAAAACATCTTGATGCTTGTTGCTCATGTAACTTAAAAATTCAGCTTCAAATTCTCTTACTTTATTTACAGGAACCGAGTTAATCAATCCTTTAGTACCTAAATAAATTATTGCTACTTGGTGCTCTACAGATAACGGTGCATTTTGACCTTGTTTTAAGATTTCAACGTTACGTTTTCCTTTATCTAATACAGACATTGTTGCTGCATCTAAATCAGATCCAAACTTAGCAAATGCTTCTAGTTCTCTATATTGTGCTTGATCCAGTTTTAATGTACCAGCTACTTTTTTCATTGATTTAATTTGAGCGTTACCACCAACTCTAGATACTGAAATACCTACGTTAATTGCTGGTCTTACACCTTGATTAAACAAGTCACCATCTAAGAAAATCTGACCATCAGTAATAGAAATTACGTTGGTAGGAATGTATGCTGATACATCTCCTGCTTGAGTTTCAATAATTGGTAAAGCTGTTAACGAACCTCCACCTTTTACTTTCCCCTTCAACGATTCTGGTAAATCATTCATTTCTTGTGCAATGCTATCCACATTAATCACTTTTGCTGCTCTTTCTAATAACCTTGAGTGTAAGAAAAATACATCTCCTGGGTAAGCCTCACGTCCCGGTGGTCTTCTTAACAATAAAGAAACCTCACGATAAGCTACTGCTTGCTTAGATAAATCATCATATACAATTAATGCTGGTCTACCAGTATCTCTAAAATATTCACCTACTGCAGCTCCAGTAAACGGAGAGTAAAATTGCATTGGTGCAGGATCAGAAGCATTTGCTGCTACAACAACTGTATAAGCCATTGCTCCAGCATTTTCTAATGTTTGTACAATACCTGCAACTGTAGATCCTTTTTGACCTGTTGCAACATAGATACAAAATACTGGTTCTCCTTTATCGTAAAATTCTTTTTGATTGATAATCGTATCAATACATACAGTCGTTTTCCCTGTTTGTCTATCTCCAATTACTAATTCTCTCTGACCTCTTCCAACTGGAATCATAGCATCAATTGCTTTAATTCCTGTTTGTAATGGCTCAGCAACTGGCTCTCTGTAAATTACTCCTGGTGCTTTTCTTTCCAATGGCATTTCAAACAATTCACCTGCAATTGGTCCTTTCCCATCAATCGGATTTCCTAAAGTATCTACTACTCTACCTAACATTCCTTCACCTACTTTAACAGATGCAATTTTGTTGGTTCTTTTTACAGTATCACCTTCTTTAATTCCTTTTGAAGAACCTAATAATACAGCTCCTACATTGTCCTCTTCTAAGTTTAAAACAATTCCAGATAATCCGTTTTCAAATTCGATAATCTCTCCTGATTCAACTTCTGATAACCCATAAATTCGGGCAATACCATCACCAACTTGAAGAACTGTACCTACTTCCTCTAATTGAGCTTCAGTTTTAAATCCAGCTAATTGTTCTCTTAATATAGCTGATACTTCTGCGGGTTTTACTTCGGCCATTTTTTTTATTTTAAAATGTTATAATTTTATTAAATTTCCTTAACAAATGGGTTTTCATCAAACTCCATTTCAAGGTTCGTTAATTTTCTTTTTATGCTTTCATCTATTTGCTTATCTCCAACTCTCAAAATCATTCCTCCAATAATTTCTTCGTTAACCGTTTCTTTTAAATCAATGGCATCTCTACCTTCAGTTTGTAACGATTTTACGACTGCTGCTTTTTGTTCTTTAGATAAAGGAACAGCAGTTGTAACTGTTGCTGAAGTAATGTTTTGATGTGCTTTGTAAGCATCAATAAAAGCGTCAGCGATATCCGCTAAGATACCTTCACGTTTTTTAGCTACAATAATGGCAACAAATGTGTTTGCAATTTCAGAAACACTTTTACCAAAAACTGCAGTAAGAACTGTTTGCTTTTTATCGGCCTTTACAATAGGACTTCTTAAAAGCAATACCAATTCTCTGTTTTCAGCGCAAACTGAACTAATCAATTGCATGTCTTTATGCAATTCTTCTAGCTTACCTTGTTCTACAGCAATTCCTAAAAGAGATTTAGCGTATCGTGATGCAACTTTAATGTCTCTCATTAAGAATTAGTTTAAGTTAATGTCTTTAACTACGTTATCTATAATTGCTTTTTGCTTATCAGCAGAAGACAATTCATCTTTCAATATTTTTTCAGCTATCTCAATAGACAACAATGCTACTTGGTTTTTTAAGTCTGTAATTGCAGCCATTTTTTCATGTTGAATGCTTTCTCTTGCAGCAACAACAATTTTTTCAGCTTCTTCGTTAGCTGTAGCTTTCGCATCACCAACAATTTTATCTTTAATTTCTTTTGCTTCTTTCAACATTGCGTCTCTATCAGCTCTAGCTTCATTTAATAAATCTTCATTACTAGATTTCAACTTTGCCATTTCACGCTTTGCGTCTTCTGCAGAATCTAAAGCTTCTTTAATAGAATCTTCTCTTTCATTAACAGCATTTAAAATTGGCTTCCATGCAAATTTTCTCAACAACAACATTAACACAACAAATAACAATACTTGCCAAGCGAATAATCCTACTGAGAAATCATTTAATAACTTTTCCATCCGTTTTCTTTTTTACATTAAAGACAAGTTGTAGCCAACCGCTACAACTTGTCTTAAAATTTGGTTTTAAACTGCAAATAATGCAGCAAATCCGATACCTTCAATTAACGCTGCTGCAATCAACATCGCTGTTTGAATTTTGTTAGTCGCTTCTGGTTGACGAGCAATAGCGTCCATTGCTGAACCACCTATTCTTCCGATACCAATACCTGCACCGATTACTACTAAACCTGCTCCTACAATCGCTGGAATTTCCATAATATAAAATTTAAAAGTTAATAAATTACAATTTAGTGATCATCATGTTCTGCAACTGCTCCTCCAAAATAAAGAGCCGTTAACATGGTGAATATATATGCCTGTAAAAAGGCAACCAATAGTTCTATTATAGATAAAAACAAGGTTAAGCCAAGAAAAGCTCCTTTAGCAAACCAGTTTGTAAATACATATAATAGACCTATCAAACTCATTAATACAATGTGCCCTGCAGTCATGTTCGCATACAAACGAATCATTAATGCAAATGGCTTAATAATAACACCTAACAATTCAATAGGTGCTAAAATAATTTTCATTGGTGTTGGTACTCCTGGCATCCAAAAAATGTGACCCCAATATGCTTTTTTAGAAGTAAATTGTGTGATGATAAACGTAATTAACGCTAAACCAAAAGTTACTGCTATGTTATTGGTAACGCCAATTCCTAATGGCACCATACCAGCTAAATTTAAAAACCATATAAAAAAGAATACCGTTAATAAGTAACTCATGTATTTTTTGTAGTGCTTTTCTCCTATGTTTGGAATTGCAATTTCATCACGAACAAACAATACTAAAGGCTCTAAAAACTTTCCACCTTTAGAAGGTACTAAGTTGTTTTTATATGACTTAGCAAATCTAGCAAACACCAAAAAGATTAATAAACCTACCATCATAATGGTAAATACATTTTTCGTAATTGAAAAATCTAAAGGCTTAACATTCGTTGCATGATGATGCTCATCATAAGTAATGGTTCCTTCAGCATCTGTTCTGTAAATTTTTCCGTGGTTCAATGCATAAAAGTTTCCTTTTGATTCTGCTACTGTTTCTCCATGGTGAAATTTTGATGAAGAAAACAAATGTAATCCATCATCCCATAAAATTACAGGTAATGGAAAACCAATTCCTTTTGCTCCCCAAATGGTAAAATCATGATCATCTTGTAAGTGATGCTGAATGTATTCTTTTCTTTTGGCAGCTTTAACGTCTGCCTCAGACATTTCTAATGCTTCAACTTCTTCGTGATTTGCCTTGTCAGCATGACTTTCTTCATGATCATTTGCCATTAATCCGAAAGGACTAGCAAGCATCAAAAACAACACGATAATTACACTATTTCTAAACTCCATATCTCTCTATCAAAAAGGGTGCTTTAAATTTTGTGCAAACGTAAGTATTTATATTAAAATGGGGAAACAATTTTTGGTTTTATTTTCAGCAAAATACACACTCAAAAAACCACTACCTCAAACGCTTATTTATTAAGGGTTTTAGAAAGAAAGACAACCTCAACAATTAAGCAAATTGCATAAGGCACAAAAAAGGAAAAGAATTCAATTCGACTTACATCGCCATCTGCCTTAAAATTTGGATAAAAAATAATGAAAAACAGACCAAACTTAACCAGGCTACCTAACATAAATATGTAGCCCAAAGATTCTGCAACTTTATGCTGTAACAAACTGAGTAAAATAACAATAACTTTAGCTACAATTAAATTAAACAAATAACACGCTATAATTTGATTGTCGAGAAGTGGAAAACCCAATAAATTGAGCACCAACAGATGTAATGCAAATACAACAGAAACTACTCCTAGCAGCAACAATGAAAAATTAAAAAGTTTAGCCACTCTATTTGTTGTTTATTTTATTGACTTGACGTAACACATTATACAATGCTATTGCAACAGCAAGTAGCGTTAACCCAATGGTAAACCACTTTTTATCACTAGGATAATGCTCATCCAGCTGCTTACCAGCGTACGCGCCCAAAAATATTGTTACACCCATTTGAGCTGCAACACCACTTAAACGTAAAAAATTATTAGGCTGTTTGGGCTGATTCGAAGATTTCTTGTTTTTCTTCATTCTTTATTCCGCTTACTACGGTTCCCATATTACAAGAGCCTGTAAATGTAGCTCCAGGTTCTATAGATAATTTATTTGTATTGATGTCACCAATAATATTGGCTGAAGATTTTAATTGCAACAATTCTTTTACTGTTAACCTTGCTTTTATTGTTCCCGAAATATCTGCATTTCTACAAACTATTTCGCCTTCAATAACTCCATTTGGACCTACCACAACTTTTCCTTCTGAACTTAAGTTGCCGTTCAATGTTCCATCAATTCTAATGTCACCCGAACAGGTTACATCTCCTTTAATTAACGTTCCTTTTCTAATAATGTTTATTGCAGGACTTTCTGCCTCGTTGTTTCTTGCCATCTGATCTGAATTTTTCTTAAACATTGGATTTTACTCAAAATTAGGAACAAATATAATCAATTGAGACTAAAGTTAAAGCTCGAAGTTTTTTTCGAAGAAACTATAGTACCCATCCACATCTCTATTTTTATAGAATAATGCAAAGTTATGTTTCGATATTAAAAAGAAACGATACCCTTTACCATGAATATCTGTCAACTGCTCTTTATTTAATTTAAACGATTTAAAATAGTCCAATGCATCATCATAACCATCCATTTTTTTGACTATAATTAATTGACTTGTAGGGTTTATAAAGATGTTGCTAATATTTAGTTTCCTTTTATTGTAGTACTTATTATTAAAGTTTGAAATGTCTACCTTATACTTATTTGATCGCTTATCAGAGCCTGGCACAAGCAACACTAAATTATATTCTGTATCAAATTCATGTACATATGGAATCGACATTTCTTCACTTTCAGTACTACTTGTTAAAATCCCACTTTTCATTAAAGCTAAAATTCGTTGAGATTCGGTACTAACTTCTTTTCCTGGATGTCTCAAAATCACATTTTGCAAAGCCACCCTAAACGAATCTCGATGACTTGTATGCCCAACACTCATCGCTGCCAAGAAGTCAAAACGATCCTGAATATGATTGTCAGCAAAAATTGATTTTGCCTTACTACATCTTGTTATAACCTTAGTGTAAAACCTGTCTTTATACAAATCATAAACAATGCTATAATAATTATCAACCCTCTTTCTGTTTTCTCTGGTCACCTTATTATATGATGGATCTTGAATAATTTTGGCATATTCACTTTCAGGGAAATTATTTAATATTAACTGCTTGTACTTCTCTTTCATAGGATCGTTATCTGTTAACAAGCTTATTCTATAAAGGTTATACCATGATGGTAATTTATATCGACAAGTATCATAACGCAATACTAACTCTTCAAACGATTTTGTAGCATTTTTGTAATCCAAAAAGTCTTCTCTATAAAGGTTTGCAGTGGTATAAAGTGCCTCAATAATTAAGTTATGAGAAACAGAAAGCAATGAATCTGAAAGTGGAATAAATTTCATATAATATTCTGGAGTAGCTTTCGGATTAACTTTAACTCCATTACTATCTAGTTGAGCAGTGTCTCCCTCCAAGTCTTTCTCTTCATCAAAAGTTGCAATAACCTCCTTATTACTTCTTCTCCAATTGTCTTCTAATTTTCTATTCCCCCAATTCTTTCTAAAATCAGTAAACCCAAACCCCATTGTGCTTTGATTGTAAAAATACCACTTACCAGAGTTCTTTAATGACCCATTAATATCATCCATCCCGCCACTATTCTCATTTAAACCATTAAATTCCTCTTCTGCTGCTTTTGCTGCTGCCAAAGCTTCTTCTTCCTCAATTACCTTTTTAATTAAATCATCAATAACAGTCTTTCTGTACACTTCGTCATTGGCCATTTTTTGCAAACTATCCTCTCGCTCAACAATCAAAATATTGTCTACCAAATTATTTAAAGATCGACTTCTGGCTTCTATGTCATCGAAATTTTTATAATCATCTGGCAAAACTGTTAAACAACTATCGTAATAAGCCTGAGACATCATATACTCCGGTTTGTCGTAAAACAGCTCTCCCAACCTTAAATAAGACAGTGCTTTTTGCTTATTGTTGGAAACACTTAGTGCTGCAGATTTCTGCAAATATTCTATCCCTAAAGGTTCATCTTTTTCTTTAAATGCAATGTCTGCCAAAGCATAATAAATTTGATCTAAAAACTCAGCGTTTTTATCGTCTTTAACCATTTTGGTTAGCATCTTCTTAATGTCATCACTATCCTCTGCACCTCCATCAAATGACATTGCTCGGCTAATTTTGGCATTAAACATCATGTCGTATCTTGGCTTCAATTTAATTACGGTTGTAAACAATTCGGAAGCTTTACCAAACTCCTTCTTTTTTAGCCACAACTGAGCCAGTACGTAATTGTAACGTCTTTTCTTTTCCTTCTTTTTAGTGAATTCCAACGACTTTTCCAATTGAGAAATCGCTTCTTCATAATTGTGTTTTGTAATGTAATAATCGGCATAAAGGGCATGAAACTCGCTCGCATATTGTTTTGGAACTCCTTTTTCATCAATTAGCTTTAAATAAGATTCTGCCTTATCCATTTTTTCAACCGTCATCTGAGTTCTGGCCAGCCAAATTAACGCTAAAAATTTCTCGTCCTCATTTTTATACGCTTTAGCAATATATTCAAACACCTCTTCGCCTACGAAATATTCTTGTTTATAAAATCGAGCAATACCCATCAACATATAACAATCGTCAATCCACCTGTTGTATTCTTTCTTTTTAATAAACATAGAATGCCAATCTATGGCAGTAGAGGTTTTCTCAACTATTCTGTCCATTTCAGGAAACATTGCCTTAGACTGATCTTCTGAAGGGTAAATAAAAAGAGGAATTAATTCCGAAAAATCATCTTTGTGTTGGTCATACAACTTAACTTCTTGTGCTTTTTTAATTTCTCGAGCATTAAAGTAATAATTGTAGCGGGTGGTAGTATTGTGATAAGCTCTTCTCGTAAATCCATTTTTTTTTCGAGAACAGCCCACCATTACCATTGACACCAATAGTAAACTCAAAACTGATATGCGAAAATTTTTACTTCTCAAAATTTGCTTAAATGCTAATTAAACTAATTATCATTAGGTTTAGTATAATCAATCTGCTAAAATACTTATTAGTTCTAAATTAATAGAAAAAACAAGTGCCGAATACATCCATTTAACCAGCTCAAATTCAAATTAACATTTTTTAGAATTCCCATCCTCATTAATTTATTCTTGATTCGGTATATTTGTAGCGTATAATACAATTATGACCGATTTTAAAGAAAAGCCTAAAAAGTTTCAAAGACTCAAGCATAAGTATCGCTTGGTTATTTTGAATGATGATTCTTTTGAAGAGAAAATTTCTTTAAGACTTTCTAGGCTAAACGTATTTGTTGTTGTTGGCATTAGTTCAATGGTATTAATTTTATTGGTAATTATACTTATTGCATTTACTCCGCTTAGAGAATTTATTCCTGGATATGCAAACGTAACTATTAGAAAACAAGGAGTAGAAAACTACTTAAAAAGTGACTCTATGCAAGTAGTTCTTGCACAAAACAATCTTTACATAGATAACCTTAAGCACATTATACAAGGAAAAACAATAGAATTTGATGAGAAAGCACGAATTGACAGCACCATTAATTATAAAAAAATAACCAACCAACCCATTGAGGAAGATTCTGTTTTAAGAAACATTATTGAAACAGAAGAAAAATACAACCTTTTTAATGCCGCTGGCGACAATCCAGGAAACATTAGTAGTTTCATTTTTTTCAACCCTCTTAAAGGAAGTGTTACCAACCGATTTAACCTAAAAAAAGAGCATTTTGGATTAGACATTGTCGCGCCAAAAAACGAAGCAATTAAAGCTACGTTAAACGGAACTGTTATTTTTGCCGAATGGACTGCAGAAACTGGGCATGTAATTCAATTACAACATGCTGACAATATTGTTTCAATATACAAACACAACTCTGTTTTACACAAAAAAGTAGGAGACCATGTTAAGGCTGGTGAAGTAATTGCAATTATCGGAAATTCTGGAAAACTATCTACTGGCCCACATTTACACTTTGAATTGTGGTACAACGGAATCCCTATAAACCCTGAAGATTACATGTTATTTTAAAGCATTGCTTTAATTGGCTAACTTTAACCTATGAACAAAGCTATTTTATCCATAATTATTCTTGCTACTTCTCTTAACGTATCTGCTCAAGTGTTTAAGACTGGATTACTGGCAGGGATTAGTGCTTCTCAAATAGAGGGCGATGGATACGGAGGGTACAATAAAATGGGTTTTATTGTAGGGGGCTTTACCAATACGGATTTTTCTGACAAATGGTCAACACAATTCGAAATATACTTTATAAATAAAGGCAGTCGTAAAAACCCAAAACCTAGTGATGGCGATTACGATAAATTTTACCTTAACCTTAATTACGTTGAAATTCCTGTTGCATTGCGCTACAAACACAAACAATTTATGTTTGAAGGAGGTTTGTATCTTGCTAAATTTTTAAGTTATCATTACGAAGACGAATTTGGAGAACTCACCCAACCTTTTACACAATTCCCTATTGAGAGTTTTGATTTTGGAGGTTTTATAGGTTTTAATTACAACTATAATGAGCACTTAACATTTAACATCAGGTCAAAAAGTTCATTACTCCCTTTTAGAGATTACCAAAACAGGGATCAAAACATAGGAATACTTAATAAAACCTTTAATAGAGGTTGGTATATCTTAGATATTAACTTTTCAATACGCTATCAATTTGGAAAAGAATCGTAAAATAATTGTTGCAGTAACCGGTGCCTCTGGTTCTATTTATGCCAAATTATTGTTGGATCATATAGCCCTTCGACATGCTCAGGCTGACAACAAAATAGAGGTTGGTGTTGTAATGAGCGATAATGCTAAAACTGTTTGGAACCATGAATTGGGCAATACCAATTACAGTGATTACGACTTTACTTTTTACGACAAAAATAATTTTTATGCTCCATTTGCTTCTGGCTCTGCTAAATACGATACTATGGTGGTAATTCCCTGTTCTATGGGAACTTTAGGAAGAATAGCCAATGGAATATCCAACGATTTATTAACGCGTGCTGCAGATGTAATTTTAAAGGAACGTAGGAAGTTAGTTTTGGTAGCCAGAGAAACACCTTACAATTTAATTCATATTAACAACATGAAAACGGTTACTGAAGCTGGTGGAATAATTTGCCCTGCAACTCCTTCATTCTATTCTCAACCTAAAACGATAGAGGAAGTTGCTAAAACGGTTGTTGATCGTGTAATTGATTTAATGGATTTGAACAATGATTCTTACCGTTGGGGAGAATGATTGTCAGCAACAAAATTGATATTGCGTGTTAAGCCTTTAAACTTAGTTCGTTTTACAGCAGATTTTTTAAAAATTTCACGGTAAATTTCTTCCGTAATATCAGTCCATTCGTTTTTAGAAAAATTCAATAGTTTTTCATTGGGATTAAATAATGGTTCATTATGTGGTTGAGAAAAACGATTCCAAGGACATACATCTTGACAAATATCGCAACCAAAAACCCAATCATTAAAATTTCCTTTTACTTCTTTGGGTATAATCTCCTCTTTTAACTCTATGGTAAAGTAAGAGATGCACTTGCTTCCATCTACCACGTTATTAGGTAGAATTGCCTCTGTTGGGCAAGCATCTATACAAGCAGTACAAGAACCACAGTAATCTTTTATTTCATTGTCGTAGTTGAGTTCAACATCTAATATTATTTCAGCTAAAAAAAAGAAGGAGCCTTTTTTAGGGTTAATGAGCATGCTGTTTTTTCCAATCCAACCTAAGCCACTTTTTTTTGCCCAAGCTCTATCCAATACTGGAGCAGAATCGACATAAATTTCAGCATTTACTTCTCCTATTTCATCGTGTATAAACCCAACAAACTCTTTTAGCTTGTTCTTTATAATTGTATGATAATCTTGTCCATAAGCGTATTTAGAAATTTTATAGGTATCGTTTTGTTGCTGTTTTTCAGGAAAGTAATTATACATCAATGAGATCACAGATTTGGAACCTTCTACCAATTTGGTAGTATCTAAACGTTTGTCAAAGTGATTTTCCATGTACTGCATTTTTCCATGCATGTTTTGGTTCAACCAACTTTCTAAACGAGGCGCTTCTTCTGCTAAAAATTCAGATTTAGATATACCACAGAAAGAAAATCCCAAACGTGTGGCTTCGGTTTTTATTTGTTGCGTGTATGTTGTTTTTGAGATCATATTACCGTGGTAATGGGATAATAAGTCTACTATCCAAAATAAAAAGATGCTTCGACAAGCTCAGCATGACAATGCGTGAAAGGTTAAAACAAATTGCCTTGGTTTGGTGCCTTAACTTTTCCGAGATGTTGATAGGCTTTTTCAGTTGCTTCTCTTCCTCTTGGCGTTCGCATAAGAAATCCTTCTTTTATTAAAAACGGTTCGTAAACTTCTTCTATAGTTCCAGCTTGTTCACTAACAGCAGTTGCAATGGTTGTTAATCCTACTGGACCACCTTTAAATTTATCTATAATAGCCGAAAGAATACGATTATCCATATCATCCAAACCATTCTTATCTACATTCAATGCATCTAGCCCATATTGCGCAATTTCCAAATCAATTCTTCCATCTCCTTTTACTTGAGCAAAATCTCTAACTCTTCTTAACAATGAATTGGTAATACGAGGAGTACCTCTACTTCTTCTCGAAATTTCATCGGCAGCATTTTCATCAATACCAACATTAATAATATTGGCCGATCGCTTTACGATTGTTGACAATAATGCCGCATCGTAATATTCTAACCGAGATGTAATTCCAAAACGAGCTCTTAAAGGAGCTGTAAGCAACCCAGTTCTGGTTGTTGCTCCAATTAATGTAAAAGGATTCAATTCTATCTGTACACTTCTGGCATTTGGGCCAGTATCAATCATTATATCAATTTTGTAATCTTCCATAGCGGAATACAAGTATTCCTCTACAACGGAAGATAGTCGATGTATTTCATCAATAAAAAGTACATCTCCAGATTCTAAGTTGGTTAAAAGTCCAGCTAAATCGCCTGGCTTTTCTAATACCGGACCTGAAGTAACTTTAAAACCTACGTTTAATTCGTTGGCAATAATATTGGCTAAGGTAGTTTTTCCTAATCCTGGTGGGCCATGCAATAAAACATGATCTAAAGCTTCGTTTCGTTGTTCGGCAGCTGTAACAAATACCCTTAGGTTTTCAACTACTTTGGCCTGCCCCGTAAAGTCATCAAAAGACAAAGGACGCAATACCTTTTCAAACTCTTTTTCTGTTGAGTTTAGGTTTTCACTGTCTGCATCCAAATTTTCATTCATGTATCAAAGGTAAGTTTTTTGTTCGCCCAAAGACAAGCGAAAGAAAACAAAATTTTTAGTCATCAATTTGCCATTCTTTCCCCGTAAATGTGCGAACGATTTCTCCTAAATAAACTTTTATTTTTACAACGTATTCAGGTGAAGAATAATTTTCATTAACACCTTCACTTTGGTAATAAATTAAGCGATAACCAACTCCTGTACCAATACCAAACCACCTAATTATTTTATAATCAATTAACATAGCTGGTTCGTAGGAAAGCATTAAACTTTCTTCTAATTTAATATCTACACCATCTGTATTAGTGAATTGATAGCTTGCTTCACCAAATCCTAATTGTGTGGCTAAACTAAACTCCCAACGCCTAGAATTGTAAAATGTATATTCAACATAAGGCGAATAGTAAAAGTATTCAAGGTTAACTGGTCCTGCTATAGCTTCATCTTGAAAATCATATCCTACTGAATTAACCATCCAATTGTAACCTACTCCTAGTTTAAATTTTCGGTTAAAGCTTAACCCCACTTTAACACCAAGTGTTCTCACATCATTATCTTGAATAAACGAAAAACGATTGTCTAATTTAACATCTAATTTAGGCTTGGTTCTAAAACTGGTTTTAAATTGTTCTTCAAAAGGAGGTTTTTGGGTTATTTCGTTTTGAGCTAAACAAATTTCTAGGTTTAGCAATAGCATAAAAATTAGTGCAACTTTGATAGAAAAGATCAATTTAAAAGCCGTCATTTAATCTTCAGTTTCAACGGTTTTATTCTTTTTATTGAGACGGTAAATAAGATAACCTACTGTACCAATTAAGATATAGGGTATTGTCATTAAATACAAGATACCATCATTAATACCCTTTCCTGCTGTCCCTCCATTGGCCATATCGCTTTCGAGTACGGCTTTACACATGGCACACTGAGTAAAAGCAACGGTTTTAAACGCTACAAGAGTAATGAATAGTATTATTTTTTTTACTGAAACCATTGTAGCAAATTTACGAATGATTGTTTAGAGTCAAAGGTTATTTAATCTGTTCTACTAAATCTTTCTTTTTCTCTCCTTTCATCGAAAGGTATTTTTCCTTTAATAGGATATCTATCGCATCAATTAAATCTTGTTTAACCACTTTATGTATTGTTCCATCAAAAAGCCCTCTAATGTGCCCATTTTGATCTACTAAGATTAAAAACTGAGAATGTAAGAACCCTCCTGGAGCAACTTCATCTTTTCCAACACTCACAAAAAAACCGTTAAAGGCAATGTCATAGATCTTGTCTTTGTCACCAGTTAAAAAATCCCAGTTTTTGGTATCAGCATGAACCTTGTCTGCATATTCTTTTAATACTTGTACATTATCGTGTTCTGGATTAACTGTAATTGAAATAAATCTAAGGTCATCTCTATCATCAATCTTACGTTGAACATACCCCATGTTGGTTGTCATTTTAGGACAAATGGTAGGACAAGTAGCAAAGAAAAAATCCGCAACATAAACGCTTCCTAATAAATCATCACTGGTAACCAGCTCTCCATCTTGATTGGTAAATTCGAAATAAGGTATTTTATGATAAAGTGTATCAAAAGTACCATCAGCATTTTCTATTGCTTGTTGTGGGCCAATTTTAGGTAATTTTCTAAAGTTATGTTTACCAGTATATAGTGATAAATAAAATACCCCTGGCAATACAATTATTGCTAGTAAGATAGAAAACTTTTTGACTTTTGATTTATTCATAATATGCTAAAAAAAAAGACCACAATTGCTTGTGATCTTTTAATATTGTGTGAGATAATTACCAAGGATAATGGTCTATAAAGGTTGTATAGTTTCCTTCGGTAAATACCATGTAAATTAAATACAGTGCTAAAAATACGTAAGGTATTATTATTGCATTTTGAAGCGAGCCTCTTTCGTGCTTTAAGTGCATGTAATAAGCTACAATGAAGTATGCTTTAGCAATGGTTAAAATAATAAAAGTCATTTTTACCATGTGCCAGGCTATACCCATATCTTTCCACAAGATACCTAAACCAACTTCAACACCTGTAATGGCTAATAATACCCAAAACATATTCCATATCATACGTCTCGTCTTCTTCCCTTCTTCTTCAGAGTGGTGAGCCGCGTACTTATAAGGTTCATTAGAATGTTCCATAATCTCTCTAATTTTTATTTTTTATATAAGGTAAAAGAATGTAAATACAAATACCCAAACTAAATCTACAAAGTGCCAATACAATCCTACTTTCTCTACCATTTCATAGTGACCACGTTTTTCGTAGGTTCCCATAATAACGTTAACGAAAATAATAAAGTTCAATACTACTCCACTAAATACATGAGTTCCGTGAAATCCTGTAATGAAGAAAAAGAAGTCTCCAAACAATGGATGTCCGTATTCATTATGTGTTAGGTTTGCACCGTGTATTTCATGTCCTGTAGCTAATGCATCTTTCAATGCTTGGCCTTCTAAAGTAATGTAATTAGAAGTAACATCTCCTGCTATTTCTCTCCAAGGCAATAATAACACTTGTTTAGAATCATCTGCCCAACGGCCTATAATTCCTTGTGTTTGTTCAATTGTACCGTTAATATCAACAATACCAACACCTAATTCAATTGCTCCTAATTCTGTTCCATGAATAAAGTGGTACCATTCCCAAGCTTGAGAACCAACAAATATTAAACCACCAATAATTGTCCAGAACATCCACATGATCACTTTCTTCTTGTCCATTCTTTGTCCTGCTTCAACGGCTAATACCATTGTTACCGAACTCATAATTAAGATGAAGGTCATTAATGCTACATAAATCAACGGATTGTCGCCATGCATAAATGGGAAATGTGTAAACACGTTTTCAGCTGTAGGCCAAATGTTTGCATAATCCATACGGAAAAACCCGTATGCGGACAAAAATCCAGTAAATGATAATGCATCCGACATTAAGAAGAACCACATCATTAATTTACCGTACCCAGCATTAAATGGAGAGTTATTATCTCCTGCCCATGCTGTTTTACTATCTACTACTGCTGTATGAGACATATTCTATTAATTTTTATGCTATTACGTAATTTAAAAACAAAAACAAGTACACCCACAATGCTCCTAAAAAGTGCCAGTAGGTAATTCCTACTTGAACACCAAGGTAATTGCTAGCGTTGTATTTATGTTTCATTGTTTTTACTAAAATCACTATTAAACTTACTATTCCTCCAACTAAATGCAACACGTGCAAAAAGGTTAACAGGTATAAAAAAGATCCTTCTTGAGTACTTGATTTACCTACAGCATAAATGCCTGCTTGACGTAAACTTACCCAACCAGAATATTGTGTTGCTACAAATAACAATCCTAATAAAAGAGTTAATGCAACGGTTACTTTTGCTACTCCGTAGTTTTCTTTTTTAATGGAGATTAATCCAATGTGAAAAGAAATACTACTTGCAACGATAACTAATGTACTCCAAGTAAATGCAGATGGTAATGCTATGTTGATAAAGCTTCCTCCACCTTGACTTACCACAACAGCACTTGTTAAACCAGCGAAGAACATTACCATACTCATAATGGCAATCCACATCAACGGCTTAGCAGTTTTCTGCTTGATTTCGTCTTTATAGTTTATATTTTCCATTGCAATGGTTGTCATTCTTAATGGCTTTCTTCTGTTTCGTTGTCGTATAAAGGAGTTGTTTGAGGAATGAAATCATCACCACCAATAAACTCACCTTTGTCATCTACTTTACTATAATCGTAAGGCCATCTGTAAACCGCTGGAATTTCTCCGTACCAGTTTCCGTGGAAATGCTCTACTGGAGCAGTCCACTCTAACGTTGTTCCTTTCCAAGGATTTTGAGGAGCTCTAGGCCCTCTAAATGCACTGTAAACAAAGTTAAATAAGAATAATAACTGACCAGTAAATGCTAATACAGCGAATGTACTTACAAACTCATTGATGTCAATCATATTATCAAATAATGGAAATTCAGAGTTCGTATAATATCTTCTTGGTACACCTGCTAATCCTAAAAAGTGCATCGGGAAGAATACTCCGTAAGCACATACTATAGTTATCCAAAAGTGCAGGTTACCCAACTTGTTGTTCATCATTCTTCCAAACATTTTAGGGAACCAATGGTAAACTCCAGCAAACATACCAAAGATAGCAGATAATCCCATTACAATATGGAAGTGACCAACCACGAAGTAAGTATCGTGAATGTTAATGTCTAATGCAGAGTTTCCTAAAATTAATCCAGTAACACCACCTGTAATAAAAGTAGATACTAAACCAATACTAAATAATGTTGCCGGAGAGAAAACAATGTTTCCTTTCCATAAGGTTGTTAAGTAGTTAAATACTTTAACAGCCGATGGAATTGCAATTAACAATGTAGTAAAGGTAAATACAGCTCCTAAAAATGGGTTCATTCCTGTTAAGAACATGTGGTGACCCCAAACGATAAACGAAAGGAAACCAATTGCCAACATAGAACCAATCATTGCTCGATAACCAAAAATTGGTTTTCTAGACATTGTAGAAATAATTTCTGATGTTATACCTAATGCTGGTAACAATACAATATATACCTCAGGGTGACCTAAGAACCAGAATAAGTGCTCAAATAAGATTGGGCTACCACCTGTATGGTCTAATACTTGACCTCCAATATAAATATCTGATAAGTAAAAGCTTGTTCCAAAGCTTCTATCCATTACTAATAATAATGCTGCAGATAATAATACTGGGAATGAAAGTACTCCAAGAATAGCTGTAATTAAGAATGCCCATATTGTTAATGGTAATCTAGTCATAGACATCCCTTTTGTTCTCATGTTTAGAATAGTAACAATGTAATTCAAACTACCTAATAAAGAAGATACAATAAATACAGACATAGCAACTAACCATAAAGTCATACCAGCACCAGAACCAGGAATTGCTTCTGGTAATGCACTTAGTGGTGGGTAAATCGTCCAACCTGCAGATGCAGCTCCACCTTCAACAAATAATGAAATTAACATGATTATTGAAGACACGAAGAAGAACCAGTAAGACAACATGTTTAAGAAACCCGATGCCATATCTCTTGCTCCAATTTGCAATGGAATTAAAAGATTACTAAACGTACCACTTAATCCTGCTGTTAACAAGAAGAATACCATTATGGTACCGTGCATGGTTACTAACGACAAGTACTTATCTGGAGCCATAACTCCATTTTCTTGCCAGCTACCCATTAATAATTCTACCATTTCAAAGCTTTCACCTGGCCAACCTAGTTGTAACCTAAATAAGGTTGACATAACTAACCCGATGAAACCCATAATGAAACCAGTTATTAAAAACTGCTTAGATATCATTTTATGATCAGTACTGAAAATGTACTTAAACAAAAAATCTTCTTTATGATGATGTCCACTCATTCCTATATCAATTAAATATTATTCTAAATTCTATTTTTCTACGAATACTTTTTGCTCTGCCAACCACTTGTCGTAGTCTTCTTGGCTTTCAACAATAATATCCATTTGCATGTTGTAATGTGCTGCTCCACAAATTTTGTTACACAATAAGATGTAGTTAAACTCATCGTTTTTGGTAATCTCTTTCATTTCGGCAGTAGTAATTGTTGGTACAAAGTTAAATTGTGTTCCAATACCAGGTACACAGTTCATTTGAGCTCTAAAGTGAGGCATGTATGCACTATGAATAACATCTAACGATCTAAATACAAATTGTACTGGTACATTAACCGGTAAGTGAAATTCTCCTTTCACCAATTTATCGTCTTTTGCAAAATCATCTCCAGCATCAACACCTGTAGCGTTTACACCTTCAATTAAAGTTACATGAGATCTTCCTAGTTTCTTATCATCTCCAGCATATCTTGCTGTCCAAGTAAACTGTTGTCCAGTAACTTCAATTAATACATGATCCGTTTCTGCAGCTATTGGTTCTGTAATAGAATTCCAGTTGTTTAATCCTATTAAGATTAAAACTGTTAACGCCAATGAAGGAACAATTGTCCAGATTAACTCTAACTTGTTACTGTGTGTAAAGTAAAATGCTTTTCTTTTTGAACTGTATGCATATTTATGACAGAACCATAACAATACCATATGGGTGGCGATAAATACAGGAATAATTATCCAGAAAGTTAATTCTAATAAGAAGTCTATGTTAACTCCGTGAGCAGAGGCTGAAACTGGTAGTAATCTTCCTCCCCACTCAAACATTTGCCAAGCAAAGTAAGCCATAAAAACAAACAATGATAGAAACAATAATGTTCCTTGAGTTTGTCCATCTTTTTCTTTGATATCGTAAACGTTTTCACCTTTACTTTTTGCTCGTAGCTCTGCTATTCTTAATAACTGAACTCCAGTTACTATCACTAATAAAATCGCTATTACTATTACTATAGTCATCATAATTTATAGACTTTCAAATGTTATTCTAAATTCAATTAATGGTGCAAATGTAAACTCTCATCGTACATAGGATGATTTTTTGTTTGCAACGGTGCTTTTGATAATGCTCTTAATACTGTGTAAATAAATACGCCTAAAAAGGTTAAGAACATTCCTATTTCAATTGCTCCTAATCCACCTTCTTCAAACATTGTTCCTGGTAATACCATAATCAATACATCAACCCAGTGTCCTAAGAATACGATTAATGCAACAGGTATTAAGAAGATTCCATTTCGCTTAGCATCTCTTGACATTAATACAAAGAATGGTAAGAAGAAGTTCACTGCGAACGTTCCTAAATATAACCCTCTATAATCGTTAAAACGTTGGATGTAGTAAGTTACTTCTTCTGGAATGTTAGAATACCAAATTAACATAAACTGACTGAACCAGATGTAAGACCATAAACAGCTAATTGCAAATAACCATTTACCTAAATCATGTACATGACTTGAGTTTACTTCTTTTAAGTATCCGTTTCTTTTTAGGTATTGTACTAATACTACAGCAACTATCATCATAGATACCCACATTCCTGAGAAACAGTACCATCCAAACATTGTACTAAACCAGTGTACATCAATTGCCATAATCCAATCCCATGCAGAAGATGAAGAAGTGTAAGCGAAGAATGCAATGAATAAAACAGATTTCATAATCATTTTTCCATAAACTGGAGAAGTGCTACCGTCTAGTTCTAATCTATCTTCTTTTAAAGAGTTGTTTCTAAACCACCAAGCAAAGTATCCCCAAACCCCTAAACATAATAATGTTCTAGCCCAGAAAAACGGTTGATTTAAGTAACCTGATTTACCAGCAATAAGTTTATCGTAGTTTTCTGCAGCTGGATCAACAACACCATCAGCCATCCAGTGATAAAGATGATTCCAATGCATTGAACTTCCAATAAATACAATTAATAGCACTACAGCTCCAATTGGCATAAAGGCCATTATTGCTTGAAATACTCTTTGTGTTGTAACACCCCAAGCCATTTCAGCAACATATTGCAACGCAATAAAGAATAGCGCTGCTAATGATATTGAGAAAAAGAAATACCCGTTCACCAATAGGTTAGCCCATAATTGTTGTCCCATATGATGTCCGTGAGATGTAAATATCCCTAGCACTAATGAGGCCAATCCGACAACTACTAAGATTAGTGTTGTTAATTTTGCGTTATTTGATATCTTAAATTCCATGTTATTAAGAATTTTCTATAATTAATGTTCAGTTTCTTCCTTTGCTTCAGCTACTTTTGCAACTGGAGCTTCAATAATTTCTTCTAATACAACAGCTTCAACAATTGTTGAATCTATAGCAGGAGCTTTTTCCATAAATACACCTCTAATGTAATGTACTAATTTCCATCTTTCTTCTTGGTTTAATTGAGATGCATGTGATCCCATTAATCCTTTTCCGTGTGTAATGGTATGGAACATTTTCCCTTCAGTTAAATCTAAAGCAGGTCCAAATTTTGTAGGTATTGGAGGGAATTTATCTCGTTGCACTAGTGTACCATCTCCTTGTCCTTTATCACCATGACAGTGTACACAGAACATTCCAAATAATTCTTTTCCTTCTGCAACGACATCTTCAGAATAAGCGATTGGATTTTTTACGTTTAATCCGGCCAATTCATAATCTTCTGGCGTATTACCGTATGCATAAGGCATATATCCTCTAGCAATCGTTCCTGCAACAGGTTGACGTGCGTTAGAAGTGTTAATTAATTTTTCATCACCCATGTTACCTCTCAATTCACCGTAATCTACATAGGCCTCAACAGAAGGAGATCTATACATATCTGGCATATATTCAGGTGCTAATCCACCTTCTTCTTGACAAGAAGTTATAGAAATTACAGCAACAACTGCTACGGTAATTTTTGTGATTATATTTAGCTTATTTCTTTTCATAAGAATTAGATTCAAATACTAAGGATTTTTTACATCAATTTCTAAAACATACGTTTCATTAAGTAAGGTTTTTATACCTTCTTCATCCACATCATTATCATGCGTATGAATTTCCATAACAAATCTATCGTCAGTTGTTCTTGGGTATGGGTTTCTTCCTTTCATTCCAGGAAGTGTCCAGTTTCTTAACATGTAAGTAATTGCCATACCGTGTGCTGCACACAATACACCAAACTCAAATGTAATTGGAACGAATGTTGGCAAATTATTTAATAACGAAAAGTTTGGTTTTCCACCAATGTTCATTGGCCAATCATGAATCATAAAGAACCACATTCCAGTTAAAGCTAATGAAACTCCAATCATTCCATAGATAAATGCAGTTATTGCAATTCTAGTCCGCTTCAATCCAATTACTGGATCAATACCGTGAATAGGAAATGGAGAGAATACATCTCTAATGTGAATTCCTTTGTCTACTAGATGCTTTGCACTTTCTAAAAGTACATAGTCATCATCGTAAATGGCATATATTGTTTTGTCTGACATAATTTAATCTCTTAAACTAATAGCTATTATTTTTTAACCGGGTGAAGTTTGTTAAACTCTTCATCCGACATGTTTTTATATTGTTCTCCTGATGATTTCAAAATCGTTTTCACTTCATTGAAAGCCAACACTGGAAAGTACTTTAAGAATAGTAAGTAGAACACACTAAATATTCCTAATGTTCCTACAAAAATCCCTATATCTACCCATGTTGGGTAAAACATAGACCAACTTGATGGCAAGTAATCTCTGTGTATTGAAGTTACGATAATTACAAATCTTTCGAACCACATTCCTATGTTTACAATAATTGACATTACAAATGTAAAGGCCAAGTTGGTTCTTAATTTCTTAGACCAGAATAAGTGCGGGGAAATTACATTACAAGTCATCATACACCAATATGCCCATGCATACGGTCCAGAGAAACGATTGATAAACGCATATGACTCGTATTCTACACCTGTATAGTAAGAAATAAATAATTCTGTTAAGTAAGCAACCCCTACAATAGATCCGGTAACAATAATTACCAAGTTCATATATTCGATGTGCTTAATGGTAACGTACTTCTCTAAGTTCATTACTTTTCTTACAATTAACATTAAGGTTTGTACCATTGCAAACCCAGAGAATACCGCTCCTGCCACAAAGTATGGTGGAAATATTGTGGTATGCCAACCGGGCACAATTGAGGTAGCAAAATCCATTGATACAATAGAGTGTACCGAGAATACTAATGGTGTAGCTAAACCAGCTAATACTAATGATACTTCTTCAAAACGTTGCCATGCTTTAGCATTTCCTGTCCATCCGAAAGCCATTAAACCGTACATTAATTTTTGTACTGGTCTTGAAGCTCTATCTCTAATAGTAGCAAAATCTGGAATTAAACCAATGTACCAGAATACTAATGATACTGATAAGTAAGTACTAATTGCAAATACATCCCATAATAATGGCGAGTTGAAGTTTACCCATAATGAACCAAATTGATTTGGAACAGGTAATACCCAGTAAGCCATCCAAATTCTTCCCATATGTATCATTGGGAATAATCCTGCCATAAATACAGCAAAAATTGTCATTGCTTCTGCAGGACGGTTAATGGCCATTCTCCATTTCTGACGGAATAACAATAGTACTGCAGAAATTAAGGTTCCTGCATGTCCAATTCCTACCCACCATACAAAGTTGGTAATATCCCAAGCCCAACCTACGGTCTTGTTTAATCCCCAACTACCGATTCCAACTCCTAATAGATACAAAATACAACCAACTCCCCAAAGGGCAATTATTGTTGCAATTGTCATTAACAGTTTCCACAGTTTAGTGGGCTTATTTTCAATAGAATGGAGTACCTCGTTAGTGATGTCACTATACGTAGGTGTTCCTAATACTAATGGTTCTCTTATTGATGCTTCTTTATGCATTTTATAATTGTTTTATAAAAACTATTAAGCTTCGTTTTGTTTTACATTTCTAACTTTAGTCTGATAATACACGTTAGTGTCTTGTCCTACTTCTTCGATAACTCTATATGCTCTATCATTTTCCATTCCTGCTCTTACTTCACTTCCAGTATCATTTAAATCTCCAAATTTAATTGCTCCAGATCCACATGCGCTTGAACAAGCACTTTGTACTGCTCCGTCCATAACTGGTGTTCCTGCTTGTTTAGCATCTAATTTTGCAGCCTGAATGTTTTGTACACAGAAACTACATTTTTCCATTACTCCTCTTGCTCTAACTACAACATCAGGATTTAATACCATTCTTCCTAAATCATCTTGTGAAGGATTGATTTCTGAGAATTTGCTGTATGCCATGTAATTGAACCAGTTGAATCGTCTTACTTTGTATGCACAGTTGTTCGCACAATATCTTGTACCGATACAACGGTTATAAGCCATCATGTTTAATCCTTCGTTACTATGCGTTGTTGCTGCAACAGGACAAACTGTTTCACAACCTGCATGGTTACAGTGCTGACACATCATTGGTTGATGAACAACTCTTGGATTATCTTCTGGGATTTCCATTTCAGAATAAGCGCTAATTGCTCCTATATCCTCTGCTTCTACTGTTGCAGCATGTGTATCTCCAATATGTCCTAAAGGCTCATGCTCTGAAGAATAGTATCTATCTATTCTTAACCAGTGCATTTCTCTACCTCTTCTTACTTCGTCTTTACCTACTACAGGAACGTTGTTTTCTAAGTTACAAGCTGTAATACAAGCTCCACAACCAGTACAAGAGTTCATGTCGATAGACATACCCCAACGGTGTCCAATTCCTTTTACAGGATGATCACCCCAAAGGTCAAATTCCTTTATAGGTTTTGCTATTTGATGTCCATGCTCATCTGTTTCACCAGACAATAATGTGAACGCTGGATTGTAATCGTCTTTGTTTCCTTCCTTAAATACATCTAAAATAGTTTCTCTAATAATAGAGTCTCTACCCATAATTGTTTGATGTGTTTGAGTGGCTGCAATTGGATATTCACCTTCTACAGCAGCAACTGTTGCGCTAGCGTAATAAGATACACTACCATCTTTTGCAGTAGCTACCATTGGGTAAGCATTTTTACCAGTTGGCTCTGTCATTTTACCTACAGTTTTACCATACCCTAATGCTATACCGATTGTTCCTTTTGCTTGACCTGGTTGTGCAATTACTGGCAATTCTAATGATTGACCATTAACTGTAACGCTTACTAAGTTAGCAGGATTTTCTTGTCCTAATGTAGTATTGTAACCTGCATCTCTCATTTCTGAAGGATTCATAGTTACATAATTGTCCCAAGTAATTTTAGATACTGGATCCGGTAACTCTTGTAATACAGGGTTATCTGCACCAACACCATTACCAATTCCTTCTTTTTGATATAATACTAATTCTACTCCTGTTCCTTTAATTTTTGCAACAGCTGTACCAGCAGCACTTATATCTCCAGCAAAAACTGTGGCTTCAACATCAACTAATTGATCCGTTGAATTTCCTTTTACCTCTACAATACCATCATGT
Source organism: uncultured Flavobacteriales bacterium (assembly GCA_905479995.1). Classification (GTDB taxonomy): domain Bacteria; phylum Bacteroidota; class Bacteroidia; order Flavobacteriales_E; family Vicingaceae. The sequence continues at coordinate 17,332 of CAJQON010000031.1, read as the reverse complement.
AAAGCAGTGTTCCAGAAATCTGCAAACATTAATGCTCCAGTTTGAGGAAAAACGTTTGCTTCCCAATGTGCTTTAATGTATTCGTAATAAGAAGTATTATCTCCTGACCAAACTAAAATACTTTCCTGAGCCTGACGTGTATCAAACAAAGGTGAAATAGTTGGTTGTCCTAAAGAGTAATGCCCATCAACTGGATTTGCATCATTCCAAGATTCTAAGTAATGGTTATCTGGACAAACATAACCACAAGCAGCAGCAGTTTCATCCATTTTAGTAGCAAAAGAAACCGAAGTTTTAACTTTAGCTAGTGCTTTCTTAAATTTAGCACCCATTGTAAATACTGGATCAACACCATAAATTAATAAGGCATCAACTTTACCAGCCTCCATATCTTTAATTAAATCAGCAACTTGCTGATCATCTCCTTGTTTAGAATGAGATGCTTTATCTAAGTTAATTGTCTTTCCATAGTTTCCTAATAAGCTGTTCAATCCGTTTACTAAGGTTTGAACGTTAACATCATTAGAACCACAAACAACGATAGATTCGCCTTTGTTTTCTAATAAATGCTTAGCAGCGCTAGCTGCTCTTTTTGCAGCTGCATCACTTAATTTTGTTGCACTTACTTTACTTCCACCAGCTTTAGCTGCAACATGGTTGTAAATATTAGCGATAACAGCTCCGTATTCAGATGGTTTAACTGGCACTCTAACATCAGCATTAGTTCCTGTTAAAGACATGTTTGCCTCAAACTGGAAATGCTTAGACATCCATTCTCCTTCTGGATTTCTTTTTGAAGTGTAAGCTACATCATATTGTAATGCATCTAACCAACTTGATAAAAAGTCAGCACCAACACTAACTATTGATTTCGCTTTACTAAAATCGTAAGTAGCTAATGTTCTTTTATTAAAAGATGCTTTGTTCGCATTTAAAATTCCCGAATAAGAAATAGCATCGTAAGTAACAATGTTATTTTTTAGTTGAGGAACTGTATTTCCTTCAGCATCTTCAACCATGTTATTGGTATTCACAAAACGATCTAGAATACTTCCAGTTGAAGTACTAATAATTGAATTTGTTAATACTTTAACGTTTTTAGCTGCTTTTAATTCTTTTCCTAATCTATTGTCAATCGCTGCCCAAGTACTTGCTTCACCAGCAATCATTGGCGATTGAATTCTATTTCCATCGTACAAAGAAAGAACTGATGCATTTACTCTTGCATTAATGTTTCCTCCTGTTAGTGTAGATGCTGTATTTCCTTTTACAAAAATTGGACGACCTTCTCTTGTTTTAACTAAAACAGGGCAGTAGTCAGCTCCATCGTAATAGGTAGATGCATAATAGTTGGCAACACCTGGAGTAATTTCTTCTGGTTTGTTTAAGTAAGGGATTGCTTTAGTAACTGGAGTTTCACAAGCTGCTAATGAAGCAGCTGCAACACCAAATCCTAAGTATTTTAAGAAATCTCTTCTGGTAGTTGATCCTTCTACAGATTCAGCATCTCCTAAAAAGTCCGCTACGGGAAGATCTTCTGCAAACTCATTTTTGTTTGCTTCTACGAAACTTGAATCGTTATCAAGTTGCTCTAAACCCTTCCAATATTTTGTTGAATTAGCCATATTATCTTAAAGCTTATAAGTTCTAATTATATTAATAATGACATTTTGCACATTCCCATCCACCATTCTCTTTCACAGTCAATACTCCGTCACCCATTACTTTGTCTTTAAATTCTGGAGTCATTCTTTTGTGCATTTCATCGTAATAACCGTTACCGTTTATAGCAACTGCTGTTTCTTTATGACACTCTACACACCACTTCATTGTTAATGGAGCATGTTGTTCTACCACCTCCATTTCTTCTACTGGTCCGTGACAAGTTTGACACTTTTGAGCACCAACTGTAACGTGTTGCTCGTGACTAAAGAATACGTGATCTGGTAAGTTGTGAACTTTCACCCATTTAACTGGTGTTGGATTGTCTCCGTAAGTTTTTGTATCCTTATCATAATCTAAATGATCGTAAATCTTTTGAATTTCTTCAGTCATTGAGTAAGATTTCCCATCATACATAAATGTCTTTCCACTAGAACCATCTATATAAGAGTGACAGTTCATACAAACATTTAATGAAGGAATACCTGAAACTTTACTGTGACGTGCAGAAGAGTGACAGTAATTACAGTCAATCTTATCGTCTCCAGCATGAATTTTGTGAGAAAATTTAATTGGTTGTTCTGGTTTATAACCTTGGTGAACACCTATTTTAAATGCTCCGTCCATTAAATCTAATAAACCACCAAAGAACAATACAATAATAACAGCAGCAACAATACCTTTGTTTTTTCTTGTTAATTCTCTAAAGCTTTCCCATAAATTTTTAGGTCCGTCATACTCTTCACCAGCATCTTTAGCATTTGACTCTCTTAAGAACAAACCTGTTCTATTTAAAGTAAAGATCATAATAAGCAACACTAATATTGCTGCTATAAAAACATAAGTCATATTAGAGTTATCCTTTTCAACTGGACCGCCAACACCTGGAGTATCAGCAACAGCCACAACTTCCACGCCTGGATCAGCAATGTAAGCTAATATATTATCAATATCTTCATTAGAAACTGGTTGAGCAGGCATCGGAACCTTTTTGAACTCATTGTAAATTTCATTTGCAGCACCATCTCCAGAAGCAATTAGTTCCGCAGAGTTTGTAATCCACTTATACAACCACTCTTTATCGTGCTTGTCATTTATCCCCTGTAAACCAGGACCAACTACTACTGATGTACCAATATTATGACACGCAGCACAATTTGCTTTAAACAGTTTTTTTCCTTTTTCAGTATCCTGAGAAAATAAATTTACTTGAAGGAACAAAAAAGATAAACAAAATAGAGCAACCTTAATAAAGGTTTTTCCTTTTGCATGATCTGTTATCTTATTCATACTAAATGAGTTATAATTACTTTATGAATTATTTTATAAATGCCTTAGTGCAATTGCAAACAAATGTAGAAGAATAGCTTGTTTTTACTAAATGATTTGAATAAAAAAATAGGGATTTTTATTAATTTAGAATAATTCTAAATAAGCATTGCCAGAATTTTATCCATTTTTTATTCTTTGGCGCATTAGTTGTAAAAAAATAAATACGCTGTATAAAAAAATAGTGTACTTTTGAAAAAGTAGAAGTATTTGAAACAAAAAATGAAAAACCTCTTAGTTGCATCCATATTAATACTTAGCATCAATTCTATTAATGCTCAGAACTTATCTAATGTTGTTCAAGACGAACCTATTGACTCACTTAAAGGCATTACTCCAACTATTAACGACAGCAGAATAGACAAGTTAAACAAAGCTTACAAGACCAATTTTAAATTAGAAGGTTATAGGGTTCAAATATTTTCTGGCAACAAAAGACAAGCTGCCAGACAAGCTAGACAGCAATTTACGCAATTGTACGGGACAGTTAAAGCACACGAAATTTACGAACAACCCTACTTTAAGGTTAAGGTTGGTGACTTTAAAACCAAAATTGAAGCATTAAAGTTTAAAAACGAACTCACCAAACATTTCCCAAACTGCTTTATTCTAAAAGAGAACATTGAGTTTAAATAAAACTTCTACTCGAGTTTATCCAACTTTTTATTTGATGAATTGCAATAGAACAATTAGGCTCTACTTTCTATGATAAGCCTTCTTTTACTAAAGCTGAAATTAATTTTCCATCGGCTTTGCCTTTCAACTTACCCATAACAGGTCCCATTACTTTACCCATATCTTGAGGCCCAGCAGCTCCAACCTGAGCAATAGTATCGGCAACAACTTTTCGCACTTCATCTTCACTCATTTGAGCTGGCAAATAGACATTTAATATAGCTATTTGGTCATCTTCATCTTTCGCTAAATCGGCTCTATCTTGTTCTTTAAATATGGTTGAAGCATCTTTTCTCTGCTTCACCAATTTCTGAACGATCCCCATGGCTACCTCATCCGATACATCAGCACTACCATCTTTAGCAGCCTCTAATAATATGGCTGCCTTAACTGCCCGAAGTGCTTCTAGTTTCGCTTTTTCTCTAGCCAACATGGCTTGTTTTATGTCGTGATTAATTTGCTCTGTTAAAGTCATTCTATCTGTTTTATATTATAAAAAAGTCGCTTCAAAATTACTAAGAAGCGACTTAAAATTAAACTTAATTATTACTAACTAACTCTTAATCTACATTATCGTGTAAAAATGAATTGTCATCATTCAATTTTGGTTTACCTTCTTCGTCTTCAGAAAGTGTAAATCTAGAAATATTATTTTCTGAAGAATGCGGTGTATCTTCTAAATTAATTTGTCTTCTTTTATACGCTGGTTCTTTTTCCAGGTCATTAATACCTGAAGGAGTTTTCATTTTCAATCCCAACTCTTTAATTTTCATTACTCTTTCTTGAGAACGTTTCAATTGTTCTTCATCTGGAATTCGGTTGGTATAAACCGGACCTTCCGGTTCTACCGTTGCATCTAAATCAATGCTCCTTCTTGAAAGCGTAATTTCTTCTTCTTCCTCCACATGCTCTGGAGTAAAGTCTGATAAGTCATTCGTAAACTCAGTTGAATCAGCTGTAAAATCAGTTGTTTCATTGGTAAACTCATCAGTAGAATCATTGTCGTTTAAATTCCAAACTACTGTCTTATTCTCTGAAACGATATCCTCATCAGTATTCAAATTTTCTATTTCATCTGAAACTTCTGGAGTTTCAAAAGAACCCACAGTAGTTGATTCTGCAATATCAGCATCATTTACTTCGCTCCAGTTTAATGAAACTTCTTCTCTTTTTTCTTCAATCTCAGTTTCATCATCTTCTAAGCTAAAAACAACTTTCTCTTCAACTTCTTCTTCGGCAACAATGTTTGTTTCCTCATTCAAAATATCTGTTGTTTCTTCAACTTCATTAAAGTCTAAGGTAGGTTGTTCAACTGGCGCCTTTAAAAAAGGCTCCTCACTTACTACATCCTCAATTTCAACTGATTCTTTAGTAGTTGTAATGGTGTTTTCTGGTTGCTCAATAGTATTTGTTGGTGCATCAGCATCTAAGTCATATACTTTTTTCTCTGGTTGTTTTTCAAAATCAAACGTTGTTGTATCGTTTGCTCCAAAACCTGTTGCAATAACTGTTACCGAAACTTTTTCTCCTAAAGATTCATCGGTACAATTCCCCCAAATAATGTCTGCAGTTAATCCAGCTTCATCTTGAATAAAATCGGTAATATCACCAATCTCATCCATTGTAATTTCTTCGGTACCTGAAGTAATGTTCAATAAAATGTAGTTGGCTCCTTTTATTTCGTTGTCATTTAACAATGGTGAAGCTAATGCTTTACCAACTGCATCAATAGCTCTGTTCTCTCCTTCTGCAGTTGCCGAGCCCATTATGGCAGTACCACCACCTCTCATTACAGTTTGTACATCTCTAAAATCCGTATTTACATATCCTGTAACAGTAATTATTTCTGAAATACCTTTTGCAGCAACAGTTAAAATATCGTCAGCTTTAGCAAAAGCTTCTCCCATTTTAAGGTTACCATGCATCATTCTTAATTTATCATTATTGATAATTAGCAAAGTATCTACATTATTTCGTAATTCTTCTAAACCTTCATCAGCTTGTTGTTTTCTTCTTCTTCCTTCAAATGAAAATGGAACAGTAACAATCCCCACAGTTAAAATTCCCATTTCTCTTGCTGTTTCAGCAATAATTGGCGCAGCACCAGTTCCAGTTCCACCACCCATACCGGCAGTAATAAATACCATTTTAGTATTGTTCTGAAGGATAGCTTTTATGGCCTCAACATCTTCTATTGCTGCATTTTTACCAACTTCTGGATTTGCTCCTGCTCCTAAACCTTCAGTTAAGGTTGTACCCAACTGAATTTTATTAGGAATAGCGCTTTGATCCAATGCTTGTGCATCGGTGTTACAGATCACAAAATCTACACCGGTTATTCCTTGGTCGTACATGTGATTAACGGCATTACTTCCGCCACCACCTACTCCAATAACCTTAATTATTGATGCTTGGTCTTTTGGTAAATCGAATTTCATAATATGGGGGTTTTATTATTTAATTTTTTCGTTTTTCAATTTTGTTACTTTTCCTCGTCTTCAAAAAAGTTCTTTCCAACATTCACTATTTTTTCAAAAAATCCGCCTTTGTCCTTTTTTGAATGTCCAACAACATCTCCAGTATTACTAGCTGTAGTTTTATTTAAGTTATCGAACCCTTTAATTACCAATCCAACCGCTGTTGCAAATAATGGACTTGTAATTTCTTCTGTGTTCCCTTTGGCTAAGTGCTCATTAGGATACCCAATTCTTACATCCATACCGGTTACGTATTCAATTAATTGTGCAATGTGTTTTAATTGAGAACCTCCACCAGTTACAACTATTCCACAAATCAATTTATTCTCGTAACCAGAATTTTTAATCTCGTAGTGAATATGTTCTATAATTTCTTCCATTCTGGCTTGAATAACCTGAGCCAACGTTTTTAATGAAATTTCTTTTGGTGCACGTCCCCTTAATCCAGGAATGGAAACAATTTCGTTTTCTTGACTTTCACTCGCCAAGGCCGATCCAAACTTCACTTTTAACTGTTCTGCTTGGTTCTTAATAATTCCACACCCTTCTTTTATGTCTTCTGTAATAGAGTTTCCTCCGAATGGAATTACTGCTGTATGTCTAATAATTCCATCTTGGAAAATAGCAATATCAGTAGTTCCACCACCTATATCAACTAAAACAACTCCAGCTTCTTTTTCTTCATGACTCAATACAGCTTCAGAAGATGCTAAGGGTTCTAGGATTAAATCATCTACTTCTATTCCTGCTTTGTGCACACATTTATATATGTTTTTTGCTGCAGCTATTTGACCTGTAATAATATGGAAGTTTGCTTCTAAACGAACTCCAGCCATTCCTATTGGATCTTTAATTCCTTGTTCGTTGTCAATAATATACTCTTGTGGTAAAACATGAATAATTTCTTCTCCTGGCAACATAACCAACTTGTACATGTCATCAATCAGTGCATTAATATCATGCTGTCCGATTTCATCATCTACATTATGTCTTACCTTAATTCCTCTATGTTGTAAACTCTTAATGTGCTGACCAGCAATCCCAACATTTACTACTTTGATGTCTACACCTGATTTTGTTTCTGCTTCTTGTACCGCCAATTTTATAGATTGAACTGTTTTATCAATATTTGATACCACTCCTCGAGATACTCCAATGGATTCGGATTTACCCATTCCTAAAACCTCGAGCTTACCGTGTTCGTTTTTACGACCTACAATAGCTACAATTTTAGTTGTACCTATATCTAAACCTACTACTATGTCTGATGTTTTGGGTTCCATTTTAATTATATCTTTTAGTACAAACTACTTGGTTTTTGTATTTGAGATTCAACTCAGAGTATTCATTCCACCCTGTTTTGCTTAACCCCTTTTTATAAAAAAACATTAGTTTTTCAAACTTGCTTTCTAAATTATCTACTCCTCCAAATACAATTTTATGATTTCCTACCTTTGTTACGAGCTCGAAGTCATACACTTTATTAACATAGATTTGTTCAATTTGAGCCTTCCAAAATTCAGATTCATCTATAAACTTGGCCATTTTATAAATATCATCTAGTCGTGTTTTCGCTTTTAAACTATCTTCTAGACTTGCGTAACTAAATTTATATCGATTAATAAATGGCTCGTTTATTTCACCACTCACCACCAACAACCTAGACGTATACTTGCTTGTAGTAAGCATCAAGTTTCCATTCTCGTCTATATAATAACTCTCATTTTTAGAAAAAATTCTAACAATTGGCCTACGTTGTTTTACTTCAATGTTTAAATTTCCATCAACAGTTTTAAATACTTGAACTTCTTTTATCGATGAATTTTTACTCAACTTTCTCTCCAAATCAGTCACATTAAAACTATCTAAATACAAAATACCCGTATCATTTGCATTTAAAACATCTTTTAAAACATCCGCTTCATCTACAAACCTGTTTTCGGTTTCATAATCTATTTTAACAATTGGTGCTTTAAAGGTTTGTTGTTGTCGCGTTTTGTTTACAAAACTCAACAACACAATTATCCCAATAATTGTAAGGCTCCATAATGATATTGATAAAATTTTATTCATTACTACCTCCTAAAATTTCAGCAATTGGTTTTACAAAAACATCTATATCTCCAGCTCCTAAGGTTAATAAAACTTCAACTTCAGCATTTTCAATAAAATTTAAAAGCTCTTGTTGTAAAACAATGCTTTTGGTTTTGCAACTTACTTTATCTAATATAATTTGAGAAGTGATGCCTTCTATTGGTAGTTCTCGAGCTGGATAAATATTCATTAATACCAATTCATCTAATAAGGATAAACTCTTGGCAAACTCGTCAACAAAATCTCTAGTTCTAGTATATAAATGAGGCTGAAAAACACCTGTTATTTTTTTAGTTGGATACAGCTCTTTTACAGATTGTATGGCTACTTCCAATTCTGATGGATGATGTGCATAATCATCTATGTAAACGATGTCGTTGGTTTTTACATGGTATTCAAACCTTCGTTTTACTCCTTTAAATGAAGTTAAGGATTGTTTAATTTGTTCTTTATCTAGTCCCAATTTTTCTGCAATAGCAAAAGCACCAATGGCATTTTCTACATTATGAATTCCGGGCAATCCTATTTCAATGTCTTTAATTTCTTCGTTTTTACTTTTAATATCAGCATAGTAAGCACCGTTTCTTATTACTAGTTTTGACGCAAAAGTTACTGCTTGATCAGTTAATGCATAGGTAGAAACAGCAATATCCTCTCTTAAATCCAATTGCTCAATAAAACTCTGTTTGGTAATTAAGGCTCCTTCATTTACTATCTTACCACAAAATTCTTTGTAGGCATTTTGCATCTCATTCCCATCGCCATAGATATCCAAATGATCAGCATCTAAAGAAGTAATTAAGGCAATGTTTGGCGAAAGCGTTAAAAAAGATCTATCGTATTCATCAGCTTCAACAACCATTACAGTTGCATCATTATTGATGAGTAAATTGGAGTTAAAGTTTAAGCTAATTCCACCTAAAAAAGCAATACAGTTAATTGCACTCTCATTTAAAATATGTGCAACTATTGACGAGGTTGTAGTTTTACCATGCGTTCCAGCAATAGCAATTGTAGTATAATTTTGACTAATTAACCCTAAAACTTGAGATCGTTTTAGCAAATTAATGTTGTTGTTTTTAAAGTACTGATATTCTAAATTATCACTTGGAATTGCAGGAGTGTAACAAACCAAAGTATCATTAGGAACATCTTTAAATAACTCGTCTAACAATTCAATATCTTCTTGGTAATGAATTTTAATGCCTTCTTTTTCTAATTGCTCTGTTAACTCGGTTTTGGTTTTATCATAACCATAAACTGCACAACCTTGAGATAAAAAATAACGAGCCAAAGCGCTCATACCTATACCACCAACACCCAAAAAGTAAACGCTATTTAGTTTTTCTATCTGCACTATTTCTTTATCAATTTTATTACTTCATCTGCTATAATACTAGCCGAATCTGTAAATGCCATTTTTGCTACGCTTTCCGACATTTGTTTTTGTTGGTCTTCGTTTTGTACGAGATCAATTAAGGTGTCTACCAAAACCTCATTGGCTTCATTATCTTTTACCAATAATGCTGCATTATTATTTACCAAAGCCATCGCATTTTTGGTTTGATGGTCTTCTGCTGCACTAGGCAATGGAACAAATATGGTAGGTTTTGCGGCTATACTTAATTCTGAAACCGACATTGCTCCAGCTCTAGAAACCACAACATCAGCCACAGCATAAGCATAATCCATTTTGGTGATAAAAGGCATTGTTTTAATCCCTTTATCCTCAAAAGAGGCAACTGCTTTTTGCGCCTCATCTACATATAGCTTTCCTGTTTGCCAAACCAACTGAATGTTGTTTTCTGCTAGCCTAGTTATTCCTCCATCTATACTATGGTTTATGGTTCTGGCACCTAAACTTCCCCCTACAACTAATACTGTTTTTTTATTTGGATCTAAACCAAAATGCTCTATTCCTCTAATTCTTTTTGCTTCTAAATTTTTTATGTCTTGCCGAACTGGGTTTCCTGTCAATAATATTTTTTCTTTTGGAAAAAATTGCTCCATCCCAGAATAAGCAACACACAATTTTTGGACTTTACTCGCCAATAGTTTATTGGTAATACCCGGATAAGAGTTTTGCTCTTGCACCAAAGCAGGAACACCTTTTTTTGTTGCTGCTTTTAATAAAGGACCACTGGCATAACCACCAACACCAACAGCAACATCTGGCTTAAATTCTTTTACTATTTTTTTAGCTTTTAATAAGCTAGCTATTAATTTAAAAGGGAATTTTAAATTCTGTAGTGTTAACCTTCGTTGCAATCCCATTATTGGTAATCCAATAATTTCGTATCCTGCAGCTGGAACTTTTTCCATTTCCATTTTACCCAACGCTCCTACAAAAAGAATTTGTGTTTCAGGATGTTTTAATTTTATGGCATTGGCAATAGCAATGGCAGGAAAAATATGTCCTCCTGTTCCTCCTCCACTGATTATAACTTTATACTGCGACATTTACTTTTTTGTTTGAAGTTTCTGTTTTTCTACTCACACTCAATATTATTCCTATTGCCAAACAGGTAAACCAAATGGAAGTTCCTCCCATACTTACCAAAGGCAATGGCTGACCGGTTACAGGAAACAAGTTTACTGCAACAGCCATGTTTATCATTGCCTGGAATACCAGGCTAAACGAAAGCCCAACCGCCAGGAATGTTCCAAATGATTTTTCGGCCTTTTGAGCAATTTTTATTCCGCGATAAAACAACACCAAGTAGAGTATTATTACCGAAAATCCTCCCAACAATCCGTACTCTTCTATTACAATAGCGTAAATAAAATCGGAATAAGGATGTGGCAAAAAATTACGCTGTGTACTTTTTCCTGGGCCTTTACCAATTACACCACCGGTAGCGATTGCAATTTTAGCTTGTTCAGCCTGATAGTTACCATCGCTTTTACCATCACTAAATGATTCTATTCGACTCACCCACGTGTCTAATCGAGGCAATAAATCTGGCTTGGCCTTAGCCACAAGCATCAATAACATGAGCATTCCTACGCCAATACCAATTAAGGAGAGTATGTATTTAATGTTAACACGACCTATAAACATGATGATTAAACTGGTGGTAAATACCATTGCAGCGGTAGAAAAGTTAGCTGGAAGTATTAAACCACAAACAGCTAAAACCGGTAACATTATTGGCACAAAGGCTGATTTAAAATCTTTTATATTGTCTTGTTTTTTATAGAGCAATCGTGCCAAATACATTATTAATGCCAATTTGGCTAAATCGGAAGTTTGAAAGGTTTGGTTTATAACGGGTATAACCAACCACCTACTGGCATCATTAATATTGGCCCCTGTAGCCAAAGTTAATGCCAATGCTGGAATGGATATAATAATTGCTATTTGGGATATTCGGGAGTAATATTTGTAATTAAGATTATGCGCCAAAATCATTAAGCCAAAACCTACCACCAAAATTATGGCGTGTTTAAACAAGTAATAAAGTGTGTCTCCTCCTTGGTATTTGTAAGCCAACGTAACTATTGAACTATACACAGCCATAACGGATAAGATTGCCAGCAAAAGCACTACTAGCCAAACAACTTTATCTCCTTTTATATATTTATCTACAAACGACATTAATCTTATTAGATAAATTCATTAGTTATTTCTATAACACGTGCTGGATCTTGCACAACACACAACACGTTTTTATTCATTTCAGCACTATCAATTGCTAGTTTAATGGCTTGATTGAGGTTTGAGGCGGCAACCAACAAAACTTCAACTCCCACCAAAACTGAGAGCGCTTGATTTACATTTTCACTAATAATTATCAGCTGATTCTTCTTATTTAATGCAGTTTTTATACCCGAGTCAATGAGTTTTTCTAAGTTAAACTCATCAATAACAATAGCACAATTGTTCTCAGCACAAAAACCATTAAGTTCTTCAACTGAAGCTTCTAAAAATTGTTGATCTTTTATGTTAATCAACATTTCCATTAAAGCGCTTTTACTGCCTTTTTAAATTGTTGACCTCTATCTTCATAGTTCTCAAACAAATCGAAACTTGCACAAGCTGGCGACAATAAAACAGTGTCTCCAGTTCGACTTAAACTGTAAGCTTTATTTACTGCATCTTGAGCAGTATCAGCATCAACTATATCTTCAATAATGTCGTTAAATGCTTCATGTATTTTAGCGTTATCTTTCCCTAAACACACAATTGCTTTTACTCTATCACCCACCAATTCGGCTAACATTTCGTAATCGTTTCCTTTATCTACCCCACCAACTATCCAAACAATTGGGTGCTGAAAGCTTTCTAAAGCATACCATGTTGAGTTAACATTTGTCGCTTTGGAATCGTTTACGAAAGTTATTCCGTGAACTTTCCCAACTTCCTCTAGTCTATGTTCTACGTTTTGGAAATCAGACAAGCTTTCTCGGATGACCTCTTTTTTAAGTTCGAGGACTTTTCCTGCTATGCCTGCTGCCATTGAATTGTACAAGTTGTGCTTTCCTTGTAGTGCTAATTCTTGAATTTTCATATTAAATTTATTATTAGTGTGTATTATTAAATTCTCTTTATTTACATATGCACCGTTTTCGGTGTCGTTTTTTATGCTGAACGGATGTTTAATTCCTTTATACTTTTCATCTTCCAATCGCTTTGTAATTGCCACATCATCTGAGCAATAAATGATATGACAATTGTGATCTTGGTTTTGCAGAATTCTCATTTTCGAGTCTGCATATTGTTCAAAATCATTGTTATACCTATCTAAATGATCAGGTGTAATATTTAATATCATGGCAACATCTACCTTAAACTCAAACATCCCATCCAATTGAAAACTGCTCAATTCTAACACATAGCAGTCTTTATCATCTAGAGCAACTTGCTTGGCTAAACTATCACCAATATTTCCTGCCAAACCAACATTTAATCCTGCTCGTTTTAACAACTGGTAGGTTAAGAGCGCTGTAGTTGTTTTACCATTACTTCCAGTAATTCCTATCATTTTCGCTTGAGTAAATTTTCCAGCAAATTCTATTTCAGAAATCACCGAAACTCCCAACTCCTTAAGCTTTAAGATTAGTGGAACATTATCCGGTATTCCCGGACTTTTAACCACTTGGTTAGCATCTAAAATTTTACTTTCGGTATGCTTCCCTTCTTCCCATTCAACATCAATACTTTTAAGAACATTTTTATACTCGTCTTTTATCTCTCCCCTGTCCGAAACGAATACTTCAAACCCTTTACTTTTTGCCAAAATAGCTGTTCCAGCTCCACTTTCCCCACCTCCTAAAATGACTATCTTGCTACTCACTTTACCTTAGTTTTAAGGTTACAAATGTTAGTAGCGCCAGCATTATTCCTATAATCCAAAACCTCGATACTATCTTAGCTTCATGCATGTTTTTCTTTTGAAAATGATGGTGTAAAGGCGCCATTAAAAACACTCTTTTCCCCTCTCCATATCTCTTTTTCGTGTATTTGAAATAACCAACCTGTATCATAACAGAGAGGTTTTCTATTAAAAAGATCCCACACAACAATGGAATCATCAGTTCTTTACGAACCGCTAATGAGAATACTGCTATAATTCCACCCAACGCTAAACTTCCAGTATCGCCCATAAAGACTTGTGCTGGATAAGAGTTGTACCACAAGAAACCGATACATGCCCCAACAAAAGCAGCGATATAAACTACCAACTCTCCTGATTCAGGGATATACATTATGTTTAGGTAATCGGCAAAAACAGTGTTACCAGATACGTAGGCGAAAATGGCCAATGTAATTCCAATTATTGCAGAGGTTCCAGTGGCCAAACCATCCAACCCATCGGTCATGTTGGCCCCATTAGAAACAGCAGTTATAATTATAATTACGATGAGTATAAATACAGCAGCTCCTGCATATGGCGCAGCCCCCCCCATCCAATTGGTTAAAACGGAGTAATTAAATTCATTGTCTTTTACAAAAGGAATAGTCGTAACTGTCGACTTTGCATCTTCCCAAGAATAATTCGTGGTAGATTCTTTTACTTCATCATTTTGCAATTCATAGCTAACATGTGTAGGTGCATTTTCATTGAAGGTTTTCTGTTTCACTACAACATCTTCATTAAAATACAATACAGAACCAACTACAATCCCTACAGCAACTTGCCCCATTATTTTGAACCTTCCAGCTAAACCTTCTTTGTTCTTTTTAAATACTTTAATATAATCGTCAATAAATCCAATTGCACCCAGCATAATTGTAGACACTATCATTAGAATGATGTAGATGTTATCTAATCGCGCAAATAGTAAGGTTGGAATTAATATGGCTGCTAAAATAATAAGTCCCCCCATGGTTGGAGTTCCTTGCTTTTCTATTTGCCCTTGCAAACCTAGGTCTCTAACAATTTCACCAACTTGCAACAATTGTAATCGTTGTATGATGCGTTTTCCAATAACCATTGATATGATTAGTGAACCAATTAATGCGAATGCTGCCCTGAAAGTAATGTACTGAAATACTCCAGCTCCAGGAAAGTCAAGTTCGTGTAGATATGTAAATAAGTAATACAACATTAGTTTATCTGTGTTTCAAAAGTTTCTCGTAATATTTTTAAATCGTCAAATGGAATTTTCTCGCCATTAATTTCTTGGTATTTCTCGTGTCCTTTTCCAGCTATTAAAATAACATCGCCTTCCTGTGCCAATGAACAAGCAGTTCTAATTGCTTCTTCTCTATTGGTAATGGCTAACACTTTATTAAAGTGAACACCATCTACACCCTGCCGCATGTCTTTAATTATTTCATCTGGATTTTCGGAACGTGGATTATCTGAAGTCAAAATAATTCTATCGCTCAATTCACAAGCAATTTGAGCCATAATAGGTCGTTTCTCTTTATCTCTATCGCCTCCGCAACCAACTAGCGTAATTACATTTTCGTTTCCTGTTCTAATTTCGTTAATGGTTTTTAATACATTTTTCAATGCATCTGGTGTATGAGCATAATCCACAATCCCAGCAACACTCTTTGCAGATTTGATGTATTGAAATCTTCCATCTACCGAAATTAAATTGCTAATTGCTGTAAGTACATCTAATTTATCTTGACCCAACAATAAGGCTGTAGAGTAAATGGCTAACAAGTTATAAGCATTAAAGTTTCCAATCAACTTGGTCCAAACCTCACTTCCGTCAATATTAAGGAGCATGCCAGAAAAATCATTCTCTACCACTTTACAGCTGTAATCTGACATGTTTTTAAGTGCATAAGTATGTTTTTCAGCAGCTGTATTTTGCAGCATTACCTCACCATTTCTGTCATCTTTATTCACCAAAGCAAAAGCTGATTCACTAAGTCCATCAAAAAATTTCTTTTTAGCTTTTAAGTACTCGTCAAAAGTTTTATGGTAGTCTAAATGATCATGAGTAATGTTGGTAAAAACTCCACCAGCAAAATCAACTCCCGCTATTCTGTTTTGATGTATAGCATGAGAACTTACTTCCATAAAGCAATATTCACATCCTTCAGCGATCATATACCGTAACAAACCATTCAATTGAATTGAATCAGGAGTAGTATGTGTAGATGGAATTTCTTCTGTTCCTATTTTATTTACAACTGTTGAAAGTAACCCGACCTTATAACCCAAACGAGTAAACAAGTCATGTAAAAGTGATGCAGTAGTTGTTTTCCCATTGGTACCAGTAATCCCAATTAATTTAATCTCTGCCGAAGGGTTATCGTAAAAATTAGCAGCAATCATTCCCATTGCTGCACTACTACTTTGAACTTTAATGTAAGCAACTCCTTCTTTTTGAGTTGCTGGCAAACGCTCACAAACTACAGCGACAGCTCCATCTTCAATTGCTTTTTCTATGTATTCATGGCCATCAACCTGGGTGCCAGAAACTGCTACAAAAAGACTAAACTTTTCCACCTCTCTAGAATCAAAACAAATCTTTTCAATAGCTAGTTGAGTAGAACCCACCACATCTTCAATCCCTGTTTTGTATAATATGTCTTTAAGTAGTTTCATTACGCTAATTCCAATGTTATTTTTGTTCCTTTTATTAATTTCTCTCCCGCTAGAACCGACTGTTTTTGCACCACTCCATTCCCTGAAAAATGGACTATCATTCCTTGATTTTCTAGAATAAAAAGTGCATCTCGAATACTCATTCCAGTAACATCAGGAACATAAATCGGTGCAATTTTCTTGTTGTAAATTTTAACAGACTTGTCGCTTGTGGAAACTTTTGCCCATTTGGGATTTTCTGAACTGAGCTCTGTTTTTATACCTAATTCACTGTATATTTTTTTATGATCTGAATAGTAACCATCTTTCGCGTAAGGAATTCGAGACACAGCCAAATGATTCTTTACTTCAATTTCTTTATGAATCTGTATACTATTGGCATAAACTCTATCAGCTACTTCTTTAAAGATTGGTCCAGCAACATGACTTCCATAATATGTTCCACTTGTTGGTGCATTAACTACGACAATACAAGAGTATTTAGGATTATCTGCAGGAAAGTAACCCACAAATGAAGCTTGATATATTTTACCATCAATAGAATGATAACTATGATGTTCGTTGGCAACTTGAGCTGTTCCTGTTTTTCCAGCAATTTTGTATTTGTCATTTTTAAGATTTCTTGCTGTTCCATTCTCTACAACTCCTTCTAACATTTCTTGAGCCATAGCAATGGTTTTCTTAGAGCAAATAGAACTGTTCAACACTTCTGTATTTATCTCCTTAACTAAAACTCCTCTATCTCTAATTTCTCGAACAAATTTTGGCTTCACCATAACACCATCATTTGCTACAGCATTGTAAAAGGTTAAAACCTGAAGTGGAGTTAACTTTAACTCATAACCTATCGACATCCATGGAATGGTAATTCCCGACCAAGTATTGTCGCTACTATTTTTGATGTATGGAGCACCCTCTCCAGCAATTTCAACACCCAATTTCTTATCGAGCCCCATATTATAAAGCCTGTCGATAAACTCTTGAGGTCGTCCCAAATAATGTTTATTTATAATTTTTGAAACCAACACATTGGATGAAACTTCAAACCCACGCTTAACCGAAATGGCTCCATAACCACCA
>CAJQON010000030.1 GCA_905479995.1 uncultured Flavobacteriales bacterium | reverse complement strand
GTCGGCTCGTCACATCCTGGGGCTGGAGAAGGTCCCAAGGGTTGGGCTGTTCGCCCATTAAAGTGGCACGCGAGCTGGGTTCAGAACGTCGTGAGACAGTTCGGTCCCTATCTGTTGTGGGCGTTGGAAATTTGAGAGGAGTTGACTCTAGTACGAGAGGACCGAGTTGAACGAACCTCTGGTGTATCTGTTGTGGCGCCAGCTGCATTGCAGAGTAGCTACGTTCGGATTGGATAAGTACTGAAAGCATATAAGTACGAAGCCAACCTCAAGATGAGATTTCCCTTAAGGGTCGTTAAAGATGATGACGTTGATAGGTTACAGGTGTAAAGGCAGCGATGTCAAAGCCGAGTAATACTAATTACCCTAGAGCTTTCTAACTATACAATAAATTTTATTTTTATTTTCTTTCGATGTATGTCATAATGTATTAATGATTTATGGTGACTATTGCGGTGGGGATCACCTCTTTCCATTCCGAACAGAGAAGTTAAGCCCATTTGCGCAGATGGTACTAGGGTTACACCTGGGAGAGTATGTCGTTGCCAATTTTAATTAAGCCCCTTTCTTTTAGATTGGGGCTTTTTTATTACTTTAGTTTTACCTTGAAAACTTATATTAAATACTCTGTTATTATAGCTTTGCTATTTCTTTCTGACCTAGAAGGAATGTGCTTTTCTCTTGATAGTTTATCTCAAACTAATGAGTCTTATGATTCTATTGTTAGTTTTGAGGTTGATAATTTTAATGACCTTTTTTACAAGCATAAATCAGACTTGTTACTTAATAATGTTGGCCCATTCGGATCAAAACATTATTTCTCCTCTACTAGATATCTTTTTGATGTTGAGGAACCTACCTTCTCTAAATCCTTTTATACCCCAATTAAAGCACTACATGGAGTTAAACCATTTACTAACATTAAATATGTTAATGCTAGTCGTAAAGAACAACTCTTTAAAATTAGTCATATACAGAAGTTCGGTGAACAGATTTCCCTTTACTTTGATTGGGATAAAGTAAATTCAACTGGTGCTTTTTTAAATCAGCAGACAAGTGTAAGTCTATTTAATGCTGAACTGGCATTTAAATCTAAAGATGACCGATATGAGGTTGTTTTTACTAACTTGATTCAGCGAGATTTTTTTGAAGAAAATGGAGGTTTAGATAGTGTTGAAAATTATCAAAATCAAATTTATACAAGTGAGCAGGCTTACCAAGTAAATTTAAACTCTTCTAATTCATTTGTTAAAAGAGTAGATTTTGGCTTAATGCAACGACTAGATATTTGGCGTTTTGGTAGTGATTCTATTGCAGGAGGTAAACTTTTCCTGAAACATCAATATCATTATTCGCCAGGTCAAAAGGTGTTTTATGATAATGAACCTACCTCTAAGGTTTTTAATGATTTATTTATTGATTCTATTCTATCTATTGATTCTATTTATAATAGAATCAATAGTAATGATTTGTCACTTGGATTTGATTTAGGAAGACTGGAGTCAAAGGTGCAATTCTCATATGATTTAATTGATTATTATCAGAGTTTTGGATTAGACACTTCTTATTACAGTTCATTCATTGGTATAGTTGAACAGTATAGTTTTAGCAATAATCGAATTAAGATTAAGTTTAAGTATGGTGTTGATGGCTATCGTTCTGGTGATCTTTCATCAGACTTAACTTTTACTAAGAATGCTAAAAAATACAGTCTGAGTTTTAAAGGTGGTTATAAATTAGCTGAACCTGATTTAAAGTATGTTAATTATAGTTCTAACCATTTTGATTGGAAAAATTACAATTTGAGTAAGGAGGGTATTGGGTTTATGAACATCAATTTAGACCTTACCTCCTTAAAGCTAAATTTTTCTGCTGATATTAAGGTTATAGAGGGTGCACTTTATTTTGATTCATTGGCACAGGCTTCACAATATGAAGAGTCATTGTTGTTGTCAACATTTTCGTTGGGTAAGGATTATAGGTTTTGGAGATTTCACTTTAGAACAGCTATAACGTATCAAACTACGTCTAATACTATTATTGCTCCACTTCCTGAACTTTCTGCGAGACAGATAATGTATTATGAGAAAAAGATTTTTAAGAAAGCCATGAAATTACAATTTGGAGTTGGGTTTAGTTATTCTACTGATTATTACGGTTACAATTATATGCCTGGCTTAAGAGAGTTTTATGTTCAAGAACGTACTGTTTTAGGTTATTACCCTTCAATAGATGTGTTTTTAAATACTCATTTACGTAAGGCTCAAATATTTTTAAAATATGAACACATTAATGCGGGAGGTAGTTTGGAGAAATCTTATCTTGTTGCGGGTTACCCTCAATTAAATAAATCTCTGAAGTTTGGTGTTTCTTGGAACTTATTTGACTAATTTTTGTCGAAAATTATAGTTGGTTCTGTTGAAGTAATCATAATTTTGAATTCTTATAAAATACATGGAATATACTACTGAAAAACAATTACGTTATGATACTGCATATTTAAAGATGGCATTAGAGTGGGCTAAACTTTCTCATTGTGAAAGGAAACAGGTTGGAGCGTTAATTGTTAAAAATAGGATGATAATTTCTGATGGTTATAATGGGACTCCTACTGGTTATGATAATTGTTGTGAAAATGAATCTGGTGAAACACATTGGTATGTGTTGCATGCAGAGGCTAATGCGTTAACAAAAATTGCGCAATCAAATCATAATGCTAAAGGAGCAACGCTCTATATTACACTATCTCCCTGTAAAGAATGTAGTAAGCTTATTTTACAAGCAGGAATAAAACGAGTTGTTTATATAAATGGCTATAAAGATGATTCTGGCTTGAAATTTTTGTCTGAATCTGGAATAGAATTAACGCAAGTAGAAAATATTTAAATTTAAAATGGCTAAAAATAAAACTGTTTTGTATGTTTTTCTTCCTTTAATAATTTTAGGAAGTATTGTCTGTGGGGTTGTTTTGGGTGGTTTATTAACACCTTCTGATGTTAATTCTGAAGTTTTTTTTCCAAAAAATAGTCGATTTAATACACGAACCAAATTGCATGAAATGTTAAGATATATTGAAGATATGTATGTTGACACGGTGGATGGTGAAGAATTAACAGAATTGTCAATTACCTCTATGTTGAATGAGTTAGATCCTCATTCTTATTATATTCCTGCGAAAGATTTTGATGGAATGAACGACCCTTTAGAGGGGGAGTTTGAAGGAATAGGTGTCGAATTTCGGATTAAGGAAGATACAGTAATGATTGTTTCTCCTATAGTAGATGGACCTTCTGAGAAATTAGGGATAAAAGCTGGCGATAGAATTGTTAGAGTTGATACGATAGATATTGC
Source organism: uncultured Flavobacteriales bacterium (assembly GCA_905479995.1). Taxonomy (GTDB): domain Bacteria; phylum Bacteroidota; class Bacteroidia; order Flavobacteriales_E; family Vicingaceae. The sequence continues at coordinate 139,427 of CAJQON010000030.1, read as the reverse complement.
TGGGATTGGGATTACGAATGATAGTATTATAAAATTATTGAAAGGACCACGAGGGACAAAAGTTGAAGTGGATATATTGAGACCTGGTTACAGTAAAAAGTTTCATTATAAAATCATTAGAGATAAAATACCAATTTTTAGTGTAGATGCACCTTATATGATAGAGGATAAAGTTGGTTATTTAAGAATAACTCGTTTTGCAAAAACAACTTATCAAGAGTTTCTTGAAGCCACTCTAAAACTAAATAAAGCCGGCATGGAAAAATTGATTCTTGACTTGAGAGGAAATGGTGGAGGTGTATTGTCGGCAGCAACTGCTATAGCTGATGAAATATTGGAGAAGAATAAAATGATTGTTTATACAGATGGTAGGATGCGTGATAGAGAGGAGGTTTATTCACGATCGAACGGAAGTCTAGAAAACACTGAAATAGTTATACTAATTAATGAAAATTCGGCATCGGCATCGGAAATATTAGCTGGAGCAATACAAGATAATGATAGAGGAGTTATTGTTGGAAGACGTTCTTTTGGAAAAGGCTTGGTACAAGAACAGGTAACGTGGCCAGATGGTTCGGCATTGAGGTTGACTATTGCAAGATATTATACTCCAACAGGAAGATGTATTCAAAAACCATATGGAGAGAGTCTGGAAGCCTATCATGCCGAGGCTTATAATAGGTATGAAAATGGAGAATTGCTATCGGCTGATAGTATTCAATTTCCAGATTCTTTAAAATTTTATACTCCAGAAGGAAAAGTTGTTTATGGAGGTGGTGGAATTATGCCAGACGTTTTTGTGCCTTTGGATACAAATGGTGGAACGCCCTATTTATACGAACTGAGGTATAGAGGAATATTACATGAATTTGCATTAAATTATGCTGACAAAAACAGGAAAACTCTTATTGGTAAGCATAAGAGTGCTATAGGGTTTAAAAATAAATTTAAGATAACAGATAGCCTTTTTAATAGCTTAATAAAATTTGCAGATGAGAAGGGTATGCAGCGAAACTTAGAGCAAATAATACAGTCTAAAGAGTTGATTTCTAGAGGTCTTAAGGGGGCTATTAGTAGAAATTTGTTTAATGATATTGGTTATTATGTAATTATTAATGATTACGATAAAACAGTAAAAGCAGGACTTGAAAGTTTCAAATAATTGAAGAATGAAGAAGGATATTGAACAGCTAAAAGTAGATAATGTAATTGTTGCTGTGGTTCAGGAGAAGAACGAGCTCAACGAGAACATTTGGAACGTGTATCTAATAAATCAAAGAAAAGAAGCGATTGAAAATGTATTGATTTCTTCAAGAGGATACATAACAGATGTGACTGGTGTAGAAACGAAAACTTCTGTTTTAAGACATTCAATAGGAACTGTTGAGGTTGAAGATTTTGCAATAGTAGAACCTATAATTGAAGATCTTTTTGCTTTACACAATGAGTATTGGGTGAGCTTTTATATTGGCAAAAAGATGTATGACAAAAAATATATATTTTTAGCTGAAACCATTAGTGAAAAGCGCTTGATTAATATTCCTGTTCTAAATAAACAAGGAGTGATGATTCGATAAGAAAACTACTTGTTAAAAAAATAACGTAACTTTAGTAAACCTAAATATTACCCAATGTTACGCCAAATTAACCTAAAAAAAGTGTTGTTTCTTGATATAGAAACTGTTTCACAAAACCCTAGTTATTCTAATTTAACCGAAAACCTTAAAGCCCATTGGCAGCATAAAACACGATTTTTGTCGGGCGATAAAGAACCACCCGAAGAGACTTATGGTCGGGCCGGTATTTATGCTGAATTTGGGAAAATAGTGTGTATTTCGGTAGGAATAGTTTATACGGAAAACAATGAAAAGAAGCTCAGATTAAAATCTTTTTATGGCGATGATGAATATGAATTGTTGGTCAATTTTTTTCAACTTTTAACGAAATCATATGCATCAAAAAACAGTTTGTTATGCGCTCATAATGGCAAAGAGTTTGATTTTCCTTACATCGCTAGAAGAGCATTGATTAACCAATTAGAATTGCCAAATGTGCTGGATTTGGCAGGTAAAAAACCTTGGGAAGTTGCTCATATAGATACCTTGCATTTATGGAAGTTTGGAGATTATAAACATTATACATCTTTGAGTTTGCTGACTTCAATTTTTGATATACCAACACCAAAAGATGATATTGACGGAAGTATGGTGAACCATGTTTATTGGGTCGATAAGGACTTAGCTCGTATTGCAAATTATTGTCAAAAAGATGTTGTAGCTTTAACCCAATTGTTTTTAAGGTTTAGAAATGAAGCACTAATAACTGATGAAAATATAAATTTAACAACATGAAAAAATCTTGGTCTAAAATTTCCATTCTATTGATTTCGATAATTGTTTTCTCCTGTTCTGGAATTAACAATGAATATTATCCAACTATTTCAAAAAATGAAGTGGGTGAATTAAGAGGGGCAAGTATCGGAATGACAATTTTGGAAGTTAAAAAAATAGAAGACATCAAATTTCTAAAGAGTGAAATGGGAACTTATTTGCATTATGACTACCCTATTAATATGGGAAACAGTTATACGGTAGCTTATGATTTTTCTGACGAAAATGAATTATATGAAATTGAATTAACTGCTTTTTTTGATCAAATTGAAGCTGCAGAGACTTTGTTAGAGGACTATAAAAACACCTTTAATAAAAAATATGTTCAACAAAAAGATGCAGAGGATGGATATTTGATTTGGAATGCGAATCATGGTGGTAAAAACATAGAAGTTGCCATGAAAAATGAGAGTGACCATTACGGCCTATTAAATATCAAGATTAGAGACTTAGATTACTAATTCATAGTGGCTTAGTTGGGCTTGGTCGTTTGTTTTTAGTGAGTTAGCTAAAGATTATTCAGGTATTAATTCATTTGTTTGCTTTCTCCTCTCAGAAACCGTAATTTTATTCTCCTTTCAAGAATGAACTTATAAGTATGAGCAGTAGAACATTATTAGAAGTAAAGAATTTAGTAACAGAATTTCAGACTGAGGATGAAACTGTTAAAGCTGTAAATGATGTGTCGTTTACACTAAACAAAGGAGAAACAATTGGTATTGTTGGAGAGTCTGGATCAGGTAAATCTGTTACATCGCTTTCTACCATGCGTTTAATCCCTGACCCTCCGGGAAGAATAGCTTCTGGAGAAATATTGTTTCATTCTGAGAATGGTGTTGTTGATTTAACACAAGTTACTGAAAAGGAAATGAGAGGGTATCGTGGAAATGAAATTGCCATGATATTTCAGGAGCCAATGACTTCTTTAAACCCGGTTTATACATGTGGTGATCAGGTTGCTGAAGCAATAATATTGCACCAAAAAGTAACTAAAAAAGAAGCAAAAGTTATTACAATAGAATTATTTAAAAAGGTTCAATTACCTCGTCCAGAGATGATTTTTGACACTTATCCTCATCAAATATCTGGTGGTCAAAAGCAACGAGTTATGATTGCAATGGCCATGTCTTGTAATCCTTCAATTTTGATTGCAGATGAGCCTACAACAGCATTGGATGTAACTGTTCAGAAAACCATTTTGGAGCTGATGATGAAGTTGCAGCAAGAAGAAGATATGGGGATTTTGTTTATTACGCACGATTTGGGTGTAATTGCAGAGTTGGCCGATAAGGTAATTGTAATGTACAAGGGAAAAATAGTGGAGCAAGGTAATGTTTTGGATATTTTTAACAATCCTCAACATCCTTACACGAAAGGGTTGTTAGCTTGTCGTCCACCATTAAATAGAAGATTAGAGTGGTTACCAACAGTGTCGGATTTTATGACAATTGATGATTCTGGAGTAATGCACGAAACAAATAAGTCGGTTGCTGAAGTAACCAATAGTTTGGTTATATCTCCTGCAGAAACGGCTAAAAGACATGCCTCTTTATTCCAGCAAGAACCTGTTTTAGAGATTAAGAATTTAAAAACTCACTTTCCTATTAATAAAGGGATGTTTGGTAAAGCAAAAGATTTTGTAAAAGCTGTAGATGATGTTTCTTTTGAGGTTTATCCTGGTGAAACATTAGGATTGGTTGGTGAATCGGGTTGTGGAAAAACAACATTAGGAAGAACTATTTTAAAATTAGTAGAACCAACTTCAGGAAGAATTGTTTTTGAAGGAAATGATTTGACTGATTTGAGTACGAAAGAAATGAGGGCATACCGTAAGGAAATGCAAATCATCTTTCAAGATCCTTATTCTTCATTAAATCCAAGAATTACTATTGGAGAAGCCATTATGGAGCCAATGCGTGTGCATGGTGTGTTTGATAATGATGAGCAAAGAAAGGCTAAAGTGATGGAGTTGTTGAAGCGCGTGAGTTTGTTGGAACAGCACTTTTATCGTTACCCGCATGAATTTTCAGGAGGTCAACGTCAAAGAATTTGTATTGCAAGATCATTGGCATTGAATCCTAAATTTATTATTTGTGATGAGTCCGTATCTGCATTAGATGTTTCGGTTCAGGCACAGGTGTTGAACCTTTTAAATGAGCTTAAAGCTGAATTTAAATTTACTTATATCTTTATCTCGCATGATTTATCTGTAGTTAAATTTATGAGTGATAGAATGATTGTAATGCAAGCAGGAAAGATAGTTGAGATGGGAATAGCCGATGAGATTTATGCTAACCCAAGCACTGAGTATACCAAAGAATTAATTGATGCTATTCCTAAAGGAGAATTGGCAGATATTCAGGCATCTATCGAAAAGAAAAAAGTTAGAAGAACAGAATTAGCATAGCGTATTGAGATGGCGAAAACCAAAGTAAAAACAGCTTTTTTTTGCCAGAATTGTGGTTCACAATACCCTAAATGGGTCGGAAAATGTACATCTTGTAACGAGTGGAACACCATTGTAGAAGAGGTGGTGAGTAAGCCTAATTCAAACGATGTAAAAGCCACTTTTAGCCTAAACCGAACAAGCAAGCCTCAGCAAATTGAAAACATAGAGCTTTCTGATGTGCCTCGCATAAAGCTTCCGGGTACTGAGCTGAATAGAGTGTTGGGTGGAGGATTGGTTCCTGGTTCCTTGATTCTGTTTGGAGGAGATCCTGGGATAGGGAAGTCGACCTTGATGTTGCAAATGAGTTTGCGTTTAAAGGGTAAAAAAATTCTTTACGTTACTGGAGAGGAAAGTGAGCAACAAATAAAAATGCGGGCAGATAGAATCGGAAACGTAAATCCCGATTGTTTTATATTAACAGAAACATCTACACAAAATATATTTCACCACATTAAAGAATTGCAACCAGAGGTTTTGGTGGTAGATTCTATTCAAACTTTACATACGGCAACAATCGATTCTTCTCCTGGAAGTATTTCGCAAGTAAGAGAAAGTACTTCGGAGTTAATGAAATATGCTAAAGAAACCCATACGCCTGTATTTTTAATTGGTCACATTACCAAAGATGGACACATTGCTGGGCCCAAAATATTGGAGCATATGGTGGATGTGGTATTGCAATTTGAAGGAGATCGAAATCATATTTATCGATTATTGCGTTCCGTAAAAAATCGTTTTGGTTCTACCAATGAATTGGGAATTTATGAAATGCATGGAGCAGGATTAAGAGAGGTAGATAATCCTTCAGAGATATTAATTAGCAATAAAGATGAGCAATTGAGTGGAGCAGCCATTGCTGGAACCATGGAAGGCAATCGGCCATTGTTAATTGAAATACAGGCGTTGGTTAGTTCTGCTGCTTATGGCACACCACAACGATCTACTACAGGTTTTGACAGCAGAAGGTTAAACATGTTGTTGGCCGTTTTAGAAAAAAGATGTGGATTTAAAATTGCCTCAAAAGATGTTTTCTTAAACATTGCTGGAGGAATAAAAGTGAGCGATCCTTCTGTGGATTTGGCGGTAATTAGTGCCGTTTTATCAAGTGGAGAGAACATTGCCATAGATCCTAAGTATTGCTTTTCTGCAGAGGTAGGATTGTCTGGAGAGATTAGACCAATTAGCAGAATAGATCAGCGGATTGCTGAAGCAGAAAAATTAGGCTTTGAAAAAATATACATTTCAAAACACAACAAAAAAGGTTTAAATATTGCCGACTACAAAATAGAAATTGCTTTTGTGGGAAGAGTGGAAGAAGTTTTTTCTTCCTTGTTTGGTTAAGGTTTTCTGAAATATTCATTCATTTTCCTAACAAAAGTATTTGCTCTTTGTCATTGCAAACAAAGCGAAGTAATCTCATTATTTATTGCTTTACGAATCAAGTTCTCTATAAAGCCCGGTATAATTCAAGCTGAACCCCCTCAAAACACCATCTTTTTAGTATTAAACTGTAAATAAAGTGTTTTTGTGCACTATTTGTGCAAGTAACAAATTTGGTTAGAAGCTTTTAGTTAGTGAATATTGTTTAGTTATAAAGTGCTACCTCCCATTGGTTGTTTGCAAGTATTAATATAAAGTATAAATACATGAAAAAAATAAATTTAATTGGAATAATACTATTGTTGCTAATTACTGCAAGTGTGCAAGCCCAAACTACTGTTGTATCGGGTTTAAAAAACCCTAGAAGTATTTTGTTGAATGGGAATGACTTATATGTTGCAGAATTTCAAGGAAATAAGGTTTCAAAAATTGACATCAGCTCTCCTACACCCACAGCTATTGATGTTGTAACTGGATTAAATTATCCTGTAGGTTTGTTATTAAATGGGAATGATTTGTATATTACAGAGTATACTGGTAAGCTTTTAAAAGTTGACATCACCTCTCCTTTTCCAAGAACAGCTACCGATGTTGTTATTGGCTTAAGCAACCCTTATGGCTTATTCTTGAATGGAAACGACTTGTATATTGCAGAATCTGGAGGGACTAAAATTTCAAAAATTGACATTACGTCTTCTGCACCAACAGTTACTACTGTTGTAACTGGCTTAAGCAGCCCTCAATCCATCATATTGAATGGAAACGACTTGTATATTGCAGAATCTGGAGGGAATAAAATTTCAAAAATTGACATTACCTCTCCTTTTCCAAGAACAGCTACCGATGTTGTTACTGGGTTAGATCGCCCTTATTTTATGGTTTTAGATTGCTCTGATTTATATATTTCAGAATCTAGTGGGAATAAAATTTCAAAATTTAACCTTACTACTAAGGTACTTACTGATGTTGTAACTGGTTTAGCTAGTCCTATTGGCATCTTATTAAATGGCAATGAATTACATATATCAGAAAATGGAGGTGGTAAAATTTCAAAATTTAGCATTATACATTATGTAGACACTAGAATGGAGTGCGATTCACTTCTTTGGATAGATGGAAATACTTATTATGCCAACAACACTAATGCTCAACATAACTTAACCAATGTTTTGGGATGTGATTCTGTTGTTGCGCTAGACCTAACTATTAATTCAGTTTCTGACATTACAACAACATCTAGTGGAGCATCAATTACAGCCAATAATGCTAATGCTACTTACCAGTGGTTAGATTGTGATGGTAATTTTTCAGCCATAAATGGTGAAACTAATCGGTCGTTTACTGCTCTTTCTAATGGAAATTATGCTGTTGAGTTAACCGAAAATGGCTGTATAGATACATCTGCTTGTGTAACAGTAACTTCTTTAAGTGTTCATGAGTTGGAGAACAATGTTAGCATAAGTGCTTACCCAAACCCAACCAAAGAATCGGTACATGTTGCGCTTGATAGGGCAATTAAAGGGGTGGATTTAATTTTAACCGATATTACCGGTAAAGAGATTTTTAACAAACACTTTAATTCATTATCTGAAACAGACATTGTGATAGATGGCAAAAAAGGGGTTTACTTGTTAACTATTAAAACAGCAAACGATCAAGAGGTGTTAAATCTTGTTAAGGACTAAGAAACGCTGAGAATTAGATGGTGATTTTACTCGTCATTGCAAACAAAAAGAAGCAATCTCATTATTTTCGGTTTTAACAATTAAGTTCTCCATACAATTTGCCTTAAAGTGAGGCACTAGACCTGACATTCCTAAAAATAACTACCTTTTTAGTGTTAAACTCCCCCAAAAAAGTGCTTTTGTGCAGTTTTTGTGCAAGTAACAAATTTCGTTTAAGGTCTTTTTTCAACGAATATTATCTAATGAAATTTGCACGTTTCATAGTTAAATTAGTGGGGATTATTAAGCTACCCCATTGGCAATTATGCATCTTATAACTAATTAAAAAGAGAAAATGATGACAAAAGAACTTGGATTTATACTACTTATTTTAATCTTATTTTTTAGTTGTTCAGAATCAGAGCCACTAAATACTAAAGTTGTAAATAATAAACCTATCATTTATCAAGAAGGAAATATTAAGATAACCTTACTAAAAATAAATGATGACAGATGTCCAACAAATCTTGATTGTGTTTGGCAGGGAAATGCTGAAGTCGAAATGAGAATTACCAATGACAATGAAACAATGGATTTTATACTCAATACTGCAGGATATGTTAACGAAAGTGCTAGTTTTCCGACTAGCACATCAATTTTTGACTTAAGTATAGCGTTATTAGATTTACAGCCTTATCCAGAAGATGGTATTGTATATGATCTCGAAGATTATACCGTAAGTATTAACGTTAATTAAATTATGTACCACCTTAATAATAGGTTGATGGTTTTTTAGACATGAATCTTATTCGTCATTGCAAACAAAGCGAAGCAATCTCATTATTTTCGGTTTTAACAATTAAGTTCTCCATACAATTTGCCTTAAAGTGAGTCACTAGACCTGACATTCCTAAAAATAACTACCTTTTGTAGTGTTAAACTCCCCCAAAAAAAGTGCTTTTGTGCAGTTTTTGTGCAAGTAACAAATTTCGTTCAAGGTCTTTTTTCAACGAATATTGTATCTACTTAATAACAATTAACAATGAAAAAATTAACCTTACTATTACTGTGTATCATTTCTATTGAAATTGCTAAAGCGCAGCAAAAAGCTATTACAGGAACCGGAGAAGAAGTGCTTCTATATGATGACGGTACATGGAAGTATCAGAATGAAAATGTTTTAAAAGAAACAGCAATATCAACCAATTCAAAAGCATTTACAAAAGACTATAATGCTAGTTTTTTGCTAAAAAGTAAGAAGCTAAATGTTGGTTTTTGGCTCAATCCAAAATTATGGTCATTTAAAAAAGCAACAGACAACGCAGAAGCTGAATATGAGCTTCAGCTAAAAACTGGTGGGTTGTATGGTATGGTTATTTCTGAAAAAATTCAAATTCCACTTGAAAGATTAAAGTCCATTGCAATAGAAAATGCGAAAACTGCAGCTCCTGATTTAAGAATTGTAAAAGAAGAATATAGAATGGTTAATGGATTGAAAGTATTATTGCTTCAATTAAATGGGACGATGAAAGGAATCAAGTTTTCTTATTACGGCTATTACTATTCAAACAAAAAAGGAACAGTTCAATTTATTACCTATACGTCACAAAATTTATTGGAAGGCTATAAGAAAGAATGTGACGTATTGCTGAATGGTTTTGTTGAATTAAAGTAGTTGGAAAACATTAACGCCATTGCAAGCGAAGCGAAGCAATCTCAAGGCTTGGCTCTTATTTTTCAGTTTACACCTTTTGTGCACTATTTGTGCAATCAACAAATTTTGTTAGCTGTTATTTATGTGAGAATTTCGTATTGTCGTAATAATACGACCAATTTAACTTGTTATTAAAGAATCTAAAAAAATATGAAACAATGAAAAAATTAAACTTAATTGCAGCAATAGTATTGTTGCTAATCATTGGGAATACGACAGCCCAAACTACTGTTGTAAGTGGTTTAAACAAACCTAGAAGTATTTTGTTGAATGGGAATGACTTGTATATTGCACAGACAGGGAGTAATAAGATTTCAAAAATAGATATCACCTCTGCTTCACCAACACCCATTGATGTTGTTGCTGGATTAGACAATCCTTTTGGTATTTTGTTAAATGGAAATGATTTGTATATTACAGAGTATTATAGTGGTAAACTTTTAAAAGTTGACCTCACCTCTCCTTTTCCAAGAACAGCTACCGATGTTGTAACTGGCTTAAGTAACCCTTATGGCTTATTGTTGAATGGAAACGACTTGTATATTGCACAGGAAGGGAATAATAGAATTTCAAAAATTGACATTACTTCTTCCTCTCCAATACTTACCGATGTTGTAATTGGTTTACGCAATCCAAGCCACATGCTATTGAATGGAAGCGATTTGTATGTTTCAGAAAATAACGGGAGTAAGATTTCAAAAATTGACATCACAGCTTCAGCACCCGTAGCTACTGATGTTGTAACTGGTTTAAACCACTCTGGATCTATGGCTTTAGATGGCTCTGATTTATATATTTCGGAAATTTCTGCTAATAAAATTTCAAAAATTGACATCACTTCTACTTTGCCAACAACAGCTTCTGATGTTGTAACTGGGTTAGATATTCCTCAGGGAATCTTGTTATATGATGGAGATTTATATGTTTCAGAATTAAGAGGTAAAATTTCAAAATTTAGCATTACTAACAATGTTGATATCGTTGAATTAGTCAGCCAAATTAAAGTAACTACTTATCCTAACCCAAACACTGGCTCTGTTCACATTGCATTTGAGAAAGAGCTTAACGATGTTGAAATGGTATTGACTAATATAGTGGGCAAAGAGATTTTAAAAAAACACTATGACATATTATCTAATACAGATATTGTACTAGATGGAGCAAAAGGTATTTACTATTTAACCATTAAAACTAGCAAGGATCAAACTACGCTTAGACTGCTGAAGAATTAGTGTTTAATAGTGAGGAATTTAGCACAAAAAAAGCTCTCCATTTCTGGAGAGCTTTTTTTGTTATAAATCTTATTCTAATTAAGAATCGATGTTAGCGTACTTTGCATTGGCTTCAATAAACTCTCTACGAGGCGGAACATCATCTCCCATTAACATAGAAAAAGTGTGGTCTGCAGAAGCAGCACTTTCAATAGTAATTTGTCTTAGTGTTCTGTGTTCTGGGTTCATTGTTGTAGACCATAATTGCTCTGCATTCATTTCCCCTAAACCTTTATAACGTTGTATGTGAACACTAGATTCTTTTCCAGCTCCCTTCATTCCCTTAACAGCTAGATCTCTTTCTTCATCATTCCAACAGTACTTTTGCTCTTTTCCTTTTTTCACTAAATATAAAGGCGGAGTTGCAATATAGATGTATCCTTTTTCAACCAATTCATACATGTGTCTGAAAAAGAAAGTAAGGATTAATGTTTCAATGTGAGAACCATCCACATCGGCATCACACATGATAATTACTTTATGGTAACGTAATTTTTCAGTGTTCAATGCTCTTTCGTCTTCTTCAGTTCCAACACGAACACCTAAAGCAGTATAAATGTTTTTAATTTCTTCGTTGTCAAAAATTTTATGACGCATTGCTTTTTCAACGTTCAAAATCTTACCTCTTAAAGGCATAATTGCTTGAAAATGTCTGTCTCTTCCTTGTTTTGCTGTTCCACCTGCCGAATCTCCCTCAACTAAGTAAACCTCACATTCTGCTGGATCTTTAGATGCACAATCGGATAGTTTTCCTGGCAAACCAGAGCCAGTTAAAACATTTTTACGTTGCACCATTTCACGCGCTTTACGGGCTGCATGACGAGCTGTAGCTGCTAAAATTACTTTTTGAACAATAGATCTTGCGTCATTTGGATTTTCTTCCAAATAATTTTCTAGCATTTCACTTACTGCCTGACTAACTGGTGCGGTAACTTCTCTGTTTCCTAATTTGGTTTTAGTTTGACCTTCAAATTGTGGTTCTTGAACTTTAACGGAAACAATTGCTGTTAAACCTTCTCTAAAATCATCACCAGAAATTTCAAATTTTAACTTGCTCAACATTCCAGAAGATTCCGCGTACTTCTTTAAGGTGTTGGTTAATCCTCTTCTAAATCCAGAAAGGTGCGTACCACCTTCGTGCGTATTAATGTTGTTTACATATGCATGAATGTTCTCTGAGTAAGAAGTGTTGTAAATCATGGCTACCTCTACAGGAATACCATTCTTTTCACCTTCCATGCTAATAACATCAGAAATTAAAGACTCTCTTGTTTCGTCAATGTATTTAACAAACTCAGCTAAACCTATTTCAGAATAAAATAATTCTGATTTAAATTCTCCAGTTTCTTCGTCTTTCACTCGCTTATCTGTCATGGTAATTTTAATACCCTTGTTCAAATAAGACAGTTCTCTCATTCTGTTGGCTAATGTTTCGTAGCTATATTCTCTTAAATCAAATATTTGATGATCTGGTTTGAATGTTACTTCAGTTCCAATTTCATCTGCACCAGACTTTCCTGTTTCTTTAACAGAATACAAAGGTTTACCTCTTTCGTATTCTTGCTCATAAACATTACCATCTCTAAAAACTTTGGCATGTAAATGTTCAGATAGTGCATTTACACAAGAAACACCAACACCGTGCAATCCACCAGAAACTTTGTAAGAATCTTTATCGAATTTACCACCAGCACCAATCTTAGTCATTACAACCTCTAATGCAGAAACGCCTTCCTTTTCATGGATTCCAATAGGAATACCTCTACCATTATCTCTAACCCCAATAGAATTATCTTCGTTTATCCATACTGAAATAGTATCACAATGTCCAGCCAAAGCTTCATCAATAGAGTTGTCAATTACCTCATAAACTAAATGGTGTAAACCTCTAATTCCAACATCTCCAATATACATGGAAGGACGCATTCTAACATGCTCCATTCCTTCGAGTGCCTGAATACTATCCGCTGAATAATCTTTCTTTTCTTCGCTCATAATTATACTTATTTACTTCGTTTTTTCGAAGCTTAACAAATATACTTAAAGGCACTTTTTTATACAGTTTTTAAAGAGAGTAAAAGAGGGTATTTATTAACAATTTCATTAACAAATTTTAGTGAAATTGGTGGTGAATTGAAAGTGCTATTTTATTAAATCAACAATCGGTTTTCCAGAACAAGCACTTGGTGTTTGTATATTTAAGAGTTGAGCCAGCGTAGCTGCAATGTCTGGAATCACAAACTCTTGATTTGATTCCCCTTTCTTAACCCCTGTTCCGTGCCAAATTAAAGGAACATGTGTGTCGTAATGATATGGTGAACCATGAGTTGTTCCTTTAGGGTTTGTAGATGGTATCCAACCTGATTCCAATACAAATAAAACATCTCCAGATCTAATTTGATTGAATCCTCGTTGAGCATTGGCTAAAATTCGTTCGTTAAACTCTGTTGATTTTAATGAAGTACTAGTTACCGATTTCGCTATTCCTTTTTGATTTAATAAATATGTAGCAATTGAATTTTCTACTGTTTCAATATTTAAATTGTTTTGTTTTATAAGCTTATGATTCAAGAATACTTGATAATTAGAAACGTTTTTGATTAACGAATCTACTTTAAACTCCTTTTTAACAAATTCATGTAGGTTGGAGTCGAGTACATGCATGTTAAAATATCCGCCTGGCAAATTGTTGTCAATTAAATATTGAGGAACATTTACCGCTCCATGATCGGCTGTGAGAAATAGTAAAACATTTTCTTCCCCTATATTTTTTTCAAGGTAATTGATAATCTCTGCAATATCCTTGTCTAATCGTAAATAAGTGTCTTCTATTTCAACAGACATTGGTCCAAATTGGTGCCCAATATAATCTGGTGAAGAAAAACTAATGGATAGAAAATCAGTGTGATCATCCTTTCCTAATGCTTCATTTTTTATTAAAGCTAAAGCCAGTTCTTTTAGAATGCTATTTCCAAAAGGAGTAGCTTTTATTAAACTGTAATGATTATTGCTATCTACTAATGCAGGTAAGTTGTGAGGAAAGGACGATGTTGTTTCTGTGTTGAACAATACTTCATATGGGTTATTGTCTTCAATACTATTGGTGTAAGTGTTAATTGGGTAGAGTGTTTCCCAGGATTGCTCTAAATACTTTTTTGAAGGGTTTTTATCATTTAATTGGGTTAACCAATTGGGTAGGTTTTCCATGTAAAATGAGCTGCTAATCCATTTTCCAGTTTCGCCACCTTCAAACCAATAAGCAGCATCGGCATTGTGTCCGGCAGGAAGTATTGCGCCTCTATCTTTTATAGAAATTCCATAGGTTTTTCCTTTAGAATTGGTGGCCAATTTCAACTCGTCTGTAATAGTGGTGCTTAGCATTTTATTGGGAGACATTTTCCCGTGATCCGAGTCGCTACCAAGCGTATTAAAAGTGCTGTCGCCTGTACAGTAAGTACCTACATTATTTACTTTATCGTACCAATGGTTGGATATAATTCCATGATTTTCTGGTGTTGTTCCAGTAAAAATAGAGGCATGACCAGGACCAGTATAAGTTGGCATATAATTGTAATGTGTGTTTTTGCAATTGTATCCTTCTCTAATCAGTTTTTTAAAACCATCTTCTTCATATCTATCCCAATATCGCGTTAAATAATCATAACGCATTTGGTCAACAACTATTCCAATAACCAGTTTTGGCTTTTGAGCCAGTGAAAATGCTGGGATTAAAATAAGTAGCGCAACTAAATTTTTCATTAAGATTGATTTTTTACGAGAAAATAAATGAGGGAAACACCGACTAAGACACTTGTCAAAATATTTAATAAAGCAACAATATAATTTCCTTGTTTTAAGAGTTCAAAAGTTTCAAAACTAAAAGTTGAAAATGTGCTAAAACCACCGCAAAAACCAGTAATAATAAATAGCTTTAAAGCTATACTATCTGTTATTTTACCTGAAAAATAAACTACCGAAATGGCCAAAATTGCACAGCTAAGGGTGTTGGAAATTAAGGTTGCCAACGGAAAATTAGTGGCAGAAAATTTAAGTACTAATTTTGATATACCGTAACGACATAAGCTGCCAAGCCCACCTCCAATAAATATGGCTAATAAATTTGTCATTAAATGTCCTTTAAGTTAAGCTTAAGTTTTTTATTGAAAAGGCGCATTAGCCAAAAAGTTAATAGGCCAACAGTTGTGCCCAAAATTGCACCACCTAAAATATCGGCTGGATAATGAACTCCTACATAAATTCTACTGTAAGAAACTAGTGCGGCCCATAACAGCATAATGAGTAGGAGCTTAGGATATTGTTTTTTTAATAAAAGACCAGAAAATATTGCTAATGCAAAACTATTTGTAGCATGAGAAGAAACAAATCCATACTGACCGCCACAATGGCCATCTAATGTGTGTACTAAGTTTGTTATTTCAGGATTATGACAAGGACGAAGTCGTTGAAACATATCTTTAAATAACACAACAGAAGATCTGTCTCCAATTAAGAATACGAGGCCTATAAATAGCCCAACTACAGCGGTTTGTTTACGGTGTTTTTTGCCTACCAAAAAGATAAGGAAAAGATAAAGCGGAATCCAAAACGTCTTACTCGTTACCCAGTAGAAAAACTCATCAAAAAAGGAGTTGTGAAACCCGTTTAAAAACAGGAATATATCTACATCAATATGTATTAAATCGTTAAGAATGATAAAGCTTATTTATGCAAACAAAAATAACAATAACTATAAACTTTAGCGATAGAAAAGAATAAAGACTTTATCTCACTATCTTTGTTGTGTAAATGGAAACAATACGACATACATTTGGCAAGGCTGAAAAGCTAAAGAGCAGGAAAACGATTGAGTTACTTTTTAAAAAAGGACGAACAATTAATGCCTATCCGTTAAGAATTGTTTATCAACAAAAAGAGTCTGTTGAAGAGGGATATATTAATGTTGGAGTAAGTGTACCTAAAAGGAATGTGAAGTTAGCGGTTACTCGAAATTTAATTAAACGTAGAGTGAGAGAAGCCTATCGATTAAATAATGGAGCATTAAAATTAGAACTAAAAAACAAAGGGATTGGGTACGATATTATGTTTCTTTATAGTTCTAAACAAATATTAGAATATAAGGAGCTTGAAGAGAAAATAAAAGTAATTTTATCACGTTTAATAGAGCTGAGTGGGACAGTTAGTGAGTAAAATATTTATTGTAATAATTAGATTTTACCAATTAAGTATCTCTCCTATTTTGGGCCAAAGTTGTAGATTTACACCAACTTGCTCTCAATACAGTATAGAAGCAATTAAAAAATATGGGCCATTTAAGGGCGGATGGTTAGCCCTCAAGAGAATTTTTTCTTGTCACCCTTTTGGCGGACAAGGACATGATCCAGTTCCCTAAACGAGTTTATAAAAAATAGATACTATGAAGAAGCATTTCAAAAAAATTATTATCGGTCTAGCTTTATTGGTTGGATCAATTTCGTTTAGTTCTTATACGGAGAGCTATTTTGAGGTGTCTAAAAATCTAGACATTTTTGCTACTTTATTTAGAGAGTTAAATATTTACTACGTAGATGACGCTGATCCGGGGGAGTTGATGAAAACAGGTATTGATGCTATGTTGGAATCTTTAGATCCTTACACCAACTATATTCCAGAGTCTAAGATGGAGGATTATAAGATGATGACTACTGGTCAGTATGGTGGTATAGGAGCTTT
Source organism: uncultured Flavobacteriales bacterium (assembly GCA_905479995.1). Classification (GTDB taxonomy): domain Bacteria; phylum Bacteroidota; class Bacteroidia; order Flavobacteriales_E; family Vicingaceae. The sequence goes on along the minus strand of CAJQON010000030.1, from coordinate 122,829 downwards.
AATTCAAACACGAAAAGATAGGGTAATGATATCTGAACCTTATGAAGGTTTTGGTGCAGATAAGGCAGGTTTGCTTGCTGGAGATAAGATTATTGAGATAGATGGGATTACAGCGATTGGGAAAAATTCAGATGAAATTAGAGAGTTTTTATTGGGTCAACCAGGGACAACAGTTGAAATTAAAATTGAACGACCAGGAACTGAAGGAATTCTAACCAAGGTAGTTACTAGAGAAGAGGTTAAGATTAAAGATGTTCCTTATTATGGAATGGTAAAAAACGATGTAGGTTATATTCGGTTAACTGGATTTACTTCGTCAGCGAGTGCTGAGGTAAAGTCGGCTTTATTGGCATTAAAAGAACAAAATGCAAAATCGATTATTTTAGATTTAAGAGGGAATGGTGGAGGACTATTGACTGAGTCAGTTAACATTGTAAATCTTTTCTTGGAAAAAGGAAGTGAAGTGGTTTATACCAAAGGAAAAATTAAAGATTGGAACAAGAGTTATAAGGCTTTAAATGATCCAGTAGATATGGAAATTCCGTTGGCAGTATTGATTAATAGAGGTTCTGCTTCAGCGTCAGAAATTGTTTCAGGATCTTTGCAAGATAATGATAGAGCAATAATTTTAGGGACTCGATCTTTTGGGAAAGGTTTGGTGCAAAATGTATTACCGCTGAGTTACAATTCGAAGTTAAAAATTACTGTTGCTAAATATTATACGCCTAGTGGTAGGTGTATTCAGAAATTAGATTATTCGAATAAAACGAATGGTAAAGCAGAAGAGGTGCCAGATTCTTTGATTACAGAATTCAAAACGCTAAAAAGCAATCGACCAGTTTTTGATGGAAAGGGTGTTGCTCCAGATTTAAAAGTAGAAGGGTTGCCATTGAGTGATATCTCGGCTAGTTTATTATTAAAAAGCTTGTTTTTTGATTATGCTACCAATTATAAAATTAAACATGATTCTATAAGTCCAGCAAAAGAGTTTGAGTTGAGCGATGCCAATTATGAAGACTTTGTTTCTTTCTTAGCAGATAAGGACTATGCTTATACAACAGAAAGTGAAGATATATTGGTGGAGCTTGAAAAGGCAGCTAAAGCGGATAAATATTTTGACGATGTAAAAGAGGAGTATGCTGCGTTACAAAAAAAATTAAATCATAATAAAAAAGATGATTTGTATAAATTTAAGGAAGAGATCAAACAGATTTTAGAGAATGAAATTGTCTCGAGATATCATTATCAAAAAGGACAGGTTGAAGTTTCGCTTAAGTATGATCCTGTTTTAGAAGAAGCTATTTCAACCTTGAATGATGCGGCTAAGTATCAATCTATTTTAGCAGGAACATTTAAAAAATAAGACAACCAACCAATAGAGCGGTGTATAAAACCTTTTTTAAAGTTAGAAATCTTTACCTTTTTTGCTTAATCCTAGTAGCTACAGGATTGTCGGTTTCAAAGCCGTTAATGGTTTTGGGACAATTGTGCCTTTTGGCACTTTGGATATTTACCGGAAATTACAAGCAAAAATTCAAACGGTTTTATGACAATAAAATCGCTTTGGTACTTTGTTCTATTTTCTTTTTGTCTTTATTGGGTTTATTAAATACTTCCAATTTTGAATTTGCGGGTGGAGATCTTAGGCGGAAATTACACTTGTTTTCCTTGCCTTTTCTTATTGCTAGCTTTCCAGCATTAACAAAAAAAGAAGTTCTACTAGTTTTTAAAGCTTATGTGTTTTGGGTAATATTTTCTTCTTTGTGGAGCATTGCTGTTATGCTTGGCGCAACCAATGAAGTTATTCTAGATAAACGTGAATTGTCAAGGTATAACTCACACATTAGATTTGGATTAGAAATTTGTTTTGCCATTTTCGGTTCTGTTTATTATTACTTTAGAAAAGATGTGCCTAAATATGGTTTTGTTTGGTTAATTGTTGCGGCTTGGCTTTCGGTGTTTTTGTTTTTGTCAAGTATGTTTACTGGGATTGTAGTGCTAGTTATTACTACGTTATTGCTGTTGCTCATTATTGTATTCCGATCTTATAAAAAGGCAATTAAAATATCAACAGCGGCTGGAGCTTTAGTTATTGTGTTATTCTCAATTTATGTAGTAAGCAATAGCATTTCTTCGTTTTATGGAGATCAAAATATTGGAGAGCAAGAGTTTAAAACAGTAACTGAAAACGGAGCATTATATGAACACGATACATATAGTGAACGTAAAAATGACAAAGAGAACGGCTATTTTATTTGGAGGAATATAGCTCGGGAAGAACTAAAACAAGCATGGGAAAAGCGGAGTAAACTCAGGTTTGAAGGGCAAGATCTTAAAGGGCAGGTGCTAGGAACGACCTTGGTTCGGTTTTTAAGTTCTAAAGGAGAGTTGAAAGATGAAGCTGCAATATTGCGTTTAACTCCTAGTGAGATAGAGGCAATTGAAAAAGGTGTGAGTAATGTGAATTACCTTTCAATGAATGCAGTTGATAGAAGGTTGAACAAAATTATTTGGGAATTTGATAACTATAAAAAGGGGAGAGATTTTAATGGGCACTCTGTGGTTATGCGATGGGCATATTTAAAAACAGCGGTACATATTTTTGCTGATAATTTTTGGCTCGGTGTTGGAACAGGAGACCTTCAAGAGGCATTTGATACGCAATATAATCTAGAAAAATCCATGCTAACAGATAGTCATCGTTTAAGAGCTCACAATCAATATGTAACTTACGCAGTGAGTTTTGGAGTGTTTGGGTTGTGTTGGATTTTGATTTACTTGATTTACCCTTTTTTTAAATCAAAAGAAAGAATATCCATTTTGTATTTGGCATTTTTTATTATTATAGCATTATCTATGCTTACTGAAGATACGCTTGAATCTCAAGCCGGAATTGTATTCTTTTCTTTTTTTAATAGCATATTGCTATTGCAAGAAAAAAAGGATTAGAAACTAAAAACTCTAGAAATATTAAACCCTAATTTGTACTCCGAATCTTCCCAAGAACTTCTGGTGTCAGGTATAAAATCATTTTCAATGATTCCTGCAGAATTGCTCAAGTTAATGTGGAAAACGTGTCCTCCAGTTTCAATTTCAACACCTACACCGAAAGAATCATAATAATCATTGGCTGAAGTTCTAAAATCTGAAAAAGGTAAAAAGTAGTCAAAAACCATAGCTACTCGATTAGAAACTTTAAACCTTCCTCCAAATCCTAAGGCAAAAAGATCATTTTCATCTGTTGAGTTGTTTGTTGGATGAACATCGTTGAGTACATAGTTTCGATGCACTAAAGTCGGTAAGATTTCTAATGAGATTCCGCGGCTAATTTTTTTTGCAATAATTAATTGGTGTGTATACGACCAGCGGTTGGCAAATTCATCATCTGGAATAATTGCAACTGGAGATATTGCTGCATTGGTAAAATAAGCAACAGATATGGGCATACCTTTTGTTTTTTGCTCTAAGAAGCGGAATTTTAAATTGAAATCTATATGTTCTTTTGTTTTACTACGACCTACTCCAATACTTAGTTTTTCGGTAACACCATAGTCTAATGAAAATCGAATGTTTGCAGCATTATCCATTCCCCAAAAGGTATGCTTTCCTTCTGGCTCACCAATTTTCATGTCTCCAAAACGATGTGTAATTCTAAAGTCCATCGTTTTCTTCTTAGTAGTTTCAATCGTGTTGGCATTAATTAGCTTAATGGCTTTAAATGTGTAAGCTACTTTTTCTGGTTGTTGATCTTCTGTTTCACTAGACAACATGTCCAATAAATCATCTTGAGCAAAACAAGCAAACGAACAAGTAAGGAGTAAAAGAGTAATATGAAATTTCATGTAGGTCTATTTTTTTTGCGTGAGCGTAATATTCACTTTTACGTTAACAAATTCAGCAATGTTTTCAGTTACAATTTTAGGAATTTTAATCTTATGATCTTTTAACTTGATGTCAAAGTTACTGTTAAGAATAATTGTGCCATCTTTAACTAATACTTTGCCTGTAATGCTACGTTCCTGTGAAACGCCATGTACATCCAGACTTCCTAAAACAGTAACATCATGTTCGCCATTCTTAGTGTAGTCTATTGTTTCTGTTATTTTACCTTTAAAAATAGAGACTTTATACTTGTCACTTTCCATGTAGTTCTCATTAAAGTGCTCACCCATTAGAGGTTTGTCAAATACAAAGCCAACATTGGTAACAACAAAAGCCATTTCACCATTTTTAGTGTTGAGTAAAGCCTTTAATGTTTTGTTTACAGCGTCTATGTTTTCCATTGGAGTTTCCGAGAAAAAAGCAATGCTGCCATCAATTGCCTTGTATAGGTCTTGAGAATAAAGTGTTGCCGTTCCAAAAACGATGGAAAGTAATAGAAGTATTTTTTTCATAATTTATGAATTGATTATTGCAGTGCTCCTTGATTGATCCATAGTTGCAAAGTATCTATAATAGGTTGTGACATTTTTCCTGATGGAGGCATAAAACTAGGCCCGTCTATGCATCTTGCTTGAATTCTGCCGTTATCAGCCTGTTGTTTTACTTCGTTGTAGGTGGTGAGGTATGGCGATTGTGGAGAGGTTATATTCGGAGCATGACAAATAACACAATTGTTGTCGATTACACTTTTTGCAAAATTGGTATAAGTAATTGAAGAGCCAGATCCGTCTCCAGTAACTGGAGACGGAAACGGGTCTTCTTGGTTGTATTTACATGAAAAAAATAAGCAGCTTAATAGCGCTATAATTACTATTCTCATTGTTATTTTTTAATTATTTTTTGTATGCTTAGTTGACTATCAATAGTTACGCCAACAAAATAAATTCCAGCTGCTTGTTTTGATAAATCAATTTTGTTTGATTCGTTTCCAGCATAAATCATTTGTCCTGAAGTGTTAAATATTTCAACTTTAGTTATTGCTTCGGTTGAGTTAATGTTAACATGACTAACTACTGGATTAGGATATGTGTTAAAAGAACTGTTATTAGTTAAATCTTCAATTCCTGCAGGAGTAGCTTCGGAAACTTGAAAGCTTCTTGTAAAAATTTGATCCCCGCTACTGTTACCAAGTCCTGTTCCTGCACCATCAGTTACATTAAAAGCAGCATAAAAAGTTACGTCTCCAGTTCCAGCACTAGGAGCGGTCCAATCAAAACTCCATGCATTTGCGCCAGCACTAGCAACAGTTCCTGCCGCTGTATGGGTAGCTGCAGTGCCACCGTTTTCAGTTTTTGTTCTAGTAGCGTCTGTAATTACAATGGTTCCTGTTTTTGCATTGTTAGCATCAGCTTCTGCAGTGGCTTCAAAACCGATTTTGGCAGATGTTGTTCCTGATACTCCAGCAGCGATAGTATATGTTTGTCCAGGAACATATCCTCCGCTTAATCCTGCAGAACCAATTTGCATGGTAAAAACGCTCGGATTATTAATTGTACCATTGTGGCAACCAGTACAATTTGCTCCATCGCCAGGAGAGTTGGTCTTTCCTCCAGGGCTGCCGCCAGTACTGGCATAAGCTGAGTGAGCTGTTGAGCTTGAAAATGTTGATGTTAACGTAATAATCATTCCAAAAATGGTAGTTAAAATAAGTGTAGCAAGTAATTTTGTTTTCATATTTTTAAATTTAATCAGTTTAAAATGTTTGGCATTCAAGTTCTACATTTTGGTGATGATGTAAAACTTCGGTTGTTATGTTTAAGGTAAAGGTAAGGCTAAAAATAATTTAAAAATAGGACAAATAGAACCATTTGTAGGATTGCTATTTATAAGTTGTTTAATTTTTAATGAGCTTTTGTATGCTGGTTTTATTGTTTAGGGTAATGTTTATAAAATAGACTCCTGCAGCTTCATTGGATAGATCAATTTTTTTTGGGTTTGTTTCGCTAAAAATGCGTTTCCCATCTGTGTTATATAGTTCTATTTTGTCCAATTGTTGGGTGGACTTTATGTTTAAAAAGTCTTTTACGGGATTTGGGTAAATCATATAGGGAGTTTCATTGTTAGGATGGCGTATAGCAGTTTCTATTGTTTCAATTGCAGAAAAAGAGCGAGTATAAATTGCGTCTGATTTTTCAGTTCCGTCATTATTGCTAATGTTAAAAGCAGCATAAAAGGTAATTGGTCCAGTTTGAGCCGCTGGTGCAATCCAATCAAAACTCCATGATATATTGTTGCTTGTGCTCACTGTTGTTCCTAAAATTTTATGGGTGATAGCATTTCCTGCGTTAGTGGTTTGAGTTCTTGTAAGGTCTGTAATAATTATTGTTCCTGCTTTTGCCCATGGAGTATTGTTCTGTTCTACAGTTGCCTCAAACCCAATTTTTTCAATGCTAGGATCAATATTATTTGCTTTAACAATTATGGTGTATTGCTTGTTTGGAATATATCCCCCAACTAACAAAGGAGACTCTATGCTCATAACAGTATTAATGGGAGTGTTTAGGGCTCCAGTATGGCACCTTGTGCAGTTGGCAGCCTGTCCTGTTGGCGCAGATTTTGCATCTCTAAAGGAGTTGGTGTAACCTCCTAAACTTCCATTAGAGTGAGCGTAAACCATGTACGCTCCTTTGGTTGATGTAGTTAGGGTGAATGTTATAGCAATTATACAGCAAACTGTTATTGTGAAGGCGGCAAGTAATTTTATTTTCATGGAATTTGGTTTTAGTGCATGATAAGTTTTAAACTAAATCAAGTTTAGGCTAAATGTTGAATTTGTGCACTATTTGCTAATTGCACAAATAGTGCACAAAAATAAAATCAGAGATTAATGAGTTTGATTTTAACGCTTCAGAGCTAGTTGGGATAAGGTGATTGACTAATTGTAAGACACTTTATTTTTTAATGTTTTGATTGCGATATTGGAGTGGCGTTAGTTCTGTTTTCTTCTTAAAAAATCGAGAAAAATAGGATGGATCATCAAAGCCCAAGTCAAAAGCAATTTCTTTTATTGATTTTGGGGAGAATTTTAAAAAACGTTTAGCTTCTAAAATGTTTCTGTCATTAATAAAGTCACTGGCATTTTTATCGTAAAATTCTTTGATGAGTCTATTTAAATATGGAGCCGATATGTTTAACTGTTTTGCATAAATATTTACTGGGATATTGTTGGCGTGATTTTCTTCTATTAATCCTAAGAATTGATCAATAAGTATTTGTTTCCTACTTACTTTTTTTTCTTTGTTTTTAGAACTTAAACGAGAAGCTTTTATTAAAAACAATTTAAGTAGCATTAATAGAACTTCATTTTTGTTGCGTTCTTGACTATTGTACTCATTTTTTAAAGAAACCAATAATTGGTGAAACGATTCAAACTGATGAGTATCTATTTTAAGTGTTGGACGATTGTTCCAATTTGAAAATAAATTTAAATCGTTTAAAAATTTTTGTGTTTCATTGTTGATGTAAAAGAGGTCTTCTTTAAACATGCATATAATTCCTTTTGTTTTCGATGAAATTTTTAATAGATGGACATGGTTGGGAGAAATAAAATGAATGGATTTGTCTTTGAGTGGATATTCCTTCTCGTCAATTAAATGAGTGCCATCCCCTTTTTCAAACAATATAAATTGATAAAACTTGTGCTTGTGAGGATGCGATTCATCGTAGTCTTGATAGTCAAATTTGAGGTCGCGAATAATGAACATCCAGTCTGGATTATTTTTAACAATGTCAAATTTATTTATGTCAGAAGAAGGCATTTTTTTGTTAAAAATTAAACGTTACGATTCAAAAATGTTATGAATATTTCAAACTTACAGATTAATACATATTTTTGTACTCTTAAAAATAATATAATTATGGCAGAAGATAGATTTCAAGCACCGGATTATTATCAATTAGATGATCTTTTAACGGAAGAGCACAAATTAATTAGAGATACAGTAAGAGCGTGGGTAAAAGCGGAGGTTTCTCCAATTATCGAAGATTATGCTCAAAAGGCAAAATTTCCTAGTCACATTATTCCTGGATTGGCAGAGGTTGGTGGTTTTGGACCCTATATTCCAGCAGAATATGGCGGACCAGGGTTAGATCAAATTTCTTATGGTTTAATTATGCAGGAACTAGAAAGATGTGATTCTGGATTAAGATCCACTTCTTCAGTACAAAGTTCGTTGGTAATGTATCCAATATGGAAATATGGAAACGAAGAGCAGCGTATGCGTTTTTTACCAAAGTTGGCTACAGGTGAGTTTATGGGTTGTTTTGGTTTAACTGAACCAGATCATGGATCGAATCCTAGTGGGATGATTACCAATTTTAAAGACATGGGCGATCATTACTTGTTAAATGGTGCAAAAATGTGGATAACCAACGCTCCTATTGCGGATGTTGCTGTAGTTTGGGCAAAAAATGAAGAAGGAAGAATTCATGGATTATTAGTAGAAAAAGGAATGGAAGGTTTTACAGCTCCAGAAACCCACGATAAATGGTCGTTAAGAGCAAGTATTACTGGAGAATTGGTATTTGATAATGTAAAAGTTCCTAAAGAGAATTTATTGCCAAATAAATCAGGTTTAGGAGCACCACTTGGATGTTTAGATTCTGCTCGTTTTGGAATTGCTTGGGGAGCTATTGGAGCAGCTATGGATTGTTATGATTCTGCTTTAAGATATACAAAGGAAAGAATTCAGTTTGGAGCTCCTGTAGCATCATTTCAATTAACACAAAAAAAGTTGGCTGAAATGATTACAGAAATTACAAAAGCACAATTGTTAACTTGGCGTTTGGGTGTTTTGAGAGAAGAAGGTAGAGCAACTTCAGCACAAATTTCTATGGCGAAAAGAAACAATGTAGATATGGCTTTGAAAATTGCGAGAGAAGCAAGACAGATGCATGGTGGAATGGGAATTACTGGTGAGTATCCAATTATGAGGCACATGGCGAATTTAGAATCGGTAGTGACATATGAAGGAACACACGACATTCATTTGTTAATTACAGGTTTGGATGTAACAGGTATTCCTGCATTTGTAAATGATGGATCGCAGTTGAAAAATTTATAACATAAGTTATGGAGTATAAAAAAGCCTTGCAATTGCAAGGCTTTTTTTATGTTATATGTTTGTATAACTTAATAATATAACTATATTTGTACGTAGAAATACAGAGAGAATAAACGAGGGAACGATTAGTTCCCTCTTTTTATGGAAAAAGAATGATAAAAGCAGCACACGTACAAGAGTTAATTGCCGACAAATTGTTGGAGAAAGATTGCTTTGTGGTGGAATTAGAGATTGCTACTGGGAATAAGATTTCTTTAGAAATAGATAGCTTGAATGGATTTACAATTCAGGACTGTGTGGATTTTAGTAAAGCTGTTGATAATAGCTTGGATAGAGAGATAGAAGATTATGAATTGCATGTTTCTTCACCTGGGATTAATAAGCCGTTTAGAGTTAATCAGCAGTATCTTAAAAATATTGGTAGAGAAGTTAAGGTAACCCTTAAAGAAGGAGGGAAAGTTGAAGGAGAACTGAAAGCTGTTGAAGAAGAAGGGATTATAGTGGAATATTCTTACAAGGAACGAATAGAAGGACGTAAGAAAAAGCAAGTAATTGTAAAAGAAGAAAAGATCAAGTTTGATAATATAAAAGAAACAACATTAATAATATCGTTTAATAAATAAACAAAAATGGAAAGTTTAAGCTTAATAGATTCATTTCAGGAATTTAAAGAATTTAAAGATATAGATAGGGCTACGCTAATGAATATATTAGAGAGCGTATTTAGAAGTACAATTAAAAGAAGATTCGGAGACGATGATAACTTTGATTTTATTGTAAACGTTGACAAAGGGGATTTAGAGATTTGGAGAAATAGAGAGATTGTTGAAAACGGAGAAGTAGAAGATGATAACAAAGAAATCTCTTATTCTAATGCAATTAAGATTGAGCCTGACTTTGAAATTGGAGAAGAAGTTTCGGAAGAAGTAAAAATGGAAGACTTTGGAAGAAGAGCTGTTTTATCATTGAGACAAAATTTAATGTCTAAAATTCTTGAATTAGAGAAAGATAATCTTTACGCTCAATATAAAGATAGAGTTGGTGAATTAATTACAGGAGAAGTTTACCAAGTTTGGAAAAGAGAAATTTTGATTCTAGATGATGAAGACAATGAGTTGATTCTACCTAAAACAGAGCAAATCTCTAACGATAGATTTAAAAAAGGAGATAACGTAAGAGCAGTTGTGGTAAAAGTTGAAATGAAAAACAACAAGCCATTAATTATCTTATCAAGAACATCTCCATTGTTCTTAGAAAGATTGTTTGAATTGGAAGTTCCAGAAATTTATGATGGATTAATTACCATTAAAAATATTGTTAGAGAGCCAGGAGAAAGAGCAAAAGTTGCTGTAGAGTCTTACGATGATAGAATAGATCCAGTAGGAGCTTGTGTTGGTATGAAAGGTGCAAGAATTCATGGTATTGTTAGAGAATTAAGAAACGAAAACATTGATGTAATTAACTTTACAGGAAATGTTGAATTATACATTCAAAGAGCTTTAAGTCCAGCAAAAATTACTGCTATTAAATTAGACAGAGAAACAATGCGTGCTGAAGTGTTCTTAAAACCAGACCAAGTTTCATTGGCTATTGGTAGAGGAGGATTTAACATTAAGCTAGCCGGTAAATTGGTTGGATTTGAAATAGATGTTTACAGAGATATGGATGATGATGCAGATGATGTAGCATTAGACGAATTTACAGATGAAATAGAAGACTGGGTTATCCTTGAGTTAAAGTCAGTAGGTTGTGATTCTGCAAAAAGTGTACTAGAACTTTCAATAGAAGAATTAGTAAAAAGAACTGATTTAGAAGTTGAAACAGTAGAGGATGTTCGGAGAGTATTGAAACAAGAATTCGAAGATTAAGACCTATATTGAAGTAGATTAAAAGAAAATATATACTTTAGTGTGTATAAAGATTGAATTAAGAGTAAAAAAAGCAAATGGCTGGAAGTGGAACAAAAAGATTAAGTAAAGTAGCAAGAGAGTTTAATGTAGGAATACAAACGCTTGTTGAATTCTTAGCATCTAAAGGTACGGAGATTGAGAATAATCCGAACACGAAAATTGATGACGAAATCTATCAGTTATTGCGTGGTGAATTTCAATCTGAAAAAAGTGCTAGAGAAGAATCTGAAAAAGTTTCTATAGGTACTGAAAAAGAAACCATTACGTTAGAACAAGTTCAAGAAGTTCCTGCTGAAAAAGAAGAGCCTAAGGTTGAGGAGCCTGTTGCTCCTGCTGAGCCTGTCGTGGAAAAGGTAGAAGAAAAGCCTGCGGTTGAAGAAGAGAAAAGTGATGACTTAAAAGTTATTGGTAAAATTGATTTGGGTAAACTAAATTTAAAAACCAGACCAGATAAGAAGAAACCTGAAGCAAAGCCAGTTGAAAAGGCTCCTGAGAAAGTTGAAGAAAAACCTGTTGAGACGAAGAAAGAGGAAGAGGAACCAAAGGCAACAAAATCATCAGCTCCAGAAGAGATTAAAACGAGATACGAAAAATTAGATGCTCCTAAAATATTAGGTAAAATTGATTTGCCGGCTAAAAAACCTGTGGCGACATCAGGTTCTGGAGGTACTGATAGTAGCAATAAAAAGAAAAGAAAGCGAATTACGCGGAAAGTTGATGTAGCTAATAATGCTCAAAAAAGAACTACTGCTGGTCCCGGAAACGGTAAAGGCCCTAGAGGGAATAATGGCCCTAATAGAAAAGGTGGTAGAGTTGAGAAAAAAGCAGAATTAACAGAACAGCAAATTCAAGATCAGATTAAAGAGACATTGGCTCGATTAACTGGCGGAGGAAAGAATAAAGGAGCAAAACACAGAAAAGATAAAAGGCTTGCTGCTAGTGAGCAAAAGGATATTGATATAGAAATAGAAGCTTTTGAGAAAAAGATTCTTAAAGTTACAGAATACGTTACAGTTAGTGAATTAGCTGCAATGATGGATATAGGAGTTACAGAAATTATTTCGGCTTGTATGAGTTTAGGAATGCTTGTTTCTATTAACCAAAGATTAGATGCTGAAACTTTAGCAATTATTGCAGAAGAGAATGGCTTTACTGTAGAGTTTATTTCAGCCTCTGAAGATCATGAAGTTGAATTAGAAGTTGAAGATGATCCAAAAGATTTAGTTGAAAGAGCTCCAATTGTAACCATAATGGGACATGTTGATCATGGTAAAACTTCATTGTTGGATTACATTAGAAAAGCAAATGTTATTGCTGGTGAAGCAGGAGGGATAACTCAGCACATTGGTGCATATTCTGTAGAATTAGATAGCGGTAAACGAATGGCATTTTTAGATACTCCTGGTCACGAGGCATTTACTGCCATGAGAGCAAGGGGTGCACAAGTTACTGATGTTGTAATTGTAGTAATTGCAGCAGATGATAATGTAATGCCTCAAACAAAAGAAGCAATCAATCACGCTCAAGCGGCTGGTGTGCCTATCGTATTTGCATTTAATAAAATGGATAGAGATGGAGTTACAGCAGACAAGTTAAGAGAAGAACTTTCTACTATGAATATATTAGTAGAAGATTGGGGTGGTAAATTTCAATCTCAAGAAATTTCTGCAAAAACAGGAATGGGAGTTGATGAATTGTTGGAGAAAGTGTTGTTAGAATCTGAATTATTAGAATTAAAAGCCAATCCAAATAAAAATGGAGGAGGTACTGTTATAGAGTCTGAATTAGATAAAGGTAGAGGATATGTTTCTACATTGTTAGTTCAGTCTGGAACAATGAAAATTGGAGACGTTATTTTAGCTGGTGGATATAGTGGTAGAGTTAAAGCAATGTTTAACGAAAGAGGTTTAAACATTGAAGAAGCTGGGCCATCTACACCAGTTTCATTATTAGGATTGAGCGGAGCGCCAAGTGCGGGAGATAAATTCCATGTAATGGATGATGAGAAAGAAGCCAGATCTATAGCAGAAAAAAGATTGCAATTACAAAGAGAGCAAGGTGTTAGAACGCAGAAACACATTACGCTTGATGAAATTGGTAGAAGATTAGCAATTGGAGACTTTAAAGAATTAAACGTTATTATTAAAGGTGATGTTGATGGTTCTATTGAAGCATTGTCCGATTCGTTACAAAAACTTTCTAACGAACAAATTGAAGTAAACATTATACATAAATCAGTTGGACAAATATCAGAATCTGATGTAATGTTAGCTGCAGCATCTGATGCAATTATTGTTGGTTTCCAAGTAAGGCCTTCTGGTAGTGCTAGAAAAGTGGCAGAAAAAGAACAAATAGACATTAGATTATATTCTATAATTTACGATGCCATTGAAGAAGTTAAAGATGCAATGGAAGGTATGTTAGCAGCTAAAATCGAAGAGAAAATTGTTGCTACAGTAGAAATTAGAGAAATATTTAAAGTTTCTAAAGTTGGTACTATTGCAGGTTGTATGGTTCAGGACGGTAAGATTAACCGTAACAGCAAAATTAGATTGATTAGAGAAGGTGTTGTTGTTTATACTGGTGAGCTAGGATCATTAAAACGATTTAAAGATGATGTTAAGGAAGTTGGTAAAGGTTATGAATGTGGACTGAACATTGAAAAATACAATGATATAAAAGTTGATGATATTGTAGAAGCTTACGAAGAAGTGGAAGTGAAGCAGAAATTGAAATAACTTCAAATATTATATGAAATAAAAAAAGGTCTAACATTAATGTTAGACCTTTTTTTATTTCATCAAGAAGTAATTGTTAATGAACAATATGAAGCTCTTCAGCTTGTAGTACTTCGTAATTTGGTGATCCAGCATAAACAAAAGCAACTACGATGCAGTGGTCTTTGTCCCAAGCAGGATCTAAAGTTATTGCAATGTCAGTAGTGTCCATATCACCAATTGTAGAAGAAGGTATTGGTACGCCCCATGAACCATTAATAGCTTTTCTAAGCATATGTCTATGCACGTAATTCGGCATTGGTGTACCACCATCTAGTTGATAAGCTACAATACTATCTTGTAATAAATAGAGCTGAACATTATATGTTCCAGCCTCTGTACTTAACCATTCAGTATTAACCACTGTTTTTAGAGTTCTTGTGGAGTCATCATACAATGTGGTTAACCCAAGACTTACTTTTGGCACATCACTTATGATAGACTGAATGTCTATTTCCCATTGAGCAAGTCCTGTTGGAGCCGCATTGTTTAACCTAGAAACGGTTCCGGCAGGAAAGCCAGATGGGCCAAATGCAATGTTATAAGCATCTCCCGCAGTTGTCCTAAAATCATTTGGTGCACCATTCCCTGGGTTTGCGAAACCTCCAGCATGAATAGATATTGGGATAAATTGACTGTTGTACAATGCACTGAGGCGATCAATTTCTCTTGCTCCATCAGGGCAATATGTACAAAGTTGTCCTGTAAATTCTTCAATAATTATTTTCCTAACCGTTGGCGATGATGTTATGTGTAAAGAGTCATCCCATATTATACCTTCAGTTGATACAGTATCATTTGGTGTTGGGTCGTCTATTTTATCACAACTGGTTAATCCAATAGTTGCTGCAGCCATTATTATTAAAATCTTTTTCATAATCGTTTCTTTTAAAAACTACTTGTTATACTTAAGGTTAAACCACTTGCGGCAGGAACGTTTCTACAAACACCTCCAACACAAAATATTCCAGCTCTTTGTTTACCATATCCTAGGGCAATTCTATTGGTTCCTTTTACATAACCAGCAGAAGCGAAATAGTAATGAATTCTATCTTCGCTGTCATTGTTCCCATAATTGTATTGATCTAATACGGCAATAAACCAATGAGGAGAATAGGTGTATTCCAATAATACTGTTCCCCAATCTTGTTGGTCTTGTTCAGTAAATAGGCCTTGAACTTCCATTCTTAGGGCATGCTTTTTAGAAATTTTGTAGGTAATATCTATAATACCAACATCAGCATAAATATCCGGATGGTCAAAAGCTGTTTTTCCTTGAATTACAGCTTGATTAAACATAATGTTAGAGTAAGTAAAAGTTCCTTTTAGCTTTTTGCTAAACTTTTTACTAATCTCTACGTTAAATTCTTCGTAGTATTTTTCGTCTCCTAAAGAAAATAAGTTCGATTCATAACCTAATAAGTTAGTATCTACTGCTGTTGGTATTGCGGTAGAATCGATGTTATAAACAGTGGAGTAGTTTAATAAAATACCTGTACCATATTTACCACCTAAAAATGATTTCTTTTTAAACTTATAAATTAATTCTCCTTGAAATGCAATTTCTCCATTTGGTTGAGTTGCATATGGATATAGTGTAGCTAATAAGTTGTAAGTGTGTTGTTTAGTTAGTGCGGGTAAATAATTCATTTGCAAGTCGGTTAAGCTGGCGTTTCTATCCGACCTGTAACTCATATTGTCAACTGACTTAGCAGATAAAGAAATACCAAAACCTTTTGTTGAATATGCTGTTTCAACAAAATATGCTTCACCTTCTTTGTAAATAAATCCGTTGTCAGCCGAAGGATCATTTATTTTCCGAGCATATTCTCCACTAAATCTTAATTTACCTTGCTGTATAGTTAATCTTCCTGCTGAAGCGCCAACATTTTCGGGTAAGTTATATTGAGAATTTTCATCTACTTGATATTTACTTACAAAACTACCTCCAACAGTAATTCTTGTTTTAGACTCTAATAGGGAACCACCAATGAAATCATTTAATAAAAGTTCTCCGTCAATACCTCTAACAATACCTTCGCCAAAATCAAAATATAAACGTTGTTTACCTATAATACCTTTAACATTTAAACCTTCTGCTAGTTTATAGTTAACTCTAATACCGTCCATAGCATTATCATAACCAAGCCCTCTGGCTTCATAACTTCTAAAGATTAAGCCATTCCCAAATTGTTCGTAAAAGTTACCAACTGTAACATTTAAGTCATTATTGGTAAAAGAAGCGTAGCGGTAACCTATTCCATTGCCTTTATAACCTGGAGGAAATCCAAGCATTGTGTTTAAGTAGCTTTCGTATCTAAAACCAGCAGAAAAATTTCCATTGGTGTAGTTAATGTTGGCAAAGCCATTCATTAGAACATCTTCAGGCACATCAGCAGCTCCAATTACTGTGTCTTCTTGATAGTATTGCATATCTAATTGAAAACTTCCGTGAACCTCCCCATTAGATAAAATTTTATCTAGCCCTTGTCCATAAGCTGAATAGGTTAGTAATGTTAATGCCGATAGTACGATTAAATTTTTTACGCTCATTTTAAATAAAATACAAGGTTAAATTATATGGTAAAAGTAAGCCCGAAAATATAAAATTTTCGGGCCATATCAATGTATTATTGAAATCTTATTTTCTAGTGTGATAATTTTTCGCCAGCAATTAATTTCTTTAGTTCTTCATATAGCGCATCTTCGTCACCTTCTTGGTAGCCAGTGTGCGTTGCTACAATTTTACCATTGCCATCAACCAAGCAAGTAAAAGGTGGGTTTTGAAACCCTATTGCTCGTTGAAAATCTTGATTAGCATCGATATAAACTTCGTATTCCCAACCTTTTCCATTGACATACGGAGCTACTTTTCCAGCATTTCTTGCATCATCAATAGATATTGCAATTAACTTAACACCAGTTTCTTCCACCCAATCATCATAGACCTCAGCAATGTTGTTTAATTCTCTTTTACATGGAGTACACCATGTGGCCCAAAAATTAATAATCATTGGCTTTCCATCATTGCTAAAACTAGTTGTGTTTACAGTTTTACCGTTAAGGTCTTTTAAATTACTTGAAGGGATTGTTCTAGATTCTGTTTGAGCAAACAAACTAATAGTGAATACTGATAGAACTAATAATAGAAAGTTTTTTTTCATTGTAGTTTAATTTTAAGTTAAAAAAAAAGAATCAGTAGTGATTGGCAAATTTGATGCCAAACTACTGATTCTCTTTAATTAGATACTTTATCTTATTTTAATAAAGAAAGTTTTTTAGTAATTACACTGTTGTTAACCGTTAGGTTTACAAAGTAAATACCACTTGATAATTCTGTACCATCAAAAATTAATTTTTGAGATCCAGCATTCATCATTTTTGATCCTGAAGTATATACTAAAGTTCCCATAGTATTAAATACTTCCATGTTTACATTACTTGATTCGTTTAAGTTAAATGTAATTGCAGAAGCATTGTTTGTTGGATTAGGGAAAATAGATACGTTGTTTGCATTTGCAACCTCATCAATTCCTACAGAAGCATGAATGTTGATGTTGTCAATATAAGCAGAGTTACCGTTATCTCCAGTTCCTCTTAATCTAAGCATTACTTCTGCACTTCCGTCATATGCTGTTAAATCAACATTTTTAGTTACCCAGTCACCAGCACCTGAAGCAGGGTAGTATCTTGCGTTGTTTCCAACAGGAGCAACAGTAGCTAAAGTACTTCCAGCCTCATTAAAAACTGAAGTCCAAGTAGCACCACAATCAGTAGAAGCATGTACTTCAATTTTATCTTGCTCAGATCCAGAGTAAGTTGCGTAAGCAATGTCAAAAGTCATTGCGTGGCTTCCATTAGTAAAATCTAATTTTTCCCAAATAATTTCACTGTATTCACCTGCATTGATAGCATAAAAATCCCATCTATAAGAATTAGCAGAAGTACCGTATCCACCAATATTCCATGAAACTCCAGTAGAAATACCTTGGTTTACAACATAAGCTCTAATATCAGTTGGCTCAACATAAATAGAGTGAACTGGTTCGTCATCTCCTAAAGCCATGCTTTCGAAAGATTCAGAATGAACTGTACCAAATGTAGAAGAAGGCATTACATTAATAAATGATGGACAAGCAGTGTTGTTTAAAGCAGATAAATCAGCTTTTGTTCCGTCAGTTAATGTTACTTCATAATCAATTTGATTACTTCCAGCAGACAAAGTTGTTACTGAGAAAGTGTGTGTGTAAGTTGCTCCAGCAGCTATAACTTGAGAAGGTAAGCTAACAGTAACAGGAGTTCCGCTATTTAATGTATAAGAAACATCAACACCTGTAATAGATGTAGCAGAGTTGTTTGTTACATCCATTTTTGGAGTGAACTGATTGTCACATAATCCAGCAGGAGCAACATGGTTGTCAGTAGATGACATGTCAGCTACAGTTTGTCCAGATAATACAACATCAACTTGACCTTCATTACCAGTAATGATTGTTCCAGTAGTTAAGCTGTTGTTATCTTGGATAAAAGCAACCAATTCTAATTCACCTAATTCTAAATCAGTACCTGCAATAGCAGTTGGTAAAGTCAATACGTATTGTCTTGTAATTACACCAGCTCCAGGAGTAATAGCATCACCAGCTGTACCACCAGTATTTACTAAGTCTCTAAGAACGTGAGAGTGCTTATATACTGTAGGCTGACATTTCCATCCAGAAGGATTGTAGTTTCCAGCATCAATTTGAGCTCCACCAATATTGTTCTGTAATAAAGCAACAGTTAAATATTCTGTAGCGTTAGGAGAAGTTCCTGTGTAGTATATCTCAACGTCAACAGTTAATTGTCTTGTTGCAGAAACAACAGAACCAGTAACAGCTACATTTACGTGAGAAGATGCACCCATTACGCTACTAGCTAAGCCAGACCAGCTTCCTCTACCAACACCCCAAGATCCACCACCTCTATTAACTCCACCAGCAGGATAACCACCTAAACCAGAGTTGTTAGCGATTGTAGTACCTTCAGTAGTTCTTAAGTCAGGAGTAGTATTTGCATAACCTCCTGCGTGAATATGGATTTTATGAAATTTTCCAGGGTTTGCAGCAGTTAGTGTGTTACCAACAGCGTGTCCATCTGGACAAAATTGACAGTTAATTCCTGTAAATTCTTCAAGAACAGCATGCCTGTTTTCGGCCACTTGGCTTACTTGAGCAAAAGCACTTAATCCTAAAGAAACGCCAAAGGCGGATAGTAATAATTTTTTCATAATGATAGGTTTTGTTTTAAATAGTTTAATTTTTATCAAATATATCGATTTGTATTTTCATAATAGCACATAGTTATTTTAAAATGTTGGATTCCTAATTAAATTGAATAGACATTTTTAATGGTGTTATTAAAGGAAGCTTTTAAATAAATGATTAAATTTACAGAGTATAAAATTAAAACCTATTAATTCTAAAACCTATTAATTCTAAAAACTTTTATTATGATAAAAAAACTACTTTTTATAACAGCTATTTTTGTTGGAGGTTATGCTTCAGCTCAAACATTTGAGCTATTGGATGAGAATAATGTTAATATTGATGGAATGACTATTGAGAGAGCGGGAACAGCTGCATCAATTTCTGAAACAAAGTTTCATGTACAAAATGTTAGTAACAATTCTGCTGTTTATTCTTGTAAAGTATATGAGGTTACTAATGTGCCCGGTTCTGATTTGCAAGTTTGTTATGGTGTGGCTTGTTTTACAGCTACTGCTGGTGTTTCTGGAGCTCAAACAAATACTGGATATTTAAGTTTACTTGCTAATCAAATTGACAATACTTTTAAAGTAGCACCTTTTGCTTTTGGATGGAGCTCAGGTGACGAAGCTACTTGGAGAGTGGTTGTTTATGACACTGCAAATGTTCAGGATAGTACTTTTGCAATTGTTAAATGGAAAGTTCAGGGTGTTTCTGTTGATGAGATAGCTGCTAATGATGTGAATTTTTCAGCTTACCCTAACCCAGCAACTAATGTATTAAACCTTGACTACAATTTTAAGACAAATGTAAATGTAGCAACTGTAGATGTTTTTGATATAGTTGGAAAAAAGGTAATGTCTCATCAGTTAAATGAGCAAAAAGCAACACTAAAAGTTGATGTGAGTTCGTTAAATGCAGGAGTTTACTTTTACACGATAAATGCAGATGGAAAAGCAATAAAAACAGAAAGAGTTAGTATTAGGTAATATATTTCTCTTTTAAAATATTAGCGAGTATTGGCATGCCAATACTCGCTTTTTCTTTTGTGAAATTTAAGTTTTCTTTGCTTAAGGCCGGAATTTCTTTTGGGTCTACAATATATTTAATGGTAGAACTAGGTACAAAATCTAAGATATTGGCTGCTGGATAAACGGTTAATGAAGTTCCAATAATAATTAAAATATCGGCATCTCGACATAGCTCTTCAGCTTTAATCATATTTGGGACGTCTTCCCCAAACCATACAACATCTGGCCTTAATTGTGCTCCATCATTACAGTTTTGTCCAATATCAAGTGAGTCTCCTTTAATTGGGAATGTTTTATTTGAAATTGAACTCCTGGCTTTTACTATTTCTCCATGCAAGTGCAGAATGTTTTTTGAGCCCGCACGTTCGTGTAAGTCGTCAACATTTTGAGTGATAATTTGGATGTTAAATATGGATTGTAATTCAGCTAAAACAGTGTGCGCTATGTTAGGTTTGGCCTTTAATACTTGAGCTCTTCTTTCGTTGTAAAATTGTAATACTAGCTTTGGGTTTTTCTTCCAAGCTTCAGGAGTCGCAACATCTTCAATTTTGTATTTTTCCCATAAACCATCACTGTCTCTAAATGTAGAAAGACCACTTTCAGCACTAATTCCTGCTCCAGAAAAGACAATAATTTTTTTCATTTTAATGGGTTGATTGCGTTGCAAATTTATTCATTTTCAATTAATTACAAAGCGATGTTTTTCCATTGTTATTTTGCACACGTATATTGTTGTTTTTGTTTATGATAGCAGCAAATTTATTGGTATTTTTACAGGTTTTAGTAGAATTGAAATTATATGGCAAAAACACGAAAAGATATAGAGGCGCTAGAGTATCATGCACAAGGAAAACCTGGTAAAATTGAGGTAGTTCCTACGAAGCCTTACAGCACGCAAAGAGACTTATCTCTAGCATATTCTCCGGGAGTAGCAATTCCTTGTTTGGAAATTGCTGAGAACAAAGAAGATGTTTATAAATATACCGCCAAAGGAAACTTGGTAGCCGTTATTTCTAACGGAACTGCTGTGTTAGGTTTAGGGGATATTGGGCCCGAAGCATCAAAGCCAGTAATGGAAGGTAAAGGCTTGTTGTTTAAGATTTTTGCAGATATTGATGTTTTTGATATAGAATTGGATGCCAAAGATGTAGATCATTTTGTAAGTGTAGTAAAAGCAATGGCACCGACTTTTGGTGGAATTAATTTGGAAGATATTAAAGCTCCAGAATGTTTTGAAATTGAGGAGAAGTTAAAAGCAGAGTTAAACATTCCGGTAATGCACGATGATCAGCATGGAACAGCTATTATTTCATCTGCAGCTATGTTGAATGCCGTTGAATTGGCAGAAAAAGAGATTGGCAAATTAAAATTGGTTATTAGTGGTGCAGGAGCTTCGGCAATGTCGTGTGCAAAACTATATGTTTCTTTAGGTGTAAAAAGAGAAAACATTGTAATGATTGACAGTCAAGGAGTCATTAGAGCTGATCGAAAAGAATTGTCTAAATCAAAACAACTGTTTGCCAGTTCTAGAGATATTTCAACATTGGAAGACGCGATGAAAGATGCAGATATGTTTTTGGGCTTATCGAGAGGAGGGATTTTGAGTAAAGAATTAGTGCTTACTATGGCAGAAAATCCAATTGTATTTGCCTTAGCCAATCCAGATCCAGAAATACCATACAAAGATGCTATTGCATCTAGAGAAGATATCATTTTGGCAACAGGAAGATCAGATCATCCTAACCAAGTTAACAATGTTTTAGGATTTCCATTTATTTTTAGAGGAGCTTTAGATGTGCGTGCAACCGCCATCAATGAAGAGATGAAATTGGCTGCAGTTCGTGCAATTGCTGATTTGGCAAAAGAACCGGTTCCTGAAGTAGTGAATGAAGCTTATGATGAAAAAAACATTGTTTTTGGGAGAGATTTTATTATCCCTAAACCACTAGATCCAAGATTGATAACAACAGTTGCTCCTGCGGTTGCAAAAGCAGCAATAAGTTCTGGAGTGGCTCAACATGTAATTAAAGATTGGGATGCTTATAGTGAAAACCTTTCAAAACGATTAGGTTTAGACAACAAGTTATTGAAAAACATTACCCAAAAAGCAAAGAAAAACCCTAAAACAGTTGTTTTTGCTGAAGCGGATAATTATAAAATATTAAAAGCTGCTCAAATTGTTTACGAAGAAGGTATTGCGCAGCCTATATTATTAGGAAAGGTGAAGAAGATTCAAGAAGTGGTAGAAGAGTATAGTCTTGATATCTCTGACATTCCAATTATTGACCCAAGAAGCTCTAGCGAACGAGAGAGAAAAAATAAATATGCAGAATTGCTTTTTGAAAAAAGAAAGCGTAGAGGTATAACATTGGTTGAAGCCAAAGAAATGATGCGAAGTAGAAATTACTTCGGGTCGGCTATGGTTGAGTTGGGTGAGGCGGATGCTTTAATTTCTGGATTAACACGTAATTATAGAGATACCATTAGACCTGCGCTTCAGGTAATTGGTACGGATGATGATGTGACGAAAATTGCAGGTATGTACATTTTGTTTACAAAAAATGGTCCTTTTTTCTTTGCAGATACTACCGTAAATGTGAATCCTACAGCACAAGATATTGTTGATATTACAGCTTTAGCAGCAAAAATAATTCAACGATTTAGAATCGTACCTCGAATAGGTTTATTGTCGTATTCTAATTTTGGTTCTTCAGAGGGCGATGATGCCATTAAGATGCGAGAAGCAACAAGAATGCTGCATGAACAGCATCCAGATTTAATAGTGGATGGCGAAATTCAAGCCAATTTTGCCTTAAACAAAGAGTTGAGAGATGAAATTTTCCCATTCTCGGAATTGGCAAGAAAAAATACCAATACACTTATTTTTCCTAATCTGTCATCTGGAAATATTGCATACAAATTAATGCAAGAAATGGGTGGAGTAGAATCTATTGGCCCAATTTTATTGGGAATGAAAAAGCCAGTTCACATTTTACAATTGGGAAGTAATGTTAGAGAAATTATTAACATGGTAACTATTGCTGTTACTGATGCACAAACAAGAAAATAAAGAATGATAGCTCAAATTAAAGGGAGATTAATAGAGAAAACGCCAACCTATGTTATTATAGATTGTAGTGGCGTTGGTTATGAAATTCACATTTCCTTAAATACATATTCAGGTATTGGAGATGATGAGTTATGTGCTTTATACACGCATTTTGTAGTAAGAGAAGATGCTCAGTTGTTATACGGTTTTAAAGAAACCAGTGAACGACAACTCTTTAGATTATTGATTTCTGTTTCTGGTGTTGGAGCAAGTACAGCTATGATGATACTTTCGTCATTGTCTCCTAATGATACCATGCATGCGATACTCACGGGAGATGTAAGCACCTTGAAATCGGTTAAAGGAATTGGAGCGAAATCAGCAGAAAGAATCATAATTGATTTACGAGATAAAATTTCTAAGGTTGAAAATTCGGGAGGTATTTCTTTATCTCAAAGCAATACTGTTAAAGATGAAGCGTTAAGTGCTCTGGTTATGTTAGGTTTTAATAAAAGCTCAGCAGAAAAAGCACTAAATAAAATTATATCATCTGGCGAAGAGCTAACGTTGGAAGAATTAATTAAACGAACATTAAAAAGCCTGTAGGTAGAAAAAGGTAATTTGAAATTAAGATCTACTACATATAACAAAATCCTATTGGTGGTTGCTTTTGCGATTGGTATTGTGTTACTCAATGCTGCATTTAATCCAACAAAAACGATAGCTTCGGGTCAGAATAATTTTTTGGCTTTTGAGAACATGGTATTGCCTGTAGATTCTCCTGAAATTGATTTACCTTATCCTTTTAAAGATGATAATGGTGGGCCATCAAGTACTAATAAAGGAGGTTTGTATTTGAAAAATCCAGGTAATGTAACATCCGGATTTGAATATGACCCTGAAACAGGAACCTATAATTATTACGAAAAAATTGGAGATCGGTATTTTAAATATCCAACTTATATGGATTTTGATGAATACATTAAGTATGATTCAAAACAATCGCTTCAAGATTACTGGAAGCAAAAATCTTCGGCAGATGACTTAAACCAAACCAAAGGGTTTAGACCTCAATTGGTTGTGAAAGGAGAAGCTTTTGATCGAATTTTTGGAGGAAATGTAATTGATATTCGTCCTCAAGGATCGGCTCAATTGTCGTTTGGTATAAATCGATCAACAAGAGATAATCCTGCTTTACCAGCCAATCAGCGAAGTACCACAACTTTCGATTTTAACCAGCAAATTCAATTAAACGTAATTGGAAATATAGGAGAGAAGTTAAAAGTTTCGATGAACTATAATACCGAAGCCACATTTGATTTTGAAAATCAAATGAAAATTGAATACACAGGTTATGAAGATGAAATTATTCAGAAAATTGAAGCCGGTAACGTATCCTTGCCATTAAAAGGGCAGTTAATAACAGGTAGTCAAACTTTATTTGGACTTAAAACAGAATTGCGTTTTGGTAGAATGACTGTTACAAGTGTTTTGTCGCAGGAAAAAGGAGAGAAAAAAGAGATTAACATTCAAGGAGGAGCTCAAATTCAAAAATTCGAAAAAGAAGCTTCTGATTATGAAGAGAATAAACACTTTTTCTTATCTCAATATTTTAGAGATACCTATGAAAGTTCTTTAGCTACTCCACCAATGATAACTTCACGAGCAACCATTTCTAAAGTTGAAATTTGGGTGTCAAATATTAATAGTTCTACCCAAAATACTAAAAACATTATTGGATTTATGGACATGGGGGAAGCCACTCAAAACAATATTTATAATGACCCTTTGGTAATTGATGCAAACATTAATCCTCAGTTTAACTTTCCTTTTAATACTGCGAATAACCTTTATTTTGATGTGTCGGATACTACTGGAGCATCACCTTATAATACGGCAGATATTAGAGGCTTTGTAAACTCTAGTCAAGAATTAGAGTTGCAAGGATTTACCAATGGAACGGATTTTGAAAAATACGAGCAAGCTAGGTTGTTAAGCTCATCAGAATATACGCTCAATTCTCAATTGGGATATATTTCATTGAGTTCCTCTTTAAATCTCGATAATATTTTAGCAGTTGCTTTTCAATATACTTTAGACGGTCAGGTTTATCAGGTTGGTGAATTTTCTACAGATGGAGTTTCTGGACAGGATGCACTTTATGTTAAACTCTTAAAAGGAACTACTATAAATACTAGAATTCCTACTTGGGATTTAATGATGAAGAATGTTTATGCGCTTGGTGCATTTAATATTTCACCAACCGATTTTTATTTAGATGTGTTTTACATGAACCCTGCAACTGGAGTAGAAATTCCATTTATTCCAGAAGGAGAAGTAAATGGACTTCCATTGGTTAGTGTGTTAAATTTAGATCGATTAAATGCTAACAACCAGGCCAGCTCGGATGGAGTGTTTGATTACATTAACGGTGTAACTATAAACTCAAATAATGGTAGGGTTTATTTTCCTGTACTCGAACCGTTTGGTTCTCATTTAAGAAGTAAGTTTTCTAATCAACAAACAGCAGATAAGTTTGCTTTTGATACGCTTTATGTAACCACACAAACTTTGGCTGAGCAAGATGCAACTAAAAATAGATTTAGAATAAAAGGACAATATTCATCTGCTACTACTTCAGATATTTCGTTAAATGCCATGAACGTTCCAGAAGGATCTGTTAGTGTAACTGCTGGTGGTGCTGCATTAACAGAAAATGTTGATTTTACTGTTGATTATAACTTAGGGCGTGTAAGAATTATTAATGAAGGAATTTTACAGTCGGGAACTCCAATAAAGATTTCATTAGAGAGTCAGTCTTTATTTAATATTCAAACCAAAACGTTAATGGGTTCTAGGTTTGATTACAAAGTAAGTGATGATTTTAACATAGGTGGTACTATTTTAAAACTATCTGAAAGACCGTTAACTAGTAAGATTAACATTGGCGATGAACCGATTAATAATACTGTTTTTGGTTTTGATTTAACCTATAAAAGAGATGCTCCATTTTTAACAAGGTTGGCAGATAAGCTTCCAATTTATAGTACTAAAGAAAAATCGAGCATTACCATAGAGGGAGAGTTTGCTAGACTTTTACCAGGAAACCCTGGGGCCATTACCAAAGATGGAGTAGCTTATTTAGATGATTTTGAAGGAAGTCAGTCTTCCATAGATATGAGAACCGTTTTTCAATGGAAATTGGCCTCTACACCACAAGGACAGCCTACACTTTTTCCTGAAGGAGAATTGCCTTTGTCTAATACCTTGGAATATGGATTTAATAGATCGAGACTTGGATGGTATAACATTGACCCATTATTCTGGAGAAACGATTCAAGAACTCCAAATCATATTTCCAACGATTTAGTTATGCAATCAAATCACTACATGAGAGAGGTTTTACAAACCGAAGTTTTTCCATTTAAATCACAGCAAAACGGAACAACACAAAATATTTCCACTATGGATTTAGCTTACTATCCAAATGAGCGTGGGCCATATAACTTTGATGATGGAACTGGAGTTGGTTCTGGACTTGATGGTTCTGGTAATTTAATTAACCCTGCAACAAGATGGGCAGGTATAATGAGAAAAGTAGAAACAACCGATTTTGAATCTTCTAATGTTGAATTTATTCAGTTTTGGGTAATGGACCCATTTAATGATGAAGATGGAGATCCTAACCATTCTGGAGGAACCTTGTTTTTTAATTTAGGTAATATTTCGGAAGATATTTTAAAAGATTCGCGTAAATCGTATGAAAATGGGCTTCCAACTTCAGCAATAAATAGTGCTAATGCTAACTTGGTAGATACCACAATTTGGGGTAGAGTGCCAACTGTTCAGGCTTTGGTAAATGCTTTCGACAATACCCCTAGTACTCGTCCTTTCCAAGATATTGGTATGGATGGATTAAACAATGCTGATGAAAGTGTATTCTTTCCAAACTTTAGTACACAAACAGATTTAAATGGTAACTTGGATCCTTCTGCCGATAATTATAATCATTACCGAAGTTCATTTTACGATTCTCAAGCGTATGATATTTTGAGAAGGTATAAAATGTTTAATGGTTTAGAGGGTAACTCGCCAACATCAGATCAGTTTACAGAAAGTTACTCAACATCAGCCACTACTCGTCCAGATATTGAAGACATTAACAACAACAATAACCTTGATTTTAGAGAGAGCTATTTCCAATATTCTGTAAACCTTAATCCATCAGATGTAAATCCATCTAATGTAGGAAACAACTTTATTACCAATGTATTAGAAACAACCGTTACAACCCCGGATGGAACTCCTAGAAGAATTAGATGGTATCAATTTAAAATTCCAATTAGAGAACCGGAATCTGTAATAGGAGATATTCAAGATTTTAAATCCATTCGTTTTATGAGAATGTTTATGAAAGGATTTGACAAGGAAATAGTATTACGTTTTGCAAGATTAGAGTTAGTTAGAGGAGAGTGGAGAAAGTATTCTGGAAACTTATTAAGTCCAGGAGATTTTATTGGGAATGATGATGATGAAACGACATTTAATATAGCAGCTGTTAACGTTGAAGAAAATAGTAACAAAACGCCAGTTAACTATATTATCCCTCCAGGAATTGATAGAGAAATAAATCCAAACCCATCCTCAGGAAGTACAGTACAGCAATTAAACGAGCAATCTTTAGTATTAGATGTCTGTAATTTAAATGATGGAAATGCGAGAGGTGCATATAAAGTTATGGACATTGATATTAGAAGATACAAACGTTTAAAAATGTTTATTCATGCTGAAGAAAGTGATCCATCTTTTCCATTGGCAGATAAAGATTTATCGGTTTTTATAAGAATGGGATCCGATTTTAATGATAACTATTACGAATATGAAGTGCCATTAACAATAACTCCAAATGGCTCTTACAATACAGATAACAATAGCAATGAAAATGACCGATATGTGGTATGGCCAGAAGCAAATGACATAGACCTTCAATTTAGCAAGTTAACAGACATGAAGATTTTGAGAAACAGTTTGTTGTCGGATGGTTCTAGTGGAGTTCAATTAATTAAGCCTTACGAAGCAGTGGATGGTCAAAACACGATGCGGATTAAAGGGAATCCTAATATTGGTAGCGTTAGGGTATTTATGATAGGGATAAGAAATCCGAAACAAAGTCCATTATCTCCAGGAGATGATGGTTTGGCTAAATGTGCAGAAATTTGGGTGAATGAATTAAGAATGGCAGAATTTGATAATGAAGGTGGTTGGGCTTCTATAGCTCGAATTACAACACAAATTGCCGACTTAGGTAATGTAACAATTGCTGGAGATTATAGTACTCCGGGTTGGGGTAGTGTAGAGCAAAAATTAAATGAGCGTCAGCAAGAAACAAGAAAAAGTTATGACCTTTCTACAAGTGTTGAATTAGGTAAATTTATTCCTAAAAAGATAGGGATTAGTATTCCTATGTATTACAACCTTTCGGAAGGAGTTGTAACTCCACGTTATAATCCTTTGGATCCTGATTTGGAATTGAACGACTTATTAAATAACGATATTTTATCTCAATCTGATAGAGATTCTATTGGTAAACGAACACAAGAATATACAAAACGAAGGAGCATTAACTTTACCAACGTTAGAAAAATTAGGCCAGAAGGAAGGGAGAAATCTAGATTTTATGACATTTCAAACTTCTCCTTTAATTATGGTTTTTCTGAAACTAAATACAGAGATATTAATACTGAGTTTGACAATAAGAAAAATTATCGAGGAGGTTTTGGCTACGCATTTAGCAACAAACCTAAAAATTATAAGCCATTTAGTAAGGGTAAATTTGCGTCTAAAAAAGCTTTCAAGCTAATTAGTGATTTTAACTTTTTTATTGCTCCTAAGCAGCTTACGTTCCAAACCGATATGGATAGAATGTATTCTGAAAGAAGAACAAGAAACAATACTGGTTTTACATTTAATTTGCCAACCTATTACCAAAAACATTTTTATTGGAACAGAATTTATGGATTGAAATACGACTTAACCAAAGCGCTTAAGTTTGATTTTAATGCAACCAATAATGCAACTGTTGAAGAGCCATTAACCTTTAATGGCATTGAAACAGGTGGTAGGGTAGATAGCTATTATGCTGATGAATATGCATCATGGCAAGATACAGTAATGCAAAACATAAGAGACTTTGGAACCAACACACATTACATGCATAATTTTAACATTAATTATGGTGTGCCAATTAACAAATTACCCTATTTAGATTTTATAACTCTTACCTCTAAATATTCTGGAAACTATGATTGGCAGCGTGCTCCACTTGGTGCCGATTCATTAGGGCATACCATCCAAAACTCCAATACAGTCTCGTTGTCTTCTCAGTTTAATATGACCAAACTGCACAATCAAGTTGGATTTTTAAAGAAAGTACAAAAAAGAGCAAGAGAGCGTCAAACAAGACGAGTACAAAACAATTTAAAACCTAACAAAAATAAAACTCAAGCAGAAAATGCAAAAGCTAGAGGTTGGAAACCAGGACTTCCTCCTTTAGAAATTAAATTTGATGACAAATCGTTTAAAGATAGTGATACAACTAGGGTAGATTTGTGGAGAAAGAAACTTCCATTTAAACCAATGGATGTATTTTGGTTAACTTTAATGAGCCCTAAAAACATATCGGGAACTTATACTAGAAACCGAGGAACACTATTGCCCGGTTATGGAAATGAAACAGAATTACTTGGATTTAATGATGGTTTTGAAGCTCCAGGATTTAACTTTGTTACAGGTATTCAAGAAGACGACTTTGCTTTGGCAGCAGCTCAAAGAGAATGGTTGACAACTATTGATGATCCTAGCGCTGGATTGGTATATAATTACGCAACAACATTCTCCGAAAATTATAACATTAGAGCTACAATAAGGCCAATAAAAACATTGCGAATACAGTTAAATGCCAATAGAACTTACTCTACCAATTTAGCACAACAATTCTTTCAAATTGATCCAACAACTTTTGTTGATACTTTAGGAGGTGATTTAAGAGACGACTATTATTTTGTAGAACCTGTAGAAACTGGTAGTTTTAGTATGTCCTTTTGGTCATTTAACACAGCTTTTGTAGGAGATAATGAACTGGATAGATCATCTTCTGTTTTTGCAAGTTTCTTAGCTGAAAGAGAAAAAATTTCGCAAAGATTAGCCTTAGAAAATGGTAATTCATTTGGTACGCCAACCGGTTATTCAGATGGATACGGAGGGACTTCTCAAGATGTATTGGTGCCAACTTTTGTAGCTGCATACTCAGGAAAAAGTGGAGATGACGTTTCGTTAGAATCCTTTACTAAATACATCCCATTGCCAAACTGGAGAGTAACTTTTGATGGGTTAAGTAAGATGAAATTTGTAAACAGGCTATTTAAGAAATTTACACTTTCTCATTCGTATAAATCTACCTTAAATGTAAGTTCATTTACATCTAATTTATTGTACGAAGAAAACGATCAAGGTGCATTAGCTAGAGATATATCCAATAACTTTATTCCAGAATTACAAATATCTACAGTTTCTGTGTCTGAGCAATTTGCACCTTTATTAGGAGCCGATATGACAATGCATAATAACATGTTAGTTAGGGTAGAATATAAACGCGATAGAAACGCTTCTTTAAGTATGGCTAATAATCAAATTACTGAGGTAAAAGGAAGTGAGTGGTCTATTGGTACTGGTTATAAATTTAGACAAGTAAGAATGCCATTCTCTAAAAATAGAGTTGTAAAGAGTGATGTTGATACTAGAATTGATTTTGTAATTAGAAAAAACAATACTATAATTAGAAAAGTAGTAGAAGAAGTGAATCAATTAACAGCAGGATCTAGAGTGTTTTCTGTAAAATTAACTGCCGATTATAGAGTAAGTAAAACCTTAAACATTAGAATGTTTTACGACTTTGTTTCTACAAAACCTTATATTTCAACAACTTTCCCGACATCAAATACCAATGCAGGAATTAGTTTAAGATTTACATTGGCACAATAATGTTTTGAAAAACAATTAATGAATTATACATTTACAGATAATAATAATCAAATAATACAAAAGAAATGAATGTACCAGCAGAATTAAAATATACTAAAGATCACGAGTGGATTAGTTTAGATGGTGATATAGCGACTATCGGTGTTACCGATTTTGCTCAAGGAGAATTAGGTGATATTGTTTATGTTGAAGTTGAAACAGAAGGAGAGACATTGGCAAAAGAAGAAGTGTTTGGTACTGTTGAGGCAGTAAAAACTGTATCAGATCTGTTTATGCCTGTTTCAGGAGAAGTAATTGAATTTAATACAGCTATTGAAAGTGCACCAGAATCAGTAAATAATGATGCATATGGAGAGGGTTGGATGATTAAAGTGAAAATGAGTGACCTGTCTGAATTAGATGATTTATTATCAGCAGATCAATACAAAGAAATTTTAGGTTAAAATTTTATTAAATAAATATCCCCTTCTTATATAATAAGAAGGGGATATTTTGTTACTAATGGTTTTTAAAAACAAAATATTAAGGTTGTTACCCGCAATTTTTTGGTTGTTGGTAATAACTGTTGTTAGCGGTTTTCCCGGAGATAAAGTGCCAAAAGTTGCCATTTGGCACTTTGATAAGTTAGTACATTCTGGAATTTACTTAGTACTTACCCTTCTAATTTTAATGGGTTTTTCAAATTACTATTCTATCCAATCAAACAGGGTTAAGCTGGGGGTTTTGGTTGTTTTATTTGGAATAACTTATGGAGGGTTTATGGAAATTTTACAGCATAACATCTTTATAAATAGAAGTGGTAATTGGCAAGATTTTTTGGCCAACGGATTAGGTGCAATTATTGGTGTTTTTGTTTTTCCGATAATAAAAAAAATGCTACCGAATATTAGTTGATGGAAAATAACAATAAATTACCCTAAAAAATTGTTAATTTTAGAACTTGAAACATTAAGATTATGGAACCAAAGAAGAACCCAAAGGCAGATTTAGAAAACTTAAGAGGAACATTTACCCTTGCAGGGCTAGTTGTTTCAATGTTTTTAATTTACACAATGATTAACTGGAAATTTTATGATGTGCAAGCATCTGATCTAGGAGAGCTTGTGATGGAGGAAGAAGAAGAGGATATTATTCCAATTACAGAGCAAAATACGCCACCACCTCCACCACCACCTCCACCAGCAGCTCCAGAAATTATTGAAATTGTGGAAGATGATGTTGAGGTAGAAGATCTTGAGATTGAAGATACTGAGGCCGATGCTGAAACGGTTGTTGAAACTTTTGAACAGGAAGAAGAAGTAGTGGAAGAAGAGGTTTTTACAGTGGTAGAAAATATGCCGGAATTTCCTGGAGGAGCCGCAAAAATGATGAAATACTTAAATGACAACATGAAATATCCACCAGCTGCAAAAGCAAATGGAATAAAGGGTAAAGTGTATGTTAACTTTACAATTGCAAAAGATGGTTCTATAACCAATGTGAAGCTATTAAGAGGTGTTCATGAGTTATTGGATAAAGAAGCTTTAAGAGTTGTGAAATCATTTCCAAAATGGAAACCAGGAAAACAAAGAGGTAAAGCGGTAAAAGTATCGTTTAACTTACCAATTAACTTTTCGTTGAGGTAAATCACATAAGAAACTAAAAAAAAGCATTCCTAAAAATAGGGATGCTTTTTTTTGTGCTAAATTTTATGCAATTTTAACTAATCAGCATCCTAATACCAGACAATAATTTATTTGATAAATCTTCCCAATATGCAGCAGAAAACCAACAACAGAAACAGACTAATTATCCTTGTAGTATTTATAATAGGAATAACCTATTACAATTGTTCTTCGGCTAACGACATGCTAGAAGGTGATCAAGTTGGATTGCAGCTTCAACCCGAATTAAATTATGCGAAAGGCAATACGTATAAAAAAGAATGGAGAGTTATTGATTCATTAGAAACCAACGGATTATCAAAATCGGCTTTAGTTGAAGTAAAAAAAATACTTGAAAAATCAAAGAAAGAAAACAGTCACGAGCAAATTATTAAGGCCTTAATTGTTAAAGCAAAATTTCAAAGTAAAATAGAGGAAGGGGCATTTGTGGCTACAATAAATGAGTTGAACTTGGAGGCTAGTCGGGCAAAATATCCGTTAAAGCCTCTGTTGCATTCTATTATTGCAGAAATGTACCATATGTTTTACCAAAATAATCGATGGAAATTTCAGAACAGGTCTCAAACGGTAAACTTTGATAATACGGATATTAATACATGGAGTGTTGCACAGATTACTGATGCAAGCATAAAGCATTATATGTTGTCACTTGTAAATATTGATAGTTTAAAACGGACACCTGTTGAAACGTTTGACGAAATTATTTCAGCAAACAATGCAAGAGCTTATCGTCCTTATTTGTATGACTTTTTAGCGCACAGAGCAGCAGATTATTTTATAAATGAAGAAACAAATTTAACTCGACCAATTGATGAATTTGTATTAGATGATTCTTCTTATATAATGCCTTATGATCAGTTTGTTTTAACCAAAATACAGACTAAAGATTCGATGTCATTGAAATATTATGCATTGCAGATTCTTCAAAACTTAACCGTAAATCATATTCCCGATTCTAATCCAAAAGCATTAATAGATATCGAGCTAAAACGCTTAAAGTTTGTGCGAAATAATGCTTTATTTGAAAATTCAGATACGCTTTATTATAATGCAGTAACAAGTTTATATAAGCAACATCCAAAACATTCTTCTGCTGCAGAAATTGTGTGCGAAATGGCTAAAATTTATCAATCGAGAGGTAACGCCTATAAATTTTCTGACCCATTAAAGTATAAATGGGATTTAAAAACTGCAGTTACCTTGTGTAAGAATGCGATTAATAAATACCCCGGAAGTTATGGAGCTGACTTGTGTAAACAGCTAAAATTAAACATAGAGACGAAAGCATTAAAAGTTAAAATTGAAAAAGCAAATGTACCCAACCAACCAATTAGAGCTCAGTTAACTTTTAAAAACTTTAGAAAAGTTTATTACAAAATAGTACAAGTAAACTTTGATGATTTCAGTGCATGGAATAAAAACCTAAACTACGATGATCGATTTGAGAAGATTAGAGCGGCTAAAACAGTTACAGAATGGACAGATAGTTTGCCCAATGACGGAGATTTTAGGGAGCACAGTGGCGACATAAAAATAGATGCATTAACCAAAGGCTTTTATTTACTGCTTACAGGAACAACCGAAAAATTTACGAAAGAAAAGGAAGCAGTAGCTGTAAATCCTTTTTGGGTAACCAATTTAAGCTATTTATCTAGAACCAATGAGAAAGGAGATGTTGATTTTTTTGTGTTGGATCGTAACAAAGGAGTACCGATTGCTGGAGTTAAAGCCAGTTTGTACTACAAAAAATATGATTATGATGTAAGAAGACGTGTGACAAAATCTTTAGGTACAAAAATAACAGATGACAATGGTTTTTTTAAAGTATTACCAAATGCTAATAACCAAAATTTTTATGCAGATTTGTCGATTGGTGATGATCGGTTCAATAACGAAAGTTCGCACTATCAATACCGTTATGGGAGGAGTAGAAAAAGCCAGACCAAAACAGTTTTTTTTACCGATAGGGCTATTTATCGTCCAGGCCAAACAATTTACTTTAAAGGAATTGTATTGGAATCAGATGGAAGAAACAAAAACAAGATCAAGGCAAACTTTTCATCCAACGTTGTATTTTACGATGTAAATGGTCAAAAAGTAGGTGGGCTTTTATTAACCACTAATGAGTACGGAACGTATAGTGGCTCTTTTGTAGCACCCAATAATGGTTTAAATGGTCAAATGCGTTTATCGGATGGGAATGGATATCAATACATTTCGGTTGAAGAATATAAACGGCCAAAATTTGAGGTAAAATTTAATCCAATAAAAGGAACATATAAACTAGATGAAAAAGTAAATGTAGTAGGGAATGCCAAGACATATTCTGGAGCAGTATTAGATGGAGCAGAAGTAAACTATAGGGTGGTAAGAGATGCTGAATTTCCTTATTGGTGCAGATACTATTGGGGTTTTTCGCCTTATTCACGAGAAAAAGAGCTAAAGAATGGAACAACCAAAACGGATGATAATGGTGAATTTAAAATTGATTTCATTGCCCAACCAGATCAATCTATTCATAAAAAGTATTCACCAACTTACTCGTATAAAATTTATGCTGATGTAATTGATATTAATGGAGAAACGCATAGTTCTTCTACTTATGTTAACGTTGGTTACAATGCCTTAAATATTAATATTAGTATTCCAGAAAATGTAAATAAAAATGGAATAGACACCATTAAATTTACCACTACTAATTTAAATGGGGTACATGAGTCGGCTGAAGGGAATGTTAAAGTTTGGGCGCTGAAAATGCCAAGTAATATATATCGAAAATCCTTGTGGGATAAATCAGATATCCATTTTATGGATAAAGAGGTATTTGAAAAGCATTTTCCTTTAGATGAATATGAAGACGAGAATAACAAGTACAAATGGGAAAAGCATATTAAAGTATATGATCATAATTTTAATACTGCTAACCAAAAATCATTAGAACTTTTTCATCTTCCTGAGTGGGAAACAGGTTACTATGTTATAGAAGCAATAGGCAAGGATAAGTTTGGACAAGAGGTTAAGGCGATTAAATACTTTACGGTTTTTAACGAATTTGAGAAACACTCATCAACAAACCAAATAGCTTCATTTATTCCGTTAAAAATTAAGGGCGAACCAGGCGAAAATGCAGAATTTTTAATTGCTTCGGCAGCAAAAGATGTTGAGGTTTGGTATGAGGTTGAACATCAAAATAACATTGTAAAAAAACAGTGGATTAAATTAAGTGCAAGCCAACAAAAAGTTAGTATTCCTATTTTAGAAAAGCATCGAGGAAACTTTCAGGTCTATTTTACATTTGTAAAACATGGCAGGTCGTTCACTTATCAGTCAACCGTTAATGTTCCGCATAGCAATAAACAACTTAAGTTGGAGTTTGAAACCTTTAGAAATAAATTGCTGCCAGGACAAAAAGAAACGTGGAAAGTAAAAATTAAAGGCAATAAAGGCGAAAAGGTTGCGGCCGAAATGGTAGCTGCTTTATATGATGCATCGTTAGATGCGTTTAAACCAAATTATTGGGGGTTAAATGTGCATCATTATAATTATACGAACAGAAATTGGCAGAATAATAGTTCATTTTCGGCAACCAACTCTCAATTATTTTCAAGTCATTGGAACCCTAGTATGTCATTTGTTCGAAGTAAAATTTATGACAAATTAAATTGGTTTGGCTATTACTATGGAGGTCGCTACTCATGGGAGGATAATAGGAATGTTAGTGGGGGAATGTTATACTCTGAAGACGAAATGGAAGAGGTTACTGAAGAATCTGTAAGAGGTGATAAATCGATGAAAAATTCAAGCCCGAAAGTGAAAAGAGATGCCATTGCTTCAGTATCAAATGCTTCTAGCTTTGTTGATGATAAAACTAAAGAAGGAAATATTGATTTGGCTGAAGTAAAAGCTCGAAAAAACTTCAACGAAACGGCATTTTTCTATCCACACTTAGCCACCAATAGTTTGGGAGAGGTAATTATTGAATTTACCATACCTGAATCTTTAACCCGATGGAAATTTATGGGATTGGCACATACCAAAGATTTAAAAACAGGGATGCTTTATGGTGAAACGGTGACTCAAAAGGATTTAATGGTTTATCCAAATGCACCACGTTTTTTTAGAGAAAGCGATCAAATGACTTTTAGTTCAAAAATTACCAACTTATCCGATAAAGATTTGTTGGGTGATGCTCAAGTTTTCTTTTACGATGCCTTAACCATGAAACAAATTTCGAGCACGGTTCTTCAAAGTGCAGAAAAGGTTTCGTTTAAAGTTGAGCAAGGAAAGAGCACTCAAGTGAGTTGGCAAATTAATATTCCAGAAGGGTTTTCGGCAATTACATATAAAGTTGTGGCTAAAGCAGGTAACTTTACTGATGGAGAAGAAATGGCTATTCCGGTATTAACCAATAGAATGTTGGTAACAGAATCGATGCCTTTACCAGTTAGAGGAAAAGGAGTGACCAATTTTAAATTCAATAAGCTGTTAGGTTCAGCAAGTTCTGCTTCACTAAAACACCACAGTTTAACATTAGAGTTTACTTCAAATCCGGCATGGTATGCTATTCAAGCGTTACCTTATTTAATGGAGTATCCTTACGAATGTGCAGAGCAAACCTTTAGTCGATTTTATGCCAATGCGATAGCAGCACATATTGCTCAGTCTAATCCTAAAATTTCAGCAGTATTTGAAAGTTGGAAAAATAGCAGTCCAGCTTCATTTCTATCTAATCTTGAAAAAAATCAAGAGTTAAAAGCGTTGGTTTTAGAAGAAACACCTTGGGTGTTGGCTTCTCAAAATGAATCGGAAAGAAAGCGAAGAGTTGGACTATTGTTTGATTTGAATAAAATGAACAATGAATTGGGTAAAGCATTAAAAAAGCTGGAACAACTGCAAGTATCTAATGGCGGCTGGACTTGGTTTAAAGGGATGCCAGAGAGTAGGTACATGACACAGCACATTGTTACTGGAATGGGTCATTTGGATAACTTGGGAGTGCAAAATATTAGAAAAAATGCCAAAACCTGGAGCATGGTTAAAAAAGCGGTGTTGTATTTAGATGATAGAATTAATGAGGATTACAAACGGTTAAAAAAGTACAGTGCTGACTTAGAAAAAGATTATTTAAACTATGAAATCATTCAGTATTTATATGCCCGGAGTTACTTTTTAGCTGATGTTCCAGTAAAATCATCTAACAAAGAAGCCTACAATTATTACCACAAACAAACTCAAAAATATTGGTTAAATAAAAGCCGTTACATGCAAGGAATGATCGCATTAACCTTGCATAGGGATTTACAACCGAAAACAGGTATTCATGTTGAGCATAAAATTATGGCTTCCTTAAAAGAAAATGCTATTAATAACGATGAGTTAGGAATGTATTGGAAAGACAATAAAGGAGGATACTATTGGTATCAGGCTCCAATTGAAACACAGGCTTTATTAATTGAGGCTTTTGATGAGGTGATGGATGATAAAGAAAGTGTTGAAGCCATGAAGGTTTGGTTGTTGAAGCAAAAACAAACACAAGATTGGAAGACAACTAAAGCAACAACAGAAGCTTGTTATGCATTGCTGTTAAGTGGTTCTGATTTATTGGCAAGTGATGACTTAGTTGAAATTAAAGTAGGGAACAAGGTGATTGACCCTAAAAAAATGGATGGTGTAAAAGTGGAGGCAGGAACAGGTTATTTTAAAACAGCGTGGAGCAAATCGGCCATTACTCCGTCAATG
The DNA here is from genome assembly GCA_905479995.1 of uncultured Flavobacteriales bacterium. Lineage (GTDB taxonomy): Bacteria > Bacteroidota > Bacteroidia > Flavobacteriales_E > Vicingaceae. Next base: position 84,371 of record CAJQON010000030.1, on the reverse strand, counting down.
GGTAATGTAACGGTAACTAAAAAGGACGATGGAGTTGCTTGGGGAGCATTGTATTGGCAATATTTTGAACAATTGGATAAGATTACACCACATGAGACTCCTTTAAAATTGAAGAAAGCGTTATTTGTTCAAAAAAATAGTGCTGCGGGTCCAGTAATTTTGCCAATAGTTGCAGGTACTAAATTGGTGCCTGGTGATAAAATTAAAGTGAGAATAGAATTGCGTGTTGATCGAGATATGGAATATGTTCACATGAAAGATATGAGAGCAGCAGGACTTGAACCTATTAATGTTTTTTCTGGATATCGTTATCAAGGTGGATTAGGTTACTACGAAAGCACGAAAGATGCCTCAACTAATTTCTTTTTTGATTTCTTAGCAAAGGGAACTTATGTTTTTGAATATCCGCTAAGAGTGAATATGGCTGGTAATTTTTCTAACGGAATAACCAGTATTCAGTGTATGTATGCTCCTGAGTTTACCGCACATTCTAAAGGGGAAAGATTGATTGTAAAATCGAAGTGATAATTGCTTAACATATAACTTTTTTAATTTATATTTGCTCATAAAATAATTTCATATGAAACTACTAATATATTTATTCTCTCTTATTACAGTGCTTTTCGTTACTAGTTGTGGAGGAACTTCAGATGCAGAAAACCCAGAAAATACTGTTACAGAAACAGTGAACCTTAAAGGGTTTGAAGAATTGAATTTAAACGAGTGGGGATTTAACTTAACGGTTTTAGTTCCTGAAGCTGAAATTCATGGTGCTCCAGAAGTAGTTTTAACAGAAAGTGGTGCGTTAGAAATATTGGTGGGAACTGAGTTCGGAATTGAAATTATGTTTGGAGAAGGAGATATTGAGTTGTTAAAAGCTGATCTTAAGGATAATCTAGTATTTAAATCAGAGATTTTAAAAGAAGATGCAAATTCTTTAATTTACACTCAAGACATACCAGATTCAGGAGTTAAAACGCAAAACCATTTCTTTTATAAAGCTGTTGTTGGTTCAGACATTTACGAAGTAAGAGATATTATGGAAGGTGAGTTTGGATCAGGGATGATTGAGAAAATGCTTGATGCTGCTAGAACATTAAAAACAGCTGCTCCAGAAGCAGTAGTTTAGTTAATCGTAAAATATTAAATTAAGAACCCTGAAATTTTTCTAAATTTTCAGGGTTTTTTATACTATGAAACTGCTTAAAATATCATATCTCGTTTTGTTTTTTGGTTTGTTTGCTTGCTCGAGTGAACAAGTTCAGCCCGAAGGAATTTGGAGTAAACCAAAAATGATAAAAGTGTTAGTAGAGATGGAAAAAGCACAAGCCACAATTAAGTTTAAATCGGCTACCAAAGGTGTAAAAGAAGATTTGAGCACAGAATTTAATAAAGTGTACGAACGTCAGCAAATATCGGCTGAAGAGTTTAATGAAAACTTGGCGTTTTACTGTAAAGACCCTTTAATAATGAAAGGGATTTACGAAAGCGTAGTTGTGAAACTTACCGCAGAGCAGGTTGAGTTAAATGAATCTAAGCCTAAAGAAATAGAAGAATAAGCTATTGATTAAAGGTTTCCAAATTTACGTTTGGCAATAAACACCCAGTTCCACAACAGCATAATGACAGCAATTGCGGCAAAAATTCTGCCGATATAATCACCATACGTTGTGTAAATAGTTTGTTTATTATTGCTGTTTATAGTTCCATTAATAACATCTTGTTGCCACCATTTGGTTGGTAAAGAAACATCGCCTCGTTGATTAATAAAGCAGGAAATACCAGTATTGGCCGATCGCGCAATACTTCGTCTGCTTTCTATTGCTCTTAAGCGTGCATACGATAAATGTTGTTGGTATCCAGGAGTATCTTCCCACCAACCATCATTTGTAATAATAACCATTAAGTTAGCTCCTTTAGATACAAAATCGCCAAAGTAATCGCCATAAATAGACTCATAGCAAATAATAGGAGCAATAGCAACATCAGCTTCAGCATTAAAAATTTCGGCTTCAGCTGCAGTTCCTAGGCTACCAAAAGTTCCGCCTAAATTAATGGCAACATCTTCTAGAGGAGCTAGTAGTTTTGCAAAAGGCAAACGTTCCACACCTAAAACCAATTTCGATTTGTGGTAAATTTGAATGCCAGGTGAATTGTCGAGAAGAAGTGCTGAATTAAACGCATCATACCAAATTTTTGTTTGTGGATTTTGTCTTGCAGAAACCGTTGGTTTTGGTCCGCCTTTTTGATAATTGATATAAGTAGAAGCTCCAATTAAAAATTGGATATGAGGAAACTCGGCTATTAATTCTCTAATTTTTACAATGCCGTAATTGTATTCTAGTTCTGCTTCAATAGATCCTCTAGGAATTGCAGTTTCTGGAGCAATAACATATTTGGTGTTGGCAGTGATTTTTGTTCTAGCCAACGATAAAATTCGATCCACCTGTTCTGCTTCACTCATTGTTCCAAATTTTTCGGTATAAGGATCAATGTTGGGTTGAATTAATACTATTTCTGTTGGATTATCTTTTTCTTCAAAGTTGAGATACATTACCATTGAAATGCAAATAGGAAAAACAATAATTGCTGAAATTAATGCAATTGTCTTCGCTTCAGTTTTAAATGAATTTCCAAGGATTACCACCTTCCTAAAAACTTCAAAAATTAAGATGTTGGTTAATAAAACCCATAACGTTCCTCCCAATACTCCGGTATATTCATACCATTGAATCAATTCGGTGTAGTTGGCAAAAGTATTTCCAAAGGTAGACCACGGATGAGAAAACTCCCAGTCGTAATGATTCCATTCAAAAGCAATCCATAAAAAAATGAGGGCTAAGTATCCTTTTCTATTGCCAAAATTCTTTTTAATGGAGTGAAACCATAAAAAGATAATACCCATAAAAATGGAGTTTAAAATTACAGCCATCAGCATTCCTGCTTCCGAGGCGTTCCATATCCACCAAGTGGTGTAAGTATTAAAAGTTAAAAATCCAATAAAAGCAAACCAATATAAATGCCTAGATTTTAGTTGATCGGAATTCTGGCATACCGTATATTCCACAAATAAGAGTGGAATTAATGCAACAAAAAACAGCGGGGCTAAATTCCCTGTTGCTGGCCAGCTTATACCCATAAGCAAGCCGCCTAAAATTGATAATCCGGTAAGTTTAAGTTTTAGCATAAGTAAATGTAATGAAAAAATTAGCTCGCTTTTCTGCGTGCTTGCTCTTTCAGTATTAATGAAAGCTCTCGGCCAGTTTGACCAGCAACAGAGGTGTTTTCTTGCGCTCTTCGGATGAGATAAGGAGTTACTTTTTTTACTGGCCCATAAGGTACATATTTTGCTATGTTGTAATTTGCAGCACTCATATTCATGCTAATATGGTCGCTCATTCCGAGCAATTGAGCAAAGTAAATTCTGCTGTCGTTTGATGATATTTGATGGTCTTTCATTAATTGAGCAAGGTAAGTTGAGCTTTCTTCATTATGAGACCCACAACAAAACGATATACGCGAAATGTTCTCAATGCAATATTTTAAAGCCAAATTGAAATCTTTGTCAGTATTGATTTTGGTGGACTGCATTGGGTCTTTGTATCCCATTTTTGCTGCCCGTTCTCGTTCCTTTTCAATATAAGCGCCTCTAACCAATTTAATTCCCAAGTAAAAACCTTCTTTTTCGGCAACCTGTTTTAATTCTTGTAAATAGGTTAGTCTGTCCCAGCGGTAAAATTGAGTGGTATTGTAAATAATAGCTTTACTTGTATTGTATTTGCGCATCATTTCTAGCGCAATGTCATCTATAGTATCTTGTATCCAAGTTTCTTCTGCATCAATAAAAATGGGAATGTCATTGTCAAAAGCATACTGGCACATTTCGTCAATTCTTCCTTTTATAGTCTCAAAATCTTGTGTTTCGTTTGCAGACAATTCTTTTTTAGAATTGATCTTTTCTAACAAATCAAATCGTCCAAAACCAGTTACTTTAAATACGCTAAATGGTATGTTCGGATTGTTTTTTGCTTTTTTAATCGCATTCAACGCTTCTTTAACATTTGCATCAAAAATAGCTTCATCTTCAATTCCTTCAACGGAATAATCTAAAATGGTATTGACATTTTGTTGACTTAATTTTTCTATTGTTTTTTGGCAATCGTCAATACTTTCACCGCCACAAAATTGCTTAAAAATAGTAGCTTTTATTATGGGGACAGGAAACCAAAGAGGCATAAAAATTTTTAAAAGCAAAGGACTGATGCTAATTAACCAATTCCAGCCAATAATTTTAAAAAGCCAATAACTGCGCTTTAAATCTTTGTTGCTCATTCCCGAAAAAGCTATTTCGGTGTTGTTAAAATCCATTAGAATAAAATTATGCTAAAATATTACCTCACGAAATTAGTACAAAATATGATTTTACTCCATCATAAATAAGCTATTTTTACACATTATTAATTGTTTACTGATTCTATTAAAAAATGGAGAAAATTAGTACTACTAATTCCGAAGTATTTATTGGCAACGAAGTACTTGTTTGTTTAAATGAAATTTTGGTTCGTTTGGCTCCAAGTAAACTATTTATTTTGGTAGATGAAAACACTTTGAGTAATTGTGCTACGGAATTAATTGCCAATGTTGAAATGCTTCAAGGAGCAGAAATTATAGAAATAGATAGCGGAGAGGAGAATAAAACACTTGATATTTGTTACCAGATATGGAAAACTTTATCCGATTATAAAGCAGATAGAAAAGCATTGTTGGTTAATTTAGGAGGAGGAGTTATTACCGATATGGGTGGTTTTATTGCCTCGACATATAAACGTGGTATAGATTTTATTAATGTTCCTACCACGTTGCTTTCTCAAATTGATGCTTCTGTTGGAGGTAAAGTAGGCGTAGATTTTGAAGGATTAAAAAACATGATAGGTTTATTTAAAGAGCCAAAAGGAGTATTTATTAACCCTAACTTTTTAAAGACCTTAGATAAACGTCAAATGCTTTCGGGTTATGCTGAAGCATTAAAACATGCATTAATTTGTGATAGCAATTATTGGGAAGAATTAAAAGGAGGGATGTTGTTTGAAGACAATCAATGGGAAATGTTGATTACGACTTCTGTAAAAATAAAAAACAAGATTGTACTTTCTGATCCTTTGGAAAAGGGTGAAAGGAAGTTGCTCAATTTTGGTCATACTGTTGGACATGCACTAGAAAGTTACTCTTTAGAAAATGACAAATCACCTCTTTTACATGGTGAATCTATTGCCATTGGGATGATTTGTGAGGCATACATTTCCTATAGGTCTTGTGGGTTAGAAATGGCTCAACTTGAAGATGTTTGTTATACCGTATTAGAGTTTTACAAGCCTTATATAATTGAAAAAGAGTTGTATCCAATGTTGATTGCATTAATGGAGAATGACAAAAAAAATGAAAATGAGGACATTAACTTTTCATTGTTGAGTAATGTGGGCGAAGGAATCATCAATCAAACAGTTGATAAAAAGATAATCGAAGCATCTTTGGATTATTACAATTCATTAATTGCGTAAGTTTTGGATATTCTATTGTCACATACTACAGCTCAATTGGCTGGTCAAATAAAATTAACGGCTTCTAAAAGTGAGAGTAACCGAGCGCTAATTGTGCAGGCTTTATGTGGTGAAGATTTTGTTATTGATAATCTGGCTGAAGCAGAAGATACCAACGTTCTTAAGAACTTGTTGAACCTCATAGAAACTGGAAACACAACTTTAGATGTTGGTTTGGCAGGAACTGCAATGCGTTTTTTAACAGCTTATTTAGCCATTACTCCAGGAGATTGGTTGTTAACAGGAGCTGACAGAATGAAGCAGCGTCCAATAAAAGTTCTTGTAGAGGCCTTGCAAAAAATAGGCGCTGACATTAAGTATATAGAAGAAGAAGGTTATCCTCCATTAAAGATTAAAGGAAAGGAGTTGGTTGGCGGAATTTTAACTATTGATGGTAGTGTTAGTAGTCAGTATATATCTGCTTTGTTGATGATTGCACCTCGATTAAAACAAGGATTGAAAATTTGTTTTGAAGGAGAATTAATTTCTCAACCTTACCTTAAAATGACAACTGAAATGATGGCTCATTTTGGAGTTAATGTTAACTGGTTTGATGAAGGAGTAGAGGTTGCTAAATCTCAATATAAGGCAAAAAACTTTACGGTTGAAGCAGATTGGAGTGCTGCATCTTATTGGTATGGTGTGGTAGCCTTATCAAAGGAGGCAAGTATTACACTTTATGGATTAAAAAAAGAAAGTTTGCAAGGTGATTCGGCTGTTACGGGTGTTTATAGAAAGATGGGGGTTGAAACCACCTTTATAGATGGAGGAATTAAGCTAACTAAGAATGCTGAAGTTAATTTTAAAGTGCTAGAACTTGATTTTACAGATTGTCCAGATATTGCTCAAACGGTTGCTGTAACATGTGCAGCATTAAGTGTTAATGCGCGCTTCACAGGACTAAAAACATTAAGAATAAAAGAGACAGATAGGATTTCGGCCTTACAGAATGAATTGAGCAAGTTGGGCTTTTCTGTTGAAGTTGAAAAGGATGATATTTTGATTTTCCCATCACTCCAAAAAAAATCTATAGAAATAAAGCGTGTTATGACCTACGATGATCATCGTATGGCAATGTCTTTTGCTCCTTTAGCACTGTTTAAGCCAATAAAAATTGAGGATGCTGATGTGGTAAAGAAATCTTATCCTAACTTTTGGAAGGATCTTTCTCTGGTTGGGTTTTCAATTGATTAGTTGGAAATCTTAATAACCAAATCGGCTAATCGGTTAGAATAACCCATTTCATTATCGTACCAACCCATAATCTTTACCATATGTCCGGTAATGGAAGTCAATTGAGAATCAAAAATGCAAGAATGTGAATTTCCAACAATGTCAATCGAGACTAATGGCTCTTCGGTATATTTTAAAATACCTTTTAACTCGTTTTCGGCAGCAGTTTTAAATGCATTGTTAATGGCCTTAACATCTGGATTTTCTTTTAATATAACGCTAATATCAATTAAAGAACCGTTTGGTACTGGAACTCTTATTCCGCAGCCGCCAATTTTCCCATCTAAATCAGGAAATATTTTTGTAATGGCTTTAGCAGCACCAGTTGTAGTTGGAATAATTGAGAGTGCTCCAGCTCTTGCGCGCCTCAGGTCTTTGTGCGGTGAATCATGCAAAGTTTGGTCACTTGTGTAAGAATGTACTGTTGTAATGTAGGCACTTTCTATGTGATACAAGTCGTGCAAAACTTTTTAAGAGGAGCAGCCGCGTTGGTTGTGCAAGATGCATTAGATACAATTAATTGATCTTCCGTAATAATTTCGTCATTAATACCTAAAACAACAGTGCTTATGTCGTTGCTTTTTGGAGGAGCTGAAAGAATTACTTTTTTTGCGCCAGCAATTAAGTGGCCATTGGCCAACTCTTTGGTTAAAAAGTGGCCAGTAGCTTCTATAACAATATCTATGTTTAAATCACTCCAAGGTAAGTTTTTGGGGTCTTTTTCGTTTAAAATTTGAATACTTTTTCCGTTAATGTATAAAGCCTCTTTCGAAGATGAAACTGTTCCATTAAACTTTCCATGCACAGAATCATACTTCAATAAATGGGCTAAAGTATTCGCGTCAGTTAGGTCATTAATAGCAACAAGCGTTATGTTGTTGTGTTCTTGAATTGCTCTCGTAAAGGAGCGACCAATTCTTCCAAATCCGTTTATAGCAACTCTAATCATAAATTAAGCTTTTAGTAAAGGTAAGTATAACGCATAAAAAAAGGCTTTCTTTTCAGAAAGCCTTTTCAATATTTTTTAAATCTAAAACTTATAAACTAGCAACGTGCTTCGTTAATTTAGATTTTAAGTTTGCTGCTTTGTTGTTGTGAATAATGTTTCTTTTAGATAATTTATCTAACATAGACGAAACTTTCGGTAACATAGCTGCTGCCTCTTTTTTGTCAGTACTGTCTCTTAAAGCTTTAACAGCGTTACGAGTAGTTTTGTGTTGAAACTTATTTCTTAGCGTTCTTGTCGCTGTTTGTCTTATTCTTTTTAATGCCGACTTATGATTAGCCATATCTCTCTAATTTATTTCTTAATTTTTAAGGACTGCAAATGTATGAATTTTTTATAAAAACCAAACAATTTATTTTTAAAAGAAAAAATGCTTTAAAATAAGCTGTTTTTGTGGGGCTTATTATCTTCTTTTTAGGATTGTTCATTCATAGTTAATGATAGGTGTTTTTCCCATTTCCAGGCAGAACTCATCATGTCATCAATGTTTCTTTTAGGCTCCCAATTTAATAGCTGTTTTGCTTTCTCATTGTTCGCGAAAATGGCACCAACATCACCAGCCCTTTTATTGCCAATGGTATAATTTAACTTTTCGTTGCTTACTTTTTCAAAAGCATTGATAACTTCTAAAACAGTACTTCCAACACCTGTTCCCACATTAATAATGTCGTGAGGAAGATTTTTGTTGTTAATTATAAGGTGTTGAAGTGCTAAGATATGTGCATTTGCAATGTCACTTACATGGATATAATCTCTTATACAAGTACCATCTCTTGTGTCGTAATTTTTACCAAAAACAGTTAAAGATTCTTGCTTGCCTATTGCGGTTTGGGTAATAAAGGGGACTAAGTTGTTTGGTTTGTGAATTGACAATTCTCCAATTAATCCAGAAGGGTGTGCACCTACAGGATTAAAGTATCTTAATGAAATGGCTTTTAGCGTATCACTAATCATGCTCATATCATTTATCATGGTTTCACCAATAATTTTAGTGTAAGCATATGGGGATTCTGCTTTTGCAATAGCGCTTTTTTCTGTTACCGGTAGTTCGGCTACATTGCCATAAATAGAGCACGATGAAGAGAATATTAGGTAGGGAACTTTATATTTTTCTTGACACGTTAAAATGTTTTTAAGTGAATTTAGGTTGTTGTCATAGTACATTAAAGGTTGTTCAACAGATTCTCCAACTGCTTTATGTGCAGCAAAATGAATAACTCCAATTATATCAGGATTTTCCGAAAAAACTGTTTCTGTTGCGGCTAAATCTTTTAAATCTATAGCATAATGCTTAATTTTTTTGCCTGTTATTTGTTGAATTCTATCGTAATTTTGTTCCGATGAATTAGAGAAGTTGTCTATGGAGATAACCTCCCAATCTGTGTTTTCTAATATCTCAATTATAGTGTGAGAGCCTATGTAGCCAGCCCCTCCGGTAATAAGTATTTTCATGCTGCTCTGTATCAACTTGTTTGTATCAAATGTTTTAGTCCTTTAAAAATCATTTTAATGTAAAATTAGCGTTTTTAAAAACGACACGTCCTAAAGTTATATAATATTTTAAGATGCAACCTTTCATGTTGTTTTTTCAGTCTTTTAGGGGGCTTAGCTGTGGTAAAGTAGAAAAATTATTATACTTTTACTTTACTATCTATTTGGGTTGAATGATAAAGACAATTGTACTTATACCACATTACAATAACTTAGGATGTTTGAAAAAAACGTTAGGTTCAATTAAGCATGCTCATGGAATTGATGTGTTAATAGTAGATGATGGAAGTGATGAACTCGAGACCCCTGATTTAGAACGTTTAAATGATAGTTTAAATCAAAATGTTTTATTAGAAATTATAAAATTAAACGAAAATAAGGGGATTTCTTACGCTTTAAATCATGGTTTAGAACATATTTTAAAGGTTAAAAAACATCAATTTATAGCTAGAATAGATTGTGGAGATGTATGTGTGGATGATCGATTTGAGGTTCAAGAGAATTTTTTAGAGCAGAATAAAAACATTGATATCGTGGGCTCATGGGTGAGGTGGTTGGATGAGTCGGGCAAACAAGTTTTTTGCAAAAAACCACCAACAACACACAATAAAATTAGGAGACAAATGTCAATAAGATGTTCGCTAATTCACCCTTCTACAATGTATCGTTTATCGGTTGTTGAGGATGTTGGGAAATATCCAGACAAATATCAGGCTGCAGAAGATTACGCTTATTTTTTTAACATTGCAAATAAAGCCAAAACAGCTAATATCCCTTCTTTTTTAACCTCTGTAGAATTTAATGAAAAAGGAATTTCTCAGTCTAGAAGAAAAGAACAAAGCAAAAGTAAGCTTCGGATTATTTTTGATTACAGCCCATTAAACTTTCATTTTTTATATGGTGTTCCATATAATCTGTTGTTAATGAGTTTAAGTGCTACTACTATAATGAAAATTAAGACTAAAATATTTAGTAGCTAATGACGATAATTCACGTAGTTGAGCCTTTTGCCACCGGAATAAACACATTTTTACAAGAATTGGTGTTTAGTATGCCTAACTATAAGCATATTATTGTTCATGGAGAGCGGAAAGATTGTCGTGCCATCGAGAAAATAAAATCGGAATATAAAGGAGTGGCAACATTTGTACGTTGGGAAAATGCTAAGCGAGAAATTAGCTTGACAAAAGATTTAAAAGCTTTTTTTGAATTGAAAAAAATTCTCAAAAATTATAGATACGACATTTTACACCTTCATTCATCTAAAGCTGGTGTTTTAGGTCAATTTATTCGAAAAAATAAAGACTGTAAAACTGTGGTTTATACTCCCAATGCAGCATCTTTTTTGAGAACGGATATATCGAGCAGTAAAAAGCTACTTTATAAGTGGATAGAAAAGGTGATTCACCAAAACAATACTGTAATTGTTAGTTCGTGTAATTCTGAATTGGAAGAATATGAGAAGCTTGGGATTAAAACCAAAAAGATAAAAAATGGGGTAACCATTCCAGGTAAGTTAAATGATATTGAGAAAGATTCTAATGTGTTTAACGTGGTTGTTTGTGGTAAAATTACGATTCAGAAAGACCCGCAACTATTTAACGAAATAGCCAGATACTATGAAGGTGATCCAAAAATTGCTTTTACGTGGGTTGGTGATGGTGAGTTAAAAGATACGTTGACAAGCAAAAATATAAAGATAACCGGATGGTGTTCAAAAAGTGAAGTTTATAAAACGTTGCAGACAGCAGATTTATATTTGTCAACTTCTTCCTGGGAAGGACTTTCACTGGCTACTATAGAGGCGCTTTCTTTTGGGTTGCCATTGGTGTTGAGCCAATGTTGTGGTAATCAAGATATCGTAACAACTGGGGTTAACGGCTATTTATTTGATACTAAAGAAAAAGCCATTGATTATATAGAGTTTTTGCGAACACACACTAAAAAGTTGAAACAAATTTCTGAAAATTCAAGCACCATTTATGAACGGCATTATAATAATTTTAGGTGTGGATTAGAATACCAGCAGTTGTATATTGCACTTCAGAGAATGGGTGAGAAATCTAAAAAATCTTAAAAGATGATTAGGTCTAAATTACTTCTATATTTGACCATAGCGTTATTATTCTTTCATTTAATGTCGAGCTTTTTGGTAACAACCAATGCGCTTGTCTTCTCATTAATGTTAACCGCATTAATTGATAAGAAAATTGGGTATAAATTGAAAACGTTTTTTTGCTCTAAAGATTTTTGGGTATTAGTCTCTTTGTTTCTGATTTTTGTTGTTTCCGTTTTTTATTCAACAGATGCGAAACAAGGATGGAAAGTAATTGAATTAAGACTGTCTTTGTTGCTGTTTCCTATTATTTATGGTGTTGCTCCATTAAGTAAGAATCAAGTTCAGCTCGTTTTTAAAACCTTTATTAGTTTGGTTTGTTTAATTCCTTTAGTGGGAATATTAACCCAATGGGGCAAGTATATGGATACTGGCGATAGTGGTTGGTTTTATAATGATAATATAGTGCAATATGTGGGTAAGCAGGCGGTTTATTTTGCCATGTATGTTAACATTGCTTTGGTTGGGCTGTTTTATTTTTGGTATAACGATAAGTTGAACAAATTAGAGAAAATGATTTCTGTAGTTGTTTTGGTGTTTCTGATAGTGAGTCAATATTTATTAGCCTCAAGAACCTCTATTTTAACAATGGCTCTTCTTATTGCAAGTTTTGTAGCGTTGTTAATTTTAAATAAAATAAATAGAAAACAGACCCTTATGTTGTTGGGTGTACTGGCTCTTTTTGTTGTAGGATTAGTAGCGTTTTTTCCAAAAGTGCTAAAAAGGTTTGATAGTATTACTCATGTTGAATTTCAGTTTGACAATACCAATCCTATCAACCATTTTAATGGAGAAATTAAAAAAGAAAATTGGAATGGATTGAATACCAGAATTGCGCTTTGGACTTGTGCAATGGATGAAATTAAAAAACGACCATTATTTGGCACTGGAATAGGCGATGTTCAAGATGATTTGATGAAAAATTATAATGAAAAGAATTTTATTTTTGCTATTCAAAGTAATTACAACTGCCACGATCAATACTTAGATGTGATGCTATCAAATGGTATTGTTGGTCTTGCGGTATTTTTATTTCTACTTATTTATTTGATAATTAAGGCTATAAAAGAGAAAAATGGAATACTTTTGGGGCTGATAATTGTGTTTTCTATTGCATGTTTAACAGAAAATGTTTTAGGAAGGAATCAAGGGGTAGTGTTGATGAGCTTGCTTACGTCAGTATTGGTTTTCAGAACGAAAGAACAGATTACTTAAGTGCATTATGATACTTAAGTTATACATTATTGTTTCATTTATTGGAAAGATTGTAAAAGATCGAATTAAATTTTATTAAAGAAATCTTTTTCATGAAGACTAAAAATAATTAAGTATGAGCATAAATAGTATTGTAAGAGTAGTTGTAGTTACATTAATAATAATTGTAAGTTGTAATTCTAGTGAGGCTTCTGTTGAAAATTATATTCAAGATGATTCCTTAAACTCTAGTAATTTTTTAATAAATGATTCTATTGGTTCTGTTCAACTTGTTATTTCAGATAAGGCAATGTTGAAATTACAGGAGAAGAGAGAGCTGGCGTTATATGATGGTTATTTATCTGTAGGAGATGATGACTGGGTAAAAGCAAAGTTTATTTATAGAAGTGATACTTCGGATGCTGAAGTTAGACTAAAGGGTGATTATTATGACCATTGGATTGATAAAAATGCATGGTCTTTTAAAGTTAAGTTAAAAGGAGGAGGAACATTTCTCGGAATGAGAAAGTTTGCACTACAACGTTCTGAAGTTCGGAGTGGGATAAACGAATGGTTGTTCCATCAATTGTTGAAATCACAAGGATTAATCTCGCTTCGGTATGATTTCTTAAACGTTAAGGTAAATGAAGTAGCCTTGTCACCAGTGTATGCTGTTGAAGAGAATTTTGATAAAAACCTAATTGAGAATAATGAATTAAGAGAGGGGCTTGTTTTTCAACTTTCAAACAAAGATTACTGGAATTCTTATGGGAGTAAGGTAGGGTTAGTTGCTCCTTTCTTTGGGGCTAGAATATTGCCCTATCAAATGAAAAAGGTACTTAAAGATGAGAAACTTAGAGAAGAATTTAAGATTGTAAGAAATTTAATAACTCAATTTCAATTAGGGAATTTAACTCCCGATAAGGTTTTTAACACACAAAAACTTGCTTCATTTTATGCTATTATAGATTTGTTGGGGCACCATCATGCTTGTTATAATGATAACATGAAACTCTATTTAAACCCTGTAACTTCTTTAATAGAACCAATTGGATATGATAATCAGACAATAAAACCTATTTCGATACAAGGGATAATGGGAGAAAAAAAATCTATTGAAAGAATATTGTATCTACCAAAACCTTCTAGTATAGACCGGTATATGAACAGGTTCCAATATAAGGCATTGTTTAGAGGCCGAGATTTTTATAAGCAATATATTCAGAGTTTAAATTATTTTGTTCGTGAGCAAGTAGTCGATTCATTGCTTTTGTCAATGAAACCTGCTATTCAAAAAAGAGAAGAATTATTGAGGTCTTCAAATCCAAAATATTCTTTTAAAGGGGGACAAGTTGTTCTTGATAATGTGGCTTATATTAGAGATAGTGTTTTAAGTTTTCATTCGGGCGATATTCAGGGTGAAATTGTTGGAAGTAAGGATGGGGTAACTACAATTCGATTGCTTAATACTAAAACCTTAGCAATAGAAATTAATTCGTTAATAGTTGGAATAGATACTGTTTATTTGGATTCAGATGTTGTTTTACAGCCTTTTATGAATAAAAATCAATACGCGCAATTAGAGTTTAAGTATAAGGGGAAAGTTCCAGCACAAATAAATGTTAATATGAACCTTTTTGGACTTGAATCTATTCGTGCTACAGAATCCATAAAAATGGATGCGAATAATGATTGGAAATGTAAGAATTCCTTGTCTATTGTGCCGAATCATGAAATAGATCATTCAAATTTTAATAAAGAAGTGTCTGATGAAGAACTTAAAAAACGGATTGAAAAATTAGAGCAAACAGCATATGTAGATAATTCAACTGTGTCTGGTATTAAGGTGTTCTTTAAAAAATATTCTGAAAAGGATAATGCCATTACTCTTACTGTTGTCAATACAACCTCTAAAATATTAGAAGTGATTGATGTAAGATATAATAATAGAAAGATATTTAAACCGGTTGAAAAGTATTATATAGCAGGAAGTCGACCAGTAAAATTTCCAAGGAATAAAGAATTAACATTTGAAGTGCCATCATTAAGAAAAGATTATCCTAAGAAAGTGGAAATGAATTTTCCATGGGATGAAAATATGATTAAGGGATTACAATTTAACTTTCGTTATCCAGGAGCAATCAATAATAAATCGGAAGAAGTGTTCCCTTGGAATTTTTATGAGGGCAATTTTTTTGATAGCAATATTGTAAGACAAGATGCAAATTTTAGGGAGTTTGATTTTGTTCAAGTGAAAGAAGAAAAAAAGGAGATTTGGATTAAGGAAGGCAACTGGACAATAGATTCTGGAATAAAAATACCAGAAGGATATACGGTTTTTTGTCATGGAAATGTTGTATTAAATTTTATTAATAATTCTTTTTTATTCTCATATTCTTCTCTGAATTTTAAAGGGACAAAAGACCATCCGGTTCAAATAGTTTCTTCAGATAAAACAGGTAATGGAATAGTTGTTTTAAATGCAAAAAAACGATCGTTATTTAATTACGTTAACTTTTCTAATAATGGAGCTCTTAATCAGTTTGGAATAAATTTGACTGGAATGCTTACGTTTTATGAGTCGGATGTAGAATTAACCAATTGTGAGTTGTTTGATAATTATTCTGAAGATATGCTTAATATAATAAGATCGGATTATAACATAAAGAATTTATATTTTCATAATGTGTATTCAGATGCTCTTGATGCAGATTTTTCTACTGGTAAAATAGAGCATGTAAAATTTGATAACATTGGTAATGATGCGATTGATATTTCTGGAAAAAGTTTGCAAATGTTTGATGTTTCAATAAGTAATTCAGGAGATAAAGGTATTAGTGCTGGCGAAAGGACTTTTATAAAGGGGGATAAAATTTCTGTTGAAAATTCTGAGATAGGTTTAAGTGTTAAGGATTTTTCTAAAGTTGATATTGTTTCGTTGGAATTAAAGAGTAATAGATTGAATCTTGCTGTTTTTCAGAAAAAAAGTGAATTTGGCCCAGCATGGTTAAATGTTAAGGAATTAAACGAAAGAGGTAATTATTTGTTAGAGAAAAGATCATCTATTGTTATTAATGACGAAAGATTAAAAGAAAATAGTGAAAATGTAAATGAACTATTATATGGGAAGGTATATGGAAAAAGCAGTCACTAGACAATTAAAGTCTTTTATTAATTCAAATTAGTATTTTGAAAATGAAAATAAGTCTTATAATCCCAATATATAACGTTGAAAGTTATATCGAGTTTTGTTTGGATTCAATTATTGATGGAAACAAAGAAGAAACGTTTGATGATATTGAAATTATTGGAATTGATGATAAATCTCCTGACAACTCAGCATATTTATTTAGTCAGTACATAAAAAGAAATCCTAAAAAAAATATTCGCTTAATACAACATTCTGAGAATAAAGGGTTAGGAGGAGCAAGAAATACGGGTATTAAAAATGCAAAAGGCGATTTTTTATTTTTCTTAGATTCTGATGATTGGTTAAATAAAGGAGCACTTGATTATTTAGTATCTAAAGTAAAAAAAATCAATCCAAACTCTATTTTTATATTTGGGTTTGAAGCAAAAAAAGAGGATAAAGTAGTTTGGGATTATATTCCTAAAAATGAATCTTTAACAAGTGAGAAGGCTTTAGAATTATTTGCTGAAGGAAAAATCACACCATCTGCATGTAATAAATTATTTCCGGCTGTATTGTTTAAAAAAATCAATTTTAAAGAGCATATTTATTATGAAGATTTAGAATTTACTCCAATAGCAATTAACTTGTCGGAAAACATTGAAATGGATTCTAAAGTATTATTTAATTATAGACTTGAGGGCACTTCAATTACACGTCAAAAAACGAAACAAAAACACATTGAAGACTTAGTGTTTGTTCTAAGGCAAGTAAACTCCAATTTAAATAATAGTAAAATATTTTCGATATTATTTTTTGATAGATGGAGGTATTTGTTGGGCGCTTGGGATTTAAGTAATGAACTTAAGTCGTTTGCATTGTTGCAATTAGATTCATTTTTTAATGATAAAGAGATTGATTTAGATATTGGATATGGCGAGCGATTAATTACTCTATTAAAAGAAAGATTCAATACTTCTAGTTACAATGTTCAGTTTGAAAAACTGAAAAAAGAAGTTTTGAAAAAAATAGGCGATACTGAAAATTCTATTTCAATTGTTAATGAGGTTTTTGATCATGTTTATGTCGTTAACCTTAAAAATGAGGTTCAAAAGAAATGTACAATAGCAAAACAGCTTATAGGCCATGGTGTAGATTTTGGATTTTGGGAAGCTACAAATGGTTATCTCCCTGAAAATAGTGCAAAATATGAAGCGTATAAAAGCAGAGGTGTAGGTAAATTTGAACATTTTCATGAGTTTGAGGAACTTGAAAAATATAGGGGAACTAAATTTATTGATTCCGAAGGAGCTCTA
The DNA here is from genome assembly GCA_905479995.1 of uncultured Flavobacteriales bacterium. Lineage (GTDB taxonomy): Bacteria > Bacteroidota > Bacteroidia > Flavobacteriales_E > Vicingaceae. The sequence goes on along the minus strand of CAJQON010000030.1, from coordinate 67,288 downwards.
GGGTATATACTTACTTATATCTCTATTTTAAATGACGCTAAAAAAAATAATTATGAATCAATATTAATACTTGAAGACGATGTGATTTTGGGTGATGATTTTGAAGATAGGTTTAAACTATTTCTTTCTTCTATCAATAAAAATTGGAAAATCATTCAACTAGGAGCTTCTCAATATGGGTGGGAAGATATTGATGAGAAAAAATCTATTGCCAATAAATTCTACACTCCGTTAGAAGTAAAAACTTGTGGTTCATTTGCAATTGGTATTCATAATTCTATTTATGATGAGTTAATTGAAGTTCAATCTTTTTTTGATGCTCCGTTTGATCATATTCCTTTAGGAAGTTTATATAAAAAATATGCCGATAAGTGTTTTGTTGCTTTTCCTAATATTTGTATTCCAGATGTTAGTACAAGTACAATAAGATCTGGTCGTGATCAATTTTCGCATGGAGAAAAAATGAAATGGAATTTAACGAAGTACCCTTTTCCGTTAGAAAAAGCTTCAATTTCAATTGTAATAACTTCAGATTTAAATTTGAAGTATATAGATATTTTAAGCACCGATTTAAATACAGTTTATAATATTAGGTGGTTTTTAAATACTGAATATGGGATTAGGCCGCTGCATCAAAATGAATATTTAAATAATTTAAAAGCTAATCTTACATCTACATATGTTGATGCTGATTTTCTTCAATTAAATACTGATTTCACATTACTTTTAACTGAAGACTTAATTTTAACCGAAGAATTAATTTATGATAAAATCATTTCTTTATTAGGTGCTAAATATACCAATGAAGAACCTATAGCTTCTCTTACCCAAAAAGGAGATATATTAGATTTAAGTACTTTAAAGACAAAAGGTCAGGAGCCAGTTAAGGGTTTGGTTAGCATTATAATTCCTACCTATAAGCGAAATGATAATTTAGAATATGCAATAAGTTCTATTGTCAATCAAACATATGATTTAGTAGAAATAATAGTAGTTGATGATAATGGGTTAGATTCCCCTTATTCTAGTGAAGTTTTAAAAATAATTGAAAGGTATAAAGAGAATATAAAACTGATTCCTCATCCTGTGAATTTAAACGGATCTGCTGCTAGAAATACAGGTGTTATTCATTCTACTGGTGAGTTTATTTGTTTTTTAGATGATGACGATATTTATTATCCAGCTAAAATTGAGGAGTCTGTTCGTGTTCTTAATAAATCCAAAAAAACGCTAACAAATGCTGTTTACTGTGGGTTTAAAGGATGGAATTCACAAACAAATGACCTTAATCGATATAAAAAAGGCGATTTAAGTTTTGAACTATTGTCTTTGGATTTTAAGTCTCATTATCTCAATACAAATACTGCATTGTATAGGAGGTCTGCAATAGAGTTTTTAAATGGATTTGATGAAACCTTTGTTAGACACCAAGATTTAGAGTTTAATTTACGGTATTTTGAACACTTTGAAATTGATGTTGTAAATGAAACACTAGTTGAACTAAACCATATGCCCTCTACAGTTAGTAATAAGCTTGATAACAATAATTTATTTAAGCTTAAAGAAAAATTCTTAACAAGATTTGAAAGTTCTATTAGAAAATACCCTTTAGAGCATCAACAAATTATTTATCATGAAAACTGGTTAGAAGCGTTAAAAAGTTTCAGAGATTTTGATTCTTTTTCTTCTTATTGTAACTCTAGAGAAAATTTAGGTTCCCCAATAGCGATAAAAAATCTCTTCATATCAAGTCCTAGTTTACACGTTAAAACAAAAGTTGCGGATGATAATGATGAAGTACATATTGAGGAATTGAAAAATGCTGAAAATGAAAACTCTTTAATGAGACATCAACTTAAAGAGAGTAGAGTTAAATTGTCTTCCCAATCTCAATTAGGAACTAACTTGGAACAAAAAAAGCATGAAGTAGAAAAGTTAGTAAAGGAGAACAAATGGTATTCAGATACGTATGACCACCTACCTTTATGGTTTTTAAAAATAGGTGCAATATTTAGAAGAATAAAAGTTAAAAAAAGGTTTTAATGAAAAACTTTGTCATAGCCATAACAACCTACAATAGAGTAGAATACTTAAAAAAATGTATTCATACTTGGGTAGAAACAAAAAACAATAATGTAAGTTGGGTATTGGTAGTTGCCGATGATGGTTCTACTGATGGAACATTAGACTATTTATCTTCATTAAATATTGAAAATACTACAATTGTTATACTACAAAATAACCGATTAGGAGTTCATCAACAAATGAATACAATATTGAGTTCTTTGGAAAATACCGATTACGATTTTTGTTTTAAAGTAGATGATGACATTACTTTCTTGAAGCCTGGTTGGGATAAATTGTATTATGAAACTGCACAACAAACAGGGAGTCATCATTTAATATTTTGTGATGAAAATTGGTGTTCTGAGCAATTTTTAGAAAAACCGAAAACTGAAAAAACATTAATTGGAAATGTTCCAATGTTACATGCGCATGGATTCTTTTACACTTTTTCTCCAGAAGTAATTAAAAAAGTTGGTTCTATGGATACTCAATCTTTTGGTTTTAGAGGTATGGGACATGTTGACTTTTCTATGAGATGTGCCAGGGCTGGATATACAAATGAAGATACACCATGGGATGTATTAAATAGTAATCAATACATTTCTGCAACCAAACAAGATTACAAAAGTGTATTACCAAATAGTACAACTGCTGCCTATGATGAATTTAACAGAAAACGGAAGGAAGAAATAATACAAGATAAACAACGAGTGTTCATTCCTCAAAAAGATATTGATCCGGATATTTACATAAAATTTAAAGGAGATTTAATTAAGGCATTGTCGGATAAGGTAACTAACTTTGAAGTTGAAAAAAGTGAGTTGATTTCCTGGTATGAAAATGAATTTTCAACACAAAAAAAATGGTACAGTAACAGATTTGATTACCTGCCAAATTGGTACATTAAATTAGGTAAAATTTTTAAATTATTTAAATGAGCGATATAGAAAATAAAATAAATGTGCCACGTTTGTCACATGAAATGGTGGGGAATTGTAAGCTTTTAACCGATAGATATCATATCCTTCAGCATTTACCTAAAAATGGAAAAGGAATAGAGATTGGTGTTTTAGGAGGCGATTGGTCTCAGCATTTGTTAGACATTACTGAACCAAGTGAATTAGTTTTAGGAGATACTTTTAACTCTAATGATTATCCTCATAAAAACCGATTTAAAAAAGGAAACCATGAAGCTTACATTAAAAATAAATTTGAGAGCTATGGTGACAAAGTAAAAGTTAAAAAGGGATTGTCGTGGAATACAATGGCAGAATTTCCAGATCATTATTTTGATTGGATGTATATTGATGCAGCACATGATTATGAATCTGTAAAAAAAGATTTAGCTCAATGTTTAAGAGTTTTAAAACCCAACGGATTTCTTGTAATGAACGATTATATTATGTTTGATCATTTTACGAATGAAGAATATGGTGTTGTTCAAGCAACCAATGAGTTTATGTTAGCCAACAACTTTGAAATGCTCTATTTTGCGCTCCACCCAGAAATGTTTTGCGATGTACTTATCCGAAAAATAGGAGTATAAACTATTACGTTTGTTAGATGAAAATTATTGTTCATATAGGTACTGAAAAAACAGGGTCAACTTCTATTCAAAAGTTTTTACACTCAAACCAGAATAAGTTAAATGCAAAAGGTTTTTATTTTTTGCAATCTCCTGGAGAAGAGTGTAATAGAGATTTGGCCTCATACTGTTATAAAGATGATCGATATGATGATTTTTTTATTACTAGGGATATTGATAACTTAGAAAAGAAACAGGTATTTAAAGATAAGTGTTATGTTGATCTTTCAATTGAACTTGCTAATCTTCCTGCTAATATTCACACCGTAATTTCATCTTGTGAGCACTTTCATTCGAGGTTAACAACTACAGAAGAAATTCAGAATTTAAAAAGCTTGCTGTCTGGGTTCTTTGAAGAGGTAACTATTTTAACGTATTTAAGAGAGCAAAGTAAAATGTCGGAATCTTTATATTCCACGCATATTAAAGTAGGTAAACTCAAACGTTTTAGTCAGTATAAGGAGGATTGTAATAAAGATAATGTGTATTTTAATTTTGATGTTTTTCTAACGAATTGGGAGAATGTCTTTGGAATAAATAATATTATAGTTAAAATTTTTGATAAGAATGAATTTGTAGAAGGAAGTTTGATCAAGGATTTTATGAATGCTATTGATATGGATGCTGTTGATGTTTCTAATATAGACTTGAGTGATAATGAGTCATTATCATTAATTGGTCAAGCTTTTGGATGGTCAGTTAATCACATTGAACCGCATTTTACAAATGGAAAAAAATGGAGTACAATTAATAGGGAACTGATGGATTTGTTTTCTATTAAATTTAAAGGAAAGGGAGCAGCTTATGAAGAGCAAGAATATTATGCTTTAGAAGAAGAGTTTCTTGAATCGAATAGTGCAGTATGTAAAAGATACTTTAAAGGAAGAGAAAAATTATTTCCAGAAAATAAAAAGGTTTTTAGAAAAAACAATATCACTGAAAAAGACCTGCAGATAATTGATGAGTTGGTTTTAACCTGCGTAAAGTCAATAAAGAATAATATTCTTTCAGATAAGATAGATTATCTAAAAGAAATACAAGTTGCTTTTGAGAATACGGATATTGAAAATTCATCAGTTTTGAAAGAAGCATTTAAGGAAATAAATTTTAAAGAGAAGCTAAACAAACAACAACAAATGAGTGTTAAACCAATAATTTCAATCATCATTCCGGTTTATAATGTTTCGGAATATATAGAGCAATGTTTAAATTCTGTTTTTAGTACGAGTGAAGAGGTGTTGAATCAATTTGAAATTATTATTGTAAATGATTGTACTCCCGATGATTCTTGGCTAAAAGTGAAGGCTTTTATGAAGGATGTTCAAACACCATATTATTTGGTAGAACATGAGGAAAATAAAGGACTTGGAGGAGCAAGAAATAGTGGGTTAGATATTGCACAAGGAGAATACATTGCTTTTTTGGATTCTGATGATTTTTATGAAGAAAATGCCTTAGAAGATTTGTTAAATTTTACCAAGAGTAATTTAAAGGCAGACATTATCGAGTTTGGGTATCAATCCTTTACGAATAATCGTAAAGGATCAGTTTATCATCCAGATGAAAAAGTTTTAGGTTGTGATGAATCTATTATTAAGCTGTGCAAGGGGATTACTAAGTCAAATGTTTGGAATAAATTATTTAGAGCATGTGTATTTGAAGAAATAAGGTTTATTGGACATCTTTTTTACGAAGATTTAGAAATTATGCCTAAATGTTATCATAATGCAAATTTTAGAATAGGTGTAGATAAAACTTTAGTAAACTATAGAGTTAATCAAAGTTCAATTACCAATCAAAAAATTTCTACTAAACATATTGATGACCTAGTAATCGTTTTAAATCATATTAGTCCATTAATTCCTAGTGACCTTGTACGAGCTCAATCATTTGCATTGAGATGGAGTTATCATATTACAGTTTGGGATTTAGACCCATCTCAATTGTTATATATTCTTTTAAGGATAGAAGAAGGAATACACAGTATTGAAAATTTAAAACTGTCTGTTAAAGAATATGAATCAATAATGGATGCGCTACATGTTGCAATAGAGAAGCATCAACTAGATGATGAGAAATTAGAGGGGATAAGTGATGGTATCGAGGAATATTTTGCCAGTGTAAATTTAAACAAGTTACAAAAAAAGCTTCAATTAGTTAGTTACGAGAATAGAGGGTTAGTTAGAGCGAAAGAAAAATTTCAGACAATTAAAAATAAACTTTCAACAGAAGTTTATGATTTAAAGAGTCAGGTTCTAGACTATCAAAAGGAAGTGAGTAGCTTAAATGCTGATCTTGTTGACTTAAAAAATACAATGACAGCTAAAAATAAAGTAGTTGACAATCTTACTGAAGAATTAACAATTTTAAAAGCACAATTGAAGACTAGTCAGCATTTAGAGAAAAAATTAACAGAAAGTAATGCATGGTACAAAAACACCTATGAAAAGAGATCTGTAATAGCTGTTGTGAAAACTAAGATTAAGAAAAATCAGAAGAAAAAATAAGAGTTATTGTATCTCTTAAAGGGAAGTGTTTTATTATAAAGTATAATTAGAGAATGAATTATTGGCTATTAACAACAGAGTTTCCTCCCATACATGGAGGAGGTATAAGCACTTATTGCTGGCATACATCAAAAATGTTAGTCAATAAAGGCCATTCCGTAACTGTATTTGTTAACGACTATAGTATTTCAGCCATTCAGAGAGATACACCAATTAAAAATGTTGAGGTAATCCGATTTCCCCCTAATCAAGTTTCTCAAGGAGAAATATTAGGAGACGATGCTAGATTAAGCTTAGAATTTGCTCACACTGTAGAACTTGAAATGGAACTTAAAGGTGTTCCTGATATTCTTGAAACCCAAGATTATAAGGGAATAGGATTTTATACCCTACAAAAAAAGAAATTGCTCTATAACAACTTTAAAAACCTTAAAGTTGTTATGACTATGCACGCACCTAGTTTCTTGTATTTTGAATACAATCAGGTTCCTCATTATAAATTTCCTGATTACTGGGCTGGAGAAATGGAAAAAGCATCTATAAGGATGTCCGATCTTGTCGTTTCACCATCTCAATATTTAATAGACGAGTTAATTCCAAGAATGAATTTGGAGGATAAAAATCCAATTCGAATTTTTAACCCATATTTAAATGAATGGACCTCTGGTGATATTCCAGAGTTTGAGGAATTTGATATGGTATTTTTTGGGAAATTAACTCCTCAAAAAGGAGGTTTGGAGATGCTCTCATACCTTAAAAATATGTGGGACAATGGGTTTGATAAACCCATCTCAATAATAGGAGGAGGACAACATTTCTTTTATCCAGTGCAAGCTGATATGATTGATTATGTGAAGCAAAAATATAAAGCTTACATCAATAGAGGATTGATTCTTTTTGAGGGAAACATGAGGCCAGAATTGTTAAAAGAACGGCTTAAAAAGGCGCATGTTATTATAATGCCAAGTATTGTAGATAACTTACCTTATGCAGTTATAGAGTCTATGGCTATGGGTAAAGCTGTTATCACATCATCAAATGGAGGACACATAGAAATAGTTGAACACAACAAGAGTGGTTTCATTTTTAAACATAGCGATAAAAAAAGTTTTGAAAATACATTAAAAGCTATACTATCCAAGTCGAAAAAGGAATTAGATTTAATAGGGAAACAAGCTCAGCTAGCAGTTGAAAAAACAACAAATTACGACATTGTATATTCTCAAAAGTTAGTAGAATTAGATAAACTAATTCAAAATGATGCCTTGTCCAATACGTTTGATTTTATAGAAACGATAGAAAGAAAAGAACATTCAGTAACAAATGATAATCCTGAACGAGGATTGTTAAGTATTGTAATCCCGTATTTCAATATGGGTAATTACATTGAAGACACACTTAATTCGTTAGAAAAAATAAGTTATAATTCTATTGAAATAATTGTGGTTAATGACGGATCTTCTGAAGAAGATAGTATTCAGAAACTTCAAGAAATAGAACAGAAATATAACATTACAGTTTACCATAAAGAAAACGAAGGCTTATCCTTAACTCGAAATTATGGTGCAGACAAGGCTAAAGGTGAGTTTTTAGCTTTTTTAGATGCAGACGATACGGTAAGTCCAGATTATTATAGTAGAGCTATAGAAGTGTTAAAACAGTATGAAAATGTAAGTTTTGTAGGATGTTGGGCACAGTATTTTGGAGAGAGTAAATCTACTTGGCCAACATTTAATCCAGAGCCACCGTATTTGCTGGTTCATAATATGATAAATAGTAGTGCACTGATTTATAAAAAGGTCGATTTTTTAGCATTTGGGAAAAATGATCCAGCTTTAATTTATGGTATGGAAGATTACGACAGTGTAATTTCTATGGTTAAAAATGGAGCAAGAGGAGTAGCATTTCCAGAACTTTGGTGGCAATATAGAATACGTTCAAACTCAATGGCACAAGCATTTAATAAAAACAAAGAGTTGTATTTATATAGTGTAATAAGTGAAAGGCATCAGCCTTTATTTCAGGCCTATGGAAATAAAATTTCCAATCTATTAAATCAAAATGGACCTGGAATAAATTACGACAATCCAACATGGGGAATGACAGGGTTTTCAAACAATCATTGGTTATTAAAAGGAAAAGTTATCTCTGTTTTAAAAAGAAATAATACATTACGTTTGATTGCTAAAAGAATGTATAGAGTTTTGAATAAATAAACTTAAAAAATAAATGAGCCAAACTATTTTAAATAAAGATTTAACCAAGAGTAATAGGCTAGAGCGTATATGGCTATTGGCTAAAATTGAGTTTAAGCTACGTTATTATGAAAACAAACTTGGGTTGCTTTGGGCATTAATTAAGCCCTTATTGCAAATGGCCATTTATTATGTAGCTTTTGCAATAATTCTTCAAGTAAGCGTACCTAATTATGCTGTTTACCTATTTATTGGATTAATAGTATGGGGAGTTTTCACAGAAACTACTTCTGGTATGATTGTGGTTTTAAAAACTAAAAAATACCTCTACGAATACTCTAATATGTCTAAGTTAGATATATATATATCGACCCAATTGAGCATTATTATAGGCTTTATGTTTAATATGTTTGTTTTCATTGTCTACTTATACCTTGATGGGTTATCGTTGGGGCTTAATGCTTTATGGTTCCCATTGGTATTTATTAACTTGGTTCTGTTTTCCATTGGAGTATCTATGATCCTTTCTAATGTTTTTCTCATAGCTAAAGATGTTAAGCAAATATGGGGTTTAGTAGTTATGTTTTTGTTTTGGATATCTCCATTGCTATATCATTATGAAAAAATTTCAGCAAAACTTCCTATTTTAAATTATGCAAATCCAATGGCTGGTATTATTATTAATTTCAGAAATATTATGATGTATAATGAAGCTCCAAATTTTTATTTATTGGGAATAAACTTTGTTCAAGGAGTTATTGTTGTAGTAATAGGATTGGTAATGGTTAAAAAAATTGGAGGTAGAGCTTCCGAAATACTCTAGATTTATGGATACTACAAATGAAATATCATTATCATTAAAAAATGTAAATAAAACTTTTCGGTTTGCCGATAAGTCATTTCATACCATTCAACAAAGGTTATTTAACCTTCATAAAAAAAATAAAAAACAGCAACTCAAAGCAGTTAAAAATGTTAATCTAGACATTTATAAAGGAGAATGTATTGGTGTAATTGGACGTAATGGTAGTGGAAAATCTACTTTAACAAAAATAATGTCTGGTGCATATACTCCTGATAAAGGTGGTGAGGTGATTAAAAATGGAACTTCCTTATTATTGAATTTAGGAGTAGGCTTTAGTCATGAGTTAACGGCAAGAGAAAATATTTATGTGAACGGTTCTACTTTAGGTCTTCGAGTAAAGCAAATAGACGAAATATTTAACGATATTATTGAGTTTGCTGAGCTGCAAGACTTTGTTGATACTAAGATTAAATACTATTCTTCTGGAATGATTCAACGATTATCATTTTCAATAGCAATATATGCCAAAGCAGACATTATATTTTTGGATGAAGTATTTGCTGTAGGGGATGATAAGTTTAGAAATAAAGCGACTAAAGTGTTGGAAGAGAATTGGATACAAGGCCGAACAGCTATTTTAGTTTCCCATAGTGCAGGTTTGATAGAAAAGTATTGCTCTAGAACTATATTAATGCATAAAGGAGAGCTTTTGTATTTTGGAGACACCAAAGTAGCTATCGAAAAATATAGCGAATTAGCTTAGAGGCTAGTGTAGGTCTCTAAAATAAAAAAAGCTACTCGAAAGAGTAGCTTTTTTTTGTGCAGCCCGTAGGGGAATCGAACCCCTGTTTCCTGGATGAAAACCAGACGTCCTAACCCCTAGACGAACGGGCCAAATTTTGGTTTTCCTCTCATTTGAGGAGTGCAAATTTATAATTTTTTAATTACCCTACAAACATATTGTCAAAAAATTATAAAATATTATCGTTATCGGCTTGAAACTTAAACCCCAATCGTTTGCCTGTTTTAATATTCATAGCATTAGTAACCGCAAATACTTCGTTTACACTAACCTCTTGCATCGTTTCGTAGCGTGGAGTTAGCAAGTCAAAATCCATTGAGTATAAAATAGACGATTCTATTACCTGTCTAATTTTTTTGGTACTAATTATTTCATTTACAAAATCGTTGTATAAAAAGCCGAGCTGTCTTTTACCTTCAACAAAATAATGTAAATCTTTATTAATAAACATTCTTGCAACCAAGTAGCCCACATCGTTAGCTCTATTGTATTTAAACGAATCTGCTAAGAAGTTGTAAACGTTAATCATTCCACAATACGCCCTTAAGTCGTCTTCTTTTAGGTAAGAAGTACTCCACATAGCATGGCTTTTGTCAAACTCAAAAACATTGGTGTGCATAAAAAAGACTAAAATGTCTCCACCAAACTTAATGTGGAACTCGTAATCTCCTTTTTCAATAAAATCTACAATAACTTTTTTGTCAACACCATCCATTTCAGCTTTAAGCTCTTCAACAAGTTTTTTGCCTTCAGCCTTAAAATCTGCAAAAATTTCAATGGTAGACTTAAAAACGTCTTGTTTTAAACAAGCTTTTGTTTTTAGTATGTCAAGGATAATTTCTTTGGGGCTATTGGATTTTTCCATGTTTTTTTCGTTTAGTAAGCTTTAGCAAAAAGCACTCTTTTGTTAGATGGTTTTCCAGAAAATATACAAACGCCCTCTTCATTTTTTGAATCCAATGGAATACAACGAATGGTAGCTTTTGTTTCTTGTTTTATTTTTTCTTCAGTTTCTTCAGTTCCATCCCAATGAGCTGATATAAATCCAGTTTTAGATTCTAAAATTTCCTTAAACTCATCCCAAGAATTCGCTTCGGAAATGTGCTCATTTCTATAATTTAATGCTTTGTTGAAGAGGTTGTCTTGGATGTCAGTCAATAGTTTCTCTATATGATCTGCAATACCTTCAATTTCATGAACTTGCTTCTCTTTTGTATCTCTTCTGGCAACTTCAACTGTTCCATTTTCTAAATCTCTTGGTCCAATGGCCATTCTTACAGGTACTCCTTTAAATTCCCATTCAGCAAATTTAAAACCTGGTTTATGAGTGTCTCTATTGTCAAACTTCACAGAAATACCTTTTGCCTCTAACGCAGTTTTAATACCTGTTACTTTCTCAGCAATTTGAGCCAATTGTTCCTCACCTTTATGAATAGGAACAATAACCACTTGTATTGGAGCTAAGTTTGGAGGTAAAACCAATCCTTCGTCATCAGAGTGTGTCATAATTAACCCGCCAATTAATCGGGTAGAAACCCCCCAAGAAGTCGCCCAAACAAAATCTCTTTTACCTTCTTTATTCGTAAATTGAACATCAAAAGCCTTGGCAAAATTTTGACCTAAAAAGTGAGAGGTTCCAGCTTGTAAAGCCTTTCCATCTTGCATCAATGCTTCAATTGTAAAAGTGTCGTCTGCTCCAGCAAATCGTTCCGAATCAGCTTTTTTACCCATAATTACGGGCATTGCCATCCAGTTTTGTGCAAATTCTGAATAGATATTAATCATTTGTTCAGATTCTTCAACAGCTTCTTTTTTGGTAGCATGAGCAGTATGCCCTTCTTGCCATAAAAATTCTGCAGTACGTAAAAATAAACGAGTTCTCATTTCCCAACGCATCACATTTGCCCATTGGTTTATCAATAAAGGTAAATCCCTATACGATTCTATCCATCCTTTATACGTATTCCATATAATAGCTTCAGAAGTTGGTCTAATAATTAATTCCTCCTCCAGCTTTGCTTCAGGATCAACAATTAATTTGGCTTTATCTTCTGGGTCTGTTTTAAGCCTATAGTGCGTTACAACTGCACATTCTTTGGCAAAACCTTCCGCATTTTTTTCTTCTGCTTCAAACAAACTCTTTGGAACTAGTAAAGGGAAATAGGCATTTTCATGACCAGTTTCTTTAAACATTTTATCCAATTGAGCTTGCATTTTCTCCCAAATGGCATATCCATAAGGTTTAATTACCATACAGCCTCTAACTGCAGAGTGTTCTGCTAGGTCTGCTTTTGCTACTAATTCGTTGTACCAAGCGGAATAATCTTCTTCTCTTGTGGTGAAATTTTTTGCCATTATATTTTTAGGTATAGTTTTTGTTAAGTAACAACTTTTAAAATTAAGTTTAACTCGGTAAAATTAAGCGAATTTTACGTAAAACTATAGTCAAATGAAATCTATTCAATACCTGCTTTTTATCCTTTTGTTTCAGGGCGCTCTGAGCGGCTTTTCTCAAGATGAAATATACAACGAAAAAAAGAAAAAAGTTGATATTGAGCAATACTACAATGATAGCCTGGTTAACACTGATGCGTACGCTACTGAAAAGGATTATTTAGAAAAAAACAAAGAATATGCTTATGAGGAAGAAGGTGCCAATCAACATAGAAAAAAAAGGAAAAAAAGGAATCGAAGTTTTGCAAAAGAGGTAGTCGCAGAGGTTGTGGTAGAGGTTTTTATCCATTCTTTATTTCTAATAGCAACATGTTGGCATTAGTATTTTAAAACTGGCACAGTATTTGAGTTTAACATTTCATTAACAAGTATTACTAAATTTGGAGGACATATTATGAGAGCGATAAAATTGATAGGAGTTGTTTTAAGTTTCATCTTAATCTATAGCACAGCTTTTGCACAGGATGATTTTTACCCTTCTTCAAAAAAGAAAAATAAGAAATCAATCCAAGAGGCAATTCTTGATGAAGTTGAAAAAGAAGGTGTTGTATCTGAAACCGAGTATGCTACAGCTACTGATTATTATATAGACAATAGTTCTAGAGAAGCTGAATTGGCTTATAATAAGCGAATGGGTATTACCGATTCAACGACTTATTATGAAGATGATAACGGAGATGTAAGAATTACCAACAACTATTACAGTGGTGATGACTATGATTATGGGAATGAATACCATGATTATGAATATTCTTCTCGTATTAAACGATTTAGAAGAAGATCTACTCGTGGATATTACGATGATTACTACACCAACTATTATTGGTACAATAATGATCCTTATTATTATGGTACAAGTATTTATTCTAGCTATAGCTGGTGGAATCCTAGCCCAGTTAGATGGAATGCTGGATGGTCTTACTATGGCGGTTGGTCGTTAGGTTGGTCATGGGGCTGGGGTTATTCAGGTAGCTATGGTTATTGCGGTACAGGTTATTATGGGGGTTATTCTCCTTGGAATAATGGGTATCACCATTATGGCAATAATTATGCATCTAATAATTATTACAACAGTTACGATCATAATAGTCATTACTATGGCAAGCGAGGAAGTGGTTCAAACTATTCTGGATATGGAGCGAGGAGACCAGCTGGAAAAAGTTATGCAAGCTCAGGAAATGGTCAAAAGGCCTCTGCTCCAATTAGAACCTTTGGTCAAAAATATGAATCTGCTGTAAAAAATGATGTAAGAGGGTATCATCAATCAGCAGCCAAAGGAACGGTTAATAAGGGTAGGGGTATTTCGACTACTAGTTCACCAAGAAATTATACGAACACAACTACGCCACGATCAAATACTCCAAAAACGACTTATACTAATCCGCGTACAAATACAAAAAACACGGGTACTTTAAATAGACCTTCTGGAACTACAACTAGTAAACCTCGGGTGAGTTCAATACCTAAAAATTCTGGGTATTCTTCTCCAAGGTCAACTGGAACGAAACAAACTGGTGGGACTAGGTACAATAGTCCAAGAACAACTTATAATAAGCCAAAGTCTACTTATTCAAAACCCAGTTATAAAAAACCAAGTCAAAAAAGTAGTACACCAAGGTACAATCGCTCAAGTAATACTAAGCCAAGTTATAATAAGTCTTCAGGGAGTTATAATAGAGGTAGTTCTTCACGACCGAGCGGTTCATCTAGAAGTGGTGGAGCGTCAAAGAGTAGAGGCTCTTCAAAAAGTAGTGGATTTAGAAGTGGAGGAAGAAGGTAGTTATTTATTTAATTAGAGCGACATGAAAAAGATAATTTGTATTCTGTTTTGTACTATAAGCTTCTTCGTTGAGGTTAAAGCTCAAAATGAATTTGATGTATTGCGTTATTCTTCATTAGATTTTTATGGTGATGCTAGATTTAATGCCATGGGAGGGTCTTTTGGTGCTTTAGGAGCAAACATGAGTTCACTTAGCATTAACCCTGGAGGAATTGGGGTATATAAAAGCTCTGATTTTTCTTTTACTCCAGCTTTTCATCAAAATTATTCGAAGAGCAAATCAGATGGAATCACTAGCGAAGACGGCAAATTAAATTTTCATTTTGCCAATGTTGGTCTGGTTGGAACTTTTGATGGTTCGGGTGATTGGAAGAGTGTTAGCTTCGGAGTTGGTTATAACAGGACAAGTAACTTCAATACAAGTATTTCAGTTAGTGGAGTTACGGATTCTTCGGCACTCAATACATTTACCAATGAGTTAAATGCAGGGCAAGGAACTTTCGAAACAGATATTAATGAATATCATGCTTTTTCAGCAAACTTGGCCTATCAAACCTATTTGGTAAACCCATTAATTGGAGATTCTACTCAATACAATCATGCATTTAGTAATTCTAAAAATATAGCACAATTTACTTCTTATGAAACTAGGGGAGGAAGTGGTGAAATGTTTTTTGCAACAGGAGCAAATTATAACAATAAGCTATACTTAGGGGCATCAGTTGGAATACCAACCGTTCGATTTAGTTATGATCGGTATTATTCTGAAACAGCTGATCCAAGCGATACTTTAACTGATTTTAATAGTTACAGCATGCATGATTATGTGAGTACTAGTGGTGCTGGTTTTAACTTTAAATTAGGTTTAATTTATAAAGTGGTGGATTGGTTTCGTATAGGTACAGCTTTTCATACACCAACAGTTTATTCTTTGCACGATGATTATGAATCATCGATAGTTGCAGAGCATAAAGATGGTACAATACTTGAGGAAGCTTCTCCTTACGGTTCTTATGACTATGTGGTAACAACTCCTTATCGTTTTATTTCAAGTGCAAGTATAATTCTTGGAAATTATGGTGTGATTAATGGTGATTTTGAGTTAGTAGATTATGCCTCAGCTCGTTTAAAAACAGACAATTACAATAGTGGGAGTGGCGCAGAGTTTGTAACAGAAAATCAAAACATAAGAAACAACTTTGTTATGGCACATAATATTAGAGTTGGAACAGAGTGGAGAATAGATCCTTTTAGAATTAGAGCTGGATACAGGTTTCAGGGTAATTCATTAAGTGAAAAATATTCGTCAGATAACAGTGCTTCTATTTATTCGGCCGGTCTAGGTATAAAAGAAGAAGAGTACTATTTTGATATTGCTTATTCGTTGAAAACACAAGATGTTGAGACAATTGTTATTGCAGACCAGAGTGATGTAGCCAGTACAAATTTAAAAGATCACTACATTACCTTTACTTTAGGTTTTAGGTTTTAAGTATTGCGCCAATTACCGCCAGAAGTAAAATTCCAATTGCAAAAGCATAAACAAAAATCCTAACATAAAAATTTGAAATGGTTGGCTTTCTGTGCTTTCCATTTACAATGAAGTTTAACTGAACTACTTTTTTGTGGTCGGCTACTCTAATACCAAACATAAAGTGAGTTTTTTCAAGATTTTCTTTATCAACAGAATATTCAAACCAAATGTTTTCTTTTTCTAGTAAGGCTTTGAAATTATCAGCTCTTTCTTGCTGGTAAAATTTAAAAACATTGTATCCTGGTCTTGTTGGGTGTTGATTATAATTGGTGATGTTGAACATTATTTTATACGAAGTTTTCTGCCCACAATTAACACTTTTTTTCTTGAAATAGCATTCAAGTCACATAATTCATTTACGCTTATTCCATATCTCGAAGCTATTTTATACATAAAATCTCCTCGTTCTATAGTGTGGTATTCTACTCCTTTTGGAAGAGCCGAATAGTTCCATTTTTGCTTAACCAACTCCAAAGAATCACTAATTAGTTCGTTATTTTTAAAAGAAATAAGGTGTTTTGGATTCAGTGGTTTTCCTTTATATCTAACTTCAAAGTGAAGGTGGCTTCCAGAGCTTTGACCTGAACTACCACCTAATCCTATAACCTGACCTGCCGATACAACATCTCCAGTTTTAACTTTTAAGCGATGAAAGTGAGCGTAAAGAGTTTCGAGTCCATTGTAATGTCGTATTACAACTACACGGCCATAACCCGGATGATATAGCGCAATTCTTACCATTCCATCAAAAGCTGCAACAACAGGATCCCAAACCTGAAGGTCAAGATCAATTCCATTGTGATTTCTTCCGTTTCTCCAGCCAAAGTTTGACGTTACTACAGGGTCGGTAATAGGAGCGATATAATTGCAAAAATGCTCATTATCTGTAAGGGTAAGAACTATGTTAGAATCATTTTTTGTAATGGCATCGGAATAAGAATTTATGTTTCTAGTGTCCCATTTTCCATAAGCAGATTCTGCTGGAATTTCTGAATCTTCGTAATAATAAGTTAGCGAATTGTAATAATCATGTGTCAACAACTGGCGCTCAGCATAATCATTTATCTCTCTAGTTAATTCCAGGGGAATGTTGTCTAATTCTAATAAAGAATCTATAATGCTTACAATCTGATCTCCGTTTAAATGAGCAATGGAACTGTATAAAGGATTAGTTGGTGTTATAACTAAAGCTGAAACGGTGTCTTTTTTATTTTCTTCATCATAGTTTATGCCATAAACAGGTGATAAAGCGAACAGAATTGTTCCTAAAATTATAAGTGCTTTGATAGGTAATTGACACATTTTGTTAATAATTGAAGGTAGCCAATATAGTAAAAAATATAAAACCCTTATTTTACAACCTTTCCAGGGGCTAAATTGAGTCATGTTTAATTGGTTTGCTGTTCTAAAAACTTTACTTTTATAGTTCAACCAATTGCGAATTCTCAATGAATATTTTGAAGAGGGCTTTATATATTTTTTTACTATTCCTTTTCCTTATTGCAGTGGCATCTATGTTTTTTCCTTCAAAGTTTAGTTTTGAGCGTAAAACAATAATAAAAGGTAGTGTTCATCAGGTTTTTAATCAAGTTAATGAGCTTAAAAACTGGAGTAATTGGTCTCCTTGGGCTTTAAAAGATTCTTCAATTTATGAAAATGAAAGTGCTTATTCTTATCCGTCTTCTGGAGAGAATGCCACATTTACTTGGGACTCCGAAAATGAAGATTTAGGTTCTGGAAAGCTAAAAATACTTAAATCTGAAGTAAATTCTTTGATAGAAACCGAAGCGGAGTTAGACTTTTCTACACTAAGACACAATTGGTATTTTAGTGAGGTTAGTGAAGGTATTGAGGTGAAGTGGGTTTGTGAAGTAGAGTTAGGCTTTAATCCAATAATGAAATTTTTCGGTTTATTTTTAGAAGAAGAAATAGGTCAGAATTGCGAATTAGGGTTGTCTCGTTTGAAAACTTACACTGAGAATCTTCCTAATATTCAGGGAGTTGAGGTTGGTGAAGAGTTGATTCTTTCAAGTTGGTTTTTATCTATTAGAGATAGTATTAATCCGGTAGATATGAATAATATTCACGGCAAACTATACGAGCGAATTAATACTTATTTGGATAGTGAAAAGATTGAAATTGCTGGATCACCACTGGTAATTTATCACTTTTGGTCAGATACATTGGTGGATATTGAAGCTGGAATACCAATAGGTGATTCGGTATTAGTGAGTGTTGATGACATAAAATTAAATAAAATTGAAGAGGGAAAAGTAGTAACCGCTGTTCATTATGGTGATTATTCTCGAATTCCTGAAACGTATTTTGGAATAAATGAGTGGATGAGAAAAAATAAAGTAGTTGTTACTGGTCCGCCTTGGGAAATATATAAAACAGATCCAACCAAAGAATCAAACCCGGAAAAGTGGGAAACCGCTATATTTTTTCCGATTAAATAGAATTAAAATATGAAAAAGGTATTAATTGTTATTGCTGTATTGTTCATTTCTACCGTCTCTATGGCTCAAGAATCGGGTAGCGTTGTAAGTAAATTGAAAAGCTTAACTTCTAAAGGAGATTATGTTATTTTGGAGCTTCGATTGAACAATGAAGATGAGTTTAGAACCACCGAAGGGAGTAGCTCTGGATTAACCAGAGTAGCTATTTATACTGGAAACAATCAAGGAACTGAATTGATTTCTAAGGGGTTTGATGGGATGAATTCCATTGTCACCATTTTAAATAAATTAAAGAAGAATGGCTGGAGGTTGCAAGACGTTTATTCACTAAAGGGCGAATCACTAATTCTTACGCATTACATTTTGGAAAGAAAAAAATAGTGCAACCTTAAGAGTAGTCGCACTATTTTTTTTCAATTAGTTTACGCGATACTCAAACTTAAATTCCGCTAAATCTTTGTTCGCTTGAACCATTTTGTTTTTTAGGTTGCTTTTGTACTCAATTGTTTTTTGCATCACAGCTTCATCACCAGTTGCAATCATTTGAGCTGCTAAAATTCCAGCATTAAGTGCTCCATTTATAGCAACAGTTGCAACAGGTATTCCTGGAGGCATTTGAACAATTGCTAATAATGCATCCATTCCATCTAAAGAAGCTTTAACTGGAACACCAATAACAGGTATTGGAGTCATTGCAGCAATAACGCCCGGTAAATGAGCAGCCATTCCTGCCGCAGCAATAATAACTTTTACTCCATTGTCTTTGGCGTTTTTGGCAAATTTTTCAACTTCATCGGGTGTTCTGTGTGCCGATAAAGCATTCACTTCAAAAGGAATTTCAAATTCATTTAAGATGTCTGCAGCTTTCTGCATAACTGGCCAGTCGCTTGTACTGCCCATAAAAATACTTACTAAAGGTTTCATAAAATTAATTTTTAGACTACAAATGTAGTCAATATGGTTACGATATGCTTTATCAAAATTTAATTTAATTACATTTGTGCTGAGATATTTATATGAATATTATTACCGTAAAAGATAAATCGTTTAAACCTTTCATTTCTGAAGAGAATCTTCAAGAAGCGGTGCAAAAAGTAGCCAACAAAATTAATATAGATTACCAAGGTAAAGAACCTCTTTTTATTGGAGTGTTAAACGGTTCGTTTATGTTTTTTTCCGATCTTTTAAAATCTATTAATTTAAGTAGTACCGTTTCTTTTGTTAAGCTGTCGTCTTACCAAGGAATCGAAACTACAGGGCAGGTGAACGAATTGATTGGATTAGATGAAAGTATTGAAGGGAAAGATGTGGTAGTTGTGGAAGATATTGTGGATACGGGAAATACTTTAGAAAAAATTTACGGAATGTTGGCTGAGAAAAAAGCCAAAAGTATAAAAATAGCAACATTATTATATAAGCCTGAAGCATATAAAAAGTCGTTTTCTATTGATTATGTGGGAGTAGAAATTCCCAATGCATTTGTTTTAGGATACGGGTTAGATTATGATGGTTTGGGAAGAAATTTAAGTTCAATTTACGTTTTAAACGATTAAAAAAATAGCGCAATGTTAAATATAGTTTTATTTGGACCTCCAGGAGCTGGAAAAGGAACACAAGCAGAAAGTTTGAAAAAACATTATGGATTGGTTCATATTTCTACTGGAGATGTCTTTAGAGGATTAGATCCTGAGTCTGATTTAGCCAAATTAGCCAAGTCGTATGCCGATAATGGAAATTTGGTTCCTGATGATATTACCATTAAAATTTTGGAATCAGAAGTGTTAAAGCATCCTGATGCTAAAGGTGTTATTTATGATGGCTTTCCGCGAACTATTGCCCAAGCAGAAGCTTTGGATCAGTTTTTAGCAAACAAAGGAACTGCTGTTACTGCTATGGTGGGCATTGATGTGCCAGAAGAAGAATTGAAAGGTCGGCTAAAAAATAGAGCGATTGATAGTGGTAGACCAGATGATGCTGATCCAAAAATCATTCAAAATAGAATAGCTGTTTATAATGATCAAACTGCTCCGGTAGCTGGTTTTTATAAAAACCAAAACAAATATGCAGCGGTAAATGGTGTTGGTTCTATTAGCGATATATTTGATAGACTTTGTGCCGCAATAGATGAAGTTAACGTTTCATTATAATCAAGCTTAAGAAATTCACAAAACATGTCCAATAGTAATTTTATTGATTACGTAAAAATTCATTGCCGCTCTGGAAACGGAGGGAAGGGTTCTACCCATTTACATCGAGATAATTGGACTGCTTTAGGTGGGCCAGATGGAGGAGATGGTGGAAGAGGTGGTCATGTTATAATGCGGGGTAACAAGAATCTTTGGACTTTGTTGCACTTAAAGTATAAACGACATATTAGAGCAGGACACGGAGGAGCTGGAGGTTCATCTAGAAGTACTGGTGCTGATGGTGAAGATGTTTATATAGAAGTGCCTTTAGGTACTATTGCTAAAGATGTTGAAACAGGGGAAGATGAGTGTGAAATTACCGAACACAATCAAGAATTTATATTAGTAAAAGGAGGGCGTGGTGGTTTAGGAAATGACCATTTTAAATCGTCAACCAATCAAACTCCTCGATACGCTCAATCAGGTGAGGAATATGTAGAAGAGTCTAAAATTTTAGAATTAAAAGTATTGGCCGATGTTGGTTTAGTTGGTTTTCCGAATGCAGGTAAATCTACCTTACTTTCGGTAATTACCGCAGCAAAACCAGAAATTGCAAATTATCCTTTCACTACATTAGTGCCCAATTTAGGTATTGTTTCTTACAGAGATCATCAATCTTTTGTAATGGCAGATATTCCTGGAATTATTGAAGGAGCGCACGAAGGAAAAGGTCTTGGATTGCGTTTTTTAAGACACATTGAACGAAATGCAGCATTGTTGTTTTTGGTACCAGCGGATAGCGATGATATTCGAGAAGAGTATGACACCTTGCTAAATGAGTTGGCTCAATATAATCCAGAGTTATTGGATAAAGAACGGATTTTAGCCATTTCAAAATCTGATATGCTGGATGAGGAATTAATGGATGAAATGAAACAAGATTTACCAGAAATTACTTGTGTTTTCATTTCTGCAGTTGCCGAACAAGGTTTGGTTGAGTTGAAAGATATCCTTTGGGAAAGAATTAATCTATCAATCGATTAGATTTACTTCAATTGAATTCTTGCAATCTCCATTTACAATTAATGTAATAAGGTGTATGCCAGCATAATGTTTTCTGGTCGATAATTGTTTAAACCATTGTTTTCGTTTAAAGTGTTTTCTTGATTTTGGTTTTAAACTAAACTCTGATATTTGAAACACTTTTTCTGATTGACTTTTGTTGGCTTTAATGTAAGCTATTTTATATTCTAAACGGATGTTCCTTTCTGTATTAGACGTGTTTTCTACCTCAAAATTGAAGTGTGTAAACTCACCTATTTTAAGTTGGTCCGCAGCAATGCTTAATTCAATTGTGTTAATGCCTTTTGAATTGTCTAAACCGAAAATCGCCAACGCTCTTTTATCTCCTTTTTTTAGCAAGGTTCTTAAAGCATGTTTTACAATCCAGTCTGTATTTTTAGTAACTCCAAACCATTGGTTAGCAATTTTTAGCACCAATTCTGGTTGAGATTTTGAAATGTCGTTCAGGTGATTGGCAACACTTTTTCTAACATATAATGATTCATCATTTTTGAGATTTTCTAAAATGTTCAGACTTGGCGTAGGATCTTTAATGAAATTTCTGAGTGGCGGAGCCCAAGGTAATTTTGGTCTACTGCCTTCAGAAGCTAACCTTCTAAGGTGTTCATTTTTGTGTTGACTCCATATATTCATTTGAGCCATCGCTTTCTCTGGGTATTTCTCTATAAATGGGCGGATGGCAAATTCTGAGGTAGAATATTGTGTGAATAAGGCCATAGCGGCTATTGATTTGTCAAAATGATCCAAACCATATACTTGAATAAAATCTGGGAAAATCATTCCTTTCATGCCGCCATATTGAATGGCAACAGGACTAATAATTTCAATTTGTTTGGGGTAAGGCTCGTTTACAAAATCGTTGATGGTATGTGTAATGTGTCGCATTCTTTCTTTGAGCTCTTTTTCTTCCCAATGTTTATTGATAATAGCATTAACAAACCCTTTGGAGTCAAAAGAAAAAGCCTTTGCTGAAAATTTAGTGGCTAAATCTTCAGCAAAGGCTTTATTGAATTCGTCTTTTAAATTCATACTACCAAATCGTAACCCTTAAGCTGTCTGGAGCAATCATTTTACCTTCTTCACATCCAAATACTGAATGGAATTCAACCATATTGGTTAATGGACCTATCGTTCTAAAACGAGTAGGAGAATGGTTGTCGGTTTTAACCTGATTAATAATTGCAGCATCTTTTGAATTAGAGTGCCATACTTGTGCCCAACTTAAAAAGAAACGTTGTTTGTAATTGTAACCATCAATCATTGGATCTTCTTTTCCTGCCATCGCTTTTTCTAAAGCATAATAAGATAGTGTAATACCAGCAATGTCAGCTATGTTTTCACCTAAGGTTAATTTTCCATCAACGTGGTTACCTTCTGCTACTTCATACGCATCAAATTGGTTAACTAGTTTAGCAGTTCTTTCAGCAAAATTGATAGAATCTTGTGTTTCCCACCAGTTGTTGAGGTTACCATCGCCATCAGATTTACATCCTTGGTCATCAAATCCATGCGAAAATTCATGTCCAATAACTCCACCAATACCGCCATAGTTCATAGCATCGTCAGCTTCAGGATTAAAGAAGGGAGGTTGCAAAATTGCTGCTGGGAATACAATCTCATTCATTCTTGGATTGTAGTAAGCGTTTATGGTTTGTGGATTCATTCCCCATTCTCCTTTGTCGATTGGCTGACCTAGCTTCTCTACATTTTCAGTGTAGCCAAAATTGTTTACGTTCATTACATTTTGTGCTAAAGTATTGTTCGAAATTTCAATAGAGCTGAAGTCTTTCCAATTGTCTGGATAACCAATTTTGTAGGTAAACTTACTAAGTTTGTCTAGTGCTTTAGCTTTAGTGGCATCTCCCATCCATTCTAATTTTTCAACTCTTTCTTTAAAAACAGTATTAATGTTTCCAATTAAGTCCATTACCTTTTGTTTCGATTCTTCAGGGAAATGTTTTTCTACAAATAATTTTCCTATTTGCTCACCAACATTTCCGTTAGATTTAGATAATGCTCTTTTCCATCTTGGTTTCATTTCACTAATTCCTCTAAGGGTAGTTGAATAAAAAGAGAATCTTTGACTTTCAAAGTCATGGCTTAAGTTGCTAGCCATGTCGTTTATTAAATGCCATTTCATGTACGTTTTCCAGTTTTCAATTTCGTGGGTTTTAAATACCTTACTTAATTTCGAAATGTAGTTAGTGTGTCTTACCACTAAGTTCTCAATATTATTTAACCCTGCTTTTTTAAATAAAGCATTCCAATCAATAGATGGATTTAAAGCTTGCAATTCATCAACAGTCATTTTGTTGTATGTTTTTAAAGGATCTCTGCTTTCTACTCTACTCATAGAGTTTGCAGCCAAGTCGGTTTCAAGAGCAACTACAGCATTAGCTTTTTCTTTAGCAATAGCTTCTTCATCACCAGCAAGAGCAAATAAGGCAGTAATGTGCTTTGTGTATTCTACTAATATATTCTCTCCTCTTTCATCTTTTGGTGTGTAATATGACTTATCTGGTAAACCAAATCCACCTTGAGAAATGTAAGTGATGTATTGTGAACTGTTTTTAGAATCAATTCCAACACCATAGCTAAAAATAGAACCTGAACCGTTTCTGTTTAGTTCTGTCATTGTTTCTACTAAACTTTGAATGTCAGTTACTGCATCAATTTTTGCCAATAAAGGTTTTAAGGGTGTGATGCCTAGCTCATTAATAGTAGTAGAGTCTAAGGCAGAAGAATAAAAATCTCCAACCTGCTGTATAGGAGTACCTTTTTTAGCGTTTGCTTTTGTTGCATCCTCAATTATTGCTTTTAACTTAATTTCATTGGCATCGTGCACAATGTTAAAACTTCCCCATCTACTTTCCGATTCTGGAACAGGATTGTCTTTTAACCAATTTCCTACTGCATATTGTTCAAAATCCTCACAAGGACTCATCGTTGAATCAATTTGCGAAAGATTAAATGCTGGTGTTTTATCCGTTTCTTTTTCTGTTGGTTTTTCGGTTGAACTACCACATGCTAAAGTAATGGTAATGGCTGTTAATCCGATTATTGTTTTATTAAATGCGTTCATTTTATGATGGTTAGGTTGTTTACGAAACTAAAGTAAAAATAAAATAATCAAATCCGTAATAGAATATGATAAACGGTTATTTATTTGGATAAATAAAAAAAGAGCATAAATTTTTATGGAATTTGAGGTGCACTTGCATCTAATAAGCGAATATTCTTAATTAATGACATGTCGATTGCTAATTATTTGTTTAATTTAAAACTTTAGAAAAAATGAAAAAACTAACTACAACACTAGCTGCAATTTTATTTGTATTAACAAATGTTGCTGCTCAAACAGGTGAAATAAAAGGAATTGTAAAAGATAAAGCTACTGGAGAGCCCATTTGGAATGTTTCGGTATACATTGAAGTAGGAGAAAATTTAATGGGTGATGCTGCGGATTTTGATGGTAAGTTCACTATAAATGCGTTGAATTCTGGAAAATATGCAGTAATGGCAAAATATGCAGGTTATGCGCCTGTAAAGGTTCAAAATGTTGACGTGCTTTCGGATAAAATCACCTATGTAAATTTTGAAATGGAAGCAACAGCTGAGCAATTGGAAACATACCAAATGATTACGTATAGAACTCCTTTAATCTCAAAAGATGAGCCGCATGTTCAAATTTTAACTACAAAGGAACTGAAGAGGAATGTAAATAGAAATAATCCTATTGCTATTGCCACTTCACTTCCTGGTGTTGTTTTAGCACCAAATGGAAAGGATGTTTACATAAGAGGGAGTAGGCCACAATCTACTCAATTTATTACTGATGGGATGAAATCAATGACTGGTAATATTGGGATTCCTGGTCAGGCAATTGGGAGTTTGAAGGTTTATACTGGTGGAGTTCCAGCTCGTTATGGAGACATAACTGGAGGGGTAATTATTGTAGAAACCAAAAGTTATTTCGATTTAGCACAAGAATACTAGGCTATTTTTAATGAGAATTTTTAAATCTAAAAACATACAACCATTAACCGACAATGAGTTAATCGCTGAGTACAAAAGGAAAGGCGATAACACATTGGTGGGAGAGTTATATAAAAGATACTCTCACCTGGTTTATGGAGTTTGCTTAAAGTATTTAAAAAATGAGGAAGAGAGTAAGGATGCTGTTTTACAGATTTTTGAAAATTTACTAGAGGACCTTAAAAAACACGATATCGCTAATTTTAAATCATGGTTACATAGTGTAGCGCGAAACCATTGTTTAATGTTTTTAAGAAGGCAGCAAACAAAGCAGAAGAGGGTGAATGAGTACGAAGCAACTTATGAGCACGAAGAAACTTTTGCAGCTCCATTTGCTGTGCATGAGAAGGAAGAAAATGAGGTGAAGTTGACCAAGTTGGAAGAGGCGTTAACACATTTAAAAGAGGAGCAACGAGTATGCATTGAATTGTTTTTTTTAGAAGAAAAATGTTACAGCGAGGTAGCTGATATTACCGGCTATGAAATTAAAAAAGTAAAAAGTTATATACAAAATGGAAAAAGAAATTTGGCTAACATAATGTCGGCCTAAAAGAAATTAAAATGAAAGAATTAAATAACCACATATTTTCAAACACGACTTGCATCTCGAAGGAATCTATGCTCAGGTATATCAATAAACAACTTTCTACCAAAGAATTGTATGAGGTTGAAAAGCATATGCTCGACTGCGAATTGTGTACCGATGCGTTGGCTGGGATGAGATATGCTCAAAATTCTTCTATGCTTTTTGCCATTGATAATCAAATAGATCAGCGCGTAAATAAATTAGGAGCGAAAAGACCCATTATGCGAAATTTAATGGTAGCAGCTTCATTGTTAGTTGTTGTTTTTGGCAGTTATTTTACGTTTAATGTTTTTGATGATGTCATAACCAATGAAGTTGATGTTGCTATTTTGAATGAAGAAAGCACAACAGAATCAATGGAAGAAGTTTTGACAAAGGCGAATATGAATATAGATGAAAGTGAAACTGATATTAAAGAAGAGATTGAGGAAAAAGAAGAGATCGCACTACCTTTTGAAATTAGTATTGATGAGGTTGCCAGTGTAATGTTGCAAAATAATGGTCTTACTCAAGAACCGAATGTACAATCGTTTGATTTAGTAGAAATGGAGGATGCAGAGGTAGAGGAAGTTTTAGAGGATGAAATTCCTGTACTTATTGCAGATGAACCCAATGAAGAAAAGTTAAAAGAAGAAGTAGTAGCTAATTCGCCTAGTTTGAGTATAGCTGGAAATGCTGCTGCAACTAATCATGCAAAGAATGATCGGGATGTAGATGGATTGCTGAAAAACAAAGATAGCTATAAGATCAAAAAGGCAGAAAGAAAGGAAGAGGATAGAAGATTTAATGATAATCGACAAAAAAAGGAGAAGGCTAAAGGGTTTATGCAATCTCCTTCCCTGGAGAGAGAATCTGTGTCTGCGCTAAAAGAGAGGAACGATAAAATAGTGGTGTTAAATGATCATAAAGTGATTGATTATACTGAAGAGTATCAAAAGGAGTATGATTTAAATCAGGTTGTGGAAACGAAATCAATTTCTGCTGATTTTGCTTCAGAAGAAGAAAAAAATATGGCAGACAAGGAGAGGTCTGAGTTACTTGTTGAGATTACTTATAAAGCAACTTTAGAAAAGGCAATTGGATTTTATAAAGCAAAAAATTATACCATGGCTTTAGAGCAGTTTAGTATAATTTTAAAAGAGCATCCAACTGAAGTTAATGGGCAGTTTTATGGAGGGATGAGTCATTATTATTTGTATCAATATAGCAACGCTCTTGTTGAGTTGGATAAAGTATTGGTGAATGAAGAGGCTGAATTTAATGAGGAGGCAAATTGGTTTAAAGCTTTAACTTTAATTGAATTGAAAGAAATTGCAAAAGCAAAAGTTGTATTGCAACAAATTGTAGTAACAAATGGTTTTTATAAAACTAAAGCTGAAGAAAAATTGAAGGTCTTATAAAATAGCCTTTACCTTTGCCTGCAGTTCTGGTAACACCTCTTTTCCGAACCATTCATTTTTGGCTTGCCAAATGTTGTTTCTTGGTGATGGATGTGGTAATACAAAGTGATTGGGAAGATAGGTTTTGAAGTTTTTAACTGTTTCTGTTAAGGTTTTTTGAGCTTGTTCTTTTAAGTAGTAATCTTGAGCATACTTTCCAATTAATAAAACTAACTCTAATTCTTTAAGCTGTTCAAAAAGCAACTCATGCCATAGAGGAGCACATTCTTTGCGTGGAGGTAAATCACCACTTTTGCCTTTTCCAGGATAGCAAAACCCCATAGGAATTATAGCTATTTGTTCTGGATCGTAAAAAGTTTCATTGTCAATACTCATCCAACGTCTAAGGTTTTCGCCACTTTCATCATCCCAAGGAATTCCGCTGTTGTGAACTTTCGTACCGGGAGCCTGTCCAATTATTGCAATTTTGCTTTTGGGATGTGCAGCTAAAACTGGTCGAGCACCTAATAGTAATTGTGGCTCACAAATTTTACATTTCTCTATTTCATTAATGAGCGACTTCATTTTAATTAAGGGGTTTCATGATGCGACTAAAGCTAACTTCGTTAGAATATTCTTGAGACAATTTAATTTTTCGATTTTCTATTGTTTCAGCTGAGACTTCTCTTGTAAAACGATCTTTTATTAAGTTTTTGAGTTTAGTAATATCGTCTTCTATCAAGCAAATGTCTTTAAGTGAAGTCCCTTCTACCATTTTAGAGTTGACAATACAATGCCTTCCGTTATACAATACATTGAGCAGTTTTAGTTTTAATCCAGTTGCTTGATCGGTATAAAGGAAATTAATTTGAGCGTTGGTTATTAATTTTTCCATTTCGGCATCATCTGGATTTTTGATAAGCTGCACATTGTCATGTTTACTTATAAGTTGTACTAGTTCGTTTGGAGGGTTTAAGCCTGCTATAATTAACGGAGTTGAAGTGTTGTTAAAAATATTTTTAATCATGTAGGTAGCTGCATTTTTGTTCTCAGCTACACTTAAATTCCCATGATATAAGACATATTCACCTAGACCACTTTTAGGTTTTACTGCATCACCAGAATGGAAACTAGGTACGAATTCGAACTTGCTTTTCGGATATTTTTTTTCAAAATAGCTGAGGTCAGTTAGTGATACCACAAAAGAAAAGTTAGCATGTTGAATGATTGATTCAAAACGCTCTAGTTTTTTTGCTTCCGATTTATAATACTGTTTTTTAAGAATGTTTTTTTCGGCTTTGGCTAAATGGTGGTAGTAATCGTGCTCTATATTACTTTCTCTAAAAATTTTTATTCGGTTTTCAAATGATTTGTCGTCTAATAAATAGCAGGTGTGTAAACCTTCAAAAAGGATGGGGTAGTTGTTTTTTAAAAGGTTTGTTTTAAGTCGTTTGGATGTTCTAGATTTAACAATATATGGTGTTGAAGATAATTGTGAAGAAGCACCTGTTTTTCGTTTGTAGTAGTTGACCGACTCACAATATTTGTTGAGTTCGTTTTGTTCACCTCTGCCATATTCAAAACAATGCAAATGTATTTTTATGCCTTTACTGTGAAAGTATTTTAGCTTGTAAAAAACGTCTATAACTCCGCCATAATTTGCAGGAAAAGGAACGTCAAATGATATGATGTTAATGGTTTTCAAAATAAATCTGCAATTACATGGTGTTCATTTTCCCAATTTAATTCTTGGGCAGCTTTTAGTGCATTTAATTTCCAAATCTTCATTTTTTCTTCGTCAGCTAACATTAAATTTATACAGTTGGCAATGTGTTGAACATCATGCTTTTCTATACATAAGCCAAATTGATATTGTTTAACAAGATTACTCATTTCTGGTAAGTAGGAGGCTAAAACTGGAACGCCAGATTGAATGTAGTTAAAAAGTTTGTTGGGTAAAGCAAAACGATAATTTAATCCCTTGTCTTCTTCCAAGCTCAATCCTAAATCAGCTTGAATGGTATACCCATGCAGTTTTTCTTGAGGAATTTCTCCCAACATTTTTACTTTTTGAGTCAAGCCTTCAGCTTGAATTAATTGGCTAATTTGAGTTGAAATGTCGCCATAACCAGCAATGTATAAAAATGAATTGTCAATATGTTTCATGGCTTTCACCATAAACTCAATTCCTCTATTTACATTTATAGCACCTTGATAAATTAATATTTTTGATCCTTCAATTTTAATGTTTTCTACTTCTACAGAAGGTTTAGATAAGTAAGGAACGTTTCTTAATAATTTTACATCAATGCAATACTCTTTCTTGTAAAGTTCTGCAATAGAAGGACTAACAGTTAGAGTGTGTTGGAGTTGGGGTAATATTTTTCGTTCTAAACGTTTCCAAATTTTTTGAACTTTTGGACGATCTATCAACTCAGGTACTTCGGTAAAGTACTCGTGGCTGTCAAAAATGAGTTTTTTGCTTTTCCATTTAGAAATAATGTGATTGGCCAAAAGTGTGTCTAAATCATTGCTCCATAAAAAATCGGTTTTAGTAAAGAGTAAGAAGAAAAATAAGCGAATGTTGTAATTGGCGTAAAATAAAGGGCCTTTGTTAAACCAAAGTTTAAACCTTTTGGTGGAGTAATTTCGGTTAATTTGAATGCTCTTTTTTAGTATTCTGCCTACCAATATTACTTCCAAATTGAGGTCAGTAAGGCTGTTGCAGATTTTTGCCACACGTTGATCTGTGGTTAAGTCGTTGGTAACCGATACTATTATTCTTTTTTTTGACATTAGCTTAGTCTCAAAAGTAAAAATCATTCGCTCAATGAACTTAAACTTTTATAGATTTAGTTAACAATGAAATATGAATATTTATTTTATGAAAGAGTAAGTATTTGATAAAGATGAAATAAATTTGGAGAAATAAGCAGAGGTATTATGAAAAACATTGCCATTATTGAAGGAGGTTATAGTCACGAGAAAGTTATTTCTTTATTAAGTGCTGAAATGGTTTTTAGCAACATTGATCGAACTAAGTTTAATCCAATTAAAGTTAGAATTGATGATGAAGGCTGGTTTGCGTTTGTTGGAGATGAAAAGCAGGTTGTTGATCGTAGTGATTTTTCATGTAATGGTGTAAAGTTTGATTATGCTTTTATTGTAATTCATGGTACACCTGGTGAAGATGGAAAGCTACAAGCCTATTTTGACATGTTGAGCTTACCATATTCTACTTGTAGTCATTTGGCTGCGGCACTTACATTTAACAAATTTGTTTGCAACCAATACCTTAAAAGTTTTGACGTTAAAGTTGCAGAGGCAGTTTTGATAAGAAAAGAAGAGGTGTTTGATTTAAGTGAAATAATTGCAAAAGTTGGTTTGCCTTGTTTTGTAAAACCATGTGATGGAGGAAGTAGTTTTGGTGTAACTAAAGTGAAGGAAGAAAGTGAATTGAGAACTGCTATACAATTGGCATTAAAGCATGGAACTCAAGCGATAATAGAGTCGTTTATGGAAGGAAGGGAAGTGACCAATGGAATTTACAAGGGCAGCAATGGAATTGTTGTTTTACCCATTACTGAGATTGTTACCACTAACGATTTCTTTGATTTTGAAGCCAAGTATAAAGGCGAGTCTGAAGAAATAACACCTGCAGATCTAGAGAGGAGTATGGAGCAGAAAATTAAAGCTGAAACAAAGCGGATTTACGAAATTTTAGATTTAACAGGAATTTGTAGAGCAGATTATATTATTCAAAATGATGCACCTTATTTAATTGAAATTAATACAGTTCCTGGGATGTCTAAGGAGAGTTTAATTCCTCAAATGGCTGCTCACGAAAGGATTGATTTAACCACCATGCTAAATGATGTTATTGCGGTCTCACTATAGGTCGCTTTCTAAAAAATTAACCAACTTTTTTACGGCTAATCCTCGGTGACTTATCTTGTTTTTTTGGTCCATAGCCATCTCGGAGAAAGTAATGTCATAACCATTTGGCTTAAAAATAGGGTCATAGCCAAAGCCATCTTTACCACTTTTGGATAGTGTAATTTCCCCATTTACAATTCCTTCAAAACAAGTTGTTTTCCCATCAATTATTAATGCAATAACCGTAATAAATTTTGCTTTTCTGTTGGATGATTCGTTTAGCTTTTCCAACACTAAGTTCATGTTGTCGTTAGCATCTTTTTGTTCTCCAGCATAGCGTGCCGAATAAACACCAGGCTCATTGTTTAATGATTCGATTAATAGGCCAGTATCATCTGCAAAACAGTTTTTGCCATAGTTATCATAAACATATTGTGCTTTTTGGATAGCGTTTCCCTCAATAGTGTCAGAAGTCTCAGGAATATCTTCCAAACAATTAATATCTTGAAGGCTTAATAGTTCAATAGACGAAGGAATTAGTTGCTTTATTTCTTTAATCTTATTTTTGTTATTTGTTGCTGCAACTAGTTTCATCTATAAGTATCGTTTAAGTTTTTCTTGCAATTCTTCAGCTAAACTTACTAACTCATTATTTAAGTTATAATCTAGAGTGTCTTTTTGGAATAGACTGCTTTCAAATATCTCATTTATATTAGAATAGGAAAGATCGAATTTCCATTTTTCTGTTAGATGATTGAATATTTCTAGATTAGATTCTATCAATTTTTCATTACTAATAAAGAGGTAATCTTCTTTGTTTATTGAAGAAATATAATCTAGAATATCTTGATTGTATCTGATCCAAGTCTCTAAATATAAGTTGGCTAGTTGTTTTTTTTGTTTTTTAAATTTAAAAAGTTCATTGTACCCTCTAGGAAAGACAATTTTATTTTTTAGAATTTTAAGATCTCTTCTATATAATGAGTCAACAACATCTTGAAAAGGTCTAAATATGATTAAATGTTTGGCATTAGGTATAATCTCTTTATAAATAGAAGAAAGAAAAAGGCATGTTCTTGGCTCTTTCCATCCCCATTGACTATTTAATTTATTTTTATAGTCAATAATGCTTCTCGCTTTTAGTTGATGTTGATCTAATATGTTGACTTCACTGTTAATTGCAGTTAAATAATTTAAATTATTGTCTGCTAAAATTTCTTCATGAAAATGTAGAAAATCGTTATCCTCAAAATGACCTTTAATGTTTCCGGTTCCTTTGCCACTTATATTCGAGCCAATGTTTAATCCACAAGAATTTAACCAACTAGCGGTTAACGAAGTCCCAGAACGATGCATGCCTATTATTACAAGTATTTGGTTATTCATCAGATTCAATTTCTTGCCAATTGTGATTTACTAACAAGCCTTTTGAAGGGTTTGGTAAGTTTCCAGTTCCAAAAAAATCACCTTTAAATACTTCAAAATTCATATAGTTATTCGTTTCATAGGCTATTTCAAAATTATTTAAACATTGAATATTAATATAAAACTGACCTGAATTAAGAGGTAAATTAGGAATTTCACACATTACTTTACCAGACTTTTTTAAGGAGCTAAATGGTTTACTACTATGGAAATTATTGCAAACAAAAACAATGGAATTTGTTAATGCATTAAATATTTCGATTTTAAATATCACTGATTCAACTTTAGTTATACACGCATAATCAACTAAGAATTTTAATGTTCCACCTGCAGTAGAAAATGTCGTTTCATTATTTTCTTCATCAAGTAACTTAACCGAATTAATCAAGATACTCCCATTGCCGATATGCGTTTTTCCCTTAGATTCAGAGATTGAGTTAAAGGTTGTAGTGTAATGTCCTATACATTCTTGTACCGTACCATGTTTAGCAATTTTTCCATTTTCCAGTAATATTGCTTCACTACAAAGTTGCTTAATTGCACCCATATCATGGCTCACAAAAATTACAGTTCTTCCTTTGTTTTGACTTACGTCTTTCATCTTACCTAAGCACTTTCGTTGAAACTCAGCATCGCCAACGGCTAAGACTTCGTCAATAATTAATATTTCAGGTTCAAGATGGGCTGCAACTGCAAAGGCTAACCTAACATACATACCAGAACTGTAATGTTTAACTGGCGAGTCAATAAATTTCCCCACGCCACTAAACTCTACAATCTCATCAAATTTTGATTTTACCTCTTTGCGGCTCATACCTAAAATGGTGCCGTTTAAAAAAATGTTTTCGCGACCAGTTAATTCCGGGTGAAACCCAGTTCCAACTTCTAGTAAGGAAGCTACCCTTCCTGTAATTTCTATACGGCCATTTGAAGGTTCAGTAATTCTCGATAATACTTTTAAAAGTGTTGACTTTCCTGCTCCATTTGCTCCAATTATACCTAGCGCTGTACCTTCTTTAATCTCAAAAGAAACATCATCGAGGGCCATAAATTCTTGTTTGTCAATCTTGTTAGATTTTTTAAATAGATTTGAAAAAGTTCCCCTTAAGCTTCCATCTTTTTTAGATCCAAGAACATATTTTTTTGAAACATTTTTAACTTTTATGGAGGTTTCCTTTTTCATACTAGATAATATCGGCCATTACTTTTTCAACTTTCTTAAAATAAAATAATCCACTAATAAAGATGATTATGATCACCATAAAAGAAATGTACATCATATCATTTGGTGGAGCACCACCAAGTATTGACCATCGAAATCCTTCAACTACTCCTGCCATTGGATTTAAAAAATAGATTGCAGACATCCAGTCAGACATATTTTTCACTATTAATTCACTCGGATAGCCTATTGGAGTCAGATACAAGCCTATTTGCACCATGAAGGGTATAACATGTTGAAAATCTCTAAATCTGACAGTTAAAGCACTCATCCATATGCCGGCAGCTAATGATGAAATAATAGTCATTATTATAAAAACTGGAAGAAAAATAAGGTTTGAGGATGGTATAAAGCCATAGTATAGACATAATAAAATTATAAATACTAGTGTTATACCAAAGTCAACAAATCCAACAATAGCTTTAGAAAAAGGAATAATTAATCGGGGGAAATATATTTTTTTTAGCATTTGCTGTGCTCCAATAATAGAAGAACCTGAATTTGTTAGGACATACGAGAAAAATGACCAAGCAGACATTCCACATATGGCAAATAATGGGTAGGGCACTGATCCCGTATCAACTTTAGCTGCTTTGCCAAAAACCAAGGTGAAAATTAATAGCGTTATAAAAGGCTGAATAAATGCCCAAGAAAACCCCATAAAAGTTTGTGCATACCTTACTTTGTAGTCTCTATATGAAAGGAGTAGGAATAAATCTTTATACTTTAAAAGTTCTTTTAAGTTTAAAGATAGTTTCTTTTTGGAAGGCTCTATTATAAGCTTGTTTTTATTCATTTTTACTACTACCCTAGATGTGACTTTTAGCAAAATTACAAATAATTTAGCATGGAAATAATTAAGCTTAATGAATACTTCGTAATTCTTTCTTTACTTTTGCTAGGATTAAAGAACTACCATATATTTCTCGAATAAAATCCATATTATTTTCACTAATATTTTACTCAATTTATTTTTGGGTTCGATTTCTTACAATTTTCTTTGTATTGATTCAAATCAAAAAATGGCCTCTACAGGCTAAGAAATCAGTACTGTTTTTTGAAAATTTTCCTATTGAAAATGCTGGGTATCAATATAGAGCAAAAAAGTGGGCTGATATTTTTAATGAAAATGATTTTAATGCTGTTGTTTGGACTACTATAAAGTCCAAGCAAAAATTTGAAAAGTTATTAGCATCAGATATGTTTTGGTTTTTTGTTCGTGGATTATTTGTGCGGACATTTCAAGTTGTTTTTTCCTTAAAATTTGAAACCGTAATTGTTCGAAGAGAGTTATTGCATTATAATGATTATGGTAATTTGTTTTTAGATAAGTTGCTTTTAACGATACACCCAAATGTTATTTTAGATTTTGACGATGACATTGCTGCAGCTAAAAATCAGCCAAAAATAATTACAAGTATTTATGGTAAAATAATGTTGGAGAACGGAAACAAGTTTAAAGACTCTTTGAGGTTGTATGAAAGATTTGTAGTTGGAAGTAATTATTTAAAAGAGTGTGTTCAAATAGAAAATTCTACATTATTAGAAAACTCGATATTGGTTATTCCTACTTGTGTTGATTATGATAATTTCCCTCGAAAAGACTATAGTTTAATTAGTAATAAAGCAATAGCTTTTGGGTGGATTGGTTCAAATGATAATTTACAATTGTTAGAAAAGATAGTTCCAGATTTGAATAAGTTAAGTAAGTTGTATCCTATAAAATTAATTGTAATTAGTGGAAAGAAATTTAATCCTCAAGTTGATTTTCCAATAGAAAATTTGACTTGGAGTTATGAGAGGGAAAAGGAGAGTTTAATGAAAATTGACATTGGTTTAATGCCGCTAAACAATACCGAAGTGGCTAAAGGGAAGTGTGGTTTTAAGCTTATACAATATATGGGGATGGGAATAGTAAGTGTTGCTTCGGGTATTACTGCTAATAAAGAAATAATTAAAAATGAATTATGCAGTTATATTGTTTCACCTGAAAAGGGAGATTGGTATGATACGTTTGTTAAAGCAATAGATAACAAAGGTGAATTTGAAACAATAGGAAAAAGAGCTTATCAGAGAATAGCTGAAAACTATTCATTTAAAGCAAATATGGGTAACTATTTTTTATTTTTGCAGATATAAAATTGAAACTGCATGAAAGGCATTAATCTTCATTTGTA
Source organism: uncultured Flavobacteriales bacterium (assembly GCA_905479995.1). Classification (GTDB taxonomy): domain Bacteria; phylum Bacteroidota; class Bacteroidia; order Flavobacteriales_E; family Vicingaceae. Next base: position 31,191 of record CAJQON010000030.1, on the reverse strand, counting down.
CTCAGCTCCATTAGTTAGGGATTCCAGATCTCGAAAAGAATCTAAATCAATAGAAGACTACCTTTGGTTTGATAAGATATTAATGTTAGGTATTCAGGCACCTAATGTAGCTCAATTTACAGATATTTCTAAAGAAGTTAGAGTTGAGAGATTGAAGGTTAGTTTTTACCATAAACTACCTTTTTTAAAATCGATATGTTTTTATTTAGAATGGTATGTTGAAATATGGAAACGAGTAAAAAAGGAGAAGATATCAGTTGTTCAGTGTCATGGTATAAATGAACTAGTAATTGGCGTTTTTTTAAAATGGAGAAAAAAAAGTAAATTGATTTATGATGCACATGAGCTGGAAACAGAGCGAAATGGATCAAAAGGAATAGTGAACCTCTACCTTAAATTTATAGAGTGGTTTTTAATTAGATTTGCCGATGAAGTGTTGGTTGTTAGTCCATCTATTTTAGAATGGTATGAAAATAAATATAAGGGAAATTCAATTACTCTTTTAAGAAACCTTCCAAAGGAATCATTGTTTAATGTTGAGTCACATCAATTTAATCTCAAAGAGAGTTTAGGTATTCCTGATAATGATGTGTTGTATATTTATTTAGGTGCTTTACTCAAAAATAGAGGTGTTGAAGTCATTTTAGAATGTTTTTCAAAATCATCAACATCAAACCATGTAGTATTTGTTGGTTTTGGTGATTATGATTTGAAAATAAAAGAATATGCAAAAGAGTATAAAAACATACATTATAAAAAACCTGTTGAACCTAGTGAGGTAATAGGGTTGACAAGGTCTGCCGATGTGGGGTTATGCTTGGTTGAAAATTCGTGTTTAAGTCATTATTATTGTTTGCCAAATAAATTGTTTGAATACATTTTGGCGGGAGTGCCAATAATTTCATCAAATTTTCCAGACTTATCAGGAGTAGTAAATGAAAAAAAATGCGGTTGGCTAGTTGAACCAAACGCGGGAGCTCTCTTGAATGCTATTGAAAAAATAGATAAAAATATAGTAGATTTGACAAAGCAAAGAATGTCTGAGAATCCATTAATGGAGTCGTGGGAAACAGAAGAAATCATTTATATTAATGCATATAAAAGAATGTTGAAGAAGTAGTTTGTTTTAGATTTTATATTATGGGTAGAGAGGAGTGTGTAAGGTGTGTTTTAGATTTAAAGAACGATCCTTTTATTAAATTTAATGATGAAGGATTATGTAATCATTGCCAAACCTATGATGAGGTTTTGCAATCAGGATTAACCTATTTAAAAAAAGGAGAAGATCAATTAGTTCCCTTGGTAAATAAGATTAAGAAGAGTGGAGTTTCAAAAAAGTATGATTGTATTATAGGTGTTAGTGGAGGAGTTGATAGTACTTATGTGGCTTACTTGGTTAGGGAGTTGGGTTTAAGGCCTTTAGCGGTTCACTTAGACAATGGTTGGAATTCTGATACAGCAACCCTTAATATTAAAAGGGGATTAGAGCTTCAGGGAATTGATTTGCACACTTATGTTATTGACTGGGAGGAGTTTAGGGATTTGCAGTTGTCTTATTTAAAAGCATCTGTTGTTGATGCTGAAATTCCTACAGATCATGCGATTGCAGCTATATTGTTTAAGGTGGCTAATAAGTTTGGAATTAAATATATTTTAAACGGGACAAATGTTACTACTGAAGGAGCAATTCCAGCTTGTTGGACGCATGATAAGAATGATCTTATTAATCTTCGATCTATTCACAGTAAATTTGGAAGTATTAAGCTCAAAACTTTTCCAACACTAGGGTATATAAAACGATTTTATTTTACAAAAATCAAGGGTATAACTTCAGTGTCAATTCTTAACTATGTTGAGTATAATAAGGCTGAAGTAAAAGAAATTATTTCCAAAAAAATGAAATGGGAAGATTATGGTGGGAAGCATTTTGAATCTTTGTTTACAAAATTTTACCAAGGCTATCTTTTGCCTTATAAATTCAATATAGATAAAAGGAGATCGCATTTGTCAACATTAATTTGTTCCGAGCAAATTTCTCGAGAACATGCCCTTAAAGAATTGGAAAAACCTATTTTAAAAGAAGCAGATGAAAAGGAGTTAATCACATTCATTATTAAAAAATTAAATTTATCACCAGCAGCGTTTAATCAAATGGTTAATGCCCAGCCTGTGTCGCATTTAGCATATAAGTCTATTCAAAATTTATATATACGATATAGTAAGCCGTACCGAATAATAAAGTATAAAATTTTAAAAATAAAAGCTTAATTTGGGCTTTATTAATTTGAAATATCAATGGATATAGTTAATCAAAAAATTTTAGTTTTAGCACCTCATACTGATGATGGTGAGTTGGGGTGTGGAGGAGCAATTGCAAAGTTAAATAAACATAACGAAGTTTTTTATGTCGCCTTTTCATCATGTCGAAGATCACTGCCAAAAGGTGAAGATCCAGACATTTTAAAAAAAGAAGTTAAAAAGGCAACTCAAGTGCTTGGAATTAAACCAGAAAACCTGATTTTGTTGGACTATGACGTTAGAGATTTCCCTAGAAATAGGCAAGAAATTTTAGAAGATATGATAGTCTTAAGGAGTAGGCTAAACCCTGATTTAGTTTTTGTTCCTAGTCCATCTGATATTCATCAGGATCATCAAACAATTTCTGAAGAAGGATTGAGGGCTTATAAAAACTCATCTATACTAGGTTATGAGATGCCTTGGAATAATGTAACCTTTAATACTAGGAGTTTTATTATTCTTGATGAATCCCACATTCAGTTAAAAGTAGACGCTTTAATGGAATACAAATCTCAATCTAAAAGAGAGTATTTAAATGAAAGCTTTGTAAAATCATTAGCCTCAGTTCGTGGACTTCAAATTGGGGTTAAATATGCTGAAGCTTTTGAAGTAATAAGATGGATTATAGAATAAAATAGATGATTAGTAAAAGTGCAAAAATCCATCCATTAGCTTACATTGAAGAAGATGTGGTAATTGGTGAAAATGTTTCTATTGGACCTTTCTGTATAGTAAGAAAAGGAGCTAATATTGGCGATGGCTGTAAATTTACAGCGTATTGTGAAATTAGGGAAAATGTAGTTATTGGGAAAAACACAACAATGGGAAGTCGATGTACAATTTCGGCAAATGCAATTGTTGGAGAAAATACCACGATAAAGTATAGTTTTGTTTTAACTGACACACCAAATTTAAAGGATGGTAATATTAAATCAGTAAAAGGAATTGGGAGTAATGTATTAATAGGTGCTAATGTTACTTTGATGCCTGGGTTTAGAATAGGAGACAATTCAATAATTGGAGCCTGTTCTCAGGTAAGATCTAATATTCCATCAAATGAAATTTGGTATGGTTCTCCAGCTAAATTTTTCAAGAAAAATGGAGGTTGAATTTGTCTATGAAGATTGATGTGAAAGATATATGTGATTTGTTTGACCTTGATCTCAAAGGAGATAAATCTAAAATTATATCTAAAGCTGCTTCAATTAATAATCAAGGGTCTAAAGTTTTGATGTGGGCAAGATCTGCTGAGAACATTGAAAAGGTTGAACAAGGAGCTTTAATATGTTCAACTCAAGATTATCTTGCATCTAATACAAATGAATCGGTTACTTATCTTTTAACCAAAGATTCTCCAAGATTAATTTTTTCTAAAGTCGTTCAGCATTATATAGGTAAAACAGCTATATCATTAGATAATCAAGTTGAAATTTATAAGAAAAGGAGTGACATAGAAATTTCGGAAAATTGTTTTATAGGTCCAAATGTAGAAATTGGATCTGGCACAGTAATTTACCCTAATGTTGTAATACATTCAGGATCTGTTATAGGTAAGAACTGTATCATTAAATCATTTTGTTCAATAGGTTCAGAAGGGTTGGGCTATGAACTTGAAAATGATCAATTAATTAAATTTCCACAATTGGGTGGAGTTATAATTGGAGAGAATGTAGAAATTGGTCCAAACTCTACAGTTAGAAGAGCAGCGCTTGATAATACTATAGTTGAAGATGGCTGTAAAATTGGCGCATTTGTAAATATTGGACACAATTGCATTATTAAGAAAAATGTTATTATGACTTGCCAAATTGTAACAGGAGGTGGATCAATAATTGGGAAAAATGTGTTTATGGGCATAGGTAGTTTAGTGCGTCAAAAAGTTTCAATCGGAGAAGGTTCCGTTGTTGGGCAAGGAGCAGTTATTGTTAAAGATGTAAATCCAAATGAAATTGTGGTGGGTAATCCTGGAAAAGTCATTGGTAACAAAAAAAGTAATTGAAGAAAGCACTTGTAATATGTTATGATTTTCCACCGCTTCCATCTGTGGCAGCTCAGCGACCATTTTCTTGGGCAAATAATTTTTATGATAATGGCATTGTACCTATTGTAATAACTAGGAAATGGAAAAAGGGTATAACCAATGTGTCTTCTTATTTTAAAAAAGACATAGGAGAAAATATAGTAGAAGAGGGTTTGAAAATTAAAGTAATTAGAGCTTGCTATAAGGGAAGTGTTAAAGCTAATATGTTAAACTCTACAAATTTCTTTGTAAATTTCTTAAGAAAAACTATAACTACTTTCGAACATGTTTTGAAATGGAAAATTAATGCATTTGATGACACTTATTTTCTATACGAAAATGCACGAGCGTATTTACTCGAAAACAAAGTAGATTTTATACTTGTTTCCGGGCAGCCATTTTCACTATTTAAATATGCTTATAAATTAAATAAAGAGTTTAATATTCCATATGTTTTAGATTATAGAGATGGTTGGACTACAGATCATGCAGTAAAAGGTGCTTTAATGAAAATGATTTCCTTTCAAGAAAAGAAACTTGAAGAAAAATATTTAGATCAGGCATCATTTTTTATCGCAGCATCTGATAAGATTATAGCGGATAATATTAAGATATTCCCTAAGACTAAAGGATTTCTTCACGAAAATGGGATAGACCTTGAATTGTTAAACAAACTAAAGCTCGAAAAAATTAAAGAAGAAAATTGCTTTACGATAACTTTTGCAGGATCACTTTACGATACTCATAGTGTTGATTTATTCATAGAAGGGATGAAAAAATTTATTAATGATTTTAAACCTTCAAAATTTAGAATTAAGTTTATTGGAATTAAGCTAAAACCATCGGCTAATGTTAGCTTAGTTGAAGCGTTTCAAATAAAATACCCTAATATTGTGGAAATTGTTGATGCTGTTTCTCATGCCGATTCAATAAGATATCAGCTTTCAAGTTCTTTGTTATTAAAGTTTGATTATACAGGGCAGCATGAAGGACTTTTAGGAGCGAAATTGTATGAATATGCAGCTACAAAAAAACCAATACTAACTGTGTTGAGTATTGAAAATAAAGAAACCACATTTTACCCTGATAAGAATGTTCAGTATATGGTAAATAATTTAACCGAGATTGTGGATGTTGTAAGTTCTTTATATCAAAAATATGAAAAAGGAGAAGTTATAGATACAGGTTTAACGGATGATGAAATATATTCTTTTTCAAGAGAAAAAAAAGTGGAAGAGTTAGTTCAATTAATTAATAGCAATATCTAAGATATGGATCAAAAAATAGTTATCATAGATTATAAGATGGGAAACCTTAATTCTGTCAAAAAGAAGTTAGACAGATTAGGTGTTGATACTATAATTTCCTCAAAAAAAGAAGAGATATTAAGTGCAGATAAATTGATACTACCAGGAGTAGGTCACTTTGGGAAAGCAATGAGTAATTTAAGAGAATTAAACCTTATAGAAACGCTAAATGAAGCGGTTTTAAAAAATAAAATTCCAACATTAGGCATTTGTTTAGGAATGCAAATAATGACGAATAGAAGTGATGAGGGAGACCTTGAAGGGCTTGGGTGGATAGATGCTGAGGTTGTTAAATTTAATGTAAATGATACGTTGAAATTTAAAGTGCCACATACCGGTTGGAATCAAATTGTTAATGCTAAAGAGAGTAAATTAATGAATAACATTCCAGATAAATCTGAGTTCTATTTTGTTCACTCTTTTCATTTAAAGTTAAACGATAGCTCGCTAGGTTTAAATGATACTGAATACGAATATTTGTTTTCTTCAGCTTTTGAAAAAGAGAATATTTTTGGGGTACAATATCACCCTGAAAAGAGTCATGATGTTGGCGAATTATTATTGAAAAATTTTATAGAATTAGATTAATGTTTAGACCTAGAGTTATACCCGTTTTATTATTAAAAGGTCAAGGCTTAGTAAAGTCTGTCAATTTTAAAAAGTACAAATATATTGGCGACCCTATTAACGCAGTAAAAATTTTTAACGATTTAAAAGCAGATGAATTAGTGTTTTTAGACATACTCGCATCAAAAGAAAATAGGTTAATATCCTTGGATTTTGTTAAAGATGTTGGTGAAGAGGCTAATATGCCATTTGCCGTTGGAGGAGGAGTTAAATCTGTAGAAGATATACGATCCATTATAAATGCAGGTGCTGAAAAAGTAATAATTAATAGTTATGCTGTTGAAAACCCTCAATTTATAAGAGAAGCTTCAGAAACATTTGGCTCATCTACCATTGTAGTCTGTATTGATGTGAAAAAGAAATTTTTAGGAGGAGAAAAAACATGGACATTAGGTGGTAGCAAAGTTACCAAGTATTCGCCTGTAGAGTATGCAAAATTAATGGAGCAAAATGGCGCTGGAGAAATAATAATTCAATCTATAGAAAGAGATGGGAAAATGGAAGGGTATGATATTGAGTTGATTAAAAGTATTTCAGAGGCAGTAACTATTCCTGTAGTTGCTCTTGGTGGTGCAAATGGGGTTAATGACTTAAAAGAAGCTTACCATAAAGGATATGCAAATGGTCTTGCTGCAGGAAGTATGTTTGTTTATCATGGAGCACAAAAAGGAGTCTTAATAAATTACCCTGAAAAATCAGAATTGAGATTTTAAATAAATTTAGCATTAGCCTAACTTCTTTAGTAAATTTGTCATTGTATGGAAAAAAGAGATTACCAGCAATGTAAAAGGTGTGTAATAGATACATCAGATCCTTATATTGAATTTAATGAAAAAGGTTATTGCAATCATTGTACTGAATTCATTGAAAAAACATCTCAACTGGTTTACCAGGGAGCAGAAAGTGATAAGGAATTAGAATTGATTGTTAATGAAATTAAACAATCAAGATCAAATGGAGATTATGATTGTGTAGTTGGTGTTAGTGGTGGAATAGATAGTTGTTATGTGGCTTATAAAGCAAAACAATTAGGCTTGAGACCTTTAGCTGTTCATATGGATAATGGTTGGAATTCGGAAGAAGCAGTTAATAATATTAAAAAAGTATGTAGTAAATTAGAAATTGACTACGAAAGTTATGTATTGGATTGGGAAGAATTTAAAGATTTACAACGATCCTTCCTGAAATCATCAATAGTAGAATTGGAAATACCAACTGATACAGCAATACCAGCTGCTTTGCACGAAGTAGCAGCAAAGCATAATATCAAATATATTTTAAGTGGTGGTAACTATGCTACAGAAGGAATACTTCCAGACAGTTGGTTTTATAACCCTAAAGATAAAAGACTTCTTACTTCTATTCATAATAAATTTGGAACAAAAAAACTAAAAACATTTCCAACATTCGATTTTAAGAAAGAGTTGTACTTCAAAGTGGTTAAGGGAATTAAAATAGTTTACATTCTTAATTATGTGCCATTTTCCAAAGCAGATGCAATGGAACTTCTTAAAAAAGAACTGGATTGGAAATATTATGGAGGAAAGCATTATGAGTCTAAATTTACAGGTTTTGTACAATCTTATATTCAGCCTGTAAAGTTTAATGTAGATTATAGAAGAGCTACCTTTTCTACACAAATATGTACAGGAGAAATAACACGTGATGAAGCGCTGGAAGAACTTAAAAAGAAATCGTATAATGCAGAGACAGTAGATAAAGAAAAGAGCTATGTTGCTAAAAAGTTAGGCTTTACTTTAGATGAGTTTGAAACGATTTTAGCTCAGCCAGTTAAAACGTATCAAGATTATGCAAATAATGAAAAATGGTTGAATTTTATATATGGATTATATAGAAAATTGTTTAGTAAAAATGTAACCAATAGTTTATATAAAAAATCAATATGCACCGCTTGTGCTAGTAATGAAATACTACCATTAAAAGGATATGAGGACTCTTATTTGGTTAAATGTACTGAATGTGATTTTGTTTTCACATCAAAAACACCAACAGAACAAGAGTTAATAGAACACTATAATCAATATGCTAGAAACGATTACCTTCCACCACTTACAATTAAAAGATATAATGAGTTGTTGGATGAAATGGAAAAGTATAGAAAAACAAATAATCTTTTAGATGTAGGTTCTGGTATGGGTTATTTTTTGGAGGAAGCCAAAAAAAGAGGTTGGAATGTGTATGGAACGGAGTTCACTAATGAAGCCATAAAGATATGTGAGGGCAAAGGTATTTCTATGAAAAAAGGGATGCTTAATTCAGAATGGTATTCACCAAGTTTTTTTGATGCAATTACTTCTTTTGAAGTAATTGAGCATATTAATACTCCTCAAATTGAACTTGAAAATACAGCTAAACTATTAAGAAAAGGGGGCTTGTTTTATTGCACTACTCCAAACTTTAATTCGGCTAGTAGGTACTATCTTAAAAATAAATGGAATAATATCTGTTACCCTGAGCATCTTTCCTATTATACAGTAGGAACTATTGTTAAGTTGTTTAAGGAGTATAAGCTGAGCCCGCAAAAGACTTTAACTACTGGGGTGAGTTTAACCCGAATAAAGAGTAGTAGGTCTTCGGTTAAGAATTTTGTTCCAATAACTAAAGATTCCAAAGATGAAATTTTAAGGAATAGATTAGAAAAAAGGATCATTTTAAGAGGATTTAAAAAAAATAATTAACGCAGTTTTAACCTTGTTTAAAATTGGTGATACCATAAAAATTTATTCAATAAAGGAATAATCATGTGCGGAATAGCTGGGTTTGTTTCAAATAATTTTAATCAGGATCAATTGGTTGGCATGACTGACACCCTTATTCATAGAGGGCCAGACTCTAAAGGTTATTTTTTTGATGAACAATCGCCAATTGGTTTAGGCCATAGACGTTTAAGTATTGTTGATTTGACTAATGAGGCTGATCAGCCAATGACCTCTCATTGTGGACGATATGTTATGGTGTTTAATGGAGAGGTGTATAACTTTGAAGAAATAGCTAAAAACATAGATCGAAAATGGAATACTAAATCTGATACAGAAGTAATTTTAGAAGCTTTTGTTGAGTACAAGTCAGATTTTGTTAATTACCTAAATGGGATGTTTGCTATAGCAATATGGGACAAAAAAAGCAAACAATTATCTCTTTTTAGAGATAGATTTGGGATTAAACCCTTGTTGTATTATTTTGATGGAAAGAACTTTGTATTTGCCTCAGAATTAAAAGCCTTATTGTTTTTAGGCTTGCCTCGAGAGCTAAATAAGGAATCGGTTAAAGATTACCTTTTTTTAGAGTATATACCAAATGATCAGACAATATTTAACAATTATTTTAAGCTAAAACCTGGTCATTGTGCAATATTAAATGAAAAAAAGGAATTAAAAATTGAGCAATATTATAGTTTAATAGATCAATTTTCTGGTCCAAATAATATAGCTGAAGGAGAAGCACTAGAAGAGTTAAAGGAAAAATTAACTCAATCGGTAGAATATAGAAAAATGGGAGACGTTCCGATTGGTTCATTTTTGAGCGGAGGTACAGATAGCTCTTTAATATGCTCAATATATCAAGAAATAAGCAATCAGCCCATTGAAACTTTTAACATTGGTTTTGATGTAGCCAAGTTTGATGAGTCTAAGTATGCTACAAGAGTAGCACAGCACTTAAAGACAAATCATCATAGGCAAATGGTTACAGAAAAAGAAGCAAAAAGCAATGTGGAAAATATTGTAAATTCTTACGATGAACCATTTGCTGTTCCTTCAGTAATTCCTACCACTATTCTTTCAGAAAAAACAAAAGAGCATGTTTCTGTAGCATTAAGTGGAGATGGAGGTGATGAATTATTTATGGGATATGGTTATTATAATTGGTATAATAGAGTAGAAAAGTTAAAAAAAATTGGCGGCAAAACGGGGTTAAAGATTGCATCAGCATTATTGAGTTATTCAAACCCTAAACATAAAAGAGCTTCGAGAGTAATGGATATTCCTAGCATGGATAATTCTTGGTTACACATTTTATCACAAGAGCAGTATATGTTTACAGAAAAGGAAATATCAGAGCTGTTTTCAGAAACATATGTCCATTCTTCTACCCTTCAAAACTGGAATGAAATTAATGATTTACCAATTCATCCATTTCAAAAAATATCGCTATTTGACATACAGAATTATTTGAGTAACGATTTATTACATAAAGTAGACATTGCGTCTATGAGTACGGGTTTAGAATTAAGAGTGCCATTGTTAGACCATAATTTAGTAGAATTTGCTATTAATTTACCCTTAGAGTTGAAGGTTAATGAAGGTGAACAGAAGTACTTACTTAAAAAGCTACTTTCAAGTTATCTTCCAAAAGATTTAGTGTATCGTCAAAAATGGGGCTTTCCTGCTCCAATGGGCGTGTGGCTACTTAACGATTTATATTATTTAATTGATAAGTATCTAAATCGACAAATAATAAATCAAATGGGGCTTTTTAATTATAATTTTATTGAAAAGTTAGTTAACGAATTTAAAAACGGACACGATTATCATTTTAAGAGAGTCTGGGCACTTATTTACTTTAGTATGTGGTACAAAAAATGGGGGTAGTTAATTTTAACTAAGCTAATTTAGATTTCCAATATGCTACTATTTACTATCTTGATAAATTTTGTAGATTAAAAATAGTGCTGAGAAATAAAATGGGATTAATGGAATCTTATATCTTACTAAAGCACCAAAATTTGCAGTTGCAATTCCAACGCCAAAAGCTAATATTAGACTAAATACTAGCGAGTATTGAATTAAGGGGTTGGTTTTTGTAATACTAACTAGCTTTTTGGGTTTTACTTTAAAAATAATAACTAAAGTAAAAATTAATAATGCAAGATTTTCTAATGCAGAAAAGAGCATCATTACGTTTTTTGCTTCAGTTATAAAAGGCCTGTAAATTGCAGTGTAAATTGCAATAGGTGCAATTTTTAGGAGCCCTGTAAGTGATCCATCAATATTCCCTAAATTATAGCTATTGCTTCCGTATGCATCTTCCCTAAGTAAATCTTGCTGCGTAACTCTTGCTTTTTCTATAGCAGAATCGAGGCTGCCGTAGTCTCCCATTGATTGCCCCACCTTACTAAATATATAAAGACCAGCAAACGAAAAAGCAACAAGAGCTATAGGAAGAACTAAGACTTTAAATATAGGAGATTTAACCTTACCAATATATGCTTGGTTTAACCAAAAAAGCATACTAGGAATTAAACAAGCAATTACATATGGTTTGATGTTTATTATGATGATGAAGTTTAGTATAAAAAAGAACAGATTAAGTAGTACTTTTTTTCGGACTATCATTATACGATAAAAATTATAAGTAATCCAGCAGCTGGCTCCAACAATATAAGTATCTTTCATAATGCCTGAGCCCCAAAAAATAAAACTAGGTAGAAACAGAATGGCAATTGCAAATACTTTTTCATATTTAGGGTAAATTGTTTTAAATAACCTGAAAAGATTCCATATTCCAATATAAGAGAAGCAGCTTACCAGCAGCGTAGTTGGTAAATAGTTCCGAAAAGAAAATATATTAAAGATAGTAGTATACCTTACGACAGAGAAGGTGTTGTCATCACTCCAAATATATAAGTGTGGCCAATAAGTATTCCAGTTAAAACTTGCATAGTTTTCAGGACTTAAGTTACCAAATAATACCGATAGCCCATTGCTTGGCTTAAGGAATAGTAGCTTGTTAATAACAGTAGAATCATTGAAGTAGGTTATCGTATCTCCACCTTTGTAATAAAATACATACACAAAAGCAAACGCTATTCCGCCTAACATTTTTGCAGATAACCCTTTTACAAAATATTTGTACTCAGGATGTTTTAATATTTGTGTAGCTTTGATTCTTAAGCCAACCAAATAAATTATGAAAATGTATAAGGGAGTTAAAAGAACATCCCACATTGATAACACACTATTCACAAGCCATTTTTTAATTGATATTCAAAGCTACTAAAATGAATGTACTTTACCTTACATATGATGGATTAACTGATCCATTAGGGCAATCACAAGTTTTGCCTTATGTTGTTGGGCTATCTAAAAAAGGCTTAAACTTTACACTAATAAGTTTTGAGAAAAAAGAAGCTTTTAAACTCAATAAAAATACAATTAAGAATATTGTTGCTGAAAATGGTATTCATTGGAAAGCCCTTCAGTATACAAAGAAACCACCTTTTATTTCGACACTTTTTGACATTTATCAGTTAAAGAAAACGGTAAAACTTGAAATTAAAACAAACAACATTAAGCTAATACATTGTAGAAGCTACATTACTGCAATTGTTGGGCTTTGGGCAAAAAGGAAATACAATGTGCCGTATATTTTTGATATGAGAGGTTTTTGGGCAGATGAGCGATTGGATGGAGGGATTTGGAGTAAAAAAAGTTGGATTCAAAATAAGGCGTATAACTATTTTAAAAGAAAGGAAAAAGAGTTTTTACAACATTCAGCACATAACATATCTTTAACTTATAACGGAACAGAAGAAATAGAGTCGTGGAAATTAAAAAAGCAGTCGCCAATAGCAGTTATACCTTGTTGTGCAGATGAGAAATTATTTAATGACAATAATGAAGTTAGAGATTGTAGGGCTGATTTAGGGGTAGCTAAAGATGCATTTGTTTTGTCTTACCTAGGTTCTATTGGTACATGGTATATGCTTGATGAAATGCTCGACTTTTTCAAGGAATTACAAGTCATAAAACCAAATTCAAAATTTTTATTTATTACTAAGGATGATAAAGACGACATTTTAAAAGTTGCAGTACAAAAGGGAATTGATTCAGCTAGTATTATTGTAATATCAGCGAATAGAAACGAGGTTCCAGCGTATATAAAAGCAAGCAATTTTTCTATTTTTTTTATTAAACCATTTTATTCCAAAAAAGCATCTTCGCCAACTAAAATGGGCGAAATTATGAATATGGGAGTTCCTATAGTTTGTAATACAGGTGTTGGTGATGTGGATATTATTATGAAAGATGTGATGCCAGATTTTTTGGTGAATAGTTTTGATAAAAGTGCGTATAACAAGGTTTTAACTAAGATGTTTGAAAGCAGTAAAGGGTACAACTCAAATGCACTGATTGAAAAATCAAACGATTACTATTCATTATCCAAAGGAATTGAAAAATACTATCAAGTTTATAAATCTATTTTAACCTAAAAAAAGCTAAAAAACCAATAATATATACGCTATTTTTGCTGTAGAAGAACTGTTAAGTATATGAAGAAAATTATATCTGTTGTGGGAGCTCGACCTAACTTTATGAAAGTTGCAGCATTGCATAAGTCATTTTTAAAATTCCCTAACGATTTTGAGCATGTAATTTGCCATACAGGTCAACATTTTGACGAAAAAATGTCGGAAGTTTTTTTTACAGAACTAGAATTACCAAAACCAAAGCACTATTTGGGTGTAAGTGGAGGGTCTCATGCCCAGCAGGTAGCAAATATTATATTAAAATTTGAAGAAGTATTAAAAACAGAACTTCCAGACATAGTTTTAGTAGTTGGAGATGTTAATTCTACTCTTGCTTGTGCGCTAGTCGCATCAAAACTAAACATCAAAGTAATTCACGTTGAATCAGGCCTTAGGAGTTTTGATGATTTGATGCCTGAAGAGGTGAATAGAAAATTAACGGATGTAATATCCGACCTTCTTTTTGTATCTGAAAAAAGTGGTTTAACTAATTTAATAAAAGAAGGAGTTGATCAGAACAAAATTCATTATGTAGGTAATGTGATGATAGACAGCTTGATGCACTATTTGCCACGTGTGGCAGATTCCCGAATATTCAAAAGTTTAAATATTCAAAAGAAAGAATACATCCTAATTACTTTTCATAGACCATCAAATGTAGATGAAGAGAATTCACTAATCAACTTAGTAGAGTCTTTAAATAAAATAGCAGCATTAAAAAATATTATCTTTCCAATACATCCAAGAACAAGAAAGCAATTGGAAAATTACAAGCTATTAAATGGGTTGAGTAAAAATGTTCTATTGCTTGAGCCATTAGGTTATATCGATTTTTTGGCGCTTCAAAAAGAAGCAATATTGGTTATTACAGATAGTGGAGGAATTCAAGAGGAAACAACAGTACTCGGAGTGCAATGCATAACGGTTAGAGATAATACTGAAAGGCCTTCAACTGTTAGTTTAGGAACCAACCATTTGGTTGGAACCGATTTAAACGAAGTACTTCAAAAAACAAAAGAGATTTTATCTGGAAAAATAAAACAAGGAACCATACCACAATATTGGGATGGAAATGCTGGAGACAGAATTGTTGAGTGCTTATTGGAGTTGAATTAACTTTATTGCCTTTTGTTTTAGCATTACTTAAAGCATTATTTTATTAGTTTTGAAAAAAAAACAAATATGAAAATATCATTAGTTACTGGAGGTGCAGGGTTTATAGGTGCACATGTTTGTATAGAGTTGCTAAATAGTGGCCACCAAGTTATTGTCTTAGATGATTTAAGTGGTGGGTTTGAAGATCATGTGCCAGAAGGAGCAGTTTTTATTAAAGGATCTATTACAGATACAAAACTAATAGCAGAATTATTTGAAAAATACGAATTCAACTATATTTATCATTTGGCCGCATACGCAGCAGAAGGGTTGAGTCACTTTATAAGAAGGTTTAATTACGAAAACAACCTAATAGGAAGTATAAACTTAATTAATGAAGCAGTTAAGCATAACATAGAGCGATTTGTTTTTACCTCATCTATTGCAGTATATGGTGCGTTAAAACCACCAATGACTGAAGATATGAATCCACAACCAGAAGATCCATACGGAGTGGCTAAATATGCAGTGGAGCTAGACTTAAAAGCTGCTCATGAAATGTTTGGTTTAGAATACACCATTTTCCGACCACATAATGTTTATGGTGAATATCAAAATATTGGTGATAAATATCGAAATGTAGTGGGAATCTTTATGAATCAGCTCATGCAAGGGAAGTCTTTATCTGTGTTTGGCGATGGACAACAAACTAGAGCATTCAGTTACATTAGTGATGTTGCTCCATATATTGCCAACTGTGTTACAAATACTAAAACAATTAACGAAATATTTAATATTGGTGCAGATAAAGAATACACCGTGTTAGAGTTAGCAGAAACAATTAAGTCGGTTATGAATATGACAGAACCTTTAAATCATTTGCCTGCAAGAAACGAGGTAGTTCATGCTCATGCAGATCATGCTAAAGCTAAAGAGGTTTTTGGATTTTCAGATTCTGTGAGTTTAAAAGAAGGTGTTCAGAAGATGGCCAATTGGGCACAAAAAGTTGGCTCCAGAGAAAGTGCCAAATTTGATAACATTGAAATAAATAAAAAGCTACCATCTTTTTGGGAAAAATAATATGCCTAAAATTTTATTTGTAGCCACCCATCGCCCCAACCGATCGCCAAGTCAACGATTTAGATTTGAGCAATACCTCACTTTTCTTAAAGAGAAGGGTTGGGATTGTGAATATTCCTTCCTTATTTCCGAAAAAGCTGATCAAGTGTTTTATAAACAAGGTTTTTTGCTAAAAAAAGCTTTCATAATTCTTAAAGGTTTTTTTATTAGAATGTCTAATTACATCAATGCCTCTAACTACGATATTATTTTTATTCAAAGAGAAGCCTTCTTAACCGGAACTACTTTATTTGAAAGAAGATTTGCTAAATCTAAAGCGAAACTGGTTTTTGATTTTGACGACTCTATTTGGTTGGCGAATGTTTCTGAAGCGAACAAAAGTTTTAATTGGATGAAAAATCCAGGTAAAACAAAAGAAATAATTGCAATTTCTGACCTTGTTTTTGCTGGCAATCAATACCTTAAAGATTATGCAGCGGAAAGCAATTCAAATGTAAAAATTATACCAACAACCATTGATACAGAAGAGTATTTAAGAATAGATCAAGAAGCAAAGGATCAAATTTGTATAGGGTGGAGTGGGAGCATAACCACTATTCAACATTTTGAATACGTATTAAGCAGTTTGTCTCGCATTAAGCAGAAATATGGAGATAGAGTTAAGTTTAAGGTAATAGGAGATCGTGATTATAAAAACGATCTACTTGATATTATTGGTCTTCCTTGGGAAAAAGAAACAGAAGTAAAAGAACTCTCTAGTTTTGATATTGGTATAATGCCTTTGCCAAATGATGAATGGGCCAATGGGAAATGTGGATTAAAAGGCTTGCAATATATGGCTTTAGAAATACCTACTATAATGTCACCAGTAGGAGTAAATAAAGATATAATTGAACAAGGTGTTAATGGCTTTTTGGCCGATTCGGAAAACGAATGGGTAGATACAATTTCTCTATTAATAGAGGGTGCATCTTTAAGAAAGAAGGTTGGAGAACAGGCTCGCTTAACAGTTGAGAAAAACTACTCTGTAAAATCTCAAGAAAATAACTACTTAAATTACTTTAATAAGCTAATAGGTTAGTAAACCATATTGGTTTAATTTATTGATTGTTAGGAGTTTTCGTAAAATCTTTAGATTGAAGAAAAACGACAAGCCATATAATACTTAAAATATTTTCATTGAATAGTTGTAATCAATAAGAATTAGTATATATTTGCAGCCGCTTTAGGGCGATTAGCTCAGTTGGTTCAGAGCACCTCGTTTACACCGAGGGGGTCGGGGGTTCGAATCCCTCATCGCCCACAAGATTATCCAGACTTGAAAAAGTCTGGATTTTTTTTTGTCATCCCTTTAATCAAATATCGGTAGCAATATTCGAGTAAAACCTTAGTTTTGTAGTAGGTTACTTTTACAATGAATTACAAAATAGCGCTATATATATTCCTCCTGTTATTTTCACTTAAGTTGATGGCGCAAGAGCGTGTTACAAAAGTTGGGATTCAGTTAAAACCTATTATTCCTATTCAGTTATTTGATGCTGGTAGTCAAGAAAAAACACAAAACACTATAGAATTCACCAATAGTCCACAAGTGAGTATGGGGTTTGGAATGGTTGTTCGGAAAGGATTTACTAAATCTCTTTCTATAGAAATGGGATTGAGCTACTTAAAACGAAATTTTGATTTAACAATTGTTGATGCAGACTCTTCAATCACTAGCGAATCAAGTTTTAGGTTGGTTAATTATGAAATTCCTGTGCTAGGATTGGTCAACGTGCAGTTAAATAGAAACATGTTTATGACTGTTGCAGGAGGGCTTTCTGTTGATTTTTATCCTACTCCACTTTTTACGTATAGTGACCTTTTTACAAGTGCTGTAAATCGATCTAACTGGGTTCAAACAGCTCTTTTAGCAAATGTTGGATGGGAATATCGAACAGAGAAGAGTGGAACTTTATATTTTGGTGCATCGCTGCACCGTGCTTTTAATACTATTATGACTGAGTTTGTTAGCTATAATGGGAGAGAACTTCCTGTAGAAACATCATTTGAATTGACAGGAAATTATTTAACCATTGACCTACGTTACTTTTTTCATGCAGAAAAAGAAAAGAAAAAAGTGAAAAAGAAAAAGAAGGAAAAAAGAGTGTTCATCGATCCTCGTAAATAAAACCTCCTTATTGTGCTATCAATAATAGCATTACACCCCTAAAAAAGTGTTACTTTTGTTCGATTAAAACGAAGTAGCACATGAAAATTTCATACAATTGGCTTAAAAATTATATTAAGGTTAATCTTGATGCAAACAAAGTGTCTGAGCTATTAACTGATAGTGGTCTTGAAGTAGAAGGATTAGAAAAGATTCAAACTATTAAGGGCGGATTAGAAGGATTAATGGTTGGCGAAGTTTTAACCAAAGAAAAACACCCTGATGCGGATCGTTTAAATGTAACCACTATATCAGTTGGTAATGATGAACCATTAAATATTGTTTGCGGTGCACCTAATGTTCAAGTGGGTCAAAAAGTAGTAATTGCTACAATTGGAACAACCTTATATTCAGGCGAGGAGAGTTTCAAAATAAAAAAGTCTAAAATCAGAGGTCAGCTATCAGAAGGAATGATTTGTGCTGAAGATGAAATTGGAATGGGTAAAGGACATGATGGGATTTTGGTTTTAGAGCCAAGTACTCAGGTTGGAATGCTCGTAAAAGATTATTTTAAAATAGAGGATGACTATGTGTTTGAAATTGGGTTAACTCCAAATAGAGCTGATGCAACAGGTCATATTGGAGTTGCTAGAGATTTAGTAGCAGTGCTTAATCAAACAGAAAAAACAGAATTAATAAAACCTTCGGTTGATGCGTTTAAAGTGGACAATACCAATTTAACAATTGATGTTGAAGTGAAAAATCCTGAATTGTGTCCGCGGTATTCTGGTGTTTCTATCCAAAACATTACCGTTAAAGAATCTCCCGATTGGTTAAAAAATAGCCTGTTAAGCGTAGGTTTAACCCCAATAAACAATGTTGTTGATGTAACTAATTTTGTTTTACATGAAACCGGTCAGCCTTTACATGCTTTTGATGCAGCTAAAATTGAGGGGAACAAAATTGTAGTTGGATCAGCAATAAGTAAAAGCAAGTTTACTACGCTTGATGAGGTAGAAAGAGAATTGTCGGAGCATGACTTAATGATTGCAAATGAAAAAGAACCGATGTGTATTGCGGGTGTTTTTGGAGGAATTGATTCTGGTGTAACTAATGCCACCACATCACTATTTTTAGAAAGTGCATATTTTAACCCTGTTTCAATAAGAAAGTCGGCTAAAAGGCACGGATTAAATACCGATGCTTCATTTCGATTTGAAAGAGGGGCAGATCCAAATATTACTATTTATGCACTAAAAAGAGCCGCAAACTTAATTAAAGAAGTAGCAGGAGGAGATATTAGTTCTGAAATTTCAGATTTTTACCCTACACCAATAGAAAATTTTAAGGTTGATTTTTCTTACCAGAATTGCGATCGTTTAATTGGAAAAAGCATAGATAGAGAATTGATTAAGAATATTTTAACAACCCTAGAAATTGAAGTGGTTGCTGAAACAAATGATGGCTTACAGCTTTCTGTTCCACCTTTTAAAGCTGATGTTATTAGAGAGGTTGACATTATAGAGGAAGTGTTGAGAATTTACGGATACAATAATATTGAAATTCCACCTCTATTAAGCTCTTCTTTGGCTTACAGAGATAAGCCTGAAAAGGAAAAAGTAACCAATATCATTTCAGAATTTTTAGCGGCCAATGGCTTTAATGAAATTTTATCTAACTCTTTAACTAAAGTAGATTATTATAAAGGATTAGAAGATAGTTTAGTAACTATGAAGAATCCGTTAAGTAAAGATTTGGGTGTTTTACGACAGTCTATGGTCTTTAATGGACTGGAAACAATTGTTTATAATCAGAATAGAAAATCTGGCAATTTAAATTTGTTTGAGTGGGGGAAAACCTACACTAAAAAAGAAACTAAATTTAATGAATCTAGTTACTTAAGTATTTATATAACCGGAAGGGCCGAGCTAGAGAATTGGAATACAACTGCTAATGATGTTGATTTTTACCAATTAAAAGGTGTTGTAAATGCCTTAATTGAACGATTTGGGCTAAATAAGTTGAGGTTTACTGCCCAAGAAGCTACTTTGTCGCATTTAGCATACGGGTTAACATATAGCATTAATAAAAATGAGTTGGTTCAGTTTGGTAAAATTACCGAAGCGTTAAAAAATAATTTTAGTATAGATAAAGAAGTTTTCTATGCCGAAATTAATTGTGATGTGCTAATGAAGTTAGTTGCAATGGCTAAGGTAACCTATAAAGAAGTTCCTAAGTTTCCGGCAATGAGAAGAGATTTGGCTCTTTTGCTGGATAAGGGTGTAGCTTATGAAGCTATTGTTAAAGCTGCGCGAAATCAAGATAGAAATGTATTAAAAGAAATTAATTTGTTTGATGTTTATGAAGGAAAGAACTTGCCTAAAGGAAAGAAATCTTATGGGATTAGTTTTGAATTTTTAGATGAAAATAAAACCTTAACTGATGGTTATGTTGATAAGGTAATGACAAAAATTATTAATGTATTAACTAAAGAATTTCAGGCAGAGTTAAGGTAATTCTGGAAATGTAGTCGCATAAAAAAAGCCCCGCAATTTGCGGGGCTTTTTGTTTAGTTAAGCTAAACTTATTTTGTAAGCATTACTTTTTTAGTAACTGAATTGTTTTCAGTTTCAATTGTTACAAAGTAAACACCTTTAGCATTGTTGCTTAAGTCTATTGAAGTATAGTTTCCAGAAACGATGTTGTTAGTAACAACATTTCCTAAAACATCAACAATTGTATAATTAAATTCGCTAACATCTGTTAATCGAATAGCAATTACTCCATTTGTTGGGTTCGGGTAAACTGTAGCTTCTTGTGCAACAATTTTTGTTTCTGCTAAACCAACACCTAAACAAGGATCAGCAATTGCAGTTTCAGTAAAGTCTGCTTGATCAAAACCAACACCTCTTAAATAAGAGTATTGACAAGGCACTGTTCCGTCAGTTAATTGACTAGTAAAGTTGTGAGCATACACTATAGGAAGCTCCCAAGCTTTTTCAGCTCCATTTTCAATTACTTCTACCGACATAGTTGGGTAAGAAGCAATGTAGTTAGATCCGTTTAAAGCACTTAAGTTTGTAATTGGTGTCCAAAGGTCAGTAGCTATTTCATGTCCTCTAGAATGTACGTCTGGATATTCTCTAGCAGCAGAGAAAGTAGGATCTGATCCTATCCAAGTGTAAAATAACTTTGAACCATCCTGGCTTCTAGAAGCTTGTGGTCTTACAAAGTGAGTTAATTGGTTAACTGCATCGTATTCATGGTCTTCTACGTAAATAGAATCAACCCATACAAGATCCCATCCAGTACCGTTGGTAGTTGCTTCATATAATCCAGTAGTTTGTGGTGCTGTATAAGCAAAAGCTAAAGAATCAGGATGTGGAGAAGATCCAGATTGAATCTGACAAAATATTCTTAATTCATCAGCACTATCTACAACCATATCAAAATCGCTAAACCAAGGTCTTATCGTTTGATCGCTAGCTGGAAGAATTTGACATTGTAACAATGCTTCGTTCGAAAAGTCATAATCATTAACGTTGTTCCAAGTTGCACCAGCATCAGTAGTTTTTAATACATATGGTCTCCACATTGTATTAGCACCCCATGATCCCATCATAACTACATATCCTGTGTTTCCGTCAACAGACCAAGCCATGTTCATTAATCCACCCATGTTAAATGCAGTACCATTACTTAGGGTAGTATTCCATCCAGGAGTAATTGTATCAACAACAGTCCAGTCAAACTTAACATTTACAGCATCATAATCACCTCTAACAATAAAGTATTTAGAGTAATTATCAGCTACATCGTAACTTGCGTTTGGCGTAGCTCCAGAGTTGTTAGTGTTTGTAGAAACATACCAAGCAGTTCCTTGTGATGTTACATAAAATCCACCAGCACCCCATTCGTTCTTGTCACCTAAAGTAGAGATAGAGTTTGCATCATAAGTCTCGTCAATACTAGTTCCATCTAACTTAAAAGATACACGGAATGTTTGAGCCCATCCATTGTCGTTACTTCCTGCTCCAGTTTCTAAGTTTGGTCCAACAGATAACATAATAGCGTTGTCAGGATTTGTATTTCCTGGAGGGTTATAGATTCCCATATTTGGGTATCTGTTACCATTCCATGTCGGACCACTTCCAGTAGGAGTAGTTTGGTAAGGATTTACTGTCCATGTTGTACCACCATCTTTAGAATAATCTAAAGACATAATTCCTTTAGCTACATTCGCAGCACCTGGTCCACCATTGTTTTGTCTGTGTACAAAAGCAACAGTATTAATGTCTGGATTGTAAACAATTTGATTTTGTCTGTTTCCAAGAATACCATAAAGGTTGTATGGTGTAGCAATGTCTTCAACGCTTGAAGCCTTTGTATTTGGAATAGCTACTGTTTTTCCAGGAACTGCAAGTCCTTGGTCAATAGCTGCCATATGATTTTTCGCCACGCGGTGAAGTGCTACGCTTCTATCTTGTGCATTTGCTGCTACAAAGATTGAAATAGCCGAAAAAAGTAGAAAAGATTTTTTCATAATTATCAGTGTTTAGTTAGTTTTTTATTTTGTTTAGTTAGTGTGCAAATATAATAAATAGCTTGAAATTATCGACCAACTATTCAATTAAAGGGATTAATTTTAGATAATCGGGATTCCAATTTTAATGTAAAAATAAGCTTCGTCAAAAAAACCTTTAAAACACGGAGCTTATGACTGAGGTCCGCTTATAGCAATCCTTCATCAACAATATTAGGTAGGGTAACTTTTAGTTGTGGATTTCTGTCCATTTCACGTTGAATGGCAAAAATAGCTTCCTCGTTTCTTGCCCAGCTTCTTCTGGCTATTCCATTATTTACATCCCAAAAAAGCATCGATTTAAGTCTTCTGTCAGCATCTGCAGAACCATCTAAAGTCATTCCAAAACCACCGTTAATTACTTCTCCCCAGCCGACACCACCACCATTGTGAATGCTAACCCAAGTGGCACCTCTAAAAGAATCGCCTATTACATTATGTATCGCCATGTCGGCTGTAAATTGTGATCCGTCATAAATATTTGAAGTCTCTCTGTAAGGAGAATCAGTTCCAGAAACATCATGATGATCTCTTCCTAAATTAATTGGGGCAGATAGTGTTCCGTCAGCTACAGCATTATTAAATGCTTCAGCAATTTTCATCCTTCCTTCAGCATCTGCATAAAGAATTCGAGCCTGTGAACCTACGACCAATTTGTTTTCTTGAGCGCCTTTAATCCAAGTAATGTTGTCTTGCATTTGTTGCTGAATCTCTTTTGGAGATTCCTTCATAATTTCTTCTAAAACACTGCAAGCAATGTTGTCTGTAATTTGCAAATCTTCAGGTTTTCCAGAGGTACAAACCCATCTGAAAGGACCAAATCCATAATCGAAACACATTGGCCCCATAATGTCTTGCACATATGAAGGGTATTTAAAATCTAAACCATTTTCAGCCATAATGTTAGCTCCAGCTCTTGAAGCTTCAAGTAAAAAAGCATTGCCATAATCGAAAAAGTAAGTACCTTTTGCTGTATGTTTATTTATAGCGTTTGCGTGTCTCTTAAGTGTTTCTTGTATTTTTTCTTTAAACAATTTAGGGTTGTTAGCCATCATGTCATTCGATTCTTCAAAAGTAATGTCTACTGGATAGTAGCCTCCAGCCCATGGGTTGTGTAATGAAGTTTGATCAGAGCCTAAATCAATGTAAATGTTTTCTTCATCAAATTTTTCCCATACATCAACTATGTTTCCACTATATGCAATTGAAACAACTTCTTTGTTGTTTTTGGCCTTTGTTACTCGGGCGCAAAGTTCGTTTAAATCAGCTATAACCTCATCTACCCAACCTTGTTCTTGTCTTTTGTATGAAGCTTCGGGATTAATTTCTGCAGTAACAGATACTACTCCAGCAATATTTCCAGCTTTTGGTTGAGCACCACTCATTCCGCCTAAGCCAGAAGTTACAAATAGCTTTCCTGCAGTCCCTTTGTCGTCAATTTTTCTACAAGCGTTTAGTACAGTAATTGTTGTTCCATGCACAATTCCTTGGGGTCCAATATACATGTAAGAACCAGCAGTCATTTGGCCATATTGTGTTACACCAAGGGCATTGTATTTTTCCCAATCATCTGGTTTGGAGTAGTTTGGTATCATCATTCCGTTGGTTACTACAACTCTCGGGGCATCTTTATGAGAAGGGAATAGTCCCATTGGATGGCCTGAGTACATTACTAAGGTTTGCTCGTCTGTCATTTCTGAAAGGTATTGCATGCATAGGAGGTATTGAGCCCAGTTTGAAAATACAGCACCATTTCCACCATAGGTAATTAATTCATGAGGATGTTGAGCTATGGCATAGTCCAAATTGTTTTGGATCATGAGCATAATGGATTGAGCCTGTACAGAATTTCCAGGATATTCATTAATGGGCCTGGCGCACATTTTATAGGTAGGACGAAATCGGTACATGTAAATTCGTCCGTATTTTTCTAATTCGTCTTTAAATTCTTTAATTAATTCAGAATGATGTTTTTTGTCAAAGTAGCGCAGCGAATTTTTTAAGGCTAATTTTTGTTCTTCAACAGAAAGAATTGCTTTTCGTTTTGGAGCATGAGAAACGCTCTTGTCCAATTCCTTAAAAGAAGGTAGTTCGTTTGGAATTCCTTGTTTAATTTGCGATTTAAAATCCATAGTTGTGGTTGTGCTCATTTTTTTGTTTTAATTATCCTTCCTTTACTTTTATTGTAGCCATATGGGCAATGTCGGCATCCATTTTGGCAACAATAGCCTCTCTTTAAGAGGTATTTTTCAGTGAAAACTCGATATCCTTCAGTGGTGAGATAGAAATCATCGTTTGTTAAGTTATTTTCTTTTGAAAAATCATTCATTATTAACAAAAGTACAAAGTTTAAGGAAGATAAAAAGGAATTCTGTTCGGAGGACTAATTATTTGGATTTTTGCTTTAGTTGTTTAATAATTTCCTTTTGGTGAGAAACTATTTCGTTTAACAATTCGACTTCTCGATCTAATTGTTTAATTTTTTCCTCTAATTTGGCATACGGCTCATTTGCTTCACCCAATAAAGCAGATGAAGGAAGATTTTTAGTGAAATAGGAAACATCTACGTTTAAAGCTTTAGAGATCTCTTCAAGTGTGTAAAAATTAACTTTTGATGTTGTTTCGATGTGAGAAATTAAGGTGCGTGTTTTGTTGATAAGATCAGCTAGTTGTTGCTGATTTAGTCCTTTTTCCGCTCGTAAGACTTTAATTTTTTGGCCAATGTCCATAATTAACAATGTTAATAAATATTTCGTTGTCTAAATGATATATAGATTGTCATTTAGACAATTAATTCCTATTTTTGTTTAAGTAATAAAATAGTATAAATTAAAATTTTTTAGATTATGATACGAATACTGATAGTTGATGATAACTTAGAGGTAAGAAAAGCACTTGCTAATTTAATTAATAGCATTGAAAGTTTAAAGGTAGTAGGAGAATGTTCTGATGGAATTGATGTTATCCCCTTTTTAGCTTCTAATACTGTAGATGTTATGTTTACAGATATCCACATGACTTACCTAAATGGATATGAAACTACTATGAAGGTGAAGCGTGTATTTCCTGAGGTTAAGATTATAGGTTGTTCATCGTATGCTGATATTGCAATTGTTTCAAAAATAAAAGATTGTGGAGCTGATGGTTTTATCTCGAAAGGAGACTTGTCGAAAGAAACTATTGTCACTGAAATAAAAAAAGTTCTGAAACATAACTCTTAGAATGTTAACTTTGGCATTATGCCAATAGTTAATGAAAAAAATACCCTCTTAACCGAGCTCTTTGATGATTTTATTAGTCAAAAAAATAGCCGATTATTTATACTGAGGGAAGACTTAATTCACCCTATCATTTCTGGTAACAAATGGAGAAAACTAAAATACAATATTTTAGAAGCCCAGAAATTGAATCAAAGCACTATTTTAACTTTTGGAGGAGCTTATTCTAATCACATTGCAGCAACTGCAGCAGCGTGTAAGGAGTATGGATTAAAATCAATTGGCATTATTCGAGGAGAAGAACAATTGCCTTTAAATACTACATTGCAGCAAGCTGTTAATGATGGAATGGTATTGACTTATATTTCGAGGTCAGAATATAAAAATAAAATGCAGGTTAATTTTCTAAAAGCATTAGAAGATGAATTTGGAGATTTTTATATGGTACCCGAAGGAGGTTCAAATGTTCTAGCTGTAAAAGGTTGCACTGAGATATTAGCCAATGTTAATGTTGATTTTGATGTTATATGCACTGCTGTTGGTACTGGAGGTACTATGGCTGGACTTGTTGCGAGCACTAATGAGAAGGTTTTGGGGTTTCCTGCATTAAAAGGTGGTGATTTCTTAGTGGAAGAGGTGAATATACTTTTGGATAAATACAGTGAAAAATTTAAGGTTGCTACTTCAGAGAATTGGGGATTAATTACTGACTACCATTTTGGAGGGTATGCAAAAATTAAGCCTGAATTAATTGAGTTTGTTACTCATTTTAAACAAAAACATAACATAGCATTAGACCTCATTTATACTGGAAAAATGCTTTTCGGAATAGTTGATTTGCTCAAAAACACTTCAGAATTAAATGGCAAGACAATTGTAGTAATACATACTGGAGGGCTTCAGGGTAATGCTGGATTTAAGAGTCGTTTTGGTATTGAATTGTAATCAATATTAACTTGTTAATATCTTGTGAGTTTATGGCTTAACAATTCCTTATTCTCGTTTAATTTTGTTTCTTAGTGTTTTGAAAAAAATTGCATTCATATTTTGTTTTTTAATTTCTGCAGCATTGGCTTTTTGTCAACCAGCGGAAAAAAGAATTACGCGCGAACAATATATAGAAACGTACAAAGATGATGCTATTCGAGAAATGCAACGTTCTAGTATTCCTGCAAGTATTACCTTGGCTCAAGGTATTTTAGAGTCGGGAGATGGAAACAGTCCATTGGCAGTTTATGCCAAAAATCATTTTGGAATAAAATGTCACAAAGGATGGACAGGGAAATCAATGCGAATAGATGATGATGAAAAAAATGAATGCTTTAGAAAATACAGTGATGTTTATGATTCTTTTCGTGATCATTCTGAATTTTTAACCACAAGAGGCAGGTATTCATTTTTGTTTGAATTAAAAAAAACCGATTATAAAGGTTGGGCAAAAGGCTTGAAAAAAGCAGGTTATGCCACTAATCCAAAATATGCCGATTTGTTAATTAAACTTATTGAAGATTTTGAATTATATCGATATGATAATTATGCCAAAGTGCCACCTCGAAAAATTAAAAAGGAACGAACGGCTGTTGCGTTAAGCTCGAGTAAAAGTTTTCGTACCATTAGATTGCACAATAATATTAAGTTTATAATAGCAAAAAAGGGAGATACCTTCTATAGAATTACACAAGATTACAGCATGAATCTTTGGCAAATTTATAAGTACAACGATTTAAATAAAACGGATGTTTTAAAGGTTGATGATATTATTTATTTGCAGCCAAAAAGAAATAAAGCTTCAGAGCAATTTCATACGGTTATAGCTGGAGAAACGATGCGAGATATTTCTCAACTTTATGGCGTGAAGTTGAAGTTGTTATATAAAAAGAACAATATTATTGTTGGTACTCAGCCCAATGTTGGTGATAAGATTTCTTTAAAAAAGAAAATAAAATAAGTTGTTTTCAAATTCTTCACTATCTTGTTCGAATTAAAAGCATTGCTTTGTTAAAGAAAGATACGTTCGGACAATATATTTTTTTAAGAAAATTCATTATTAGGATTTTTGGGTTTATCTCCTATTTTAGATTTACAAAAAGCAATAATCCTAAAATTATTGGGGCAGAGCTATTAAGAGACTTGCCTGGTAAAAATGTGTTATTCGTTTCCAATCATCAAACTTATTTTGCTGATGTAGCATTTATGACACATGTGATGCATAGTGCATTAGATAATAAGCCAAATAAAATTAGTTTAAAATCGATGTTTAAATGCAAGTTAATCGATTTGTATTATGTGGCTGCTCAAGAAACAATGGAGGCTGGTTTGTTGCCTAAATTACTTGCTCTATCTGGAACAATTACTATTAAAAGAACATGGAGAGAAGCAGGAAAAGATATTAAGCGGAAAGTGGATAAAAAAGACACGGAGAATATTGAAGAGGCATTAAGGGCTGGTTGGGTCATTACATTTCCTCAAGGAACTACCAAGGCTTTTGCTGATGGAAGAAAGGGTACTGCTCATATTATAAGAAACTATCAGCCAGTTGTTGTTCCAGTTGTAATTAATGGATTTAGAAGGGCTTTTGATAAGAAGGGTCTTTTTTTGAAGAAAAGAGGAACTGCACTTGAATTAACGATAAAGCAACCCTTAGAATTGGATTATAGTGACAATGTAGATAACCTTTTGTATAAGGTTATGAACGGAATTGAGCAAAGTAAAAAGTTTGAATGGAGATCGAATAATTAATCAAGAGACTGAGTAGGATCGTTGGCCAATTCCAGCATTTTTGAGTATTGTTCAGGAGTTAAATCGTTAAAATAAAAGTTTACAGGATTAATTGGATTTCCGTTTTTTCTAACCTCATAATGACAATGTGGTCCCACAGATTTTCCAGTATTTCCAACGTAGCCAATTACATCACCACGTTTTACTTTTTGACCTTTTACAACAGCCATTTTATTCATATGAGCATAAAGTGTAACGTATCCATAACCATGATCAATACGAACATGATTACCATAGCCTCTGGCAGCGGCATTGGCTTGAATTATTTTTCCATCGCCAGTAGCGTAAATTGGAGTTCCTCTAGGGGCAGTAAAGTCCATTCCAGCATGAAACTTAATGGTTTTGTAAACTGGATCTGTTCTGTAGCCATATCCACTCGCCATTCTTGTTAAATCTTTATTAGAAACAGGTTGAATGGCGGGTAATGCAGCTAACATTTCCTCTTTTTTCTTGGCCATCTCAAACACTTCGTCAAAAGATTTAGACTGAATGTAAAGTTGTTTTGAAAGCTTGTCTAGTTTTTTAGAGGTATTAATAATGAGCTCAGCATTGTTGTAGTTTTCCAGCATTTTATAACGGTTAACTCCACCAAACCCAGCTTCTCTAATTTCGCTAGCAATAGGTTCAGCCTCAAAAATTATACGGTAAATATTGTCGTCTCTGTGTTGAATATCTTCCAAAACTGCAGTAAGTTGTTCTGCTTTTTTGTCTAGTATAGCATATCTTGCTAATAAATCAGAATTATCTTGCTTAAGCTGTTTTTGCTTAGGAGAATCTATAAATGTATCTGTAACAAAATAAATACCGATACCAATAATAAGACCTGCTCCTAAAAACATAAATGACCGAATAGCTCTACTTTTAATAGTAGCCTCTATTTTTTCATAACTTAAAGTATGTGGATTATATCTGTATTTTGCTTTAGCCATCTAAAGATATTATACTAATTTTGACAGCAAATTTAATCAAATAAATATAGTTTAAGGTCAATTGTGGCTTGTTAACGCTTATTTAACAATTTTTAACGCACATGAATTCAAAAGAAATTCGACAAGTATTCTTAGATTTTTACCAAAAAAAGCAGCATCAAATTGTAGCTTCTGCACCTATGGTAATTAAAAATGACCCAACTTTAATGTTTACCAATGCTGGGATGAATCAGTTTAAAGATTTGTTTTTGGGTAATAGTCCGATTAAATATAACAGAATATCAGATTCACAAAAATGCTTGCGTGTTTCTGGTAAGCATAACGATTTGGAAGAAGTTGGTGTTGATACCTATCACCACACTATGTTTGAGATGTTAGGAAATTGGAGCTTTGGTGATTACTTTAAAAAAGAGTCTATAGAGTGGGCGTGGGAATTATTGGTGGATGTTTATAAAGTAGATAAAACCAAATTATACTTTACTGTTTTTGAAGGTGATGAAACGGATAAAACTGAAATGGATAGCGAATCATATGATTTGTGGAAAGCTGTTTTGGAAAGAAACGGCTTGACCGAAGACAAAATTTTAAAGGCAAACAAAAAAGATAATTTTTGGGAAATGGGCGAAACAGGTCCTTGCGGTCCTTGTTCTGAGATTCACGTTGATTTACGTAGCGACGAAGAGCGTGCAAAAGTAGATGGCGGTTCTTTGGTTAATGAAGACCATCCTGAAGTAATTGAAATCTGGAATTTAGTATTTATACAATTTGAACGTAAGGCTGATCGTAGTTTGGTTGATTTGCCAGCTAAACACATTGATACAGGAATGGGCTTTGAGCGCATCACAATGGCTTTGCAAAACAAAACGAGTAGCTACGATACCGATTTATTTGAACCAACCATGTCTTTCTTAGAGAAAACAACTGGTTTGAAATACGAAGGTGAATACGATAATACAGGAGCGACTTTCAAAAAAGATATGGCATTCCGTGTATTGATTGACCATATTCGTGCAGTGAGTTTTGCTATTGCTGATGGTCAATTGCCAAGCAATACAGGCGCTGGTTATGTGATTCGTCGTATTTTGCGTCGTGCTGTACGTTATTATTATAGCTTTTTAGATCTTAAAAAGCCAGTATTGTATCAACTAATGGGCGTTTTGGCGGATCAGTTTAAGACGGTTTTTCTTGAACTAGATGCAGAACAATTACACCAACGTATGTATACCAAGCGTTCTGAATTGGGTCCTGATGAATTACCGGTCCCTGTTAAACTTGTTCATCTTAACAAATGCCCTATTCTTGCCCCAGCAAAAACGTTAACGGCTGAAAATGCTATCGCGCTTAATGTTGATCGTGAAGCCTGTTTGCGAAACTTGAAAGTAATTCGTGAAAACCCAGAAATTCGCCAAAAGTTGATCGACTTATACAGTATTGATCCTGGCTATGAGAAATCGTCAAATGTAGATACTTTACTTTATGATGGTTTTTTCTCTCATGCGGATAAAACAGCCATTGATATGATCCGTCAATCAACGCCTGAACAGCTTATTGATTTTGAACCGAATGTGAGTGATCCTCGTATCAAACCATTGTTGTTTCGCTATCGTGCTCGTAACTTCCCGCACACGTTAAATGAATCAGAACAACTACGTTGGCAAGCGCATCTACAAGATTATTTTGAGACGCACATGCCTGATTACGAAACACGCTTTGAAAGCTTATACCTTGAGTCTGAAGGTAATGAGAAAAAAACTGCGATTCTTCGTGCCGTTTATAACTACGTACAACAGTTAGTATCATGATTAAATATATTTACTCTTTTGCTTGGATCTTTGCTTCTT
>CAJQON010000029.1 GCA_905479995.1 uncultured Flavobacteriales bacterium | reverse complement strand
GCATAATCATGTTCATTCGGCACAAGTTGTAGGTAGTTGGGTTCATTTCTTGTCCGTAAAATGAACTTACATCGCCTACTTCTTTAGCTACACGCAATAGCAATGAACCAGAACCACAAGTAGGATCGTAAACTGATTTTAGTTTGTCTTTTCCTTGTGTTACCAATTGTGCGAGAACTTTAGATACTTGTTGTGGTGTATAAAACTCTCCTGCCTTTTTTCCTGCTCCACTAGCGAACTGACCAATCAGATACTCATAAGCATCTCCCAGCACATCACTTTCGGTGTTTTCTAAATCGAAATCAATTTCATCTAAGTGTGAAAGCACTTTTACAATGAGTTCGTTTTTGTCGTTTTCGGATTTACCGAGCTTTGAACTGGTTAAATCTAAGTCTTCGAACAGGTTACCAAAGTCTTCTTCACTTTCAGAACCCATTGTGCTTTGCTCTATGTGGGTTAGCACTTTGGCTAAATCTCCTAATATAAATTGGTTCTTTCCTCCTGCGTT
Organism: uncultured Flavobacteriales bacterium; assembly: GCA_905479995.1. Lineage (GTDB taxonomy): Bacteria > Bacteroidota > Bacteroidia > Flavobacteriales_E > Vicingaceae. The sequence continues at coordinate 49,545 of CAJQON010000029.1, read as the reverse complement.
TCCTCTTCGTGCTAATTCTGAAAACAATTCTGATGGTGCTAAGAAGTAACCTAGTTTGTCTAGAGCCGCATCTCTTAATGCTTCTATTAGTTCTGCTTCTTGAGCATGTCCTTCTACTTCTGCAAAGGTGAGTCCGTCTGGTTTTAGAATAGTATCGGCATACAATTCCATTTTCCTACTTAGGTATTTGTAGAAGATGAAGCCTAATATGTAATCTCTAAAATCATCTGCATCCATCTTACCCCTCAGGGTGTTGGCGATGTTCCAGAGTTGGGTTTGTATTTGTTGTGTTTGTTCGGTCATTTAGTCTTTGAAATAATTTGATATAAACTTAGTATTTTTAGACGATTATTAAAAGAAAGAACCAACAATTGAGTAACTATTCTAAAAACATATACGATATAGATGTAAAATTCATTTTCAGGAGTCTCCAGTATCTATTTGAAAATGATTCTGACCTTAAGGATGATCTAGACAAAGTTGAATACCTCTCTATTTTCAAGCAACATTCTATGGTGCAAATTGGAGAGCCCGTTTCTTCGCTTGGACTATATGATAATGCTGTTGCTGAAAATCTTCTTAATGAAGATACACCTTTGATCATTAAGCCTTCATTGAAAGGTTGTTTTAACTACTTCATTTATCAACAGTTAATAATAACCGATGTAGATCAAATAAAAACAATTCTAACACGTCACTTAAATCAATATGAAGGAAGTAAGGAAGATTTCATTAGAATGACCGGGACTTTCACTAGAAGTTCATTAAAGATAAATACTCCAAGAATTTCAGAAGAAAAACGTTTAGATAAGTTATCCGAATGGGCGGTGGATAGGCTAATAGATTTTGAGAAAGACATTGACAATGAAGAAGACTTAGAAAAACAAGAAGAAATTGTTAAGCTTTTTAAGAAACCTGATGATTTTTTCACAACAATTTCATCATTAAATAATATAGGAACATTAAGAGATGACGGAAGCTTTAAAGGTGTTACACCTGCTTTATCTGAGATTAATATCGTTATAGAATATTTAGATTTAAAAGGGCTACTAAAGCAAAATGATTTTTCAGTAATATCTGCAACATTTTGCTCCTATTTTCAAATAGAACTTAAGAAAAGATCATTAACCCACATACCCGTTGATCAAGAAGCTCACAAATTATATAGAAATTTATTCACCTGACTATCAGGTGATTAAATAATAAATTCATCCCCAGCGCAAGCTCGGCAATCCAAACTTTGCGTTTCTAACTCTCTTTGTATTTTAATATAAATTAAAGTGCTATGACTACAGTTATTACAACAAAAGAAGAACTTACAGATATCATTGAAAAGGCAATTGATTATAGGCTAGCCAAATTTAATAATCAACCCAAGAAGCCTGAGAAAAATTTCGAGCTCCTAAAAAGAGAGGATATTGCTAATATGTTCAATGTGAACATTAACACTGTAACACAATGGTCTAAGGCAGGAGTGTTAAAACCTCATTATCTAGGCAGGAGAGTTTTCTTCTATAAGTCAGAAGTTTTAGAAGCTCTGGAAAGTCAGAAAATATTAAAACGAAAAAAGGGGCATTTATGAATTCCAATCATCATAAAATTGCTGGTTACCCCGGAGAAGACTTAATTCAAATCATGCTTGAAGAATTAGACCGCTATAAGAAAAGTCCAAAAGCGAAGGCTTTTATAATTCAGAAAAAATCCAAACTAATTTCAGAATTATACTTTGAACTTAGCTCCAGACCTCACCTATCTGACTATTCATTATGGGTTACTGTTGAAAATGAAATCGAAAAACTTAAATTGATTGACCCTGAAATAGGATTAATAAACATCAAATTACAAATCAGATTAGACCCAACTAAAGAGGCTCTTATCTCAATCACAATATAATCATGAACACAAATTTTCCTATTGAAGTTTTCCCTAAAACAATTCAACAATTCATAAAAGAGGGTAACGAATCTCTAAATTTTCCAATAGGATATTTAGGTGCTGGTGTCTTATACACATCTTCTCTCCTAATTGGCAATACCTATAAGGTTCAAGTGAAACCAAACTGGTTAGAATCCCCTATTCTTTTCCTAATTACCGTGGGTAAGCCTGGGGTAAATAAGACCCATTCCTTAAACTTCTGCTTCTCCCCCATAGAGCTTATCGGAAAGGATCTAAACAGGAAGAATAAGGAGGAATTGATGGAATATGAAAACCTCACAAAAGAGGAGCAACTAAACACCAAACAACCTATGCTTAAACAGATCCAAATTGGTGACACTACACCAGAAGCTATAATCCATATTCACAATCAAAACCCAAAAGGGATTGGATATTATAGAGATGAAATACTAAGTTGGACAAAAGATTTCAATAGATATAGTAAGGGTTCAGAAGAGCAGTTTTGGCTTTCAATTTTCAGTAACCAACCCTACACATTCAATAGAGTTGCTGCAGGTGCAATCCGAATTGAGTCACCATTTATACCAGTAATAGGTTCTACTCAACCAGACTCTCTAGTTGAAATGTTTGGAGGTATGAGAAGTAAAAATGGGTTTATAGATAGAATTCTGTTAGTGTTTAATGATTCAGGTAGAAAATCCCATTGGTTAGATAAAGAAGTTAACGATAAAACGATAGATGATTATAACAATTTAATGTTGAGAGTAAATAATAAAGAAATTGAGATTGATGATTTTGGAAACATTCAACACTCCATTATTAAATTTGATGATGAGGCTAAAGCTACTTTTATAGAATGGTATAATCAAAATGTGGATACATTTAACAATGAAAAAACACCTAGCTTCATGTCTGGCTCCATTTCTAAAAGTGATATTTATTGCGCCAGATTAGCGCTCATTCTAGAGGTCTTAAATTCAACAGATAATTATGTCCCTATTTCAAATGTTAGCAATAAGTCTATTCAAGGAGCAATTAAACTGATAAACTATTTTAGAAACCAAGCGTCTAAAGCGCACAACTTCCTAATAAGCAATCAACTCAAAAACAATTATTCAAAGGAGAATTATTTCAATCAATTACCCGACAACTTTCAAAGGCAAGATGCAAATGGAGTAGCTCTTCAAATTGACTTAAATTTAAAAACCGCTGAAAAGTATTTAGAGGAATTTGTTCGCTTAGAACTTATTTCAAAGCCAAAACATAATGTATATGTAAAAGTAAAAGCCCAATTACTATAGGATTTGTAGGATTCACTAGTATTTCCTATGAATCCTAATCCAAATTAATTTAAACAAATCTCCATTAATATAGTTGAGGATAGATTAAAATAGTTTTTTTGGCAAAAAAGAATGCCTGAAGTAAATTTATAATAAAAACTATGAAAAGAACAGACCCATTAACTAAGAAAGAGTTTTACCCTAAGCGTTCGAATCAACGCTTTGAGAACCGAGAAAATCAAATCCGATATAACAACATAAAATCAAAGAAGAAAAGAGATCACAAATCACAAATTGACAAAATGATTGATAAAAATTGGAAAATCTTAAACCGGTTACTTGGAGAGAAGACAGAACTTTCTCTACCTACCAATTATTTACTAGGAGCTGATTTTCAATTTGGATGCTTGACACACCAAGTCAATTATCAAAACGAATCTTACAATGCTATTTATGAATTTGCTTACAAAAAACTAAATGAAAATGAATATAGAATCATCAGACATGCTTAATGGGATAGTTGGTGGAGAAGCAATTAATCAGACAATCCAAACAATAACCGCAGATCAAGTTATAGCCAATACAAAATCAAAAAGTAGTAGATTATTATTTTTTACAATACTTATAATTTTAGGTGTTACTTTATACTTATTCTTCAAAAAACAAAACGAAAAAAATGTAATTAAAAATTTGGAAAATAAATTAAGCCCTAAAAAAGATATTGATCAAACTAAATAAACTATTAACTCGATATAAATTAAAATTATTAATAAATTTATCTCGTAACAATTTTGAATCTATATTATGGGACTTGGGAAGCAAATAAATCCAAAATTAAATTCTGATTTATTTCATTTCATAACAATAGAAATTCAATTGGATGCATTTAATGATTATTTAAAAATTACAAATGATCAAATTGATGAAAATATAAATAAAATTCTTAAAGAATATCACAAGACCCCTGAAGAGGAGATCTTTATGCATTTTGACGAAATTGAGATCTATACGAAACAAGCTACCTTAAATATTTATTATAGCTCCATTATTATTTCGTTATATTCTCTCTTAGAACAGGCAATGAATGATTTTTGTAAGAAGGCCGAAGAAAATCAATCAGTATTAATTAAAGATATATCTGGTTCTGGCATTTTTCAATCAAGATTATACTTAGAAAAAATAGTGGGTATTGATTTCAGCAAAGCTCAAAGTCAATGGATTAAAATACAGAGTTTAAATAAACTCAGAAATCTCTATGTTCATTCATCAAATAGCATACTCCCAAAGAGTAGTGGAAAAAAAACTACAAATTTGATTAAACAAATACCTCATATCGAACTAATAGAACATGAAGAGTATTATGTTGTTAAGTTAAACAATGACAAGACTATCAAACACTTTATAAGTGTAATTTCTGAATTTTTAGAATCAATCTACTACTTATAAGGTTGATTCTTTGAATATCCTACCAAGCATATACATGCCTTTATATTTTCATGCAATCTTTAGGAGTGTATACACGTATTTCGATAAGAGTTGTTAAAAACTATTGAAAAGTATATAGCGGGTGAAAACTGCCCCCATTTCTGCCCCCTTGAAAACAAAAAAGCCCCTTAAATAAGGGGCTTCAGAGCTTATTGGCGGTCTGGACGGGACTCGAACCCGCGACCCCCTGCGTGACAGGCAGGTATTCTAACCAACTGAACTACCAGACCAAAAAACCGTTGCAAAAACATCCAGTGGATGTTTTTAGGTTTTTTACGTTCAACTTCCGTTGAGCGCTTTTATCTTTAATCCCTTTCGGAATTTTTATTAAAGAACTTCCCCTTAAAGGGGCTGCAAATATATAAGTTAGTTTTATAATTATGCAATAGAATTGCAAAAAAAATAAAAGTTTTTTTCAATCTATTTCTCTTACAGGCTTTTACAGTTTAACTGCACTGCCTACATCATTTTGTTTCTTTTGGCTAAATAGGTTTGCAGTATTGAATGAAAGCCTTTGTTTATATCGGTTTCTACAAAATTTATCCCAAACTGCAAACAACGCAGCTTTAATTTTTCGGTACGTTTTTGCACCTGTTGTATATATGTTTCTCTTACTTCATTCGGGTTAACCTTTATTTCTTCACCTGTTTCAAGATCAATAAATTGATAAGGGCGGTTTTCAAAATCGAATTCCATTTCCTTTTTCTTATCTACTGTATGAAATAAAATAACCTCGTGCTTGTTGTATTTTAAATGTTGTAAAGCCTCAAACAACTCATCGGTTTGCTCGCTGTTTTCCATCATGTCGCTAAACAACACAATTAACGAACGCTTGTGAACACTATCTGCAATGGTATGCAACGCTTTTATAGCCGATGTCTTAGTATTTGTCTTAGGCTCGTTCAACAAACCTTCTAACTCATTGGTTAAATGCTTGTGGTGAACCATGCTCGATTTTGCAGGAGTATGTACATTTAATCCATCTGAAAAAATACTTAAACCAGTAGCATCTCGCTGCTTCTTTAATAAATGCATAATTGCCGCTGAGGCATATACTGAAAATTTTATTTTATTAAAGGTAGCACTGTCGTTGTAATCTACTTCAGGAAAATACATGGAGGAAGATGCATCAATAATCAACTGACACCTTAAGTTTGTTTCTTCTTCGTAGCGTTTTAAAAATAACTTTTCTGTTCTACCATACAATTTCCAATCTACATGACGTGTGCTTTCACCACTATTGTACAAGCGGTGCTCAGCAAACTCTACCGAAAAGCCATGAAACGGACTCTTGTGCAATCCAGTAATAAAACCTTCTACTACTTGCTTGGCAATTAAATCTAATTTGCCATACCGCTGTATCTGTTGTAAATCAATGTTATGTTTCAATGCTCTGTTGGTTTAATAACTATAAATTTAAGCTTTAAAATCTTACTTTATTAATTCGCCTTCTTCTTTTAATGTTTTAATAGCGGCATACAAAGCCAATATATCCTCATCAGAAGTATATGGTAAAATAGAAATTCTTATGCCAAAGTTGCCTAAATAATCCGTTACAGGTATTTCTATCTTAAAACGTTTAAAAAGAGTTTGCTTTAAAAGCAATGCATCGGTTGTTTTTATCGGAACCATAAACATTAAACCTAAAAACTCTTCTGTTACTGGACAAATTGGCTCAGATCCTACCAAATCACAAAATTTTGGATACCAGTTTAATATTTTTTGCTTGCAAACCTTAAGCTCTTCTTCCCACTTGGTGTCTTTTCTAAATTGAAACAAAACCTCCATGGTTAAAAATGCTGAAAAATCTCTCGTCCCATTGTACTCGTGGTAATCTAAAAAGCTCCCTTGTGCTGTCTCTGGCCTACCGAAACCCCAACTAATAATGAGTGGATCTAACCTTTTTTGGAATTCTTTTTTAACGTACAAAAACGAACATCCTTTTGGAGACAACAACCATTTGTGCACCGCTCCGGTGTAATAATCTGGATCGAGGTCTTTAATATCTAAAGGAATATGCCCAGGCACATGTGCGCCATCAATAATAGTAATTAAACCCAACGTCTTTGCTTTTATCACTATTTCTTTAACTGGAAAAATTAAAGCTGTAGCACTCGTAATTTGACTAATAAAGATCACTTTAGTTTTATCGGTCAATCCTTTCCAAAACATTTCTAAAAAATGCTCCTTGCTTTTTAATGGCAAATCAATTGCTTGCCTAACGTACTTTACGTTATTCTTTTTTGCATAAAACTCCCAAGTAAAATCCAACGCTCCATACTCTAAATTGGTCGAAAGAATTTCGTCACCTTCATTTAAAGCTAAATTTCTCATAATTGTATTTACAGCAGTAGTAGGATTACTGGTAAAAAAGAAATCGCTTGTATCGCAATTTATATACTTAGCTAAATGCTCTTTAGAATTCCCCAATGCGGTTAACCCAGTATTTGTAATAAAATCTACAGGCGATTGTTCCAATTGCTCCTGCCAATAATGATAGTTGTTAAAAACCGTCTTAGGACAAGCCCCAAAAGAACCATGATTGAGATGAATTAAGTCTGAAGACAATAAGAAATGTTCTTTCATTTTATCATATTTATTTGTTGATAACGAAATTCTACATTTATAGTCAAACCATCAAACTTTATTATTTTCGAACCATGGTTTTAGGAACAATAGATTGGATAATAGTCGCAGTATTTTTGGCGCTTACACTTTACATCGGTTTAAAGTTTAAAAACAAAGCTAGCGGTTCATTAACCGATTTCTTTTTGGCAGGCAGAAACTTACCTTGGTACATTGCCGGAATTTCTATGGTTGCAACAACCTTTGCCGCAGACACGCCTTTATGGGTGGCCGAAGTAGTTAAGAAAAATGGTGTTTCTGGAAACTGGTTGTGGTGGAACATGCTTATTGGAGGAATGTTAACCACTTTCTTTTTTGCCAAAATGTGGCGTAAAGCCAATGTTTTAACAGAATTAGAATTTATAGAGCTTCGTTATTCAGGAAAAGCTGCTCAGTTTTTTAGAAAATTTAAATCGATTTACCTTGGCGTATTTTTTAACACCATAATTATTGGCTGGGTAAATGCTGCAATGATTAAAATTTTAATGGTTTTTTTAAATATAGGTTTTAATAAAGCCTTTTTATATGTTGCTATTTTAATGCTATTAATTGCCATCTATTCTACTCTATCAGGTTTACTAGGTGTTGCCATTACCGATGCTGTTCAGTTTGTATTAGCAATGGCTGGTTGTATTATTTTGGCTGTTATTATGCTCAACTCCGAGCAAGTTGGAGGCGTTGAAGGCTTAAAAGCAAAACTCCCTGCTTGGCGATTCGACTTTTTTCCCACAATTGGACAAGGTACTAATGCTGTCGGCACTTTTGGATTAACAATTGGTGCTTTCTTTTCTTTTGTAGCTATTCAATGGTGGGCCAGTTGGTATCCGGGCAACGAACCTGGTGGTGGTGGTTACATTTCGCAACGAATGATGAGTACTAAGAATGAGAAACATGCTATTTTAGCTACTTTGTTTTTTCAAATTGCACATTATGCTCTTCGCCCTTGGCCTTGGATAGTAGTTGCTTTGTGTGCTATTGTTGTTTATCCCGATTTACCAATGGATCAAGCAGGAAAAGGTTTCGTAATGGCCATGCGCGATTTTATGCCAACTGGACTTAAAGGTTTGTTGTTTACTGCTTTTCTAGGTGCTTACATGAGTACTATTTCAACTCAACTCAACTGGGGAGCCAGCTATTTAACAAACGATTTATACAAAAGACAATTGGAAGAAAAAGGTAAAAACCCCGAACAAAAGCAATTGGTAAAAGCTGGTAAAATTGCTACCATCATTATTATGGTCATTGCCCTAGTGGTTACCTCATTCATTGAAACCATAGATGGTGCTGCTCGATTTTTAATTGCCTCATCGGCAGGTTTAGGAGCAGTCCTTATTTTACGATGGTATTGGAGTCGTATTAATATTTGGAGTGAGATATCGGCTACACTTGCTCCAGTTGTTGGCTATGCCGTCAGTCAATTTATTATAGCCCCAAGATTTGATGTAGTAATTTCAGCTACTCAAACACAAAATGCCTTTATAGCTAACGAAGGAATATTACTTTGTACTACATTATTTACTACCATTGTTTGGATAATAGTTACTTTAAGTACTCAAGCAGAAAATGATGAAACGTTAAAAAACTTTTACCAACAAGTTGAACCTGAAGGTGCATGGAATAGTATTAGAGTAAAACTTGGATTACCACATCAAAAAAGCCAAATACCAGCATTAATTTTAAGCTGGGTAAGTGCTACTGCACTAACCTATAGCATGCTTTTTATGATTGGTAAACTAATTTTTCAAGAATACCAATCTGCCTTAATAAATCTGGTTGTCGCCATCATCTCTTTCTTTATTTTGAGACTTTTAATGTTTCGTACAAAAATATTTAGCGATTAACGTGAAAATCTATTGATTAATCGACAGATTTAATTTTTCAAGTTCAAGATTTTTTTGTTTATTTGCACACAAGAAACATTTCTAAAAAAATATCAATGACAAAGAAATATTTTAACCTTAAGAGCCAAGCAATAGCATTTGCAGTATTATCTGTATTTGCAGTGAGTTGTGGTAGTGATGCAACAGAAAATGTTGTTGAAGATCCTATTGAAAAAGAAGTTGATCCAAATGCTACACAGCTAATGGAAATTGACGGGAAAGTTTTCAGTATCCCTTCTCCTATTCAAACTGCAATTTTAATTCAAAAAGCAGGAACAAATTATAACAAAGATATTTTAAACGCTCCTTCTAACGTTACCGACTATTCTACTAGCTTTAAAAAAGCAATAAATCTTGGTATCTATGGTGCTGATTTAGGATATGTTACGATGTACGATCAAACTCAAGACGCTATCTCTTATTTAACAGCAGTTAAGAAAATTGGTGATGACATTGGAGTTAGTAGTGCTTTTGACATGGAGTTAGTTGAACGTTTTGAGAAAAACATTGGCAATAAAGACTCTTTATTAGTATTAGTTTCTGATGCATACAAATCAAGCGATAAGTACTTGAAAAATCAAAAACAAAATGACATTGGTGCTGTTATATTAGCAGGTGGTTGGATAGAAAGTTTATACTTTGCAATTAACGCTGCAGAAATGACTAACAATGAAGATGTAATAAAAAGGATTGCTGAACAAAAAACAACATTGAACAACTTAATTAAATTATTAGTTCCTTATTACAGCAAACCAGAGTTTACTTCTTTAGTTGATAAATTAATGGAGCTTAACGAAATTTATGACCAAGTAAAAATTACGTACACTTTTGTTAAGCCAACTACTGATGCTGCTACAAAAACAACTACAATTAACAGTACCACGGAAATAACAATGGATGACGAATTGTTAAAAACAATCAGCGCTAAGGTTATAGAAATTAGAGCAGAGATTATTAGCTAATAGATATATTAAAGATTTGAAAAAGAACATCATACTTAAAACATTAACATTAGCAATTGGATTAATTGCTTACTCTTCAACTTTTGCTCAATGCGATACAATTGCATCGCTTTGTGAAAAAAACATGAATACTGAATACATCTCTGATGGTCAGAACTATCGTGCATTATTATTAGATGATGAGATTGCAGAGTTTAACATGACACTTTACGGAGGTAGTACTTACAGATTTGCTGCTTGTAGCGGTTTAGCTGATGGAAACTTAATTTTCTCTGTATTTGATAAAGAAAGAAACTTACTTTTTACCAACAAAGATTATAGCAATGCACCACACTGGGATTTTAAAATTACCAGCACTGTAGATTGCATTATTGAAGCCAATCTAGACCCTAATAGTCTAGCTTCTGGTTGTGCCGTATTGTTAGTTGGTTTTAAGCAGTAATAAAAAAATATAATGATATAGCAAAAAGGCATTATATAGTATAATGCCTTTTTTCTGCATTTTAACAAACCATTTGTTAGCATAGTATGAGTGAAAGAATTCTAAAAGCATTAATGCAACTGTTCTCTATTGTTTCTGAGGCTGAAGAAGCTTCCGATCAAAGTAGGAGAATTGTTGAAACTTTCTTAAAACAACAATTGAATCAACAATTGGTTGATGAATACTTGAAGCTATACGATGATTTTATTGAAGCTAAAACTAGAAAATCTGCTAGCGGAAAAAAGAAAAAAAGAACTTCTGTAAACTCTGTAAAAGTACTTTTAATCTGTACTCAAATTAACGAAGAGTTGGCTCAAAAGCAGAAAGTAATTGTACTAATTCGTTTACTAGAATTTATTTATGCTAACAATACTGCTTCTGAACAAGAAATGGAATTTGTTGAAACAGTTTCGGAAACGTTTAACATTCCAAGAAACGAGTTTGATTTATGCATAAAATTTGTAAAAAACACTGCTGACGAAGAAGTTGATGAAGCTCCTATCTTAATAGTTGACAACAATAAAGAAAACGGTTACAAAGAAGCTAAGCATGTTTATTCTGAAGGAATTGACGGAAAACTTAGGGTTGTTAAAATAGAATCGGTAAACATGTTTTTTGTGCATTATTTTGGTGATGCAGCACTTTATCTTAATGGAATTCTTTTAAGCAAAAACAGGTCTAGTATTCTTACACAAGGTTCTTCTATTAGGAGTTCTAAGGTTCAACCAATCTATTATAGTGACATTATTAGCTCTTTCTTTAAGAATGATGACTCTGAAAAAATTGTATTTAATGTTGAAGGACTTACCTACAAGTTTAAAGGTGGAAACCAAGGAATGCACCCATTTAACTTTACAGAAGAATCTGGAAGGTTAGTTGGAATTATGGGTGCCAGTGGTGCTGGAAAATCAACATTACTAAACTTATTAAACGGAGCTTATACTCCTACTACTGGTTCTATTAAGATTAATGGCGTTGACATTCATCACGAACCAGATAAAATTGAAGGTGTAATTGGTTATGTTTCTCAAGATGATTTACTGATTGAGGAATTAACTGTTTTCCAAAATTTATACTACAATGCAAAGCTTTGTTTTGCAAACATGGGAGAAACTGAAATTACCAAACGAGTAATAGATGTTTTAAACAGTATTGGACTTTATGAGACTAGAGACTTGAAAGTTGGTAGTCCTATGGAGAAAACCATTAGTGGTGGGCAAAGAAAAAGGCTCAACATTGCCTTAGAGTTAATTCGTGAACCAGCTGTACTTTTTGTAGATGAACCTACTTCTGGTTTATCTTCAAGAGATTCAGAAAATATAATGGATTTACTTAAAGAGTTAGCTTTAAAAGGAAAGTTAATTTTTGTTGTAATTCACCAACCCTCTTCAGACATTTTTAAAATGTTTGACAACTTATTGATTTTAGATACAGGCGGATATCCAATATATAATGGAAACCCAGTTGATGCTGTAATTTACTTTAAACGCCTTGTTAATCATGTTAACAGCGATGAAAGCGAATGTATTACTTGTGGTAATGTAAACTCCGAACAGATTTTCAATATTATTGAATCTCGAGTAGTAGATGAATATGGAAATGTTACTAAAACAAGAAAGGTTCATCCTACAGAATGGTATGGAACTTACAATGATAAAGTAGCACAAGATCCTGATCAATTTGATAAAACAACTGAAGAATTAAACATTACTGCAGCGATACCAAACAAATGGGCTCAATTTAAAGTGTTTATTACAAGGGATGTTTTATCCAAGCTTACCAACAAACAATACTTACTCATTAATTTCCTTGAAGCGCCTTTCTTAGCCTTCATATTGGCATTCTTAGTTAGGTACTTCAACTCTGACTCTAGCAATGAATTAGGATACGTATTTAGAGAAAATGAAAACTTTCCTGCATATGTATTTATGTCAGTAATTGTTGCCCTTTTTATAGGATTAACAGTAAGTGCCGAGGAAATATTTAGAGATCAACGGATTCGTAAAAGAGAGAAATTTTTGAACCTGAGTAAAGGAAGTTACTTTGCATCTAAAATCTCCATCATGTTTGCAATCTCTGCCATACAAATGATTTCTTTTGTAATTGTAGGGAACTCAATATTGGGCGTACAAGGAATGAACATGTCTTATTGGATTGTACTTTTCTCTACAGCTTGTTTTGCAAATATGCTAGGATTAAATATCTCAGCCAGTTTCAATTCGGCAGTTACAATTTACATCTTAATACCATTTTTAGTAATTCCTCAACTTTTATTGAGTGGTGTAATTGTTAAATTCGACAAGCTTAACCCTTATGTTACCGTTCAAGAAAACGTACCAATGGTTGGTGAAATAATGACCTCTAGATGGGCTTATGAAGCAATTGCAGTAACACAATTTAAAGACAATGAATTCGAAAAACAGTTTTTTGAGATAGACAGGTCGTTTAAAACTGTTGAGTTTAAAAAGAACTTTTGGTTAAGTAAGCTAAGAGAAAAATTAAGTAGCGCTCAAAACAACTTTGGTAAAGAAGGCAAGGACACTCTAATCCAAGAGAGCGTGCTCCTATTGAGAAATGAAATTGGTAGAGAAGTTAAACGAAACCCGAACGTTAAGTTTGATTTAGTAGAAAGTCTTTACCCTAACAAGGTGAATAAGGATGTATTTGGGGCTACTCAAATGTATTTAAACTACCTGAACGACTTCTACTTAACTAAGTATAAAGCTGCTTATGATAAAAGAGATGATTTGGTTGCAGAAATGAATAAGGATGAAGCTTCAAAAAAGAAATTTATTGAACTGAAAAACACCTTTACCAATGATGCTTTGTCGGATTTTGTAAAAGATAAAAACAGCTTAAATAAAATTTTAGAATTAGACGGCCATTTAATACAAAAAGCAGATCCTATATACCTAAGACCAAAAGGATTTAGAGCTCACTTTTATGCTCCAGAGAAAAAAATGTTTGGAACTTATATAGATACTTTTTGGGCTAACATTATTGTTATTTGGAGTATGTGTCTTCTTCTAATAATTACGTTATATTTCGATGTGCTTCGAAATATAATAGAAGGTGCTGGCAAAATCTTTGAGAAAAAGAAATATTAAACCTCAATAAGAACAACAATTCTTACCATTTTAACGTAAAATATAGGTAGTGCTCACTATTTAGATGTACACTACCTATAAACCAAACCGTAAAATGATTCGTAAGTTAATTTTCTTTTTTCCACTACAGCTTCTTTTAGTTAACCTAAAAAGAAACCACCTCTTACTTTTACTTTGGATTATTTTATTTGGTTTTGTAAGCAAAACCATAGCAAGCAAATATGGTATACCCTATTTATTTTTAGCACCCGAATATCTCCACACAGTTAGCTTCTGGTCCTACTGCATAATGGGATTTTCATTGGGTGGTTTTGTAATGGTATACAACATTAGTAGCTATATAATTAATAGCAAACGATTCCCATTTATTGCAACACTAAAACGTCCTTTTGTAAAATTTTGCATCAACAATTCTTTGTTGCCCTTAATTTTTATGCTTTACTACATTACACAAGTAGTAAACTACCATTTGGATTATGAAAATACAAGTGCTTTTGAAATAATGCTTTTTGTTTCTGCAATTATTATTGGCTATACTACCATTGTAGTTTTTTCCATTTCCTATTTTTTGACTACCAATAAAAACATTTTTAAAGTACTAGGAATTGTTCCGAGTGACAACAGTAAACCTACCAACTCACTTTTAAGTAAAGAAGAAAGTATTTATAGTGCTATAAAAGGGAAAAACAAGTGGCAAGTTTGTCTTTACCTCCACTCGCCTTTTAAGGTAAGGTACATTAGAGACATCAACCATTATGATGAACAAATGTTGCGATCAGTAACAGACCAAAATAAAATTAACGCAGCTTTTTTTGAAATTATCATCTTCATATCCTTTATTGTACTTGGTTTATTTAGCGAAAATCCCATTTTTGTAATTCCAGCAGGAGCGAGTGTTGTACTATTTTTCACAATAATTTTTATACTAACAAGTGCTTTTTACACTTGGTTAAGAGGTTGGACTTCAATTATTTTAGTGAGTGGATTTCTACTAATTAATTATTTCTCTACCCAACAACTTTTTACATACACCAATATGGCTTACGGACTAAATTATGAGTCGGAACAAGCCGACTATAGCATTACCACACTTAATGAATTAAGTACTAACCAAGTCAACTTTAAACATGATAAAAAGAATGGTGAACAAATACTTGCCAATTGGAAAGGTAAAAATGGAGACAAACCTAAATTGGTTTTTATAAATACAAGTGGTGGTGGATCTAGAGCTACCATGTGGACTTTTTTTATGATGCAACATTTGGACAGCATAACCAATGGACAACTTCTTACAAAAACGCATTTAATTAGTGGCTCATCTGGCGGAATGATTGGCGCAGCTTACTATAGAGAATTAGCATTACAAGAGCAACTAAGTCCTTCTATTTACAACAACAGTTACCTTGAGAACACTGCAAAAGACCTGTTAAATCCTATTGCATTTAGTATTGCTACTAATGATTGGTTTTTTAGATTAAAAACTTACAACGATGGAAAGTACTCTTACAGTAAGGACAGGGGCTTTTATTTTGAGAAACAGTTATTAGCTAATACTGGAAACCTTTTGGATAAAAGGCTATCAGACTATACATTACCAGAGTTTGAAGCCAAAATCCCTCAAATGATTCTTTCACCTACAGTAATTAATGATGGAAGAAGAATGCTAATTTCTTCTCAGCCTATTTCGTTTTTAAGCTCGAGTTCAGCCCATAAAAACCTAAAAAGCTCCATTGAGAATTTTGAATTTACAAAACTCTTTAAACAACAAGATGCCACTAATTTAAAATACAGTAGCGCCCTTAGAATGAGCGCTACCTTCCCTATTATTATGCCAAAAGTTAGCTTACCAAGCAATCCTAGAATTGCAGTAATGGATGCAGGTATGCGAGATAATATTGGATCAACAACTACCTACAAATACATTAATACTTTTAAAGATTGGATAGATGAAAATACTTCTGGCGTTGTAATTATTAGCATTAGAGACAAACCGAAAGTAGCAAGTATCAAAACCAATTCAAGAAGTATTTTAGAAACTTTTCTTACTCCATTAGGAAGCTTATACAGCAACCTATTCCCTATTCAAGAGTACAATCAAGATCAAACGCTTGGCTATCTTAGCAACGCATTAAATCAACCTCTTGACGTAGTTTATTTTGAACTAGAAAACGAACAAGAAAAAGTATCGTTGAGCTGGCACTTAACCACCAAAGAAAAAGAAACTGTAAAAAACTCAGTATTTAACCAGAGCAATCAGACAGAACTAAAAAAATTGTTAGAGCTTTTAGATTAGTAATTCACCAAATCAATCAGCGCTTCACCAAATCTTTTCTTGGCCATAAATTGCTCTTCCAATTGAGCTACAAAAGGAACCGGAGTATCCAAACTTGCAATTCTTTTAACTGGAGCATCTAAATATTCAAAACAATTCTCTGTAATCAAGGCACTCAGCTCCCCACCCATTCCATTAAACATAGTTGCTTCATGTAATATAATTACTCTCCCTGTACTCTTAACCGACTCATAAATTGTAGCAGTATCTAAAGGAACTAAAGTTCTTAAATCAATTAAATCTGCTGAAATATCTGGATTTTCATTCAATACATCTAATGCCCAATGTACCCCCATTCCATAAGTAACTATTGTCACAGCATCACCATCAGTCAACAACTTTGCCTTTCCTAATTCAGTGGTATAATAATCATCAGGCACTTCTTGCGTTGTGCTTCTATACAAACCTTTGTGTTCAAAAAACAATACAGGGTTGGGTTCTTCTATACTTGCAGCCAACAACCCTTTAGCATCTGCAGGAAATGCAGGGTAAACCACTTTTAATCCTGGTATTTGAGTAAACCATGATTCATTACTTTGCGAGTGGAACGGACCAGCCGCCATACCTCCTCCGGTTGGCATTCTTACCACTACATCTGCAGTTTGTCCCCAACGATAATAAGTCTTTGCTAAATTGTTACAAATTTGAGTCATAGCCTCACTTACAAAATCGGCAAATTGCATTTCAACCATTGCCTTTTGGCCTTTAATGGCTAAACCTAAACCAGCACCAACAATAGCAGATTCACATAAAGGAGTATTTCTCACTCTCCCTTTACCAAACTGCTCTACAAATCCATCAGTAATTTTAAATACACCTCCGTATTCTGCTATATCCTGTCCCATCAATACCAACTCAGGGTATTTTTCCATACTTTGTTTTAAACCATTAGAAATGGCATCAATCAATCTTATTTCGGATGTTGCATCAGATTTAGGTGTCGTCTCTGTAAAAGAATAAGGAGAATAAACATCATTCAATTCAGTGGCTAAATTTGGAACAATTGCTTCTTCAGCAAAAGCTTGTTCCCAAGATTCGCTTATTTCTGTTTTAATTGTTTCACTAAAGGCCTCAACATCCTTTTCAGTCAGTACTTTTTCTTCCAATAAATACTTTTCAAAATTTGCAACTGGATCTTTCTTTCCCCACTCATCAAAAAGCTCTTGAGGAACGTACTTAGTTCCCGAAGCTTCTTCATGTCCTCTCATTCTAAAAGTTAAACACTCTACCAATACTGGTCTTGGGTTTTTTCGAATAGATTCGGCTATTTGACTTATTTTATGGTAAACCTCTAAAATATTATTCCCTTCAATTAATTCGGTTTCAATTCCGTAACCAATCCCTTTATCTACAAAATTTTTAAACACAAACTGTTCATTAGAGGGTGTTGACAATCCATAACCATTGTTTTCTACTACAAAAATTACTGGCAATTTCCATACTGCAGCAGTATTAATAGATTCATGAAAATCTCCTTCACTTGCGCCACCATCACCAGAAAACACTACCGTAGCTTTTTCTTGTTTTTGCAATAAATTACTCAAAGCAATTCCATCAGCAACTCCCATTTGAGGCCCCAAATGAGAAATCATACCCACAATATGATGCTCGTTTGAACCAAAATGAAAACTCCGGTCTCTTCCTTTCGTAAAACCACTCATTTTCCCTTGAAACTGACCGAACAATCTATGTAAAGGAATATTTCGTGAAGTAAACACCCCTAAGTTTCGATGCATTGGCAAAATATATTCATCTTCATTCAACGCCATTGTAGCACCTACAGATATTGCTTCTTGACCAATTCCAGAAAACCATTTTGATATCCGTCCTTGACGCAGCAAAATCATCATTTTCTCTTCAATAAGACGAGGCTTTAAAATGCCCTTATACAATTCTATTAATTGTTCGTTTGTATATTTTCTACGGTTGAATTTCATTCGTTATAGCTTAGTAATTTTAAGGAAACAAAGTTAAACGATTTTGCTTAACTTTGAAATTGAAATTGTTTATTTTATAACAATTCATTAGCCGTATTGTTAATAATTTGTAAGTACAGAAATGCAAGAAATCGCTGTTATTATTTCCATACTTGGAGCTCTTGCCTATTTAGGCTATCGTTTCTTTGGTAAAAAGTCCTCATCTCATTGTGATGATTGTGGGTTTTCAACAGAAAATCAAAAAAACCACTAGCCGGTAAATGTCTAAATACCTTAAACATCTTATCGTATTGCTTAAAAAAGTAGGAATCGCTTTCCTTCTTTTTACCATTTGTCGTATTTTATTTTTTGCTTTTAACTACAACCATTTTAATACCGTTTCAATTGGTTCTTTTTTTTATGGATTACGCTTTGATACGGTAGCCATATCGTTTTTATTTGCTCCAATTATTGTTTTACAACTCGCTCCTTTTCCTTTTAGGAACTTTAGTTGGTATCAAAGAACAGTCAACATTATTTTTTATGCTATTTTAACAATAGCAACTTTACTAAACCTAGCTGATGTTGCTTACTTTGACTATACTTTAAAACGGACAACTGCCGATGTTTTTGGAATGATGAGCGAAGGAGATGACTTCTTAACGCTTTTACCTACTTATGTTGCAGACTTCTGGTATGCTTTTGTACTCCTGGGACTTTTAATTTTTATAGCCATTTACATAAACAAAAAATTCAATAAACTTTACATCAACTATAAGCCATATAGATTAAAAGATTACACCATACATTTAAGTATATTTATTGCTACTGCTGGACTTTTAATTTTAGGCATGAGAGGCGGACTACAATACAAACCATTATCAATTGTAAATGCCGGTCAATATGCACCTGCACAAAACGTACCGGTAGTTTTAAATACTCCATTTACCATAATGAAAACTTTAAATGCCAATAAGTTGGAGCGCATTAATTATTTTACCGAAGAAGAATTAAAGGCCATTTACACTCCCGAAAAACAAATGAGTGGTATTGCAGGTTTTGAAGAAAAAAACGTTGTTATAATTATACTAGAGAGCTTTGCTAAAGAATATATTGGTGCTTTAAACAATGGTAAAGGTTATACTCCTTTTTTAGATTCGTTGATTGGCGAAAGTTATGTTTATAATAAAGCATATGCCAACGGACAACGATCCATTGAATCCTTACCCTGCATCCTTTCTGGTATTCCTCAGCTTATGAGTTCTTCATTCATTATTTCTAATTACGCAAGTAATAAGGTTGATGGACTTCCAAAACTCTTGAAAAATCATGGTTACAATACTTCCTTTTACCATGGAGGAGCAAATGGAACTATGGGGTTTAATGGTTTTGTTGGAAGTATGGGTATTGACGATTACTTTGGTATGGATGAATACCCTAACGAAAAAATAGCAACTGACTATGATGGTCTTTGGGGGATTTTTGACGAACCTTATCTTAAATATTTTGGGAATGAATTAAATCAAAAAAAGGAACCATTTTTTAGTACTGTGTTTACCATATCTTCTCATCATCCGTTTACAATTCCTAAAGAACATTTTGGTAGGTTTCCTAAAGGAACAATGCCTGTTCACGAAACAATTGGTTATGCCGATTATTCACTCAAGCAATTTTTTAATTCAATTAAAAGTATGCCTTGGTTTAACAATACTTTGTTTGTTTTAACTGCCGATCATTCCTCTCATTCAGAAACTGCTTACTACAACTCTAGGTTAAACCGGTTTGCAATACCCTCCTTAATTTATGATCCAACTGGAAAAATAAAAGGAACCGACAGCAGCTACTTTGAGCAAATAGACATTACACCAACCCTACTTGATCTGTTAAACATAAGTGATTCAATAATCACTTTCGGTAATAGCTCTTATTCATCTGAAAAAGATGGTGTTATAAACTATATAAATGGAAATTATCAGTATGCTTTTAACGATTATTTTTTAATATTTAATGGTGAAAAAACTACTGACCTTTACAATGTTTTAAACGACAGTTTACTTACCAAAAACATTATAGACAGCTTATCTCCTATAGAAACTTCAATTAAAGAACAGGGAGAAAATCAAGTCAAAGCAATCATTCAACAATACAACAACAGAATTATCAATAACCAACTTTCAAAAAGCAACTAGTGGGCAGTGTTAAACAAAAAATACTGTTTATTATCAATCCAATATCTGGCGTTGGAAAGCAGAAAACTATTGAAAAACTAATTGAGAGTGAATTAGACCATACTCAATTTGAGGTATCTATTGAATATACTAAAACTGCAAAACATGCTATAACAATAAGCAAAGAAAATGCTTTAAACTTTAGTGTAATAATAGCTGTTGGCGGTGATGGATCTGTAAATGAAATTGCTAGAGGGTTAATAAACACAAATACCACTCTCGGAATAATTCCTACAGGATCGGGAAATGGACTAGCCAGACACCTTAAAATTCCAATGAATTTAAAAAAAGCGATAACATTAATTAATGTTGGAAAAACAAAGCAAATAGATACTGTAAACATTAATGAGGAGTTCTTTTTTTGCACTGCAGGAGTTGGTCTTGATGGTTTTGTAAGCTGGAAGTTTGCTACAGCAAAAAAACGAGGGCTATCTTCTTACATCAAAATAACCTTACGGAGTATTTTAAAATATAAACCAAAGGACTACCGAATAGAATATAATGGGCAACAAAAGGATGTCTCAAACGTTATAATAGCAACGTTTGCTAATTCAAATCAATACGGAAATAACGTGCAAATTTCTCCAAACTCTGTTATAGACGATGGTTTTGTTCGCTTAATTATAATTCAAAAATTCCCGATACTATCTTTTATCCCTTTTGCATATTATTTATTTTCAAAAGAACTACCACAATTCAAGTATTGTGAAGAAATAGTTGCTAAGGACTTTAAAATTATTAATGACAATACTAAATTACACGTTGATGGAGAACCAATAGAACTGGATAGAAAACTTCACATTAGTGCCAATCAACAATCTTTAAACGTAATAACACCATGAGTAAAAAAAACAATAGATCAAACGTAGTTTATTCTACTAATTCAAATTACAATTTTGACTCTGAAGATGAGGAGATTGAAACGCTAAGTGAAGCAGAGCAACAGCTAAAAGTAATGATTGATAGAAAACAACGAAAAGGAAAATCCGTTACACTTGTTACTGGATTTGAAGGGAATGATGAAGACCTGAAGGATCTTGCAAAATTATTAAAAAGTCGTTGTGGTGTTGGGGGAAGCGCAAAAGATGGTGAAATTTTGATTCAAGGAGAATTTAAAGACAAAGTATTTGACATATTATCTAAAGAAGGGTACATAAAAACAAAAAAAGTAGGCGGCTAATTATTTTTTTTATAAACGCATTTCAATTAACATTGTATACATTACTTTTATTTTAACAGCATTACTACATCAAAAAAATACACCACCCTACTACTCTTTATCATATTGAGCACCCTCGGATTTTCTCAATCCTACAACTTTGAGCATTACAATGTAGAGGAAGGTCTGTCACAATCTAACGTTAACAGTATTATTCAAGATTCACGTGGGCACTTATGGATTGGTACTCAAGGAGGTGGAGTATGTCGGTTTGATGGCTTAACTTTTACTCAATTTAGTGAAAAGGACGGCTTATCGGGTAATATTATTACTGGAATTAGCGAAGACAATGATGGAAACATCTGGTTTACATCTACTTGGGGAGGAGTTGTGAAATATAACGGACGAACATTTGTGAACTTTAATGAACTAGATAACAATGTTCTAAACGATAGAAACAATTGCGTACTTACTGATAAATCAGGAAGAGTATGGATAGGTGGAATGTCTGGTTTAACCGTATTTGAAAATGGATCTACCACCAACTTCAGCGGCAAGAAAAATGAAATTAATGGCAATACTGTTAATTGTATTTTTGAAGACAACAAAGGCAATATTTGGATAGGAACCGATGACGGCATTACTATATTTAAAGAGGATGAAAAAATATTTATCACCCATGAAGAAGGTTTAATTACGGGAACTGTAAACGTTATTTCACAAAATCCAAATGGAAACATTTACATTGGAACAAACAAAGGCCTTACCATTTTACTAGAAGGTAGTATTGATGAAAATAGAAAGTACGTGTTTTTAAACTCAGAAATAGGTGATAAAAACATTTATGTTACCGACATTTTAAACTCTAAAGAAAAAGAGACTTGGATAGCTACTAAAAGTGATGGTATATACATAATTGCACCAGACAAAAGCCACTACAACATTACAAAAAAGAATGGGTTACCAGTTAATAGCATTCAATCTTTATTTCAAGACAGGTCTGGAAATATTTGGATTGGAACAAATGGTGGCGGACTTGTTAAGTATGGAAACAGAGCTTTTACTTATTTTGACCAAGTAAATGGATTAAATAGCAATAGTATTTTTAGCATTTTAGAAGATAATGACAAAAACTTATGGGTATCGACTTCTAATGAAGGAATTTTTAAGTTTAACGGAACTACCTCTATTAATTATACTACCCAAAATGGTTTAAAACACAACAGTATCAGATCCTCTATTATGGCATCTGATGGTTCATTGTGGTTTGCATCTAAAGCTGGACTAATTCGCTACAAAGACAATACTTTTAAAACCTTTACTACAGCAAATGGACTACCAACTAATTCGATTAAAACACTTTGTTTAGGAAAGAATAATACAATTTGGATTGGAACAGACGGTGGAGGTCTTTCAAAATATGAAAACAATACTTTTACCAATTACAACATGGATGATGGTCTGCCACATAACTACATCCATTCATTATTTGAAGACTCTAAAGGAATATTGTGGATAGGAACAGGTGCTGGAGTTGCAAAGTATGTCAATGAAAAATTTCATAGTTATTCTGGAGCCAAAGGATTTTGCAACAACTATGTAGGCAGTATTGCTGAAGACAAATATGGCCATATTTGGTTTGGTACTGATCGCTGTGTTGTCAGATATGACGGACTAGACTTTAAACCACTAACTATTGATGATGGACTTTCTTCTGGTGTAATTTATTTATTACACTCAGATAACAATGGACACATATGGGTTGGTACCAATAATGGAATTGATAGAATTAGTTTTGACAGTTATGGTCAAATTAGTGCAATTAAAAATTACAAATCAAAACAAGGTTTTAAAGGAGTAGAATGCAACAGTAGAGCAATTTTTGAAGACCATAGTAATAACTTATGGATAGGCACAGTAAAAGGTTTAGTAAAATACAATCCAACACAAGATAGAACAAACGTATTTGAACCAATAACACACATTAATAATTTAAAGTTATTTTTTGATGATGTAGACTGGTTAAATTATTCTAAAGAACTTATCCCCTGGAACAACCTTCCAGAAAATTTATCATTAGATTACAACAATAATCATTTAACATTTGAATTTTCTGCAATTAACTTATTGCTTCCAGAAGAAGTTCATTATAGATTTAAATTAGAACCTTTCGATGATAAATGGTACCAATCTACCGAAAAAACATCGGCCACCTACTCCAATTTACCCTCAGGAAACTACACTTTTAAAGTAATTGCTAGAAATGAAGATGGCGTTTGGAATCAAGAACCTGCAACTTATAGTTTTAATATTTCATCCCCATTCTGGAAAAAATGGTGGGCCATCCTATTATTTACTTTAGCTATATTTTACATTATATTTAAAATTGCTTCCTACAAAGAAAGAAGACAAAAGTCGATTAACGATGATTTGGAAGTTAAAGTTAAGGAGCGTACAGCCTTAATAGGTAGTCAAAGAGATGAAAAAGAAGTACTTCTAAAGGAAATACATCATAGGGTAAAAAACAATATGCAGGTTATTATTAGCTTATTAAGTATACAATCTAGCTACACTAAAGATGAAGCTGCTTTAGCGCTTTTTGATGAGGCAAAAAACAGGATTAGATCTATGGCTTTGATTCACGAAAAAATGTATCAAACTGGAGATTTATCCCAAATAGATTTTCAAGATTACATTATGGCTTTAACCAATGATTTAATTGAAACTTATGCCATTAACACTGATATATTTTTAGATATAAAAATTGGTAATGTTAGATTTGGAATTGACACACTAATTCCTCTTGGCTTATTGCTAAACGAAGTGATTTCTAACGCCTTAAAATACGCTTTTATAGACCGCGATAAAGGTCGAATTA
Source organism: uncultured Flavobacteriales bacterium (assembly GCA_905479995.1). GTDB lineage: Bacteria > Bacteroidota > Bacteroidia > Flavobacteriales_E > Vicingaceae. The sequence continues at coordinate 25,316 of CAJQON010000029.1, read as the reverse complement.
AAATACATTTATCATTTGATGAAAGCACCAATAATTACAACCTTGTTCTTGGAGACAATGGAATTGGTATGGATCAAGAAGTTTTCGATAAAGAAGAAGGCTCTTTAGGCATAGAGCTCATTAAGATTTTTACTTCTCAACTAGATGGTGAAATTGAACGTTTAGAAGACAAAGGAACAATGTTTAGAATAATTTTTCTGCAACGTAAATAAAATCTACATCAACAAAAGTTTGTTCATAAACTGAAGTTGACAAGCATCAAATCACCAATCAATAAAGGCATCTTTACAAGTGCAAATTAGTTCGATTTTCGGTATGCCAAAAAATTACATCAAACATATATTACTACTCACCTTTAGTTGCTTTGCATTAGCGAGCTTTGGACAACAAAAAAAATCGAGCTACATTAATGAATTCGAAAAAGTTAAATCTAATCTATACAACCAAAAGCTCATTAAATTATCTGCCATTGTTCCAAATAAAAACTGGAACGAATACAAAGGCGCTCCAATGGAAACGCCAGATTCGATATTTATTTTTAACAATGCACCTCTTTCTCTTTCCTTTCCAACAAATTCAACCAAGATTACCAATGACTACTTAATTATTTATTTTTCGCAAAAAACAGCAAAGTGCCCTACTCTATTTAGCTTATTTAACTATTACAAACCCACAATCGATTCTGCTCTTTTAAACAATGGTTTACCAAAAGAACTAAATTTACTCCCTGCTGTATGCTCTGCTTTTAATCCAACTTCTAATAACGGTATTGGTGGTTTTGGATTTTGGCACTTAAACCATCCGCAAGCAATTAAGTATGGTTTAATCGTAAATGACTATGTTGATGAAAGAAGAGATTTTAAGAAATCTACCAAGGCAGCCACGGGTTATTTAAAAGATTTACATACTAAATACAATAATTGGGAATTAACCTTAGCAGCCTATTCTTCTGGAGTAGTTACCATTAACAACCTTTTAAATCGCCACAATGCTTCATCTTATAAACAAATAGCAACTTACTTACCTGAACAAACTAAAGGGTTTGTTGAAGCGTTTATTGCCTTAACCTATGTTTATAGCTATGATAGCTATGGTGCTGTGCAATTAAATCCAATTATAATGCAAGACACCATAAACATTGATAGAAAGTTGAAATTTAAAGCAGTTAATGATGTCATTAAAACAAACTCTAAAAGCATTGCTTTTTTAAACCCAACTCTAAACAAACAAGTTTTTGCTCCTAACTCAATAGCCTATTTACCAAAAGGATTTGGAGATAAATTCAACCTTTTAAAGGATAGTATTTATTTTTATCAAGATTCCATTTTACACCAACCAAAACCAGCAGAAGTTGCACCAATAATTCCAAAAGATGGAGAACCATACGAATACACTGTTAGATCTGGAGATGTTTTAGGCATGATTGCACAACGTCACAATGTTAGGGTTTCTCAATTACAAGCATGGAACAACATTAATGGGACTAGAATAAATATTGGTGATAAAATAATGATTTATGGAAAGAAAGGGAAAACAGTAACTCCAAAAAAGGCAGTTGAAAACAAGCCGAAGACAAAAACAACTAGTACTCCCAAAAAAGTTATTAATAACTCCGGAGACTACACCAACTACACCGTAAAATCTGGCGACAACTTATGGGTTATTGCAAAAAAATATTCTGGAGTATCAGCCAACAACATTATGGACTTTAACAAAATTGATGGTAACCTTAGTGTTGGTCAAGTAATTAAAATTCCTAAGCCTTAAGTGGAAGAAAACAAAGAACATACAACTGAAGAAAAAGGTATTACTCCTATAATCACGCTTCTGGTTCTTATAGCGGTTTGTGGAATATTGGCCGCAACAATGTTTATTTTCCCTAAAGATGGAGTTAAAATAGCCAACACCACTATTCAATTCCCAACCATAACGGACTTTTTTGTTCCAGAAATGAATGACGACAGTTTGGCTAGTATTGAAAATGACATTGCAGAACTATTTGACTCTACTGTTGTTGTGAGTGAAATTGACTCAACTATTATTAAACACAAACTGGATTCTTTAAAAGCTTTTAGACAAAGCATTCAAATTAATGAGAAAGGAAAGTCATCTATCAACCACTTTTTTGCTGCTTTAGAACAAGCTAAAAATAAAAAAGTAAGAATTATGCATTATGGTGATTCTCAAATTGAAGCAGATAGAATAACATCTTTATTGAGAAATGAATTGCAAAAAAAGTTTGGTGGCTATGGCCCTGGACTATTCCCTATCGTTCCTGTTGCTCGTAAAATGAGTGTTAATACTGAATATTCAGAAAATTGGAAACGCTACCCTGGCTTTGGGAAAAAAGATAGTACAGTTATTCACAACAAATACGGAGCATTAATGGCTTTCTGTAGGTTTGCACCAATTCCTAAAACTGAAATTATTAACGATACAGTTTCTTATGAAGCTTGGGTTAAAATAAAAAAACCAAGAGCATCTTATGGAAGAACAAAATCATACCCTTTGATGAAGGTGTTTTTAAGCAACTCACACACCAGCATTAATTACTCCATTAAAGCAGATGGCATTGAAATTCAAACTGGCACAATTCCTCCAAACACTCCTTTTCAAACATTAACAGCCAGTTTTACAAAAACTCCCGATGAAATTTTACTCTCTTTTAATGGTGGAGACAGTCCTGATATTTATGGAATTTCTTTAGAAGGAAGTAGCGGTGTGGTAATGGACAACATTCCTTTAAGAGGCTCATCAGGAACTATTTTCACCAAACAAAATGCCACATTATTAAGCAACATGTATGCGAATCTTTCTCCAAACCTAATTATTATGGAGTTTGGAGGTAATTCTGTTCCCTACATTAAAAACGATAAAGGCGCCACTGATTATGGCCGTTGGTTTAAGTCGCAAATTAATTTTATGAAAAGACTGAACCCTAAAGCCGCTATAATTGTTATTGGCCCTTCTGACATGTCTGTTAAAGAAAAAACAACTTATGTTACCTACCCATATTTAGAAGCCGTTAGAGATGCACTGAAGGATGCAGCACTAAGTTCTGGTTGTCTTTATTGGGATATGTACGAAGTTATGGGTGGTAAAAACTCCATGCCAAAATGGGTTGAAGCAGAGCCTGCTCTTGCAGCCAAAGATTACATCCACTTTAGTCCTAAAGGGGCAAAAAAGATGGCGTTAGAATTTAATACCAAGCTTTTTGATTTATACAACATTTATAAGAATCCGAACTATAAAAAAGAAACCGTACCAGTAGTAAATGACAGCATTAAATAAATATACAATCCTTATAGCAATTGCGCTAACTTCCATAAATGGTTTGGCACAAAGCAACCCACACTTAACCAAAGATCTTTCTTTTGTTCAATACGATTCCAGTTACATTCATTTTTATGATGACAGTGCTAATTTCAATCACTTTTTTAACAAACTAGACACCTTAATTTTTGAAGGAAAAGGAAAAATAAACGTCATGCAAATTGGTGGATCACACATCCAAGCAGACATATGGTCCAATAGAATGAGAACCAATTTCCAGCAATTATCTCCCAACCTAAATGGAGGAAGAGGGTTCTTATTCCCTTACAGATTAGCCAACACCAATAACCCTTACTATTACCGCATGCATTCTACCACTAAATGGGAAGGTTTTAGAAATTCACTATTAAAACAACATGCCACTTGGGGCGTTTCTGGAATAACAGCAACTACCAAAGATAGCGCAACTAGTTTACGCTTTTACTTTAGAGGAGACGACACACCACATTATGATTTTAACAGCGTTAAAATTTTCCACAATGTAGATTCTACCAATTATTGTATAGAAATTACTTCGGACAGTGCTATATCCATTAATACCAACTATGAAATTGGTTATACCGAATTTCTTTTCGACCATCATTTAGATAGCTTTAATGTTAGTATTTATAGAGATGACACCATTCCTTCACAATTTGATTTATATGGTATTAGTGTTGACAATAATGATGCAGGTATTGTATATAACTCCATTGGAGTAAATGGTGCAAGCACAAAAAGTTACTTACGATGCGAACTGTTTGCTCAGCACTTACAAGCAATTCCACCCGATTTAGTTATTTTTTGCATAGGAATAAACGATGCCTACGACCCTAACTTTTGTGAAGACTGCTACGAGGACAATTACGACAAATTAATTAAATGGATTAAATCAGTAAATCCAAATGCGGAATTGCTATTTGTAACCAATAACGATAGTTATTACAAAAGAAGATACCCGAACAAAAGAGTTGAAGGTGCTAGAAATGCAATGATTAGATTAGCTAAGAAGCACCAATGAGGTCTTTGGGACATGTACCATGTTATGGGAGGATTAGGATCTTGTAAAACATGGCAAAAACACGGTTATGCCAAAACAGACAAAATACACTTAACCTCTGACGGTTATAACCTAATGGGAAACCTGATGTTTTCTGCTTTAATAAAAAAATACGATGAACACTTAATGTTATTAAACAACAATGAGTAAAGCAGTTATATACGATATGGATGGAGTTATTATTGACTCTGAACCCTTGTGGAGAGAAGCATTAATACATTGCTTTAATAAAGTTGGTTTTGATTTTAGTCAAGACAAATGCAGAACCACCCAAGGCATGCGCTTAATTGAAGTAGTAGAATATTGGTATGCCGAACAACCTTGGCAAGGAAAATCTATTGAAGAGGTAGAACAAGCAATTCTTGAAAAAGTAACTGACTTGATTGTAGAAAAAGGAGAAGCATTGCCTGGAGTAATAAAATCTATTAACTTCTTTAAAGTTAAAGGCTACAAAATTGCCTTAGCTTCTTCATCGGCTAGTTCATTAATAAACACAGTACTCAGTAAACTAAATTTAACCGAAGCTTTTGAAGTTGTCAATTCAGCTGAATTCTTAGACTATGGAAAGCCTCACCCAGAAATATTTATAAAAACTGCCAATCAACTCAATGTTAAACCAATGGATTGCTGGGTTATTGAAGACTCTTTTCATGGTGTATTATCTGGGAAATCGGCTTTAATGAAAGTTATCGCTATACCCGATTTTGAAGCAAAAAAAGATGCACGCTTTAACATTGCCGACTACAAACTAAACTCATTACTAGAACTAGAAAGCATCAACTTTGGATAAAATAACCAACATATCAGAATGGTTTACTTGGTTTTTCGGAATGGAAAATATCAAGCACATCTTTACTTACCACAATAACGAACCGTTAATATTTACAGGTTTTTTCTTTTGGGCCTTCTTTGCTGTTGTCTTGGCTATTTATTCGCTCATTTATAAAAAAAGAGGGCTTAGAAATGCTTTCCTATTTATTGTTAGTTTATTCTTTTACTATAAAACGAGTGGGTTATTCGTTTCCATACTCCTCTTCTCTACCCTATCTGATTATTTAATTGGAAAACGAATTTATTGCTCCGAAAAAATAGCCAGCAAACAAATATGGGTTGGAATTAGTGTTGTTATAAACTTATTTGTGCTATGCTACTTTAAGTACGCCTACTTTTTTACAGATTCATTTAATGCTTTTTTCAATACCAATTATGAAGTATTTAATCATTTTGCCCAATGGACCAACACTATTACCAGTAGCCATTTTGAAGTTAATCAAATACTATTGCCTGTCGGGATATCCTTCTACACCTTTCAAACCATTAGTTATGCAGTAGATGTTTATCGTAAAGACATTAAACCGGTAAATAACATTCTAGACTTTGGTTTTTATGTTTCCTTTTTCCCACAATTGGTAGCTGGACCAATTGTAAGAGCGGCAGATTTCATACCTCAACTCTACAAACCTTATAGTTTATCTAAATACAATTTTGGCTTGGCACTATTTTGGATTTTAAAAGGATTGACCAAAAAAGTAGTAATAGGAGATTACATTGCCGTTAACTTTATCGATCGAATTTTTGATAATCCAGGAATGTTTACTGGTTTCGAAAACTTAATGGCCCTTTATGGTTATTCGTTGCAGGTTTATGCCGATTTTTCTGGTTACACTGATATTGCTATAGGTATTGCCTTATTAATGGGCTTTACCCTACCTACAAACTTTAACTCGCCCTACAAAGCTAAAAACGTTGGTGAGTTCTGGAAGCGTTGGCATATCAGTTTATCTTCTTGGTTAAAAGATTATTTATACATCCCATTGGGTGGTAACCGTGGTGGAAGTGTTGGTACATGGATAGCATTGGCTTTCATTGTTACATTTATTGTATTGCTTTCGGGTAAAATGATAGTACTCTACGGATTTATTTGGCTGGCCTTGCTTTGTGCTACACTCGCTATTTTTATAAAACGTTTTAGAGAATGGCTTATTACCAATATTAATGTTTTAATAACCATGTTAATTGGAGGTTTATGGCACGGTGCCAGCTGGCAGTTTGTTATATGGGGAGGCTTAAATGGCTTAGGTTTAGTTGTCTACAAACTTTGGAGAAAAATAAGCCCTTACGAGCGATTCAACAACTTTTTAGCCATTTTCCTTAAGGTGTTTATTACGTTTAATTTTATAACGTTTACACGGATTTGGTTTAGAGCCGAAGACATGGAAACTACTTGGCAAATTATAGATAGAATTGGAAACAGTTTTAGTCCTGAATTAATGGGAGAAGTGTTAATTTCATACAGCAATGTGTTTACCGTTATGTTAATCGGTTTTGTAATTCATTGGTTACCTACAAAAGTTAAAGATTGGTACCGCGAAACATTTATTCGTTTACCTTTAGTGCTTAAAATATTAGTGGCTTCACTTTGTATTTTTGTAGTTTACCAAGCCATGTCTTCCGAATTACAAGCATTTATTTATTTTCAGTTTTAACCTTGAGTGCTTCGCTTAAAATAACATTACACGCACATTGTTTACAAATTGTAGAACGACAGCTAGAAGGTGTTCAAAAGGCATTAAAAGATGCACAAGGGTCGGCCAATAACGAAACAAAAAGTAGTGCCGGTGATAAACATGAAACTGGCCGGGCAATGGCTCAATTGGAAACAGAAAAGCTAACTGGTCAATTAAGTGAGGTTATAAAGCTAAAAGAAACTCTTTTTAAAATTAACAGTGAAGCAGAATCAAACACCGTAGCTTTTGGTTCTTTAGTGCTTACCAACAAAGGCCTTTTTTATATTGCCATTGGATTAGGAAAGGTCGTTTTAAACGATCAAGATTTCTTTGTGGTATCTCCAATTTCTCCAATTGGAAAAGTTTTAATCAACAAAAAAGAGAAGGAATCCTTCTCTTTTAATGGTAATTCTTACGTAATAGAAGAAGTTATTTAAGCCTCTTCTGATTCATCCATACTATGATAAACATTTTGTGTATCATCATCCTCTTCAAGCATCTCTAACATCTTATCTACTTCTTCTTTTTGTTCGGGAGTTAATTTTGTTAACATCTGTGGAATTCGTTCAAACCCTGACGAAAGTATCTCTTTTTCGTTTTCTTCTAAATATTTTTGGATTGATCCAAAGCTCTCAAAAGGAGCATAAATAATTATTCCATCCTCATCCACAAAAACCTCATCAGCACCATAATCAATCAATTCTAGCTCTAGTTCCTCTGGATCAGTTCCATCATTGGTAATTCTAAAGTTACAAGTACGATCAAACATAAACTCAACAGAACCAGCAGTACCTAAACTACCACCTCGTTTGGTAAAACAATGCCTAACATTTGCAACAGTTCTATTGTTATTATCGGTAGCACATTCTACTAAAACGGCAATTCCATGAGGAGCTCTACCTTCAAAAATAACTTCCTTATAGTTACTTGTATCTTTATCCTTAGCTTTCTTGATAGCTCTTTCAACGTTTTCTTTAGGCATGTTTGCTGCCTTAGCATTTTGCATCACTGCTCTTAAACGCGAATTACTTTCTGGATCTGGCCCACCGTCTTTAATGGCCATTACAATATCTTTCCCTATTCGTGAAAAGGTTTTGGCCATTTTACCCCAGCGTTTTAACTTTCTTGCTTTTCTAAATTCAAATGCTCTTCCCATGCTCTATTCTTGTAATATTTTGAGGTATAAAGTTAATTATTTATCCATTTTTAACAAATGCCCCATCTTATCTCTTTTAGTTTCTAAGTAAGCTTTGTTGAATTCGTTTGGTTCAATTTCTAATGAAACATTTTCAACAATTTCTAATCCATACCCCATTAATCCTGTTCTCTTTTTAGGGTTATTACTCATCAATTTTATTTTAGATATACCCAAATCTCTTAATATTTGAGCACCAACGCCATAATCACGCTGATCAGCTCCAAAGCCTAATTCTATGTTTGCTTCTACTGTATCTCTTCCTTCCTCTTGTAATTTGTAGGCTTTTAACTTATTTACCAATCCTATTCCTCGTCCTTCTTGGTTCATGTATACAATTACACCTTTACCTGCAGCTTCAACCATTTCCATAGATTTTTGCAATTGAGGTCCGCAATCACATCTGCATGATCCAAATATATCTCCTGTCATACACGAAGAATGCACCCGAACTAATATTGGCTCATCCTCATCCCAAGTTCCTTTAACTAAAGCTAAATGATCCATATCATTAGTTGTCTGTTTGTACGCAACCATATCAAATTCTCCAACCTCAGTCGGTAATTTTATTTTAACCTCTCTTTTAATAAGCGTTTCATGTTTTAAACGGTATTCTATTAAATCTTCAATAGAAATAATTTTTAAATTATGCTTTTCTGCAATTTTCAATAACTCAGGCATTCTTGCCATGCTTCCATCCTCATTCATTATTTCTACAATAACTCCTGCAGGTTCAAAACCGGCTAAACGCGCTAAATCAATTGCGGCTTCTGTGTGTCCAGCCCTTCTTAAAACACCACCTCTTTTAGCTCTAAGCGGAAAAATATGTCCAGGTTTTCCTAATTCATCAGGATTAATATTAGGGTCAATCAAAGCCTGAATAGTTTTTGACCGATCACTTGCTGAGATTCCGGTTGTACAACCGTGTCCATTTAAATCTACAGAAACCGTAAAAGGTGTTTCGTAAGCAGCATTATTGTTGTGTACCATTAAATCCAACCCTAGTTCATCACATCTATCTTCCACTAAAGGAGCACAGATTAAACCCCTACCATGCGTAGCCATAAAGTTTATCATTTCGGGAGTAACTGCTCTTGCGGCAGCTAAAAAATCCCCTTCATTCTCTCTATCCTCATCGTCTACTACTATAATTACCTTTCCAGCTTTTATATCTTCAATCGCTTCTTCTATTTTGTTTAACTTTGTGTTCATCCCTTACGTGTTTTTACACAAAGTTAAGGATAAGTTACTAGCGAATGGCAAAAGTTATAGCAATAGATTACGGACAAAAAAGAGTTGGTTTAGCAGCAACGGATGATTTACAAATTATTGCTAGTGGATTAACTACCGTAAATGTACAAGAAGTCATCCCTTTTTTGGAAGATTACCTTTCAAAAAATGAAGTAGAATGTATTGTTGTTGGAGAAGCCAAAGATTTAAAAAACAATCCTTCTGAAAGTGCTCGATTTATTGAACCTTTTGTGGTGCACTTAGGTAGGAAATTTCCAAAAATTAAGATTGAACGTGTAGACGAACGCTTTACTTCTAAAATGGCTTTTCAAACCATGATAGATAGTGGGCTGAAGAAAAAGGCTAGACGGAACAAGGCGTTAATTGATGAGATTAGTGCTACCATTATATTACAAAGCTACCTTTCTCAAAATAATTGATATAAATTGTCTATTTTAGATAGATTATTGTGCTAAAAATGAAAAAGCTACTACCCATAATTGGTCTTGCTTTAATTTGCTTGTATTACTCCTGCTACAAGGCTCCAATACCAACAAAAAAATACAAAACCGAAAAAGTTATTGTTATTGTAATGGATGGTGCGCGTTATTCCGAAACTTGGGGCGATGTGGCAAAAACCTACATTCCTAACCTTGGAACTACAATAGCTAACAGCGGATGTGTTAATAGTAATTTCTATAACAATGGTCCAACTTATACTTCTCCGGGACATTTGGCTATGATTAGCGGACAATATTATAATTTAAATAATGCTGGTAACGAATTGCCTCCATTCCCCACTATTTTCCAATACTTTAATGAAGCTTATCCTTTAAAAAGTAGCTGGATTATTTCTAGTAAAGATAAATTAGAGGTGCTCACCAATACTTCTGACTCTACTTACAATAACTTATACTTAGCTAATACCGATTGCGGAAATAATGGTTTAGGAACTGGATATAGAAAAGACAGTATTACACTATATAAAGCTTTAACTATTTTTCAAAATAGCGCTCCAGAATTAACTCTAATTAATTTTAGAGAGCCTGATTTTACAGGTCATGGAAACGATTGGCCTGGTTATCTTAACGAAATAAATAAGGTCGACAGCCTCATTAATGAGGTTTTTGTTTTTGTTAACTCAAACCCTAATTATAAAGATAAAACAACTTTATTTATAACAAATGATCATGGCAGACATGATGATAGAAATGGTGGGTTCAACAATCATGGTGACAGTTGTATTGGGTGTAAACAACTTATGTTTTTTGCCATTGGACCAGATTTTCGCAAAAACACTTTACTATCATCTCCTAATGAGTTAATTGATATTGCTCCAACTGTAGCTGAGTTATTGGAATTTGATCTTCCAAATTCCAATGGAAATGTAATGACTAATTTATTTGAAAATTAAAGGTCTTTTTTATTGAAAAGGTTAGCTTGATTGGCCAGCTGATGGATGTATTTAGAAGTTAAACTCCCTTCTATTGTTCCTAAGTGTTCAATTCTATGACAATCTGTTCCTACGGCATCTACTAAGTTAGCTTCTACCATTTTTTCAGCCACTTTTTTAGTTTGCAGAGAATAATGCCCTGTTAACGATAATAGGTTTAATTGCAATAAAATTCCTTTCGCCCTTAACTCATCGTAAATTTCAAAATTATCATACCAATACGTATACCTCTCAGGGTGAGCCAATATAAGTTTGTATCCGCTGGTTTGAAACTTAAATACTATCTCTTGAAAATTAGGTGGCTCACTCATAAAAGGCAATTCAAACAACACATAGTTATCGCCCATGGTTAAAATTTTCTTTTGGTCAATAAGTTCACCTAAACCATCATCTAAATTGTATTCTGCACAAGCATCAATTTCAATGTCAATATTCAATCTTTTCAATTCAGCACGAACATCCTCTAATCCACCTAAAATATTTTCAGGTGTGTTTTTATAAAAGTCGCACATTACATGTGGTGTGGTAATTATTTTTTTAAAGCCTAACTCTTTAAACCTTCTAATCATATTAATTGAAGCTTCCATATCTGGAGCTCCATCATCAATACCAGGAATTAAATGCGAATGAATATCTGTTCCAAAAACAGATAAATCTATTGGAGGAAGTTTAGGGTTTCTTTTAAATATGTTAGCAAAAAAACTCAATCGTTATTTTATATATACTTTCTTAAACCATTCTATGGTTACTTTTAAACCATCATCAATACTAAACGCAGGATCAAATCCTGTTAATTCTTTCGCTAAAGAAATGTCTGCTAAAGAGTCTTTAACATCTCCAGGTCTATCCTCTCTATATTTCGCTTCAACATCACTACCAGCAGCATCTCTTATTTTATAAAAAAGCTCATTAATGGTTGTTCTACCACCAAATGCAATATTAAGTACTTCTCCTTTTACCTCTTTTGGAGTAAACATTGCTTTAATATTGGCTTGAACTGCATTTTCTACAAAAGTGAAATCTCTACTTTGTTCTCCATCGCCATTAATATAAGGAGATTCATTATTTAAAACAGCTTCCATAAACAATGGAATAGCTGCTGCATATGGTCCATTTGGGCTTTGATTAGGGCCGAAAACGTTAAAGTACCTCAAGCCAACAACATCTAATCCGTAAACATCTGCAAATACTTTTGCATATAATTCTTTGGCTCTTTTACTTACAGCGTAAGGCGACAATTGATTACCTATTCTACTTTCTACTTTAGGCATTTCTTTACTATCGCCAAATACAGATGATGAACTAGCAAAAACCAGTCGTTTAACATTTGCATCTTTGGCACAAGTTAAAATAGTTAATAACCCTGTTGTATTAGCATGATGTGTAGCCAAAGGATTTTCAATTGATCTTGGCACCGATCCTAAAGCTGCTTGGTGAGAAATATAATCAACCCCTTTCATTATTCCTGTACAAAGATCAAAGTCTGTAATATCTCCCTCTATAAATTGAAAATTTGGCTGATCCAAAAACTGTTCAATATTGCTTTTGTATCCGTTAGATAGGTTGTCTAAAACAATTACTTTACCAGCTCCATACTTCATTAAGTAAGTAACAATGTTAGATCCAATAAATCCTGCACCTCCAGTAATTAAAAATGTTAATTCTGAAATATCTGCTTCATGAAATTGTTTGTCGTACATTATCTGTTTTTGTATTGTTGATCGTAATATTCTTTATAATCGCCTGAAGTAATGTTAGTTAACCATTCTTCATTACTCAAGTACCATTCTATTGTATTTCTAATGCCTTCTTCAAATTGTAAAGATGGTACCCAGCCCAATTCCTCTTGCAGCTTTGTAGCATCAATAGCATATCGCATATCATGCCCTGCTCTATCTGTAACGTATGTAATTAGCTTTTCAGATTCCCCTTCAGGTCTTTCTAATTTCTCATCCATTACACTACAAATAACCTTTATTAAATCAATGTTAGTCCATTCGTTGTGTCCACCAATATTATATGTTTCTCCATTTTTTCCTTTATGAAAAATAACATCAATGGCTCTTGCATGATCGTTAACCCACAACCAATCTCTAATGTTTTCTCCTTTGCCATAAACAGGTAATGGCAAGTTATTTTTAATGTTATTTATAAATAGAGGTATTAGTTTTTCTGGAAATTGATGAGAGCCGTAGTTATTTGAACAGTTTGAAATAACAATAGGCAAACCATATGTATGATGGTATGCTCTAACAATATGATCTGAACTTGCTTTTGAAGCTGAATATGGACTTCTAGGATCGTATGAAGTCGTTTCTAAAAACATTCCTTCAGCACCTAATGAACCATAAACCTCATCGGTAGAAACATGGTAAAATAATTTGTCTTTAAAGCTACCTTCCCAAGTATGCTTGGCTGCATTCAACAAATTGGTAGTTCCAACTATGTTAGTCATAATAAAATCCATAGGACTCTCTATAGATCTATCCACATGAGATTCTGCAGCTAAATGAATTACTGAATCAAAGTCATATTTCTTGAACAACTCATTAATAAAGTCAGTATCAACAATGTCTCCTTTCACAAATTCATAATTGGAGTTGTTTTCTATATCTGCAATGTTAGCTAAGTTTCCTGCATAAGTCAGCTTATCTAAATTAACAATATTATAGTCTGCGTATTGTTTTACCAATAACCTCACTAAATGAGAACCAATAAAACCTGCCCCTCCTGTTATTAAAATTGTTTTAGCCATTACAAGCTCCAGTAGGTTAGTTCGTTAATCTTATCCTTGTAAATTCCTTTTAAATCAACAATAACTGGGTTGTTTGCCGTTATAGATTTAAAATAAGCTTCATCTAAATTGGTATAATCTTTATGGTTAACTGCAACAACCACACAGTCATAATCGTTGCTCAATTCTGTTACCAAACCAAATCCATACTCTTCTTTTAAAGAATCTGAATCTGCATGAGGATCCACTACTTCTACAGTAGCACCAAATGATTTAAACTCATCAATAACATCACAAACTTTAGAATTTCTAATGTCACTAACATCTTCTTTAAATGTTGCTCCCATTACTAAAACTCTAGATTCACTTATATGTTTGCCTTCTGCAATAATTTTCTTAACTGCTTGCTTGGCTGTATAAGCTCCCATACTATCGTTTACAAAACGACCTGCATTTATAATTTGAGCATGGTAACCCAATTCTTTTGCTTTATATGTTAGGTAATAAGGATCAACACCAATACAATGTCCACCAACTAAACCTGGAAAGAACTTTAAGAAATTCCATTTTGTTCCAGCTGCTTCTAACACATCATACGTGTTAATGTTCATTTTATTAAAAATAATAGAAAGCTCATTGACTAAAGCAATGTTTAAATCTCTTTGTGTATTCTCTATAATTTTGGCTGCTTCTGCTACTTTAATTGTTGCTGCTCTATGCACTCCTGCCTGAACAACTTCTTCATATACTTGAGCAATTTCTTCTAATGATTCACCACAACAACCAGATACTACTTTAATAACATTGGTTAACGTATGTTCTGTGTCTCCTGGATTTATTCTCTCTGGAGAGTAACCTACCATAAAGTCTTCTTTAAATTTAAGACCTGAAAATTCTTCTAATACTGGAATACAATCTTCTTCAGTACATCCTGGGTAAACCGTAGATTCATAAACCACGTAATCTCCTTTTTTTAGGACTTGAGCCACTGTGTTTGAAGCTCCTAAAAGAGGCCTTAAATCTGGTAATTTATGAGAGTTAATAGGCGTTGGAACAGCTACAACAAAAAATGTAACGTCTTTCAATCCATCTAGGCTCGATGTAAATTCGATGTCTTTATTTTCAAATGCTGAAGCATCTAATTCTTCACTTGGATCAATGTTATTACGCATCATTTCAACACGCTTTTCATTGATATCAAATCCTACAACTTGCATGGTCTTAGCAAACTCTAATGCAATTGGTAAACCAACATAACCCAATCCGATTACACCAATTTTTGTTTCTTTGTTTTTCAGTTGTTTATATATCCCCATAATACTTCTTATTTTAAAAGCTTACTATCTCTTAGTTCATAAATTCTTTCAATAATATCTACTACTTTCAATCCTTCTAAAGCATTGGTAGTTGCAGATGTTTTACCGTTTAAGGTATCTACTACATTTTCTATAATATAATGGTGGTTTGCTGCCGAACCCTTGTAAGGTCCATAATCATTTGGTGGATTTGCTTCTGGTAATTCTGGCATTTCATATCCATCAATGTTACAAACCTCCACTTCATTCATGTATTGACCACCAACTTTCACACTTCCTTTCTCGCCAATAATAGTAATACTACTCTCTAAGTTTTGGGAAGCTACTGCTGTAGAGTAATTTAAACTACCCATTCCGCCATCTAAAAAATCGAAAGAAACAAAACCTGAATCTTCAAAATCTGTAGAGTCTGCATGAGTAAAGTCATTAAACTTCCCTTGAATATTAGCAATGTCTCCAAACAACCAATACATAATATCTATAAAGTGAGAGAATTGCGTAAACAATGTTCCGCCATCTAATTCTTTTGTTCCTTTCCAACCGCCAGCTTTGTAATATCTACTATCTCTATTCCAATAGCAATTTAGTTGAACCATAAATATATCGCCCAAAGTCTTATTGTCTATTAACTCTTTTAACCAAACAGAAGGTGGTGAATACCTGTTTTGCATTACAGCAAACACTTGTTTATTGTTTCCTAATGCTTTGTGTATTACTTGCTCACATTTTGCTTTAGATAGACCTATAGGTTTTTCAACCACCACATGATGGTTATTATCTAACACTAATGATGCTTGATCTGAATGGACTCCATTTGGGGTACAAATGTTTACCACGTCAATCTCCAAATTTGCATCCATTAAATCTTGAACACTCGAATAAAAAGGAACATCATACTTTTCGATGCCCAATTCTGATTTTGATCGAGCATCACACAATGCTACCAATTCTGCCTCAGGATTACCTGTTACCATCTCAGCATGTCTTTTGCCTATATGGCCACAACCAATTACGGCAAATTTTATTTTTTTATTTTCAGTCATTACTCTCTATTTTTCTTACTGAATTATTTTCTAATGTATATTTATCGTTACTCTCAGAACAAACAGCATTGTTATTCTCATCAAATTCTAATCGATGTCCATACTCACTAATCCATCCAATTTGCTTTGCAGGATTTCCTACCAAAAGTGCAAATGGTAAAACTTCTTTTGTGACAACTGCTCCTGCTCCTATAAAAGCATATTCGCCAATGTTATTCCCACAAACTATGGTAGCATTTGCTCCTATTGAAACTCCTTTTCTAACAATAGTCTTCGCATAGTCGTTTCTTCTATTAATAGCACTTCTAGGGTTTATTACGTTTGTAAAAACCATAGATGGACCTAAAAACACATCATCTTCACAAACAACTCCGGTATAAATAGAGACATTATTCTGTACTTTCACATTGTTTCCTAAAACTACTTCTGGTGAAACTACTACGTTTTGCCCAATATTGCATCCCTCACCTATAATACTGTTTGGCATTACATGAGAAAAATGCCATATTTTAGTGTTATCACCAATCTGGCAACCTTCGTCTATTACTGCTGTTTCGTGGCTAAAATATTCCATTACTTAACGTATTCATCAAAGTTTTTATGCTCTACTTTATTTAAATCTTCTTGGGTTAAACCTTTAAAATATTCGTAGGTTATTTTTAACCCTTCGGCTCTATTTACTTTAGGCTCCCAACCTAACAATTCTCTTGCTTTATCAATATTTGGTTGACGCTGCATTGGGTCGTTAACTGGTAAATCTTTATAAATAATTTTTTGAGTTGTCCCTGTTAATTTAATAATCTCTTTTGCGAAATCTAAAATAGTAATCTCATCTGGATTACCAATATTTACAGGCTCTACATAGTCACAATGTAACAATCTATAAATTCCTTCAATTAAATCGTCAACATAACAAAATGATCTCGTTTGGTTTCCTTCCCCAAAAACAGTTAAGTCTTCACCTCTAAGTGCCTGACCAACAAAAGCTGGTAAAACTCTACCATCATTTAATCTCATTCGTGGGCCATAGGTATTAAATATTCTAACTATTCTAGTTTCAACACCATGATAAGTATGGTAAGCCATTGTTATAGCTTCTTGAAAGCGTTTGGCTTCATCATAAACACCTCTTGGCCCTATTGGATTAACATTCCCATAATATTCTTCTGTTTGCGGATGAACCAATGGATCGCCATAAACTTCAGATGTGGAAGCAATTAACATTTTAGCATTTTTTGCTTTAGCCAATCCTAATAAGTTATGCGTACCTAACGAACCTACTTTTAAGGTTTGAATAGGAATTTTTAAGTAATCAATTGGGCTTGCTGGCGAAGCAAAATGTAAAATATAATCCAACTCTCCATTTAAATCAATGTGTTTTGAAACATCATGATTGATGAATTCAAAATTCTCGTTATTGGCTAAATGCTCAATATTTCTAAGATCACCCGTAATTAGGTTATCCATGGCAATTACATAGCATCCTTCTTTTATAAATCGATCACACAAATGAGACCCTAAAAAGCCTGCTGCACCTGTTATTAAAACTCTCTTCATTTTTAACCTCCAACTAAAATTCGTCCAATACTACTATAATAAAATCCTTTGCTTTTCATATCTTCTGTATCGTACAAGTTACGGCCATCAAATATTACTTTATTATTCATTTTTTCTGCCAACAGGTCAAAGTTAGGGTTTCTAAACACCTGCCATTCGGTAGCAATTACCAAAGCATCTGCGTCAACAATAGTTTCATCACAATTACTAGCAAATGTAATTTTATCGCCATAAATGGCTTTTACGTTATTCATTGCTTCAGGGTCAAAGGCTACAATGTTTGCTCCTGCTTCTAGTAATTCGTTTATAATATATAATGCTGGTGCCTCTCTAATGTCATCGGTATCTGGTTTAAAAGCCAATCCCCAAAGAGCAATTTTTTTACCTTTTAAATCTCCTTTAAAGTATTCATTTATTTTTGGAACAATAATGGTCTTTTGCTTTTCATTTACTTCCATCACTGAGTCTAAAATCTCAAAATTATAGCCAAATTCTTTTCCTGATTTAGATAATGCTTGCACATCTTTCGGAAAACAACTTCCGCCATAACCTATCCCTGGAAAAAGAAAACGTTTCCCTATTCTAGTATCTGAACCAATTCCAATTCTAACCATATCAACATCAGCACCAACCTTCTCACAAAAGTTAGCAATTTCGTTCATAAAGGTAATTTTGGTAGCCAAAAATGAATTGGCAGCATATTTTGTCAATTCTGCCGATTTTTCATCCATAAAAATAATTGGGTTTCCCTGACGAACATAAGGCTTGTAAAGGTTCCCCATTACCTCTCTTGCTTTGTCTGAACTTGTACCAATTACAACTCTATCTGGTTTTAAGAAATCATCTACCGCATATCCCTCTCTCAAAAACTCTGGATTAGAGACTACATCAAATAATTCAGGTGATAAATTCTCAGCTAATGCAGCAGTAACTTTGTCTGCTGTACCAACTGGAACAGTACTTTTATCAACTATTACTGTATATTCAGTAATCATGCTTCCCAATTGCTTGGCTACTCCCAAAATATAAGACAGATCAGCAGAACCATCTTCTCCTGGAGGAGTTGGTAAAGCCAAGAAAATTATTTTAGCACCTCTAATCGCTCCGGCTAAATCTGTTGTAAATGCTAATCTACCTTGCTTAATATTTCTTTCAAAAAGAACATCTAAATGCGGTTCGTAAATTGGTACCACACCACTTCTCATTTTTTCAACTTTATCAGCATCAATATCAACACAGATAACATTATTTCCTGTTTCTGCAAAACAGGTACCTGTTACTAATCCAACATATCCTGTTCCAACAACTGCAATCTTCATATCTTATTTATTTATAAATTCATTAACAGAACTAGTAATAAACGCTAGCTCATCATTTGTTAATTCGGTATGCATTGGCAATGAAAATACTGAATTGCACAATGCATTTGTTACCTCAAAATCTTCATCTTTCATTTCGCTTGTTTTATAAGCATTTTGAGTATGAAGTGGTTTAGGGTAATATATCATACATGGAATACCACGCTCCTTTAAAAATTGTTGTAATTCAAATTGATTAATACCTTTTGAAACCAAGGTATATTGATGAAAAACATGTGTTGATTTTTCATTTCTTACTGGAGTCTGTATTTGATCGACTGTTGCAAAAGCATTGTCATAATAAGCTGCGGCCCTATTTCGTGCTGCAGAATAATTATCCAATTCTCTTAATTTAATTCTAAGAACGGCTGCTTGCACAGTATCTAATCTAGAATTAACCCCTAAACGCTCATAATGATAACGTTCTCCCATCCCATGATTTACAATAGAATTACAAATCTTAGCCAACTCATCATCATTGGTATACAAAGCTCCACCATCACCGTAACAACCTAAATTTTTAGATGGAAAAAATGAGGTAGTTCCAATGTTTCCAATAGTACCTGCCTTTTGTGTTTCTCCTGAACTAAAAGTATAATCAGACCCTATTGCTTGAGCATTGTCTTCTATTACAAACAAATTATGTTTTTTAGCAACTTCCATTATAGCTTCCATATTGGCACACTGTCCAAATAAATGTACAGGCACAACAGCCTTGGTATTTGGTGTTATTGCAGCCTCCATTTTTTTAACATCAATACAAAAAGTATCTGGATCGACATCAACCAAAATAGGTTTTAATTGTAATAAGCCAATCACTTCTACCGTAGCAGCAAATGTAAAATCAGAAGTTATTACTTCATCACCGGGTTTTAATCCCAAAGCCATTAAAGCAATTTGTAATGCATCTGTACCATTAGCGCATGGTATTACATGTTTCACTTCTAAATAATCTTCCAACTCTTGTTGAAATGATTTTACTTCAGGTCCTCTAATAAAAGATGCTGATTCAATAACATTTAAAATTGCTCGATCTACTTCTTCTTTTATCTTGTTGTATTGACCTTTCAGATCAACCATTTGAATATTAAAATCTGTCTTTATCATTTATTAATCTATTCTGCTAAATTAAAAAAAAGTAGCTGATTATTTCAATAACGATTAAGTTATAATATTAGTTGATATTATTCGTTACTTTGTGCATTATCATCCTATATGAAACAACTTTTTTTAATATCAATTTTATTAAGCGGTTTAGTCGCTAAATCTCAGTTTGTTAGAGACAAAAAGGCTGTGCCTGATTCTTCGTATACCATTCCCATGTTTGCAGCCTCATACGCCTATCAATGGTCAGGTGCTGACATGGCAACCCGGTTCGGATCAAATAGTAATGTAGGAGGTAGTTTTACTTTTAAAACTAAAACAAATTGGTATTACGGAATAAAAGGAAATTTACTTTTTGGAGGAAAAGTAAATGAACCCAACCTTTTAAATGGAATTTTAACGAGCGAATTAATTCCTAATGTAATTGACGACAATGGTCAACTAACTGACATTACCTTCGGACAAAGAGGCTCTTCGTTTTTTGCTATTGGGGGAAGATTAATCAACAAATTAGCTCCAAATCGAAATTCTGGAATACTTGTATATGGTGGATTTGGTATACTACAACACAAAATAAGTATTAAGTTTCAAGACAATATAGCATCACTTACTGATGAACATAAAAAAGGATATGATCGTTTTTCTTTAGGCTATGCAGCCAATGGATTTATAGGTTACTTATTTTTAAGTAAAAACAGACTAATTAACTTCTTTGCTGGATTTGACTACACAATTGGCTGGACCAAGAGTTTACGAAAATACAATTACGACACTCAAGAAATTGACACCGAAAGACACACCAATACACTTTCTGGAATTAGATTTGGTTGGATTATCAGAATGAACAAACGACAAACAGATGAGTTCTATTACCAATAATTCTCTCCAACGCATCAATGATTCTCTTTTATAAAATATCCGTTTTATCCTATTTATTAGCAGTTAAAATAGCAGCACTATTTAATGCGAAGGCAAAACTATGGGTTAACGGAAGAAAGAACATTTTTAAGAATATTAAATCACAAATAAATGTATCCGATGAAATCTATTGGTTTCATTGTGCCAGTTTAGGCGAGTACGAACAAGGTAAACCCTTAATAGAAAAACTAAAAGTTAACAACAAATCCTTAAAAGTTCTCGTCACTTTTTTTTCTCCTTCAGGTTACGAAAACCGTAAAAATGAAGCATTAATAGATTATTGCTTTTACTTACCAATTGATTCTGCCTCTAACGCAAAACAGTTTATTGATTTAATCCAACCAAAAAAAGCTTTTTTTATTAAATATGAATTCTGGTTTTTCTACTTAAAAGAGTTAAATAATAACAATATTCCAACTTATTTGGTTTCGGGAGTTTTTAGGGAAACCCAATTGTTTTTTAAATCCTACGGAACCACACACAAACTGATGCTTTCGTTTTTTACACACTTTTTTGTACAGAACATAAAATCTAAAGACCTACTAAACAACTTAAACATAACTAACATTAGTGTTACTGGCGACACAAGAATAGACCGTGTTTACAAAAACTCTTTAAAACCTGACAAACTCCCACTTATTACCAAGTTTAAGGCCGATAAACGCATTATCATTGCAGGAAGTTCTTGGCCAAATGAAGAGAAAATACTTTGCGACTACATTTCTTCATCAGATAAAGAGTTTAAATACATTATTGCACCACACGATGTAAGCAACACAAGAATTGCTGAAATTGAAAAATTATTGGGAGAAACTAGCTTCTTAAAATACTCTGAAGCAAATGAAGAAAACATTACCAAACACACCATTTTAATTATAGACAATATTGGCATTTTGGCTAACACTTACCAATATACTGATATTGCTTTTATTGGCGGAGGATTTAAGGGAGCCTTGCACAACGTATTAGAACCTGCCAGCTTTGGTAATGTTTTATTATTTGGTAAAAAGCACAGCAAATTTCATGAAGCAGAAGAACTATTGAGCAACAATGCCGCTTACGAAATTAGTTATACCGATGATTTAATTGCTGCGGTAAACCACCTACTAGCAGAAGACAATTTAGCCGAAAAACAAAAAGCTGCTAAAAACTACATTAGCACAGGTGTTGGAGCCACAGATGCTATTCTAGGTAAATTAGCCAACTAAAACTACCAATACTTTCAAGATATTCTATTTAATCCTAAGTTTGCAAAAAAAACCAAACACAATTATGAGTGAAGTAACAAACAAAGTAATCTCAGTAAGCTACAACTTACATAAAGACACAGCTGAAGGTGAGATGATAGAGAGCACAGAAGGAAAAGAACCATTAGCATTCTTATCGGGTGTAGGTCAAATGATTCCTGATTTTGAAGCAAACGTTGTCAACCTTAATGTTGGTGACACTTTTTCTTTCGGAATTAAATCTGAAAACGCTTATGGAAAAAGAAGTGAAGATGCTATTATTGAATTAGATAAAGCTATGTTCTTAGACGAAGGAAAACTAGCTGAAGGTATTGAAGAAGGAAAAATTGTTCCCTTACAAGATCAAGATGGTAGAGTTGTTCCTGCTAAAGTTTTAGAAATTGGTGAAGAAAAATTAAAAATGGATGTAAACCACCCATTGGCTGATCAAGACTTACACTTTACAGGTAACGTAGTTGAAATTAGAGATGCTACCAAAGAAGAATTAGATCATGGACACGTTCACGGACCAGGTGGTCACGAACACTAGAAACACATAATACATTTATAAAAAATCCCTTAGGAAGTTCCAAAGGGATTTTTTTTATACGATCAATAAGGTGACCGCTTAATGTCTTCAGCATCAAAGATTGTTTCACCATGGTTTTCTGGATCTTTATCAATAATAGGATGATACTCATGTATAATAACACCCATTAATACCGCCCCCGAATTTAATTGAGCGTTTACCTCAACAACTTCATTTTTTACTAACTCAATTCCTTCTACAATCATTTTATCATAACCAATATACTGTACCGTTAAAGAAATTGAATCTACCACCAAGTTTTTAGCAGCTACTTCAATGCTATACTTCCCATCAAAATCGGTAACAGCTCCATAAGTTATCGTATCGTGTTTAAAATATACATTGGCAAATGCAAGTGGCTCCCCTGTTTCCTCATCTGTAACAACACCTTTAATGGTATACATCGCCTCTTTAACAACTTTTGTGTCAACTATGGCTATCTCTCCTAACTTTTCTACCACTTCAACCTTACCCACCTTATGTTTGGGTGCTACTGTTTGGGGAGACACCAAAGAATCTGGTGCAATATGCCCCGAATAGTTTCTAAAACTGCTCTGTATGTTTTGCGCTTGCAACTCATAATTAAACAACAAGCTACCAAAAACAAAAAATACAGCCACACAAAACTGCGCCAAACCATAATGTTGTTTTCGTTTAAACGGTATTGCCAATTGATTGCTTCTAATTTTACCACAGAGCTTTCCATTATTCTCTTTGTAAAGCTCATGTATCTCTTTTTCTGTCTTATTGGTTAAATCGTAAACATTTTTTGCGCAACTACTACAAAACTTACCGGTATCGGTAGTTTTCATTTTGTTCCAAGACTCGCTGCAGTTAAAACCCAATTGTATTGCCATAGTATATTGTTTGTTGGTTAGATGCAATACTTTATGGATTCCATAAATATTTCACCATTTTTTTTCAACCATTAGATAAAAAACCTCTACCAACCTTGATTAACCGTTACTTTCTAAACTTATCAAGGCCTCTCAATCTATTTCTGTGCACTATTTGTTCAATCAATTTATTTGGTTAAAAGCTTTTTTTGAATGAATATTGTGTACAACCATATGTTAAATATGTGTCACTAGTGACACATATCCAATTGTTGTAGCCAATTAGAAAAATGAGATTCGTAATTATTCCATATATAGCATTAGGACTTGTATTGTCAGTAGTACTTGGAATTGAATACAGTTTTATAGGTGAAGAAATGATGCCTACATATTGGGGTAGTCCATTTGTTTACAAACAAGAATCTCTAGTTAGTTCACTTGAACGTTACTATAGTATTTCTGGATTAGTTTTAAACGTGACATTATGGAGTGTTTTTCTATTCTTTATTGATAAAGGAATTAGACGGATAAGTCAGACAAAAAAAAGTAAAGTCGTTTACAAAGTAGTGATTGCTCTTTTTATCATAATCACTACAATCAACGTGCTATTTGATTATTCTCTAATGGGCAATGGATTTGAAGAAGATTTAAATTATTGGTATTGGGATATAGATAAAGTAGCCGAAGAATGGGGAGGTAAATACGTAGGTGAAATAACAACCTTAAAAAAATAAAACTGGCTACAAAACTGTATATAGCAAATAGGGCGTTCGGTGGTTTTAGAAACTTCAGTGCTATTTACGAACACCGCCAATACTTTAATTTGGTATTTAAAGTGAATAAATTAAAAACAAAATATAAACTCTTGGCTAAGTGCAAATTTGAAAACTCCGCTTTTCAAATTCCGTACTACGTATAGCTAGGTCGTTATATTGCATTAAATACTAAATGAAAAGTACTTTATTGATTATTTTAATATTAATGATAAGTCAATTTGATGGATTCTCTCAAGAAAACGAAATAAAACAAGACTCCATTTCAATGACTACATACAGAAACTATGGTATAAGCATTTCTTTTAAGGGCGGGATTGAGATTATTAAGAATGATTATCTAGAAGACAAGGACTATTTTTATAAATCAATTGAAATAATACGTTTTAATAAGAATAATAAAAAAATAGATGCTAATAGTCAGCATCTACTTTCAGAAGAAATCCCCCCTACTCTTCATTTAATAGAATTACTAACAGATACAAATCTAATAAGTGGCGATTCTTTAGGTGTTGAAAAAGATTCTATATTAATTTCTGATTATAATCATATTTCAAAAGAAGAAAACAAAAACTATTCCTCTCTCTCTAACTCCTTTTCTTACTACTCTCATCTTTCTTCATTATATATATTGCCGAAAATGTCAAGAAGAAAAATAAAAGAGGAGGTAGAATACTACGTAAAAAAACATTCTCCTTACCAAATTTCGGAAAAAATAGAAAAGATAAAAATAAGAGACAAAAAAGTATTTAAATGGCGTATTCAAAGTGGAAAAACCAGATTGGATCACTATATTTTTTTTGGAAATGATTATAATTACTTATTCGTATCATCACCTTACGGAAGTAGTGGAGTTATAGAAAACGTAATCTTGGAAATGGAGTTAGAGAAAAAGAAACATAACAAAAAATAAACGCCATTAAAACGAGCGTTTATTCAGACGTTAATTCCATAAAAATATTTTTACCAAATTTTATTTGCCGAACTAAAAATTCTTCCTATGTTTGCCAAACATTATATTAAAAACAATGAACATTATACAATTACATCATCATCATTCACATTATTGCCTTCAGGCGAAGTGAGATTGATATGTAATTTTTAA
>CAJQON010000028.1 GCA_905479995.1 uncultured Flavobacteriales bacterium | reverse complement strand
TTGGTAAGCACCAGAATCAAAAATAGGAGAACTCATTTCAAAGTAAACCGAATCTGTTGCATTGATATCTGTAAATATCAAATCTTTACAATACTCTTTGTTGTATGGAATTTGTATGGTTTGGTTCATAGTAGGTGTACTATTTAAGAACATAGGAGGATTGCCATAAACACAGTTTAAACTGGCATATTGCAAATCTCTTCTTACCTCACCAATTTTTACTTTAGGCCCATTTTGAGCAGCGGTAGTGTCTCTATATTCTTCAACAGCTATAGCAAAAGTGAAATAACCTGAAGCTGTTGGTGTAGCGGAAATTAAGCCTGTTGTGATATTTATGTTCATGGCAGGGCTTCCTCCAATCATATTGAGTAAGCTGTAACCTATTCTATAGTTTAAAGCTCTGTAATAAGGGTAGCTTGTTAAAGTTCCAGCTCCAGAACCTGCTAAAGGTTGTGTTAGTTTATAGGCCAAAGAATCTCCATCGGCATCAATAATTGGATATGAAAATTGTTTGGTTCCCGAAGCACAGAAATAGGCATCGTTAGGATAATCTCCAAAATCTGGAGAAGAATTCTGTCCAATTGCTGGGTCGGGTATCATCGCAAACCAAGTTATGTTTCCACCATTAAAAACGTTAATGGCCAAAGCATTTCTTGCAGATTCATGAACAGCAAGGTAATAACCATTAGGATTATTAGGCAAAAAAAGATTTGTAGTAGATTCGAAAATACCTTCTTGAATTTCTATTGCATTTGGATCTGGTTTGTAACAAAGATCACCTAAAGGTACAATTTGTATTGGGTTTCTAACTATTGTATGTCGCGTTATTTCGTTACGATTGTCTTGATCATAAACAATAACAGTTAATTGAGTTGGCATAGGGAATGTACTGTTTGCGCCATCTCTATAAAATCTCAGTTTAACTTTATAGTTGTTTTGGCTAACCCACTGTACGCTAATATCTCCACCAACTACATGGCTGGCTTTTAAGTAGGGTAAAATTAAAAATAGGGTAAAAAGAATGAAAATACTTTTTTTTAGCATGGGTTCGTTTGTTCGTTAGTATGAGAAGATACAAGAGTATCTCGGGTTATTCGGTTAATTAAAAGATGTTACTTTTTTAATAAAGGTTGCATACTTATTTATGGTTGATAAAAAATATACCGAACAATACCGTAATTATACCTATTATGTGATAGGTATTTATTGATTCACCATCTAATACTCCCCATAGTATTGCGAAAGCTGGGATTAGGTAAGTAACACTTGCGGCAAAGAGAGTAGTCGTTTTTTTGAGGAGCGTATTAAATAATATAACCGAAATGGCAGTTCCAAAAAGCGCTAAAATAGCAATGTAAAAAAGTGCTTCAAAGCCATTTTCGTTTGTTTGGATAATGGTTGTGAAATTGGAGTTTAACACATAAATAATGGCCCAAGGACCAATGGTTAAAAAAGATAAAGCAGTAATGGCAATAGGGTTTATTTCTTTGAGGTAAATTTTTATAACGTTGAGTGAAAAGGCATAACAAATGGTGGCTAATATTACGTAAAAGGAATAACCTACTTCAGCATTGTTTAATGCGAGTCCATTTGATAATATGAGCGATAAAGCACCTAGTAAGCCAATAAAAACACCAATAATCTGTTGTTTTTTTACCGTTTGTTTAAATATTAGTAAGCCTACAATTAAAGCGAAAATTGGCGTTAACGAATTTAGCATACCACTTAAGGAGCTTGAAATGTTGGTTTGTGCTATCGTAAATAAAAATGCTGGAATTCCGTTTCCAAAAAGCCCAGAAAAGAGTAGGTATTTCCAATACTTTTTTTTTACTTTTTTTAAGTAAAAAAAAGCAAATGGAGCTAAAAAAATAAAGGTTAAGCTAATTCGTAATGCAGCTACTAAAAAGTGATCGTAAACTTCAAGGCCTCTTTTCATTAAAATAAATGAACTACCCCAAGTAAATGCCAGCAGGAGTAAGATTGTCCATTGCGAAAACTTATTATTTAGGTTGAAAACTGACATTTTTTTTATTGGCTGCAAATGTAATGAGTTTTCTATTGCTTTATTTGTTAATTTTGACAAAGAATTAAATGTTATTATTATGAGTTATTTAAAGAGTCGATTTGCAACTATCCTTTTAGGATTTTCCGTAGTATTTTTTGTTGGATGTTCTAGTGATGCTAACGATAATGATTTAACAACTGCTACTGAAGTTAGTGCTGAAAATATAATTGTAGCTGATTACGCTGTTGAAGGAATGGTTTGTGCTCATGGATGTGCTAAAACAATACAAGATGAATTAACAGGTTTGGATGGTGTAGTAGCTTGTAATGTGAGTTTTGAAGATGGTAGTGCGCATGTAGAGTTTGACAAAACTGTTTTAACAGAAACTGAAGTTGTTGCGCTTATTGAGGGTGTGGCAGAAGGACAATACAAAGCTAAAAAAAGAACTGAAACTAAGGATGAAGTTGATGTTGTTGAAGAAGATAATGAAGGTGAAGTGGTAGAGACAATTACTGAAGTTAGTTTACCAGATTTTGAACTACCAAACTTGTTTAGTTTACTATTTAATCAACTATAGTTTTGAATGAAATTAATTGAAAAGCGATGTTAATAACATCGCTTTTTTTATATTCATTTATGGCATGTTCAATCACATTGTGTAATTTTGAATAACTGAGTAAGAAATGAAAAACAACCCTAATAAATCGATTATAATTTGGCTGTTAACTGGCTGTGCATTAATTTTTTTAATGGTTATTGTTGGAGGTGTTACTCGGTTAACCAATTCAGGGCTTTCAATGGTAGATTGGAAATTGTTTGTTGGTTCAATACCACCTTTAAATGAACAAGACTGGATAGAAACCTTTAATAAATACAAGCAATACCCAGAATATCAAAAGGTTAATTTCCATTTTTCGTTAGAAGAGTTTAAGTCTATTTTTTTCTGGGAATATTTACATCGGTTGATGGGGCGTTTAATAGGGTTAATTTTTATCGTTCCTTTTATTTACTTTGTATGGAAGAAGAAATTGACAAAGTCGTTAACCAAACAATGTGTTGTTATCCTGTTTATGGGAGGTTTTCAAGGTTTTTTAGGTTGGTGGATGGTGAAAAGTGGCTTAATAGATGATCCTGATGTTAGCCATTATAGACTGGCAGCCCATTTAATTGCTGCATTTTTAACTTTTGCTTATACTTTTTGGGTGGTACTACAATTAATTTACCCAGCTAATAAACCGGATGTGCCTTTTATGAGAAAAGGTTTAATGATTTTGTTTGTAGTTGCAGTAATTCAAATTGTATATGGTGCTTTTGTTGCAGGTTTAAATGCTGGTTTTGTTATGAATACTTGGCCTAAAATGGGTGAGATATGGATAGCAGAATCTGTTACTGCAATGAAACCATTTTGGGTTAATTTTATTGATGGAATAGGAGGGGTTCAATTTATACACCGCTATATGGCGTATGTAGTAGTAGGTATAATATTTTATTTACTGCTTATGAGCAATAAGTTTGAATTGAGCAAAATGCAAAAAAAAGGTTTGTATTGGCTGTTTGGAGTTGTGGTTGTTCAGTTTGCATTAGGAGTGTTTACATTGCTTTTTTCTGTTCCTGTTGCCTTGGGCGTTGCGCATCAATTGGGGGCTTTTTTATTGCTTGGCGCAATTGTTTATGCAATGTCAAGCTTTAGAAAATCAGCTTAATTTTTCCACTCAAAAGTATTAATGAGGTGTTCAATATCGGTTTTAATAAAATTTAATACCGGCTGAATTGAATCTTGATTTGGTGCATTGTTAAAGTACAATGATCCACGAATAAAGTGATTGGTACTGTCTGTTAAATGAAACTGATACGATGATGCTGCATTACCTTCAATTGAATATACAACTCCATAAACTTTCTTTTCGGGCATTCTTATAATCTGTTGATCTATGTCGTTTGCTTTAACTGTGTGTTTGTAAACTAGGGTTCGTGAATCTTCTAAGTATTGGTTTACGTTTGTATCAACAGTTTTGTAACTAATGTAAATATTCGCGTTTAATTGTTCAAACTGAATATCAAACCAACAGGTTTCTAGTGGATTGTTGGCGTTTTTTTTAATGGTAGTATAGCTCGGAACTTCAAATGAAAATGGGCAATCTTTTTGAAGTGGTTGATATTCTTTTTTAGGTAAATCAATTCTGAAATATCCTGTAGGCTTTGGTGTAAACGAATCGTCACCACAGCTATAAAGCGTGAAAATGGTAGCTAAAGTAAGTAGTAATTTATGTTTCATTTACTTCAATAGATTTAATTATTTTAATTCTTTTTACTCTTCTTTTGTCAGCAGCTTCAATTATAAAGGTGAAGTTTTTAAAAGTAACTTTTTCATTTTTTTGAGGAATTTTCCCTGCAATTTCAATAACTAATCCAGCAAGAGTGTCTGCTTCTTTAGCAACTTCTTCAAAAACCGATTCATCTTCAATGTCTATTATTTTTGGCAAGTCATTTAAGGCAGTTTTTCCATCAAAGACATAGGTATTTTCATCAATTTTAGAGTAGGAAATGTCTTCAGTATCAAACTCATCACTTATTTCCCCAACAATTTCTTCTAATACATCTTCTAGTGTAATAATGCCTGATGTTCCACCGTATTCATCTACCACTATTGCCAAATGTATTTTTTTCTCTTGAAAATCCTCTAACAAGTCATCGAGTTTTTTGTTTTCTGGAACAAAAAATGGATTTCGTATTAGGTTCAGCCATTCAAATGTTGGCTTTTCATTAATGTGTGATAAAAGGTCTTTCACATAAAGAAGTCCTAAAATATTATCAAACGATTCTTCATAAATGGGAATTCGAGAATGTCCACAACTTAAAATTATTTCAATAACTTCATTATAAGGAATGTTTTTATCTAGTGCAACAACATCTACTCTTGGTTTCATAACTTGTTTTACGCTTGTTTCACCAAACTTAACAATGCCTTTTAATATTTTGTGTTCGTCTTTGTTTTCAGGAATATCTTCTGTTAAATCTAGAGCCATTGAAAGTTCTTCTATTGAAACATCAAGCCCTTTTTTCTTTATTTTTTTATCTATTATACTGGTAGAGTAAATAAGTAGTGAGCTAAATGGTTTAAAAACTTTTTTTAAAATAAGAAGTGGTTTAGCCATTAATGTGGCAAGCTTTAAAGCATGTTTTGTAGCGTAAATTTTCGGGATTACTTCACCAAATAAAAGTATCATAAAGGTAATTCCTACAACCTGAATTAATAGGTTTAGCCAGTTGGGTATAGAAGTGAAGTCAAATGAATTGCTTATTGCATATGTAGAAATAATAATGATGGCAACATTTACAAAGTTGTTCGATATTAATATGGTAGCTAAAAGTCGCTTAGGATTGTTAAGTAATGTATTTACAGCAATGTGCTTCTTGTCTTCGGAAGTATTTAAAATTTCCTTTTCATTAGGGTTTATTGAAAAGTAAGCTACTTCGGAACCAGAAATTAGGGCAGATAAAATTAATAAGAGGAGTAATGTTAAGTATGATATTACTAATCCAATTCCTATGGAATTAACAAAACCAGCTAATAAAATAAAATCGAATAAGGGTCCGGGGTCGTCCAATTAGTTAAATATTAAAATGGCAAATCATCTACCTCATTGGGAGATTCTTCTGTCTTTAAAGTTGCGGCAGGTTTTTGAGCTTCAGGTTTTGCAGCTGGAGTGGAAGGGTTAGATGGTGCTGAGTTTTGAGCATTGTCATCTTTTCTTCCTAACATTTGCAGG
The DNA here is from genome assembly GCA_905479995.1 of uncultured Flavobacteriales bacterium. Classification (GTDB taxonomy): domain Bacteria; phylum Bacteroidota; class Bacteroidia; order Flavobacteriales_E; family Vicingaceae. Next base: position 61,569 of record CAJQON010000028.1, on the reverse strand, counting down.
TTGTCTCCAACAATTTCAGTAGAGTAGCGTGTAGCTCCTTCTTTATCTTGCCACTGTCTAGTTTTTAATTTTCCTTCAATGTAAACTTGCATGCCTTTTTTAACATATTTTTCAGCAATTTCAGCCAATCCTCTCCAAAGTACAACGTTGTGCCACTCTGTAGTTGATTTTTTCTCACCAGTATTACGGTCTTTAAAGTTTTCTGAGGTTGCAATAGAAAAGTTAGCAACAGCTGTTCCACCTTCTAAATATCTTACTTCTGGATCTTTTCCAACATTACCTACTAGTATTACTTTGTTAATTCCTGCCATGTTAAATTGTTTCTATCAAAAATAAGAAATTAAAACATTGATTTTATATAATTTTCAATCAATTTAGGAACAGGATATTCGCTTAAATTGTTAATATCAATTTTAAAGTAGTTTTTACTGTTTATAGGTGCTGTTTTTGATTCTATTTGCCAAAACGTAGCGTGTATTTTTTGGTGGCTTAATATATGTGTTATTGGAACGGATTGATTTTTTAAAGAGAAATTTTGAGGAATTAATTCTTTAAGATTTAGATCTGCTATGGTACCAATTTCTTTTACAGTTTCGATTAAAGGAAAATCATAAAGTCCTTGCCAAATATCTTTTTCGGAACGTTGTTTAATGTAAATGTATTGAGCGTTTCGGATTACGATATAGTTAAAATAGCGGTGTCGCTGTTTTATTTTCTTTTCTTTTTTTGGTAATACGTTTACTAAATTATTTTTAAGAGCATTGCATTCTAAATTAAAAATACAGTTTTCGCAATTGGGTAATTTTGGAGTGCAATTTAACGCACCAAACTCCATTATTGCTTGATTATAAGTTGCAGGATTTTTTTTGTCAATCAGTTCATTTGCCAGTAATTTAAACTCTTTTTTTCCAATACTGCTATCAATAGGTGTTTCTATTCCGAAAATTCGAGAGAGTACACGGTAAACATTTCCATCTATAACAGGATAGGGAAGTTTAAAGGAAAAAGAGGCTATAGCGGCAGCAGTATATTCTCCGACACCTTTTAAAGCTAAAATTTCGGTGTAGTTAGAAGGAAAAACCCCTTGGTAGTCTTTGGCAATTACTTTTGCTGTAAAATGTAGGTTTCTCGCTCTAGAATAATAACCTAGACCTTGCCATAATTTTAAAACTTCATCTTCATTGGCAGTTGCTAAATCGTTAACTGTAGGGAAACGTTCTGAAAATTCTTGAAAATATGACAACCCTTGGTCAACTCTGGTTTGCTGAAGAATAATTTCAGATAACCAAATGAGGTAGGGATCTTTTGTTTTTCGCCAAGGAAGATCTCTTTTATTGTGATTATACCATTCAATTAATTCAATTGAAAACCTCATATACTTAACTAATCGATGTTAATTCCTTTTTCAGCTAAAATAAGATAATGTTTTTATTGGTTTCTAATTAAAACTTGTATATTTGCTGCCCTTAAGGATAAATAATTGAAATATAAATAGTTAAAAAGGTATTTTTAAAATGACAAAGGCAGATATAGTAACGAAGATTTCAAACAAAACAGGAATAGAGAGAGTGGCAGTTCAAACTGCAGTAGAAGAGTTTATGAAGTCAGTGAGAAAGAGTCTTGAGGATGGTGAGAATGTATACTTAAGAGGTTTTGGAAGTTTTGTGGTAAAGAAAAGAGCACAAAAAACAGGAAGAAACATTTCAAAAAATACAACTATTATCATTCCAGAACATTTTATCCCTTCTTTTAAACCTGCAAAATCATTTGTAGAAAAAGTAAAGAAGAACATTAAGTAAGGAATTGAATAAAGAATTAAAAAAGAATATTAAAACATAAATCAAAAAGTTATGCCAAGCGGTAAGAAAAGAAAAAGACATAAAATGGCTACGCATAAGCGTAAAAAGAGATTAAGAAAAAACAGACATAAAAAGAAGAAGTGATTCTTTTTTTTAGTTAAAAACTGTATAGCTTCTTTTGGTGTTCTACCAAGAGAAGCTTTTATCTTTTCTATAGCATACTTTTCTCCTGATAAACAGGTTGATTGCGTTTTGGTACAAAATACTTTTATATGAGTGTAGAACTAATTATTGATTCTTCACCAAAGGAAGTTACTATTGCCATACTCCAAGATGGAAAACTGTTGGAGTTGCATAAAGAAAACAGCAATAATAATTTCTCCGTTGGAGATATCTACCTTGGTAAGGTTAAAAAGATTATGCCAGGGTTGAATGCAGCCTTCGTTAATGTAGGCTACGAAAAGGATGCATTTTTGCATTACTTGGACTTAGGACCAAAATTTAAATCATTCGAAAAATATACCAAAGGCATTGCTGGCGGAGGCTTAAATAGCTCTGATTTAGATTTTAAATTTGAACCTGAAATTGAAAAGACTGGGAAAATTGAAAAAACCCTTAAGTCTAATAGAAATATCATGGTTCAAATTGCTAAAGAACCTATTTCTACTAAAGGACCTAGATTAAGTTCTGAGATTTCTTTAGCTGGAAGATACATTGTATTGGTACCTTTTTCCGAGAAGGTTTCCATTTCTCAAAAAATAAAAAATACTGACGAGAAAGACCGATTAATTCGATTAATAAGAAGTATTAAGCCGAAAGGTTTTGGTGTTATTATTAGAACGGTTGCTCAGAATAAGAAAGTAGCTGATTTGCATGGTGATATGAGCGAATTGATTGCTCGATGGGATGCTTGTTATAAGAGTCTTAAAAATGCACATGCTCCTACAAAATTATTGGGAGAACTTAATAGAACATCTGCATTATTACGAGACATTTTAAATAAAGATTTTAGCAATATTCATGTTAATGATGAGGCGCTTTTCAATGAAATTAAGTTGTTTATAAAAAGTATTTCTCCAGACAAAGAAAATATTGTGAAGCACTTTTCTGGGAACGTTTCTATATTTCAGAATTTTGGGGTTGACAAGCAAATTAAATCGGCTTTTGGAAAAAATGTAACTTTAAAAACGGGTGTTTATCTTATTATTGAGCACACAGAAGCTTTACACGTAATTGATGTAAATAGTGGTCAAAGAGGTAAGAAAAAGGATAAAACTCAAGAAGAAAACGCATTAGAAGTAAATCTTGAAGCAGCCGAAGAGGTAGCTCGTCAATTAAGGTTGAGAGATATGGGCGGAATAGTGGTGGTTGATTTTATTGATTTAAGAGAAGCTGCAAATAGAAAACTGTTGTTTGAAAAACTTAAAGAGTTTATGAAGGATGACAGAGCGAAGCACAATATTCTTCCTCCAAGTAAATTTGGATTAATACAAATTACACGACAACGAGTTAGACCAGAAATGGACATTAAAACTGCTGAAAAGTGTCCTTGTTGTGGTGGAGATGGTGAAGTTCACTCTACCATATTGTTGGTGGATGAAATAGAAGGGAACTTACGTCATATTGTTAAACAGCTTAATCATAAGAAAGTAAGAATTAATGTTCACCCTTATGTGGAGGCATTCTTAAATAAGAAAACGGGGTTGTTTGGTTCTATGCGAAAAGACTGGCAAAAGAAATACAACTGTACAATAGAAATATTTCCTACCAATGTTTTAGGGTTTTTAGATTTCCATTTTATTGATACCAAAGGAGAAGAAATTAAAACCAACTAGTTTCATGTCGAAAGATGTTATTGGCGAAGCTTTATTGGGTTACTATAACAATAAAGATGTAACTAATATTGAGGTTCAATCTTCTGTTTCAGAAGACGATATAATTCCTACACCTTATTTATTTAGGCGTTTTAAAAACATGCCTGAATTAGAGCAAAAGGCACTTCAATTGTGTAAAGGAAAAGTATTAGATATTGGTGCTGCAGGTGGTTGCCATAGTTTGGAATTGAATAAGAGAGGTGTTGATGTTGAGGCTATAGATGTTTCTGAAGGGGCTGTTCAGGTAATGAAGGCGCAAGGAATAAAAGCTCAAGTAATTGACTTTTACGCCATTAAAAAACAATATGATACGTTACTGTTTTTGATGAATGGTGTTGGTATAGCTGGCACATTAAATGATTTACCTCAATTTTTAACTAAAGCCAAATCCTTATTAAATACTGGGGGACAAATTCTGCTGGATTCTTCGGATATAAAGTATTTGTATGAGGAAGAGGATGGCTCTTTTTGGATGGATTTAAATACGTTGTATTACGGAGAGGTGTCTTATCAAATGGCTTATAAGGATTCTAAGACAGATTCTTTTAATTGGCTTTTTGTAGATTTTCAAAAACTTACTGAAGTTGCAGGAGGATGCGGTTTGAAGTGTGAATTGATAAAAGAGGGTGCGAATTTTGATTATTTAGCACGATTGACTACTGCTTAATTTTAATTCTTAATTTGGTAAATACATTTTCTGTCTAATTACAGACAGGACTAAACCGTAGTTTTCGCTACATTTATACCTTTAATAATTTAATTGAAATTCAAAACCATTTATAAATCCAAAAGTGCAAAATAAATCAACCATAGTAGCAATAGCATGGCCAGACACTAAGGTAGTGAAAGAAGGCAAGTGGTATGACAAACCTATGGAATGGTTAGGATTTATAAAGAATGGATATTATACTGCCGGACATGCTGCTTTTTTATTGGTGAATCATACAACCAATGACATTCAGTATTTCGATTTTGGACGTTACCATACGCCTTATCAATTTGGCAGAGTACGAGATCAAGTTACCGACCCAGATGTGGCAGTTCAACTCAACGCTGTAATTGCGAATGGTGAGATTCAGAATTTGGAAGAAATTTTATTAGACCGATACAATAACAAATCATGTCATGGAGAAGGAATGTTAACAGCTGTTATTGTAAAAGATATCGATTACGCTAAAGCCTATACTAAGGTGAAGGATATGCAACAAAGAGAAGCTATTCCTTATGGTCCGTTTCAATTGGATGGATCTACCTGTTCTCGTTTGGTTGCTAAGGTAGTTTTAGCAAGTAGCAATTGTTGGTTTACCAAGTTATTAATAATGGTGCCTTATACCGTTTCTGCAACACCACGATCAAACAAAAAAGTATTAAACAGTGAGCCATTTTACTATGAAGTAGTAAAAGGTGGAGTTAGTCAGCATAAAAATAAATCCTACTGGTTTAGAAAATTAATGACGGGAGGAACGAGTGACTGTCTTCATCAAATGGATTCAGCTCATATCCCAAAAACAGCTTAATATGGCTGGAGAATCTAACAGTATCGCACCAGAAAAACCTCAAAGTGTACCGAAAAATGCACAATGGTTGGGTGGGCAAGGAGCTGGAGTTTGGTTTACCATCTCTGCAGAAGAAAATAACTACCAAATAAAACGTTATTCGTCTGCCGGGAATCTAGACTGTGAAGGCTTGTTTAGTATAGAGGAAGGACAATTTAACCTTAATGGGCCCTATCAATTCACTTACATTTCTCATTGTGCTCAATGTCGAATTATTCAAAACAACAAAGTGTTTGTTTTCAATTTGATGAATCATCAATAAAATAAATACATTTGCAGTCTCATGCAAAACAACTATTCTACATCAACTATTTGCGCATTAGCTACTGCTCCCGGAATTGGAGCCATAGCAGTAATCCGTTTATCAGGTAACGATGCCATTGCTATTTGTAACAAAGTATTTCATGGCAAAGATTTAAGTCAAGTAAATACACATACCTTACATTTTGGTACACTTAGAGATGGTGATAAGATAGTAGATGAAGTATTGGTGAGTGTTTTTAAAGACAAGAAATCCTTTACTGGCGAAGATGCTGTAGAAATTTCTACGCATGGATCACCTTATATACAGCAGCAAGTAGTACAACTGTTATTAAAGAATGGAGCTGTTTCGGCAGGACCAGGAGAATTCACCTTAAGGGCTTTTCTTAACGGTAAAATGGATTTGTCGCAAGCAGAAGCTGTAGCAGATGTAATTGCTGCCAACTCTGAAACATCGCATGAATTGGCCATGGATCAAATGCGAGGTGGGTTTAGTACAGAAATTCAACAACTAAGAGCGGAATTGATCCATTTTGCATCATTAATAGAGTTAGAGTTGGATTTTGGAGAAGAAGATGTGGAATTTGCTGATAGAGACGATTTAAAAGAACTCGTTGAGAAATTACACAAAGCGTTGTACAAATTGATTAATTCATTTGATTACGGTAATGTAATTAAAACAGGCGTACCTGTTGCCATTGTTGGAGAACCCAATGTTGGTAAATCTACCTTGCTAAATGCTTTACTCAATGAAGACCGAGCAATTGTATCTGACATTGCAGGAACTACTAGAGATGTTATAGAAGATGAAATTGTAATTAAAGGCATTGCCTACCGATTTATAGATACGGCAGGAATTAGAGAAACCACAGATGAGATAGAAAGCTTAGGAATTAAAAAATCTTACGAAAAGATAGATCAAGCCTCGGTTGTGCTATTATTGGTAGATTCCGCACAAATTAAAAAGGCCCAATTGGTACTTGATGTTAAGCACATTAACGATAGAATAGAGGGGAAGAATAAGCGTTTAATTGTTATTGCTAACAAAATTGACCAAGGTGATAAAAAGACCATTCAACAAAAGTTTGAGGGGATTGGCAACACTATATTTACTTCGGCTAAAGAAGGGGAGAACATAGAGGCCATTAAAGAGCAATTGTATGCTTTTGTACAGGGTGGGGCCATGCCAAACAACGATACAGTTGTTACCAATGCACGGCATTATGATGCCTTAAGCCAAGCAGATGAATTTTTACAAAAGGTACTAGAAGGTTTGGGCAATAACATTACTGGCGATTTCTTGGCCATGGACATCCGTCAGGCTTTACATCATTTATCGCTCATTACTGGAGACATTTCTACGGATGATTTACTAGATAACATCTTTAGTAAGTTTTGTATCGGAAAATAAATCCACTATTACTCCATCTTAATTAATCAAACCAGAAAGTGGTACTATTTTGTGACTCGAATTCTTCTAAATCAATAAGAGAGGTGAGTTTTACTTTCTGAGTACTTTGTGAAGTGTGTCTAGAATTAAATTCATTCTTGACGATTAAAGATTTAATTTAACCTTACCTCATCAATTAACAACTCGAAACTTTCATTGCTTTTGTTTCCGATTAAAAAAGCAATCTCTTCAATATGGTCTTCAGAAAAATTCGGTTTATCTAGCTTTCGCCCCCTAAATGATGGGTACATATCACTTAGGAGAATTTCGATTTCCTGCCATTTTCCATTTGTTGAAAAGCTTTTAATGTATGAATAGTAGTTGGTGGACTTGGATTTTAATCGAAACTGATAGTTTTTGTTATCACCTTTAATTTTTAGAATTACTTTACTGTAATTATTGAGTTTAATTTTTTTAAAATTATAACGTAATGAAGAAAATCCTCCATTGTTAGCAAGTGAAACTTCCCCTTTAAATATAGCATGTCCATCTAAGTTTAATCCAACTGAGCCTGTGGATTCGCCCCCCATAACAGCATCATTAATAATTCTCCAATTTTTTATATCAGACTTACTGTTAAAATCAAAAATGGTGTATGTGGTTGATAGTGCCATTATTACTGATAGACAAATTAAGTTTTTCATCGTTTTGAAATTTTATTGTGAGAAATATCTTTTTGACGAGATGATTTAAAACGTTTAATATCTTGGTTTCTTTTATGGAGGTGCTTGCTGCTTATTCTACTATGAACTCTTTTTCTCCATAACTTAAAAGATTTAATTTTTAATTCCTTGCGCATTAATTTTATTATTTCGGATTCAGATAGGTTAAACTGAAATTTAATTGCTTCAAAAGGAGTTCGGTCTTCCCAGGCCATTTCTATTATTCTATCTAATTCAACTAATGTCATCTTAAGTATAGTTTTTATTTATTGTTAAGTAATGTTTATAGAGGAGTATCCTCCATCTATATGTATTATTTGACCTGTAATCCATGATGATTTTTGAGTTAGCAAAAATGCAGCAGCTTCAGCAATGTTTTTTGGATCGCCAATTTTTTTTAAAGGGTTGTTTTTTTCTTGTAAATCAATTTTTGATTGAGAATTTAAAAATCTATTGGCCAAATTTGTATCTGTAATAGATGGGGCTATGGCATTAACTCTGATTTTAGGAGATAGTTCAGCTGCTAATGATCTTGTTAGGCCTTCAATTGCACCTTTAGACATTGCTACTTGAGAATGAAAATTAAAACCTTTTTGGACAGCAATAGTTGAAAATAAAAGAATTGAAGAGAACTCACTTTGTTTTAGCTTACCTAAAAGTTGTTTCAAAACTTTAGTGGCACCTATAACTTGGAGTTTGAAATCATCAATAAAATCTTCTTCTTTAAAGCGATGAAAAGGTTTTAAATTAATACTACCTGGGCAATAAGCTAAGCCATGAATTTTATCTGGGAAAAGGTCTAGGTCTAGAGTGTCTTCAAGGGCATTAAATTTTATATATTTAACATTTTCTCTATCTTTTATAAGGTTTGTGTTATAGGTAGCTATTAAATTTTCTCCTTGTGTCTCTATTTGTTCGACTAACTCTTTTCCAATTCCAGAGGATCCGCCTATTATGACATAATTCTTCATTTTATAAAATTATTTTAAAGCTGTACTAACTTAAACAAGGAATTAGAAATATATTCCTAAGCATGTATTCTTAATAATTTGCTATGATGCAATTTTCTCATTCTTCAGCTTCTCTTTGGAAATGTGAATTATTCGGGTATCACTTTTTTCTTGAATCTTATGTTGTTTGTAAATCATTCTTAGTAAAAAAAACATGTAAGTAATAAATATTAATGACCCTGCTATAAATGCTGCTAAATTTTCCATGATTATTGGTTTTTTGTCAATTTTATAAATATTCCAAAACACAGAATTGATGGTACCCACAAACCGACATATAAGCCTGTCTCTTTGTCCCCGTTAAACCATAATGAAACAGATAGAATAAAACTAATTAGAGATAGTAGGGCTGGGTAATATTTTTCAATGAATTGCATTTTGTTTTTTTTGACTGATTAATAATGTTTAACAAATATACAGAAATGTTAAACAATATGAAAATATTTTTTGTTTTTTTATAATGGAGATGAATTAAAGGATATGCTAGCTGCTTGCTTGACTTGTTCTTTTACACATATGAATAGGTTAATTATTTTATAATTGACCTATATAGTCTTTATAAATTTTAAGGTATATATTAATTTAAATGATTTTGAATTATGTTTAATCTTTATTATGTTTGTTTAAACATTTAATAAAAACAATATGAAATATACATTATCAATAATTTTATCAATTCTATTTATGTTCAGTTTACTCACAAAAACATCTTCTCAAAACCTAACATCACTTTACGAAATAGATGTATCAATAAAATCTATAGATGGTGAAATAATAAATTTATCAAGTTTTAAAGGTAAGAAGGTGTTGTTTGTAAATGTTGCTTCTAAATGTGGTTTCACACCTCAATATAAAGGTTTACAGGAGCTTTCTGATAAGTTTAAGAACAAGCTTGTTGTTATCGGGTTGCCTTGTAATCAGTTCGGAAATCAAGAGCCTGGCACTTCTAGTGAGATTGTGACATTTTGCGAAAAAAATTACGGAGTTAAATTTCTAATTACTGAAAAAATTGAGGTTAAAGGAGATGGACAGCATCTTTTATATAAATGGTTAACTAATAAAAATATGAATGGTAAAGTTGATTTTGGAGTTAAATGGAATTTCCAAAAATATCTTATAGATGAGGATGGGAAAATGATAGATTACTTTATGTCAAACACAAAGCCATTAAGTGAAAAAATTGTAGAGATACTATAATAGTTGCTATTATGAAATTATTAGATAAATTTAACTTAAGAGGATTATCACTTTCTTCTAGAGTTATTATGGCTCCGTTAACAAGAAGAAGGTCAACAAGGACTCACGTTCCTGTTCCGATAATGGTAGATTATTATTCCCAAAGATCAAGTGCGGGTTTAATTATTGCAGAAGGTTGTTCTCCTTCAGTAAATGGTGCTGGTTATGCGAATATGCCAGGGTTGTATAATGATGAACAAAAAGAGGCTTGGCTTCCAATAACAAACTCTGTACACAATAAAGGTGGAAAAATATATTTGCAGTTAATGCATACTGGTCGTGTTGGGCATGTTAACAATTTGGATAAAGGGGGAATCATATTAGGTCCTTCAGCAATTAGTCAAGAAGGAGAGTTAAGTACTTATGATTTTGATAAGCAACCTTATACTGTTCCTAGAGCCATGACTATAGATGAAATAAAAACATCTGTCGAAGAATATGTTAATTGTTGTAGATTATCAATAGAGGCTGGTTTTGATGGGGTAGAATTGCATAGTGCACATGGTTATCTTCCTAACCAATTTTTAAATCAATCAAGCAACACTCGCACAGATGAGTATGGTGGTAGTATAGAAAATAGAATGCGATTTTTGTTAGAAGTAATAAAAAGTTCATGCCAAGCAATTGGATCAGATAAAGTTGCTTTACGTATTTCTCCTTTTAGTTATGCAGATACTAAAGAAAAACCAACAGAAATATTAAATATTTACAGCACTTTAATTAAAGAGCTCAATCAATTTAACCTTGCTTATTTACACTTAAGTCATATGGGTGAACCTGACCCTAAAAAGTTTAAATTATGGGAAGAATTACGTGCTAATTATACTGGTGCGTTAATATTATGTGGTGATTTTACTAAAGAAACTGCGGAAAAAGCATTACAAAACAATGATGCGGACTTAATTGCTTTTGGACGTGATTTTATTGCTAATCCAGATTTAGTAGAGCGTTTTAAAAATGATTGGCCTTTAGCAGTTCGAGATAGAACTAATTGGTATACTTTGGGAGAAGAGGGCTTCACTGATTTTCCATTTTATAAGGAGGTATTAGGGGCTTAATTTGTTACCGCTACTTTCCAATTAAGGATAAGAAACAATCGGAAAGCGGTTATTATGATTTTCTTTACTTTCTGTATCGTTCAGTATCTAAACTAGGAGGGGTATTTTGTATATATAACCAAAACCTATTTATTTTAGCTTAAAACTACCCCTCCATAATTAAATGTACTACTACATACATTTAATATATTAAAATTAATCATGTAAAAGGAACTAAACGTTTAGTTTCAACGAAGTACCTTTTATTTTAAATGGAACGTATCCTTCAATGATATTTTTAGAGAATGTGTTTTGTATATTTGAACAATTCAAATAAACTAACTATCTAATAAAAAAACATGAAAAGAATATTAATTTCAACATTAGTGATAGCAACATTATTAGCATCAAGCGACTGTTATTCACAATCATTTAAAGATAAATTAAAAGCAAAAGCAGCAGCTGCTAAAGCAAAAAACGCTGGAAGCGCAACTAATCCTAGTTCATCTGGTGGTACAACATATTACTTATTGGAGGCCGAAAGAGGAAAAACTAAAGTACAATTAGAAGAAGGAGAAAATAATGGGACTAAGATAGTGGCAATTAATGGTGGGATGTATACTTATCAAGATGAGCCAAGTACAACACTCGGTATTAAAGTGTATTTTAATACTGCAGGTCTTTATGTGTTGCAATACGATGATAACAGCTGGGTATCTGTAATGCCAACTAAACAATTGGGGAAAGGTGTTTGGGATAAGTTTGGATTTAGTAACTTTTATAGTGCTGATGCAGCAAAGGTTAAAGGAATGACCAAAGCAAAAGCTGAAGCTTATGCTATAAAAATGTCAAAACAAATCTTAGCTCCATCAACTTCAGGTCCTTCTAAAGGAGGAGATGGTGTTTATAATGCAGCAGTAGGGGTTAAATTTTCTGGGAAATCTTATGAGATACTAAATGTTTCATATGAAGAAGGTGCATTAAAAAAGATAATTACTAAACTTGGAAAAGATGGTGTTAGTACTGAAACTTTTATGCATATGAGTGAATTCAGTAAGCTTATTGGAACAGATATCTATTCAAATAGTAGAAGTCATCTTAAAGAATACATCTACATTGATAAACCTGGAGTTTTAGTTTGGGCAAAATACAAAGGTAGCGGACTTGGGAAGCAGGAATGGGGGAAGTATGATCTTTTTAATATGTATGCAATGGACAAGCAAGTTGCAAGAGGCCTTTTAACAAGTGAAAGTCAACAAAAGGTATTAGATGATAAATTAAAAAAATGGAGTAATCTTATTAAAATATCAGAAGATAAAAGAAGAGCGTCAGAAACAAAAGATAAAATTGCGAAGCAAAGATTACCTAAAGAAGGATTAGTAGTAGACAATTTGAAAGGACAAACATTAGATGCTGCAAAGGCATGGGCTTCAAAATGGGGATGGAAAGAAACCGTAACTAAAGCTTATTTTAATGATGCTGATTGGTATATCTACAGACATAAAAAAACAGGAGTTATTTTAAGAAGAGAAATTAGAGGTACAATAGTTATGACACGCCCTGATGGTATGTGTAGTTTCCATTATTGTGTGTTTGGACAACAATACAATGGAAGTGATTACAATAAAGTTTACACTGCTGGTATAACACCAGGTCAGATTAAACTAAATTGTGAGCACACAAAGTAAAAAGACAGGTTTATAATTAAACTATAGAATTATTTAAGAGCCTCACATTTTAAAATGTGAGGCTCTTTTGTTGCCAGAATTCTTATATATCAATTGAAATAAGGAGCTTTACTTTCTGAAGTAAAATGAAGATTGAAAAAGAAAGCATCATGTTTTTATTCAAGAGCTTTGAATGCTTCTACCAAATTTGATATAAATCGCTCTTGTTTTTCTCCACTTAACAATTCAAGTGATAAAAATGGATTCAAATCTTCTAATTCTATTAGTAGTAGTGAATTGTTTTTAAGCCTGCATGCATCAACTCGAGTAATTCCATGTTGAATATTGTTCCATGTGATAAATTTATCTGCGAATGTTATATCTTCAGGGGTTGCTTCAATTTCTTTAAGTTCCCATCGTTTATTTTTATCAGGAGCATAAAGAGCATATTGAAACTCATTATTCAAATAATAGAATGAAATTTCATATTCAAAATCAAGGAAGGGCTGGATAAGTTTATTTTTCAATTCACTAACTAATAGCTCTTCTTTATTTAATATTTCCATCCCTATTGAATCTGCGCCATCTTTAATTTTAACTACATATTTTTCAGGATTCTCTAATATATTGATGTCAGATAATTTATCAATAGTAGGAATAACAGGGAATCCCAATTCCGTTAAGTTTAATAAATATTCTTTTCCAATAATATCAGCTTTACCATCAAAAGAATTAAAGGTTGTTATGTTGTTTTTAGAAACCTCTTTTAAAAATTTTTGAAAATAGTCGCTATACTCTAATACCACTCCTGTATTTCTGAAAACTACAAAATCAACAAAGTTTAGGCTAGAAATTGCTTGCTGAGGATTCCCAATAAGGATGTTAAAATGCTCTTTTAGTTTTGACGTGATAAATAAATCTTCTTTATAATATTCTCTCCCTTTTGCGTCATAATATAAATCGGTTAAATAGAGTATTGTGGTCATTAAATTAATTTTAACTAATTATTCATCATTTGCAAATATAAAAATTTATAAAATGGTACTGATTTTTCGGAATAATTGGACTTTCTATTTAGATTAGTTAATGTTTATTTAAAAATGTAAAGGTTTGGTTTAAGGAGTTTTACATTCATTATGAGAATGACGTAATTTAATAACTATTAATGAAAACCTTTTCAATATGGTTAAAAAATTCAATCGAAATACTACTTTTTTACAATGTATAATTTTATGTCTCTTACTTTTATTTAGTAATTTATTTGCAAATGCATGTGATGGGTCAAGTATTTCAATAACTTCTGGTCCAACTAATATTGGTAGTGGTCAGTATTCTGTAACTTTTGACTTTTGTACAGCTGATGGATTTTGTGTAGATAATTATACTCAAAGTTTTGGTTTTGGTGTTAATGGAGCTACTATGGTGAGTTATCCAGCGACTCTTACAAGTCCATTTATTGCTACTGCTGTTTATACTGCAAATCCTATAGGTCCAGCATTAGGTTATACTGATTTTTTATTTTACCCTAATAATGGATTTTATTGGGCTCTATATGATCCTTTTGGAGGATGTCAAAGTATTTGTATTCCAGTTACTATTGTATTTAATGGATATCCGACAGATTTAACGGTGATAGGTTTAGAAGGTAATGGTGGCTTTGGTTGCGGAGGTGAAACCATTGTTTTTACTCCCTTACCAATTAAATTAGCCTTATTTAATGCAAGTTGTGAAGGAGAAAACGTTAAAATTGATTGGATAACACAGGCAGAACTAAATAATGAATATTTTACTATTGAGCGTTCAATTGATGCTGTTAATTTTGAAGAGATTGGGGTTCTAAATGGCGCAGGTAACTCTTCTATTCTTAATAATTACACTTTTGTTGATTACGAATCTTTGAATGGAGTTAGCTACTATAGGTTGAAACAAACAGATTTTAATGGAAGTTATGAATATTTTAAGGTTGTTGCCGTTAAGAATTGTTTCAGTCTTGATGGCTTAAATTTTTATCCTAATCCTGTCACTTCTGATTTGAATATTTCATTTAATCCTTTAAGGGAAAATACTAAAATGGTCATAAGTATATTTAATGTTTCAGGAAAAAAAGTGATGAGTAAAAATGAAGTTTTACTTAAAGGTTTGAACAATATATCATTCAATTGTAATGATTTATCTAAAGGGATGTATTTTGTACAGATTGAATCTAATGTGGGTGTTAATAAGACTAAATTTATAAAGAACTAAGCAATACTAGGTAGTTACTTCTTCATAATTTTATATGTGCTACTGCTAAACTTATTTTTAAATTTCAGCAAATAGATTCCTTGTGAAAAGTCGCTTATATTTAACTTTGATACTTTGGTATTTATTTTTTTGAATAACATTCTATGTCCAAATAGACTGTATATTTCTATTGTAGAATTTCTTATGTCGTTAAGACCTAGGTCAATGGTTAGATAATCTTTGGTTGGTTTTGGGAATACTTTAATCTTAGAAAGAGTTTTTAAAGGATTGATGTCTATAATGTTTGTCTGATTATTTCCCTGATAGCAAGCAATTCCTCCATCATAATTCCCAACCAACAAATCTAATTTTCCATCATTATTAATATCAGCTAAGTTAACTGAAGAAGTTGCCCCTTCCCAAATGTTTTGAAAGGAAGAGTCTACTGAAAAAGTGCCTGTTAAATTCCCTTCAATGTTTCCGAAATTATAAATGTAACCACTAATAGAGCCTGATAACATTTTATAGGTACCTGACTCTTCATAAACATAAGGCATACTATATCCAAAAAAATCTTTATCTCTTTTGGTGTTTATATAGCCTAAAGAATCAGTTGTAAAGGAAAAAATAGGAGAATTGCTAGTGCCTGTATTTTGGTAATATGTAAAACTGCCAGCTCTTGTTCCTATTACTAAGTCAAGTAATAGATCTCTATTTAAGTCTATTAATTGAGGTGCAGCATTATTTCCGACATCAATATTAGAGTAATTTACTTGGTTGAGGATGAAGTTAGCAGGATTGCCTTGTAGAGCATTATTTTCAAAATAATGTAAATGTCCATTATGATCCCCAATAATCATATCTTGGTCTCCGTCATTGTCAAGATCACCAAATGTAGGAGTTAAGCGAAGTGTGGGTTTATTTCCCAAAAGATCTAGATTATAGCTAGAAATGTTTGCGTAATCAGAGTTTACAAGTTTAAAGGATGGATTATTAAGTGTGCCAATGTTTTCATAAAGCCATAATGAAGAGGAATAACTTAATGGGTTTGCGGAATCATAAACGCCATAATTGCCAATTACGATGTCCAATAATCCATCAGAATTATAATCAAAAAATGAAGGGAATGCATTTTGTCCAACTTCAATAAAGCCATCTTGTAAAAAAGCATCAGTTAAATAATCGAAAATTGGGTTATTGTTGGCATTCGTATTTTTATAAAGCCATACATTTTCTTTGTCTTTACATCCAGCTATACAGTTGGGAGAAATAATTAAATCTTTTATACTATCATTATTAACATCTATATAAAATCCAGCTGGAAAAATATTTATGTTTACTGCTGGTGTGCTAATTTGATTTGCTGGAAAAGTAGTATCTGTACTATTAATAAATGATGAAGTTAAAGACTGGCTAGTATCACTATTGTAGAGTAGTGTTAAGTTATTATATGAAACATCACCAAGAATTAATTCCTTGGTGCCGTTAGAGTCAACATCCATAGTTAGAAGTGTAGATCCAGCATGTTTTTTACCTGATTCAGGGTTATTAATATTATTGACACATGTATCAGATAAAGTAATGCTATTATTTAAGTTTTCTTTAAAAAAGCCCCAACATTTATTACTTAATTTAAAATTAAGGCTATCACAATTCCCATAATTTTCTATTGATACGTTTTTATAATATTCTACATAATTACCTGCAGGGTTGAAAGTTAAAATGTCCAAATCACCATCATTGTCTATGTCATCAATTGCAGGTAAGTCAGAACTAAGAACAAAAATAGGACTATATAGAGGTGTTGAGTCAGGTTGAATATTGGATAAAAGTAAACTATCTATAATTGTAAAAGAAAGAGTGTTAATTGAAGTGTTTTTATATATTCTAATCCCACCATTTGACGAAGTGAAGATGTCCATTTTTCCATCACAATTGTAATCCCTTAATAATACCCAATTTTTAATTTCTGGAAAATTTTTAGCATATTCAGGAGCATGTTTGTATGAAATAACGTTTGGTTGTCCGTTATTAATAAATGGGCTTAATCTATTTCCAGTCTTACCAAATGTAATAAGGTCTTTTATACCATCTAAATTCAGGTCTATTTCTGAGAACTGCACTGAATTAAATCCCCCAGTCCAAGGGTTTTTGAGCGTGTCTCCATTTGTTTTTAAAACAACAATTGTACTATTTCTTATTAAATTTAGCTGTGCTTTAGCTGGATTTAAATAAAAAACACTCAATATTAATAAGCATAAGGTGTTGATATTCATATCTTTTGTTTGTAAATCAGTACGCAAATAGGGTTGATGAAATTACCACTATTAAGTTTTGAAGTCTTGTTTTACTCTTGATTACCAATAATAAAGGAGAAGCCATAACTTAAAAAGATAAATGATAATAATTAGTTTAAAAGTTTGACAAATGACTTCTCCGGATACAACTATTACATTAGTCGTAAATCTAAAATAAATTAGATTAGCAATTATGTTCTTTTCAATCAGTCGATTAATAATTTAAACTAAAGAGAATATTATTTTCACACTTTCCTCATTATTTATTGCGAAGTTTTGGACAGAATGTTATGCACATGTTATCCAAGCAAAAAAACACGTAAAAATAAAGTGTTACTATTCTGTTATTCGAGTTATTAACGTTGACCTATAGCTAAGTGTAGTAAGGGGTATATGAAATCACTTTACATTCTGTATCGAAAATAAAAGAAGCTATTAGAAAGTAACGGAAATAAAATATGGGGGTTATTTCATATTAAAAAAATTAATCTATTATTTTTAATACTTTCGAATTCAAATCATATAAATAATATTAATGTTCAACTATTCATATAAACAGATCACTTTTTTAGTCCTTCTTATTGTAGGTTTTGCATTTAAAACACAAGCTCAATATTGTACTAACGATGATAGATACACAGAAGTAAATATTTTTGCTTTATTAGAAATAGACTCTACGGCAAATGCTGTTTATGCGAATGCACTCAATAGGAGTAGTGTAATGCAAGAATTGAATATCGATGTATTCTATCCTGGTAGTACTTTTGATACAGCTACATTACGTCCGTTTATATTAATGATTCACGGTGGAGGATTTACCATCGGTCAAAAAGAACAGATGCACTACGATTGTATTCAGCTGGCGCGCAAAGGTTATGTAACAGCGAGTATAGAATACCGCTTGGGCGATGCTTCAGATACTGGAGTAGAAATACTGAATAGACAATACCGTGCCGAACAAGATGCCAGAGCTGCAATGCGATGGGTAGTTGACAATGCCGCTACATACGGTATTGATACTTCTTGGATGTTTATTGGTGGCTACAGTGCGGGTTCTTTAATTTCTCATGGCTTAATTTATACCCAACAATCAGAATGGGATGCAATAACTCCTCTGGTGAGCTCAACTTTGGGCGATATAGATACATCAGGAAATAACCTTACACATGGCTACGACATAAAGGGATTGTATAACAACTGCGGAAGCATATATGGTTTAAATGTTAGTGTAAATGAAATGGTACCAACTGTTGCTTTTCATAAGGAGTACGATCATTTGGTAGATATTGATACTTCTGTTGTCGGTGGTTTCGGTTCCAATACAATGTACAATTGGTTAAGTAATGAAGGAGTATGTACCGAACTGTCTATCGATACCAATTACTATTTGGCCACCCCTACAAGCCAACACTGTCCTTGGGTTGGTGTACAAGGAAATAACCTTAGAGTAAATAGAACATCTTGCTTTTTTAAGAGTGTGTTTTGTAGTGCTTGCAATACGGCTTTAATGTTAGATTCGGTATCAACTAACTGCTCTACATTCCTGTCGGTAGAAAAAGAGAATAGTTCTTTTCTAGATTTTGAAGTTTACCCCAATCCTTTTGTAGATCAAATTTCATTTATTGGGCTAAGCGAAGGAATTCCTTTTCAAATAAGAAATGGAATGGGGCAAATTGTACGTGAACTCAAAACTGGTGACAATTCTAAACTCAACAACTTAAAACCAGGAATTTATTTCATTACCATTACCACCGATAATGGGGTAAGGTCAAAAAAATTAATAAAGGAATAGTTACCAACACCGTTTTTTGTTTTCTGATTCTTTCTTTATCGAAGTAATTAAGTTGTACTGATCTGTTAATTGTGTAGAAACAGATGTTTGTCGAGTTTTAAGTTTGGATATAAGAACAAGTGTTATCTTTACGTCATAAATCTTTACACATGCTAATAAATAGAATCTTACTGATAGCGGCCTTCTTTTTAATGTTGGGGTCAGCATCTGCTCAAAATATGGATAGTTTATGGACTATTTGCAACAATGAAGCGGTAGAAGATTCCTTAAAACTAAAAGCCAATTATAAGCTAATATTAGCCTATCAACAAAGTAATCCAGATAGTGCAGTAATTCTGTCGAACAAACAGATAGAACTAGCTAAAAAAGTAGGTGATAAGAAAAAAATTGGTTGGGCATATTTTGATTTGGGTTATTCCGAATTGACTGCCAACAACAATGTTGCATCTGTAGAGGCTTATAAAATATGTCACAGCATGTTTATCAATTCTGGGGATACTAGTGCTCTTGGAGATGTTACCAATAATCTTGCTTATAGCTATTTAAACATGGGAGCATATGAGGAAGCTTTTGAGTTTTATACCGAAGCAATGAGTTATGCTGTTTCTCTAAAAGATACGGCCATGGAGGGTCGAGTTTACAATCAACTTGCTATGACACGCGATTATCAAGGGAGATGGTTGGAGGCCTTAGATTTGTATTTTAAATCCCTAAAAATATTTGAATCATTAGACGATGAACATGGAATAGGAGTTTGTTATGTAAATATTGCAACCATTTATGATCAGTTGGAAGATGTTGTTCAGGCCGAAGCGTATTTTAAGAAGGCATTGGTTATTAAGGAAAAAATTAAGGATGAATACGGGATTTCCATTGTTAAATCTAATTTAGCTAACATTTATGCTGATAAAGAGGATTATGATAAGGCTTTTCAATTAATGGATGAAGTGTTGGTGATTTATAAAAAGTATGGAGCGGTTCGTCAGGAAGGAGTTGCTTACTGTACTATTGGAGGATTTTATTCCAAGCAAGATAATTACCGTAAAGCCATCGATTTTTATGAAAAGGGAATTGTAATTCTTAGAGGTTTAAATGCTTCAACAGAACTTTCAAAGGCACTTAGTAATTTGGGGGAGAATTTAATGGGAATAGGTAACTACCAGAAAGGTAAAGAAGCTTGTGCAGAAGGTTTGAAGTTATCTAAAGAAAGTGGTTACCTCAGTGCTAAAAAAGCGAATTGTCGTTGTTTGTCAAAAGCATATGACGGTTTGGGCGAGAAAGGAAAAGCTTTTTCTTATTACAAGCAGTTTATCGGTATTCGTGATTCTTTGGTTAATGAAGACCGTAATCTCGCTGCTACTCGAAAAGACTTGGAGTTTGGCTTTGCCAAACAACAGTTTAAAGACAGCTTAAAAAATGTGCAAGCTCAAGAATTAAAAGATATTGTAATTAGCGAGCAGGAGGCTCAAATAAAAACAGAAAAAATCCAAAAATATGGACTTACTTTTGGAATTCTGTTGGTGTTAATACTAGGAGGAGTATCTTATAGAAGCTATCGAATAAAGAAAAAAGATAATGTTCTTATTGCTACTCAAAAACAAGAAGTAGAAGCTCAGAAGCTAGAAGTAGAGGCTCAAAAAGATAAAATTGAGAACCAAAACTTAGTGCTAGAAACCAAAAATAAAGAGATTACTGATAGTATTCAATACGCCAAGCGAATTCAAACTGCCATTTTACCTCCAGATAAATTGGTGAAAGAGTTTTTGGAAGAGTCATTTGTATTTTATTTGCCAAAAGACATTGTTGCAGGAGATTTCTATTGGATGGAAACCATGAGTAAAAAAGTGCTGTTTGCTGCTGCAGATTGTACTGGGCACGGTGTTCCAGGGGCAATGGTAAGTGTGCTATGTAACAATGGGTTAAACAGGTCTGTTCGTGAATATGGATTAACCGAACCCGGTAAAATTTTAGATAAAACACGAGAAATAGTCGTGCAAGAGTTTGAGAAATCTGAGGAAGATGTTAGTGATGGAATGGATATAGCACTATGTAGTTTGGAGGGGAATAACTTGGAGTATGCCGGAGCACACAATCCGCTATGGATTGTAAGATCTGGGAGTGAGGAGATTGAAGAAATTAAGGCAAATAAGGAGCCTATTGGTAAGTTTGATTCTCCTAAACCTTATACTACTCATAAAATAAAACTTAATAAAGGAGATACTTTTTATGTTTTTTCTGATGGTTATGCTGATCAATTTGGAGGAGAAAAAGGGAAGAAGATGAAAACCATTAACTTTAAGAAGTTATTGTTAAGAATAAGAGATAAATCGATGGCAGAGCAGAAAGAACTAATTGCTTGCGAATTTGATAATTGGAGAGGAAGTTTGGAGCAACTTGATGATGTGTGCGTCATAGGCGTAAGAATATGATGTGCAGTTTATCCTGAGCCTGTCGAATGGGTGTTATCGGTGTGAGAATTTAAATAAGTTTTTAAAAAAAACGAATACCAGAAAACACAAATCCTCAACTTGATTGAGGACCTATATTCAATAGGTGAGAAGCTAAGGTTTAAGAATTAGCCAATTCCTTTTGTGCAACTAAGCTAGTGTTCTTCTCTACGTAATCTTCCAATACTTTAAAGAAATTTAAAATGTCTTCTTTAGAGTTTGTTGCGTTTATGGTAACTAATCGAATAAACGTATCGTTATTAAATGAGCCAAAGCCAACAATGGTAATTTGGTTTTCATATAGAGCAGTACACAATACTTTAGGATCTATAGCTTTGTAATTGAAACAAATTGAAATAGAATCGTCAAAACTATACAAGGTATAATCAGGATGATTACGCACATAATCTCTAGCAACATCGGCCAAGTCAAACTGTTGATCAACAATTTGCTCTAAACCATTGGTTCCAACAGATTTCCATAGCGTCCAAAATTTAAGTGCATCGTTTCTTCTGCCACATTGAAAAGAAGTTTTTCCAAGATTGAAATCATCTTGATCAGTTTGGTAAAGGTAAGTAGCATCATTACTGAACGAATTGTGTAAGTGTTTTTTGTCATTCACCAAAATAATAGAACAGATTAATGGAGTTCCTAACATTTTGTGTGCATTATAGCTAAATGAGTCCGACCGTTCAATGCCTTTTAAAAGTTCCATTCGTTTTTTACTAAAAATGGCACTTCCACAATATGCACCATCTACATGCAACCATAAATCGTATTTTTCGGTTATATCAGCTATCTCTTCAATAGGGTCAAAGGCACCAAGCACCGTAGTTCCTGCAGTTGAATTTACATAAAAAGGAACAAATCCATTGGCTATATCATTTACAATTTGAGCCTCCAATTCAGCAGGAATCATTTTTCCCTCAGCATCTGCTTTGATGTAGCGTACATTGTCTCTTCCTACACCAGCAAAACTTGCATTTTTAGCATTGGAGTAATGAGATTCTTCCGATGTATATAAAGTCATCGGTTTGGCCATTCCTTTGCTTTTAAAATTAGGAGCCTTTCTATCTCGCCCCATAACCAAGGCCATAAAGTTACTCATAGAACCTCCAGTAGGAAATGTTCCATTACTGTCAGGGCCATAACCAATCATATTGCACGATTGATTTATTATTTCTTTTTCGATACCTACCTGAGGACCTGCAACCTTGTAGGTGTACATGCTATTGTTTAACAGTACCGCAAGTAAATCACCCAGTACAGCCTTACTTTGTCGTCCTCCAAACAATTGATTGAAAAACAGATTGGTTGCTGTTTTAGGAGTAGCTGTAATTACATTTTGAAGTACATTTTTGAATTCTTCATCCACTATAGCATTATCATTTAGCGATAAATCAATGGATTCATATAATTCTGCGGGATCTATTCGCTCAGCTACTGGATAATTTTTTTCGTCATCTAATAATATCTCTACGAGTTCGTTAAATAAGGTTAAATCGGTATTTATATTGGACATAAGGTGTTTTTATTTTTTTTTAAATTATAAATCATCTGCTATTTGAATTGTGTGAATAAAGTCAGCACCTCAAATAGTATTTGGTAGCCCGTAGGCATGTCGTAAAGAAATTATCTTTCGATAATTGAATAGGTTGTGTTATTTGATGGGGGGTCATCCTTTCACTCTCTGCCAGAGCAGGTGCAAAATCGGTTGTCGATTCAATGGATATGTGCTGTGATTCTATAGAGATTAAGATAACTCTTTTTCTTTTTTATTGTAAGGTGCAAACTCAAGGGTAATCCCTAAATCTAGCTAATAAATATTCAGCAACAAACAAGCTGAATACTAACACATCAAAAGTACCATTTATTATCCGTTTGGATTGGTTAGATCATCTTTTTTATTCAAAAAAAAGGAACTATTACGATTTGTAGAATGGTTTTATCATCTTTTTCTTTTCATAGAAAAGGGTCAATGAGATCGCTTCTCTTTCGAGAATGTTTTAGAACAAATACTAGGTAACTACAAAATGTAGTCAGCTAAACTAATATTATTGGTTTATTTTGTAATAATGAAAACTATCCCTATCCTTAACTATAGTTTGGTTAAAGTATTTTCAATTTCTATGGCCACTAAATTTACTATACCCCTAGTAAATACAACAATTAGTGCTGGATTTCCATCTCCTGCAGATGATTTTCTAGATGCATCAATAGATTTAAACAAAGCATTGATAAGAAATAAGGATGCTACTTTTTATGGAAGAGTAAAGGGCGATTCGATGAGCGGAGCTGGAATTCATGATGGAGATTTGCTTGTTATTGACAAAAGCATTGATCCAAAAGATGGTAAAATTGCGGTCTGTTTTATTGATGGTGACTTTACGGTTAAGCGGATTAAAATAACGAAAGACATTATTTGGCTAATTGCCGAAAATAAAAATTACCAACCCATAAAAGTTACCAAAGACAATGACTTTTTGATTTGGGGAATTGTTACCAATGTTATTAAATCATTTTAATGTTTGCTCTTGTTGATTGTAATAACTTTTACGCTTCATGCGAGCGTCTTTTTCGTCCTAACCTTAGAGGGGAGCCAATTGTTGTTTTATCTAATAATGATGGGTGTGTTATTGCTAGAAGTAATGAAGCTAAACCTTTTATACCAATGGGTGCTCCAGCATTTAAGTACCACCAAACCTTTATTGATAACAACATCAGTGTGTTTTCTTCTAACTTTGCGTTGTATGGCGATATGAGTAGTAGGGTAATGAACACGTTAGCTACATTTTCTCCAGACATTGAGATTTACAGTATAGATGAAGCATTTTTAAAATTGGATGGTTTTGAATTTTTTAATTTAGAAGAATACGGTAGTCAAATTAACGAGAAGGTAACGAAGCATACGGGAATTTCAATTAGTGTTGGAATAGCACCAACAAAAGCATTAACAAAGGTTGCCAATAGAATTTCAAAAAAATTTCCTAAACAAACCAAAGGAGTTTATGTAATAGATACAGAAGAGAAGAGAGTAAAGGCGCTTAAGTGGCTTAAAATTGGTGATGTTTGGGGTATTGGTTCTCGACATGCTTATAAATTATCGAATAAAGGAGTGAGAACAGCTTATGATTTTACTCAACTACCAGACGCTTGGGTTAGAAAGAATTTAGCTGTGGTAGGATTAAGGTTAAAAAGAGATTTAGAAGGCATTCCAACGCTTGGTTTAGAAGATGTGAAACGTAAAAAGGGGATTGCAACAACCAGAACGTTTGAAAAAAATCATACAGACTTGTTTAACATTCAAGAGCGGGTAGCAACATTTGCAGTTACTTGTGCAGAAAAGCTAAGAAAACAAAAATCATGCTGTAATATGGTAATGGTATTTGTTCATACCAATGGCCATCGAAAAGATTTGCCACAGTACAGTAGAAGCATTGTTGTTAAAACAGCTTATCCTACCAACTCTAGCATTGATATAGTTAGCGATGCGGTTAAAGGTTTGAAAGCAATTTACAAAGAAGGCTATCACTATAAAAAAGCTGGAGTTATTGTAATGGGCATTACTCCAAAGAATGAGAAACAGTTAAACATGTTTACAAAAGAAAACCCTAAGCACGAAGCTTTAATGGAGGTTATTGACAGAATGAATCACTCCATTGGACAAAAAAAACTAAAATTAGCTTGTCAAGATTTGGGAAGAACCTGGAAGATGAACCAAGAAAGATTATCACCTAGGTATACCACCAGACTGGATGAAATAATAATGATAAAGGTTTGAGGTGTTTACTTTCACTCAAAACAAACCATTAAATGGATCCCTGCCTTTCGTTAACGTTCTAACTGGGAATGTTTATTTATATCGCCATTCAGAACAATAGTTTATCGAAAACTAGTTTTTGTTATAAACTGAAGTGTGGAATCTTTTTATTAAATAAAGAGATTGTTTCGCTTCGTTAAACTCCACTAGCAATGACGACTAAATCTAAGTACCAAAAGTATCGTATAAAAAGAATCAATTAATAGCCGGACTTTATCTTTGCTTTTCTCTTTGTGCCAATTGGAATACTAAAAATAGATTGTATATTGGGCTATCAAAAAATCCATTTACATACTCCTATTTTTAAGCTCCTTTCAAGGGGTTGCTCAAAGCTTAAATGAAAGAGATCAGTTTAAAGAAGACAGTTTAAATACTATTATTTCAGGTCCAAACACTCCAGACACTTCGTTGGCTTTGGCTTACGTTGAATTGGCGGAGTTATTATATGTAAATAGTGCAGACACCTTAAAGTACTTGTGTGAAAAGGCGGTAGTGATTTGCGAAAAGGCGCTTTTAGGCAATCCAACTATTTCAGAAAAAAAGAGTTTACAATTCTCATTGGCATCGGCCTATAATAATATTGCTTTTATCTACCAAGGGCATGGAGAAATTGAGAAGTCCTTGGAGCTCAATAATAAAAGCTTAGAATTATTTGAGGAAATAGAATATGTTTTTGGTATAGCCAATAGTTTAAATAACATTGGATATATCTATGATAACCAGGGCGATATACCTAAAGCACTGAGTGCTTATCATAAAAGCTTAAAACTTCTTGAGAAAATTGACGATAAAAGAGGTGTAGCTTATAGCCTAACTAATCTTGCTTCGTTATACAATAGTCAAGGAGATAAAGCTAGGGCACTGAGTTGTTTTCTTAAAAGCATAAAACTTCATAAGGAGGTTGGAGATAAGGCTGGAGAAGCTAGTGCAACTGTTAATGTAGGGGCGTTTTATAGTGCAAATGGAGATTTGGTAGAAGCACTGAGATATTGTAACCGAAGTTTGGAATTATATGAAGAGTTAGGACATCTTTCAGGAATAGCAAGTTCGTTATATAGCATTGGTTTAGTTTATAAGGCTCAAGGAGATTTACCTACATCGCTAGAATATCAGTTGAGAAGTTTAGAAATAAACAAGCAATTGGATTTTAAAATAGGGTGGGCAAGCTCTTTATTGACTATAAGTGAGTTGCAGTTGCAAATGGGTTTAATAAATGAATCATTAGAAAATGGGGTAAAAAGTTTGGCGATTGGTAAAGAGTATGGCTACCCTAATGTGATTAAGAATGCATCAAAATTGCTTAGTAATATTTACGAAAAACAAGGAAAAGGTTCGTTGGCATTAGAAATGTATAGGCTTAGCATTGAAATGAGTGACAGTATGAATAATGAGTCAACACAAAAAGCAACAATAAAGCAACAAGCTAAATATGAATATGAAAAGCAAAAGGTATTGGATGATGCTGCGCATGATAAATTATTAGCAATAGAACAAGAGGAAAAAGAAAAACAACAAATACTTACTGTAGCAACAGCAGGAGGTTTAGGGTTGGTTGTATTGTTCTTGTTTTTTGTGTTTAACCGTTTGCGCGTTACTAAAAAACAGAAGCAGGTTATTGAAAAACAGAAGCAAGAAGTAGAATTGCAGAAAGTTGCAGTTGAGAAAACCCATGCAGAATTAGAGGAGAGAAACAAAGAGATAACTGATAGCATTCAGTACGCCAAGAGGATACAGTCAGCAATACTCCCTCCGCCAAAGGTAGTTAAGGAGTACTTGAAAGAGAGTTTTATCTTATATAAACCTAAAGACATTGTTGCGGGAGACTTTTATTGGTTAGAGCAGGTAGTACCTGCAGACACAAATGGTCTGGATGCACAAAAAGTGTTATTCGCTGCAGCAGATTGTACAGGGCATGGTGTTCCTGGGGCAATGGTAAGTGTAGTGTGTAATAATGCATTAAACAGAAGTGTAAGAGAGCATGGTTTAACAGATCCGGGTCAGATATTGGATAAAACAAGAGAGATAGTAATTGCTGAATTTGCTAAAAGTGATGAAGAAGTAAAAGATGGAATGGACATAGCACTATGTTGTTTAGAAGGAACTACGTTGAAATATGCTGGAGCACATAATCCCTTATGGATTATTCGTAAAGGTGAACTATTAGAAACTAAAGCCAACAAACAACCCATTGGTCAGTTCGACAATCCTGAACCATATATAACACATGCCATAGAACTACAAAAAGGAGATAGCGTTTACATTTTTTCTGATGGTTATGCCGATCAGTTTGGTGGCGAAAAAGGAAAGAAGCTCAAAACCGCTAATTTTAAAAAATTACTCTTATCCATTCAAGATAAAAGTATGGAAGTTCAGCATCAACTTATAAATAAATCTTTTGAAGACTGGAGAGGTAATCTAGAGCAACTCGATGATGTGTGCGTCATAGGCGTAAGAATATGATGTGTAGTTAACCAACCGAATGTTATTTTGAGCTTGTATAAGGATTGACCTTATGCTTTAAGTCTATAGTGGTATTGGGTTATTAACCTAATTTGCCGATAGAATGAAATGTGCTACCGATTACATAATGACCATCAATTTTTAGTTTTAAAACAACTATATTAGAAGAATGAAGCCTATCAGATTAATTATAATACTTGTACTTTTTGTTCTAGTTGGTTGGATTAAATAAGTTGAAGTAATGTTTTAAAGTTCTACCTCAAAAGCACCTTGTTGCTTAATGTCAAAATAAGGCAATGACATTTGTGTAGCCTCACTTATCCATTTTTTGAGTTGGTAAAAACCGCAAGAGGAATCAAAAATGAGTTTTTTAAAATTAAAGAATTGAGTGAGTTCTAAAAGATTTCCTTTATACTCTTTTGATACAATTAAATAGTCAACTTCTAATTTGGTTAAGTTAGAACTTGATTTATAATGATGGTTAATGACTGCTAGTCGAGTGTTATAAAATTGAAAGTAATTCCCACAACGAAATAAATTACCAGAGGGTGGTTTATTTTCAATTGTCATTATGTCAATTGATTGATAAGGTTTAGCAGCATTGTTTATCCAATAGTTTTGTACATGAAACAATAGTTTGTGTTCATCAGAAATTAATTCAGTATTGCCCAATATGAAATTGTTGCTTTTATCAATGAAGCCAATTGCAGTATGCTTATTAATGTTATATACTATTAGTTTTTTATTATTATTTGTTCCGTAGCTAAAAACAAGGTTTAGGATTAAAAATGTCGACAATAATAGGCTTCCAATTAACAAATACTTAAACTTTCTATAAGCTACTAAAAGTAAAGTGCACACAATAAAAAGATAGATAAGCCAGGTGTCGAGGACATTAAATTTAACATCGCTCGTTAATGAATAAGGAATTTTGTCAATATAACTAACTGAGAAATTGAGGGCTTTTACCAAATAATTTAGAATTAAGCCTAAAAAATCACCTACTAAAGGAATTGATGAAAAACAAAGGGTTGTAATACCGATACACAAAATAGATATGGCTAAAGGAATTACAATTAAATTTGAAAGTAAGAAATAATTAGGGAATTGATGGAAATACAATAAGCCTAAAGGAGATGTAGTTATTTGAGCTGCTATAGAAACTGCGCTAATTTCCCATATTTTACGAGGTAACCAGTTGTTAAAGGTAAACCAGTTGTTTATCCATGGTTGTATCATTACAATTCCTAAAACAGCGAGGTAAGAAAGCTGAAAACCAACCTCCATGATAAGGAGTGGGTTAATAAGTAGTAATAGAAAAGCTGAGGCTGCTAAAGTGTTGTAAATATTAGAATTACGGTTTACAGCTTTTGCCACAATAATAAAACTAAACATGGTAGCTGCACGCATTACCGATGGAGATAAACCGGTAGTTATAGCGTACATCCAAAGAATTAAAACAATTAGTACACTTTTAATGTAAATTCCATGCTTGAGTTTGGTTAAAAAACTTAAAAGTTGACTAAAGATTAAAAAGATTACTCCAACATGTAGTCCAGAGACAGCCAATACGTGCATTGCACCAGCACTAGAGTAAGCATTTTTTAAGTCTGGATCAATGTTGTCTTTATAACCTAAAATAAGAGCTGATGCTACGGCCAACTCTTTAGGTTCTAAGCCTTTTTCTTTTAAGTTATTTATTAAGCTTAATCTTATTTGGTTACTAAAGCTAGCAATAGAAAAGGTTTCCGTTGCTTTTAGTTTTTTCCAATTGTTGCCTGTTAGGTAGGCTTGGTAATTTATTTTATGGTAAGATAAATACCTTTTATAGTTAAACTCATCTGGGTTTGAAGGAGGACTAGTTTCTTTTAATTTTGCTTCAAAAACCAATAAATCACCAAGATTTAAGCTTTTTGATGAGCTATCTTTTTCAAGGTAGAGTAGGGTTTCTATAGTTATTGGTTTCCACTTTTGATGGTTTTTAACTCCTTTTAGCAATACATTAACTTTAATAGAGTTTGGGCTTTCTGTTGTTGGTTTATTTACGGTTCCAATTACCAATGTTGTTGCCGAAGAAGTGACTAATTGCGTGTTGGCTGAAGGGTAGTACTGTAAATTGCAAAGTAAAGCTCCCGCTGTCCACAAAACAATGTTTAAACAGCTCCCAAATAACCACCTGTATTTAAACGAAGCATTTAAATTTGAAAAAATGTAAAAAAATAAGAGGAGCAGAATAGTTGTAGATAAGCCAATAAGAAGTGCTTCTTTGTTTAATTGAAAATAAACAGAGCTTAAAATTCCTACTAAAAAAGGGGTAAGTAGGCGTATTAGGGGCGTGTGGTTAAAATTTAACACAACAGGGTAAATATTTAGTACATCTTAACGTTTAAAAGTAGCTATTATTATTAAATTTGATTCACTCCAAAAAATCACTTCACTATGAAAAAGTATATTTTATTTTTAGTTGCTGTATTAATGGGCGTTATGGCTTTTTCTCAAGCCAATGAAAATCCTAGTGATGTTTATAAAAAAATATATACCATTGTTATTACTAAAGCTGGAGAAGTTAGGCATGTAGTAAAACAAGGAGGGCAAATAAGTACTAAGTTAAATGGTAAAAACATTAGCGGTAGGTGGTACTTTAAGGCTTTTCCAGATGTTGTTTTAGTTAAAACAAAAAATGGAGAAGTTGCAGGTGAAATAGAGTTAAACAAGGAGGAACCATTAAGAATAGTGACTCCTCAGCCAAAAGGTAGAGTAAGTATTGGAGTTGGAGGAAGCGTGGGAGGTGTTTCGGTTTCTAATTTAGGCCCAAATTTTCAGTCTTTTAATATGGATAAATACAAGGCAGAAATAACTGAACGAATGGAAACTAAAGAGGAAAAATTAAGGAGAGAATATAACGAAAGAAAGGAAGAGGAACGACAATTAAAAGTAGCAGCCAAGCAAGCTAAAAAAGCGGCTAGAAAAAACAAATAAAAATACATGCATAAATTTATATTTACATTATTAATCAGTTTTCCACTTTTGCTAGTGGCTCAAAATGTTGATACTCAAATTAACGCTTTAGAGCAAAAGGTAGAAACCATTGAAAAAGAAAAAGAGCAGCTACAGTTGCAGATTAATGGGTTAAAACTTGAAAAAATTCAAAATGACATTAATAGAATTGGGCTTCCAGAGCTACAAGAAAAAGAAGTGCTTATAAATCATTCTGCCATTAGTTTGGTGTATTCTGAAAAGCATGAACAAGCAAGATGGGTAAGCCACGTTATTACTGCCGACATTATTGATGGAAAGGTTAAGAGAACCAATAACTTTAGGCAAGATCCGAAAGTTTTAACTGGAAGTTCTGTTGAAAAAGATTATTTCACTAAAACACTTAAACCTGGATCAAAAACTAAATACACTTACAATGGATTTGGCTATGATAGAGGCCATTTGGCTCCTTCAGCAGATTTTAAATGGAGTAAAATAGCCCTTTCAGAATCGTTTTTCTATTCAAATATGTCGCCACAATTGCCTGAGTTTAATAGAAAGAAGTGGGCCGATTTAGAGCGTTTACTTCGAAAATATATTAACGATCATCCAGAAACTCAACTATTTGTGGTTACAGGACCAATTTTACACGATAGCTTACCCAGAATTGAGCAAGGAATTAACAAGGTTAGTATTCCTCAGCATTACTTCAAAGTGGTGTTAGATTTAGTTAATCAAAAGGCCATAGGGTTTATTATGCCCAATAAAGAATTGACGAACTCACTTGGTAGTTATGCTGTTTCAATTAATGACGTAGAAAAGCAGGTAGGTATAAATTTCTTTTACCAGCTAGAAGATGAAAAAGAAGAGGAGATGGAAGAGCAGCTTAATGTAGGTTGGTGGATTGCAGAAAAACAAACAACCGATGTTGCTTCAGCGTACCAGCCTGATTTGCCTTATGGCGTATATAACACTGTAAATGCAAAGGAGTTTATGGGAGCTAATAAAAAAGTGTCGGTTACAGGAACTGTTGTGGCTGGGCGTAAATCAAAAAATGGGCATTTATTTATTAACCTCGATAAAAACTATCCGAATCAAATATTTACTGTTGCAATATGGAAAAAAAACATTTCTAATTTTGACTATAATCCTTTGGTTAAATGGGAGGGAAAACAAATTACGTTAAAAGGAAAAGTTTCTGATTTTGATGGTACTCCAACCATGATTATAGAAAAGAAAAATGCCGTTATTATTCATAAAGATGGCGAATTGATAGAGCTAGAAGTAGAGTAAAAGTTTTAAAAGTCGGCTTTAAAAAAAGCAAGTGACTCCAAATTAATCATATGTACATCTTCATAGTAAAAGTGAAGAATATCGATGTATGAAAAACCTAGTTTTGCCATTCTCATTGCACCTTCTTGGCATAGTCCAACACCATGTCCAAAGCCTTTCCCTTTAAGTATAACATAGTTTGCATCTGGAATTACATTAAATTGTGCTGATTTTAACTTGAAATCTTTTCGAATTTTTACAAAAGGTATTTTTACATTGTCTTTTTCATAAAATTGCTCTCTATCTAGTTGAAAATATTCTGTACCACATTCATAATTTAAATCAGAATCATGTGCATGGTGCTTTTTTAAATAAGATTTCCAGCTGGTTTTACTTATTTTTTTTGTCCAAACTGCATTATTTTCTTTTAAGCAAAAAGTGTCTTTAGTGGTTCTTAAATAATAGAGTTTTGATCTCCAAACCTCTTCAGAGTTGGCTGTTTCTCCACCACAGTTGGAGTAAAAAGTAGCAGTAATTAAATTTATATCACTATCAACTATTACAACTCCGTTGGTTTCTATTGCAGCTTCTTTAATTAAAACAGATTTAGGCTTGCCATTGTATGCTTGGCAATGTACCTTGTGGCATAAGCTAAATCCCTCAACTGAATGCCTGTCTATGTTTTTTAAAGCATAAGTTCTACAAATTATAGATTGAAGTTTAAAATATTCAGAAGGAGGATTTCTTCCAACTTCAGACTCTACCACACCTGCCACATAATTGTCTAAATCTATATTGTTAATTAACTGAAAGTAATTGTAGTAGTTGTGTATGTTTACAAAAAGATTGTCTTCATACTTTCTAGTTTTTTTGCTAAACGGAACCCTTATTTCAAAGGAGTTACTTGGTTCGGTGCCAATAAATCTAACTTTTTTAAAGCTACCATAATCTTGGTCTAAAGACTTTACACTAATTCCACTAGAAGAGAAGTGTAGTTCTAATACTTCACCTTTATCAGCCTCTAAAAGCTTGCCTTTTTCAGTAAAAACAGAATAGTTCCCTTGTTCAGGGTGAAATATAAATGATGTGACTTTGTATTTGTGGTATAACCCAATGTTTATCATTTCGGCAGAAGCCGAAAGATAGGATAGAAAGGCTATTAAGAATATAACGAGTGTTTTAATCACTAAGTAAAAGTATTATTAATGGGATTGAATATAATCGGTAAGCCCGACAGTTATTCACAATCAATTATTAATTGCTTTGCAAATAGTTTACCATTAATTCTGCTGCTCTTTTAGAAGCGCCAGTTCCACCAAGCTTTTTATGCATCTCATCATAGCTGTTTAACATAATTTCTCTAGAATCACCAACTAATATTTTATTTAATTCAAAGCTTAAGTTGTTTGTGTTTAGTTCGCTCTGAATCAGTTCCTTGCATATTTCGTCATCCATAATTAAGTTGACTAAAGAAATGTATTTCACTAAAATAACCAGCTTAGCAATTTGATAAAATATACCATCAGTTTTATAGCAAATTACTTGTGGCACTTTAAATAAGGCTGTTTCTAGTGTTGCTGTTCCCGAAGCCACAACTGCAGCTGTAGCATGTTCTAATAAGTCATATGTCTTATTTTCTATTAGAGTCGTACCTTCTGTAATAAACTGATTATAAAACTCCTTAGATTGCGAAGGTGCTCCAGCAATTACAAATTGGTAGTTTGAATACTTATCTTTAATGGAAGTCATTAAATTGAGCATTTTTGTAATTTCTTGCTTTCTACTTCCAGGAAGTATCGCAATAATAGGCTTGTCAGAAAGGCGGTGCTCACTTTTAAAATCTGATAACGCTACTTTTGGGCGATCTGCAATACAATCTAATAGAGGATGTCCAACAAAATCTACAGTTGCATTATGCTTTTTGTAAAAATCCTTTTCAAAAGGAAGAATCACAAACATCTTATCAATGATTTGCTTTATTTTATGGACTCTTTTTTCATTCCAAGCCCAAATTTTAGGTGAAATGTAGTAGTAAATAGTAATGTTGTTGGCTTTAGCCCATTTTGCAATTTTTAAATTAAAGCCAGGGTAATCAACAAGAATAAGTACATCAGGTTTAAAATTTAAGATGTCATCTTTACAAAAGGCCATATTTTTAAAAATGGTTCTAATGTTCATTATAACTTGCTCAAAGCCCATAAAGGCCATCTCTTTATAATGTTTAACAAGAGTGGCGCCTTGCTTTTCCATTAAGTCACCTCCAAAACACCTAATGTTGGCGTTAGCATCGGCAAGCTTTAATTCTTTAACTAAATAAGATGCTTGTAGGTCTCCTGAAGCTTCTCCTGCAATTATATAGTACTTCATAGGGATTTACATAAAAAAGGAATAATACACATAGAAACCGCCATAAAGTAAAGTTGCTAAAACTACTCCTCGGGCCGACTTGTCTTTTTTTCGCCAATAAAAGAGAAAAAATATTCCCAAGTTCACAAAGATAACTCCTTTTAAGATATTTACAATCTCACTAAAAAATGGATTTTTTATAATGTCCATTAAAGATAAGTTAGAATAATAATCTAATACAAGTTGCATTATAATTATTGGGATAATTATTCCGAGCACAACACCCAGTAATATATGATCTAACTTTTTGATGTTCCCTTTATTCATAACTCTAAATACTTTAAATCATTTTTAATCTTGTAGTCAGTAACGTCTGGTTGAACAGGCACTATTGAGACGTAACCTTTTGCTAAAGCCCATTCATCTGTATCTTCACCATCATCTTCAATCACAAACTTTCCAGTAAGCCAATAATAGATAGTTCCCATAGGGTTTACACGTTCATCATATTCTTCTTGCCAATTTCCTTTAGCTTGTCGGCAAACTTTAATTCCTGCAATTAATTTAGTGTTTAATTTAGGGATATTTACATTTAAACACAGCGATTTTTCTTGATTATTGTTAAGTACAGAAGTGATAACTTGTTTGGCAATAATTTGTGCTGCACTAAAATCAGCTTCTATTGAATGATCTAATAATGAAAACCCTATAGATGGAATTCCTTCTAAAGAGCCTTCTAAGGCAGCAGACATTGTTCCTGAATAGACTACGTTAATTGAAGAATTAGATCCGTGATTAATACCCGAAACAATTAATTGAGGTTTTTTATGTAATAGTTTGTTAATGGCCAATTTAACACAATCAACTGGGGTTCCAGAGCAAGAATAAGCTATAGTACCTTCAATATTAACTTTATCTACTTGTAGTGTGTCGTTTATAGTTATGGCATGCCCCATACCGCTTTGCGCTTTATCTGGCGCAACAACAACAACTTCTCCCAAACCTTTAGCCACCTCAATTAAAGCCCTAATTCCGGGAGCATTTATGCCGTCATCGTTAACAACTAAAATTAAAGGGTTATTTATAGCCATTTATAGTTTATTTTTGTGTCATTGTTTGATGTTAAAATTACTGCAATATATATTTTAAAAACGAATAATTTTGAATAAAATTTTAGTTCCTACAGACTTTTCGCTTCATGCTAATTACGCATTGGAGAACGCTTCTTTTTTTGCTAAGCTCAACAAAGGAAGCTTAACTGTAGTTCATATTGTTATAGATAAAAAAAAGATTGATCAAGAAGCTATAGATCAAAAATTTGAACTATTAAAAAAACAACCCTATTTAAAAGAAGTAAATGCCAACTTTGTTGTTGTTGAAGGCGGAAACATAAGTAAAGCAATTAATAAAATAGGGGTAGAGCTTGGGGTTGATTTAATAGTAATGGGTTCTAATGGCGCTAATAATACAGGCGAAATTATTTTAGGAAGCACAACCGAGAATGTTATTAGAAGGTCAGAAATAAATGTTTTAGCAATTAAAAGAGAGATTATTTCATTCGATTTGAATCGCATTTTATTTCCTTCAGACTTTTCTAAAGAGGCCAATAGTATATTTGAGACCGTTAAGGATTATGCTAAAGCATTTAATGCTTCTATCCATTTATTAAGTGTAAATAAATCAGATAAGGAAGTGCTGACTAAAAAGGCTAAGGCAAAAATGGATGATTTCATTCAGTTTCATCAATTGAATGAAGAGGGGATTGTTTATAGAAAATCTATTTCTACTAATTCTTCAGCAGAGTTTGGGATATTGAATTATAGTATTGATAATAGTATTGATATGATAGCAATTGGGACCCACGGTAGAGGAGTGCTTAAAAAGCTATTACAAGAAAGCACCTCTCAAAGTTTGGTGAGAGATGCTTTTAAACCTGTTTTAACAATGCGTTTTAAGTAATTAAGACAATCCAGAAATCTTTCCAGTATTATCTATGTCCATTCCTTCTGATGCTGGAGTAGCTGGTAGCCCAGGCATACGCATCATATTTCCTAAAATAGGAATTACAAATCCTGCACCTGTAGCAATTTCAAACTCTCTAACATTAACAGTAAACCCGGTTGGTCTTCCTCTTAAGGTATCGTTGTCAGAAAACGACTTTTGTGTTTTGGCCATACAGATTGGTAAGCCTTGAAGCCCTAAAGCATCAATTTTCTTTAAATCATTGTTAGCCATTTTAGAATATTCAACACCATCCGCACCGTATATTTCTTTAGCTATTCTTTCAATTTTTTCCTTAATTGTTAAATTCCAGTTGTATAGAGGTTGGAAATTGTTTTTTCCAGATTCAACTTCTTTTACTACAGCTTCAGCTAAGTTGGTCATTCCATCTCCACCTTTAGCAAATCCTTCTGCAACAATTGCTTGAACCCCCATTTTTGAACATCTTTTCTGTATTAATTCAACTTCTTCTTGTGTGTCTGTTGGGAAAGCATTGATGGCAACCACAGGATTTAATCCAAACTTTTTACAGTTTTCAATGTGTTTTTCTAAGTTAGCAAACCCAATACCAACTTTTTCGGTACTTGGGGTATTGTATTCTTCTTTTTTAGCTCCTCCATGATGTCTTAGCGCTCTTATTGTAGCAACCAAAACAAGTGCTTTTGGCTTCAATCCACCAGAAACACATTTAATGTCTAAGAATTTTTCTGCACCCAAATCGGCACCAAAACCAGCTTCTGTAACTACATAGTTAGATAAAGATAGCCCCATTTTTGTAGCTATAATCGTATTGGTTCCTTGAGCAATATTGGCAAAAGGTCCACCATGTATAATTGCCGGATTTTCTTCTAAGGTTTGAACAAGATTTGGTTTAATGGCATCTTTTAAGAGTATTGCCATAGCGTTTTCAGCTTTCAAATCTCTCGCATAAATGGCCTTCTTATCCATTGTGTATCCAATAAAAATGTTTCCAAGCTTTTTCTTTAAATCACCAAAGTTTTCAGCCATACATAAAATGGCCATTACCTCTGAAGCTGGTGTTATGTTAAAACCATCTTCTCTTGGTATTCCGTTGGCTGTTCCTCCCAAACCAATAGTAATCTTTCTTAAAGACCTATCATTCATGTCCATTACTCTTTTCCAAACAATGGTACGAGGGTCTATTCCTAAGCTACGTGTTTTACTTTGTATGTTGTTATCAATTAGTGCTGACAATAAATTGTTGGCTTTTTCAACAGCAGAAAAATCACCAGTAAAATGTAAGTTAATGTCTTCCATAGGAACAACCTGAGCATATCCACCTCCAGCAGCTCCTCCTTTAATACCAAAAACAGGTCCTAATGATGGCTCTCTTAAAACTACGGTAGCTTGTTTACCTATTTTATTTAAGCCTTCTGTCAATCCAATAGAAGTAGTTGTTTTTCCTTCTCCTGCAGGTGTAGGTGTTAAGGCTGTTACTAAAACTAAGTTGTTTTTAGCAACTTCTTTTTCATCAATAATACTAAGTGGTAGTTTGGCCTTGTATTTTCCATACAATTCTAAATCATCGTTATTTATACTTAATTTAGACGAAATGTTATTGATGTGATTCATTTCATTTTTTTGAGCAATCTCAATATCTGAAGGGAAACTTGCAGCCATATATTTGAATTTTTTTGTGAGGCTTAAAGATATAAAAATTAATGAGATGTTGAATAAAGTTTAGAATTGTTAAATATTATCTTAAAAAAATGAGTTTTTGGTATTGAATTTGATAAACACTTGAAAAATAATTTAAAATGAAAAAAACGACCTCTACTATTTTATTGCTTGGATTCTTTGCAGGGATAGTTTCAGCTCAAACTGATAGTTTAACCACAGCTCCGTCATTAGAAGTGTTTACCGATGAAGCCAAGTTGCTACCTGCACCAAAGGTTACTATTGATTTTGATGTAAGGGCAGCTTTTACTACTGGAGAATTTAAAGACTTTTACTCTAAGGCTGGTATGGGTGGCTTCGGTGGAACAGTTCTTTTTCCAATAGGCAAAAAAAATCCATTAGATGTTGGTTTTGGATTGGGTTACTATTTTATGAATAATTCTCAAGTTACACATGAATTATATACACCTGGTGTTGGTGATTATGATATTAATTCAAAAGTTTCCGGTAGTATGGTTCCATTTCATTTAACAGCAAGATTATATCCATTAAAAAGTACAAGATCACCAATACAACCTTACATTGAAGGGCTGGCTGGATTCCGCTTGTTTCTTGTTGAGCATGAGTTATCTACTTATATTTATAGTATAGATACAGAGCTTCCTCCGGAAACGAATACCAACACAACCGGTTCATGGAGTTATGGATTTGGAGGTGGTGTAAAAATAAGAATGAGTAGAAATCAACTTTTATATTTAAACTTAAAGGTTGCTCAACTCTATGGTACTGAAACTAAAAATATGGATCCATCGAGTTTGGTGTTATATAACGATGGTGCTTATGGTTATAACGAATTTAAATCTGAAACAGATGTGTTAAGGTTTTCTGTAGGGATTCACTTAATGATTGAATAATAATTTAACTCTATCAAATGAAAAAAATTGTATACCTATTTATTGCAACAACAGTGCTTTTTAGTGTTGATGCATCAGCTCAAAGCTGGAAGAAATTGAAAAACAAAGCAAAAGAAAGCTCTTCTAAAGTTAAAAAGTCTGGAATGCCATCCGGATTGCCTTCTGGCTTACCCTCAACTGGTGCTCTGTCTCAAGATGAAGTAGGTCGTGGTTTAAAAGAAGCGTTAAACTCTGGTGTAAAAAAAGGGGTAACTCAATTGAATAAAAAGGATGGTTATTTTAAGGATGCAGCAATTAAAATTCCAATGCCTAAAGAAGCTAAAAGTGTTGAGGATAAGTTAAGAAAGTTGGGACAAGGTAAAAAGGTGGATGACGCCATTGAAAGTATGAATAGAGCTGCTGAGGATGCTGCGGAAGGTGCAAAAGACATTTTTGTAGCAGCTATTAAAGGTATGACTTTAACTGATGCCATGAGCATTTTAAAAGGAGAGGACAACGCTGCCACTAAATACTTGAGTAAAGCAACTAGAGCAGAATTATCAAAAAAGTTTAATCCTGTAATTAAGGTTTCATTAGATAAGGTTGGAGCAACTAAACATTGGAAAACTGTGTTTGGATCTTATAATAAGTTGCCGATGGTTAAAAAAATTAATCCAAATTTAGAAGAGTATGTAACGAACAAAGCGTTAGATGGCTTGTTTGTTCAGGTAGCTAAAGAAGAGTTAAATATTAGACAAAACCCAGCTGCAAGAGGTACGGACTTGCTAAAGAAAGTTTTTGGTAAATAAGAAAAAAGGTAGAAGCTTTATGCTCCTACCTTTTCGAACTAAAAATTTGCAACCTTTATGGTTACAAGTATAAAACTAGAATTCTATTCTTCTTTTATAGAAAACTAAATTCAGAGTTATTAAGAGCCAATTGTTAATTGGCTCTTTTTTTATAAACCGTTTA
Organism: uncultured Flavobacteriales bacterium; assembly: GCA_905479995.1. Classification (GTDB taxonomy): domain Bacteria; phylum Bacteroidota; class Bacteroidia; order Flavobacteriales_E; family Vicingaceae. Next base: position 21,880 of record CAJQON010000028.1, on the reverse strand, counting down.
AATAACTAGTTAATGCTGCGTCAGTTGTAGTGTTTAGCACTATGTCTATAGAGGTGTTATTGTTAATGGTTCTAGTGTCTGTCCAAGAAAATAAATCTCCATTACTATTTTGTGCCATTAATACAATTTTAACAGATGAGCCACTTGGTATTGAAGCTGCAGTTTGACCATATGCCTGAACAACTGTTTTACTAGCAGGTATATAGATAAATATTCCAACGTTACTTAAATCATCCACAGTAGAAGTGAAGCTAATGCTATGTCCTCCAGTTCCAGCAGGTTGGTCGCAATTAATCCAACCCAAAGTATTGATGTATGCTTGGTAACCGTAAGAGTTGGTAGCAAAAGGAGTAGAGCTATTTGTCCAATTTACATAAGTTCCATTGTCAGAACCATAGTAAACCGTCATCCCACTTGCAGGAGCAGTACTAGGCATATCAATTCCGTAAGGGCAACTAGGTTTTAGTGTTAATGGCTGACTGTTCTTTTCAGCTAACAACCTGATTTCTCCACCAGTCTGTAACGCATTACTCGATGCCATGGTAGGCATTTGCCAGTATATCATGTCTTTGGGAGTGTATAGTTCTACCAATTTAATAGAAAAAGGATAGTCTACCGTATCTAAATTGGCATCTTGTAAACAGTTTTTGGCGCCATATATTCTGGTGCCTTGATTTCCAACAATAGTATCAGGACTCGATTGTGTAATTATAAATTCTTGTTCTTGTTGTTTTTTAGAGTCTAAGTATGAGTTAATAGGTTCGTAAGCGGTTAGTTGCTCTGGTTCTGGAGTTTCTATCCTGTCTTTTTTACAAGAATACGTTATGGTTAGTAAGGCCAGTAAAGTTAATGGTAGTAGGCTTAGTTTTTTCATAATTATCATTTTAATAGGCTGGGCAAATATACATCTTTTTTATTCGTTCGGGGTTTCTATAACTCGTTCCAGCATTCTGGCAACCAAACACATAGAGTAATCCCAAACGCAAGTGTGTTTCCTGAAATTTAACGTTATATCGGTATTCTAAAAACGGACGTAAGCACCAATTGGTTGTTATTCCCACACCACCTTCGAGGTTGTAATTGGCAGTACTTGCATTTTCTAGTGTAGAACTACCAGCGTTTCCCCAGTTGTTATAACCTCCATGAACCATGAGGTAATAATTGAAAGTGTTTCCGCGAATTATTTTTGCTTCGATGCTTAAACCAACAGTCCATTCGGAGATGCTGCCAATAAATAACGAGTAATAGCTAAATTGTGGTACATAACTTATAGTGTTGTCTGGAAAAAAATTAACGCGAGCACCAATTCCCATACTTTCCGATTGGAAATTCCACATGGCAGAACCACCAGCTCCAATACTTTGACTAAAGCAAAAAGTAGAGCAAAATAGCATGCATGCAATAATAAAGGATTTGGTCATGCAGTAAAGTTAAACATTTGAATTTAGTTGATATTCTTTAGTAAATCAAACAACCACTAACTACTCCACGTAAAGCACCAATCCTTTGAGGTATTCCCCTTCAGGATGGTATATATTTACTGGATGATCAGCAGGTTGGGAGAGATGGTGTAATACCTTTACATTTCGGCCAACCTCTATAGCAGCAGCAGTAATGGTGTCGTAAAACATTTTGCGGTTTATGGCTTGCGAACAAGAGTAGGTAAATAGTATTCCGCCTGGCTTAATTTGCTTTAAAGCCATAGCATTTAAACGCTTATAACCTTGTATCGCATTGTGTTTTGCTTTCTGGTTTTTTGCGTAAGCAGGAGGATCCAGTACAATTACATCATAATCAATTGTATTGTTTTTTAAATAACTCAAGGTATCTTCACAAAAAGAAGTGTGATTCTTGTGTTTACCCAACTTTATATTAGCGTCTGTTAAATCTATTGCTTTTTGAGAACTGTCTACTGAATGTACCTCTGTAGCACCAGCCTTTAGAGCATAAACAGAAAAACCTCCTGAATAACAAAAAGTGTTCAAAACCTTTTTGTCCTTGCTAAATTTGGCTATGAGTTGACGGCTTTCACGCTGATCTAAAAAGAAACCAGTTTTCTGTCCGCCTATCCAATCTAAATTAAATTCATTTCCATATTCTAAACCTACCAAATTGGGTTCGCCATTTTGGAAAAGGTATTCGTTATCAACCTCTTGGTTTGTTTGCTTCGCTAAGCTTTCTGCACTTTTATTGTAAATGGCAACAAGTTCTTTACCATAAACAGTTTGTAGGGCTTTGCTAATTTCTTCTATGGAGTTGTAAATACCAATAGAATGAGTTTGTATAACGGCTGTTCCATTGTAAAAATCTATAATCAATCCAGGAATTCCATCTCCTTCGGCATGCATTAAACGATACATGTTAGTTGTATCGCTATTGGTAAGTCCTAAACTAGTTCTTAGGTTGTAGGCTTCTTGTATTTTGTTATTCCAGAAATCTTGATCTATGGTTACTTTTTCAAAAGATACAATACGAACAGCTATGGTTCCCTCACTAAAGTAGCCAATTGCCAAAAAGTTGTTCCAGTGATCAACAATTTCTACGAGTTCACCCGAAAATGGAGCCACACCAGTGTCGCTTATAATTCTATTGATAGCTCCAGAAAATAACCAAGGATGTCTTCTGGTTAGTGATGCCTCTTTGCCTTTATTTAAAATAATCGTTTTTAATTCCATTTTGCAAAGATGGGTATTTACAGTCGAAAGTTTATTTAAAAACCTGTTAAACTATAATAAAGAAAACCAATGGTCCATAAAAATGCATAAACAACAGTAAAAATGGTGGCGCCAACGAGGTGTTTTACTTTTAGATTAGGCGTTATTTTATATAGTTTAAGAATAGAAGATTTTAATAAAAACCAAACCATAGAAGCAAAGAAAAGAAAAGCAAGAGATTGTATGAAGTAATTGGTCTCGTAAAATTCTAAGTACTCAGTATTTTCAGCTAAACTAAAAGTTGTGTTTCCATTAACTTCATTAAATGATTGGTTTAGGTCGGAAAGAATAAAAGAAAGTAAGATATAGAGCTGTCCTAAAAACCGAGTGAAGATTAGGTAAAAAATAATAACCCAACCTTTGTGTTGAAGTTTTGAAAAATGGAATAAACCATAAGGGAATAATACACCATAAAGCAATAATTCTGTTATAAAACCTAGTCCTTCCCAGTTAAAAAATTCGTAATAATAGTACAAACTAGCATTGTTGTACCAAAATACCACGTAATAAAATAAAAGCAGCAACATAAAATTTTTAAGTCGTTTAACTTCTTTTCGATTTTCTATGGGCACAACGCCTATTGTAAATAATGCTGCTAAATTGGTAACGCTTTCAATTTTTTTTTGCTTGCTATTTATTCGTTCTTGTTCATGAATGGCTTCATTTTTAATTTTAATGGTTAGCTCTTCTGTCTTTTCGATAGAAATGTTACGCTCATTTATTACTTGTTCTGCGGCAGCTACGGCTTCGGGTTCGTATTCGTTTTTTAAATAGATAACCTTTATTAAGGCTTCATCCGTTAGCAATTTCATTTTTGTATAAAATGCATTCATGGCTTAAAGATATAAAAAAGGATGGGGCAAATCAGTGGTGTATATTTTTTTAACACCTCCCTTTTTATACAAAAAAAACCTTTGTACTTTCGTTGTAACTAAAAACTATCTTATGAAATACAGCTACATTCTATTACCACTTATTGCTTTAACATTAATTAACTGCTCTAATAATTCTGAAGAAATTACGGTTGAAGAAAGTAAATCATATACTATTTCAGCAACTATAGATACTTTAGATGCTACTATGGCATATCTATCTTATTATGAAGGGGGAGATTTTGTTAAGGTAGATTCAGCTTTAGTAACGAGTGGAGTTTTTACTTTTTCAGGTTCAGTTGAGTCGCCTAAAATGCATACTGTATTATTTAATAATGATGTAAAAGGTAAGTTGTATTTGTTTTTGGAAAACAGTGCTATTACCATTGCTGCCAAAAGTTTATTGGATGAGGAAAAAGTAATAAAAGGTTCTGCTTCAAATGATGAATATGAAGCTTTTAATAAAAAGGATATTTCTTATGATGATGGGTTAAAAGTGGCAATAAAAAAGTATAATGCAGCAGAAGAGGTTGAGGACAAAGAAGGGATGGAGAAAGCTGAAGCTGAGTATTTGGAAGCAGATTCAATTCGAGAATTGTTTATTACCGACTATATTACCAATAACGCCACATCAGTTGTGACTCCATTTGTATTGTATGTTAATACGTATCGTTATGATTTGGAGCAGTTAGATGCTTTTTACAATTCGTTTTCTGAAGCAGGTAAAGCTACTTCTTATGGAAAAGAATTAAATGAAAAAATAGTTTCCTTAAAAAAATCGGCTATTGGTCAACCAGCACCAGAGTTTGAGTTGAATGATAGAGCTGAAAACCCTTTAACTGTAGCTAGCTTTAAAGGAAAATATTTGTTAATCGATTTCTGGGCATCATGGTGTGGACCATGTAGAGCCGAAAATCCTAATATTGTTAAAGCCTACGCTATGTATCACGAAAAAGGATTAGAAGTTTGGGGAATATCTTTAGATAAAGATGAAGAGAAATGGTTGGCAGCTATAGAGGAAGATGATTTACCATGGAATCATTCTAGTGAACTAAAAGGATGGGTTAGTGCTCCTGGAAAATTATATGCAGTTTCGAGTATACCGCATTCAGTTTTAATTGATAAGGATGGAATTATTATTGCTAAAGATTTAAGAGGCGATGAGTTGGATGCTAAATTAGCAGAGCTTTTTAATAATTAAGAATAAGTCTTTTTAGGGGAAATTATCAAAGGTCAGAAGTTAGTCTTCGGAGATAAGGGATTAGTAGGTAAATTCTAGTCCTGATAGAACAGGTTGTAAATTTTCTTTAGTTGTACTATCTGATAAAGTGTAGAATCCTTCAGTATAAAGTTGATTATATCTAGTTTCAGTTGACCAAAATTCTATTTTATCAATATTGGTTCCTATTTCAGCTCCGGGCGATCCATTTCCAACTTTAAATCGGAATTCTACAGGTTGTAAATAAGTGGTTTCTTATAAGCATTCTAAAATAATCTCTCCAGCTTCTTTCAATTCCTCTTCAGAAATTGATAATGGTGGAGAAAGCCTAAAAGCTGTAGGGGTAGAGAGGAACCAAAAGCCAATGAGGCCCTTTTCTAAACAGTTTTTTACTACTTTTTCTACTTTTTCAAAGGAACCTAAATCGATGGCTAAAAATAAGCCCGCTCTTCTAATTTCTTTTATTTGGGTAGATTGGATTAAAATGTTTTCTAGTAATTGTCCTTTATCATTAGCTTGAGCGATCCAATTTTCTTCTTTTAATACATTTATACAAGCATTGGCAGCGGCACAATTTATTGGGTGGCCACCAAACGTTGTAATGTGTCCCAGCATAGGTTTATGGGTAAGGCTTTGCATAATATCATAAGAAGAGATGAATGCACCAATTGGCATTCCGCCACCTAAGGCTTTTCCTAAGGTTAAAATGTCTGGTACAACGTTGAAGTGCTCAAAAGCAAACATGCTGCCTGTTCTGCCCATTCCAACCTGAACTTCATCAAATATTAATAAAACGCTATTTACTGTACATGTCTCTCTTAAGGCAGTAATAAACTCTTGGGTAGGTTTTATTAAGCCTGCATCTCCTTGTATAGTCTCTATAATTACACAAGCTGTTTTGTTAGTTATAATAGATAAAGATGCTGTATTGTTGTACTCAATAAAATCAACTTTTGGTAATAAAGGTTTATAGCTACTTTGCTTTTCATCGTTTCCAGTAACACTTAAACTACCGTGTGTGCTACCATGGTAGGAGTTTTTACAAGCAACTATTTGTTGTCTTCCAGTATAGCGCTTAGCTAATTTAATTGCAGCTTCATTGGCTTCGGTACCAGAATTTACAATGTAGGAGCAACTTAAGTTTTTTGGTAAAATGGAAGCTAGGTTTTCGGCTAAGGCTAGTTGGCTATCTTGTATATATTCTCCATATACCATAACATGAAGATGCTTATCTAATTGTTTCTTAATGGACTTAACTACTTTTGGATGATTGTGACCAATGTTGTTTACAGCTACACCAGCAATCATGTCCATGTATCGTTTACCAGTTTTATCCCAAATATAAATGCCTTCAGCTTTGTCAACATCTATTAAGTAGGGACTTTGGTTGGTTTGTCCCTGCAAGGTTAAAAAGGTGTTTTTTCTAGTGGTCATTGGGTTATGGTGTTTAATGTATAGTTTTTGGTGTATAGTGTTTGGGATTTATTATTTGATTTTTGTTATTTGGAATTTGTCAGTTCGATTTACTCATTTATAGTTTTTCTAAACTATCTACACTCCAGGCTTCAGCTTTTGAAGCAAACATTGGTTTAGTAACTGCCCAAATACCTTTAAATAAATTGGAATTTCTATAATTCTCTAAATGTTGTTCTGATTGCCAAATGCTATAGGTGAAAAAGATGTTCGAATTACTTTTGTCATTAAGCAGTTCTAAGTGTTCTACACCTTTAAAGTTTCTAATAGCCAATTTATTGGCATTAAAATTTGCTAAAAAAGCTTCCACATGTTCTGGATGGAAGGTGAGTTTGACCATTCTAATCATAAAATTCCATTCTTAAAATATCGCCTTGTTTTACGCCAAAAAGTTCGCTAGCATTACCTTTGTTAATTGCAATTTCTATGTTTCCAGTAGAGCTAAATAGCGCTAATCGTTCTCCTTCAGTAACAGTATTGTATGCTATGCTAATCACATCAATTTCGTATTCTGCGTTTCTAAATAAAATTTTAAAAGACCTGCCTCTTCCAAATTCTTTAAACAAGCGTTCGGTAATGTTTGTAATAATATTGCCGTAATGGTCGATGTAAGTGGCCATTCCTTTTATAGTGTTATTTTCAGAAACGGCTCTAAACATGGTTCTTTCAGCAAGTGCAGACTTTTCTTTTCCAATAACTTCTAGTGTACCACCTCTAGCAATATGGCAGGCAGCTTTAACAAAAATATCTTTTGTGGGAAATGTAATTCTATCGGTATCTTGAGAAAAAGAAAGCGCCACAATTTTTTCAGGTGGATTATCTAGTATTAAAGAGAAAATACCATTGTCGGCTCCAATAAAGTAATGACCGTTCGCTTTTAATGCAATATGTGGAGTTTCAATATCTTGATCGGAATTAATACCAATGATATGAATGGTACCTTCAGGGAAATCTTGGTAACAATTTTTAACCACAAAGGCCGTTTTTTGCAAATTGAATACAGGAATTTCATGTGTAATGTCAACGATATTAACATTAGATTGCTCCTTAAGAATAGCGCCTTTAACCGAAGCTACGTAATAATCTTCTAATCCTAAGTCGGTTGTTAATGTTATTGTAACCATTTGTGCGCGTTAACTTTGAATAAAAAGTTAATAATTTGTTAGTTATCTATTGACAATATTTGTATCCAAATAGCGATATTTACGTAGAAGAATACAAATCAAAGGTATAAATTAAAAAGTAAATATTTGAGCGAAAAAGCAATAGAAATCAGTGGCATTAATCCAGTAGAACTATTTGGTGTTAATGAAGCCAAACTAAGCGTTATTATACGCTACTTTCCAAAATTAAAAGTTATTGCTCGTGGCGACTTGTTAAAAGTAATTGGTGATGATGATGAGATTGAATTGTTTGAGCAGAAAATCAATTTATTAATACAACATTTTTTAAAGTATAAACAGCTCACTAAAAATAATATAGAACGATTGATGGATGAAGTTCCATCTGATAAGAAAAGTGAAGTTCTTCAACATGATGATGAAACAATTTTGTTTGGCAACAATGGCTTAGTGGTAAAAGCTCGAACAGCCAATCAGCGTATATTGGTAGAATCATGTAAAAAAATGGATTTAACCTTTGCTGTTGGACCAGCTGGAACAGGAAAAACATATACTGCAGTCGCTTTGGCTGTTAAAGCGCTTAAAAATAAAGAGGTTAAACGAATTATACTAACTCGTCCTGCAGTTGAGTCTGGTGAAAACCTTGGATTTTTACCCGGAGATTTAAAAGAGAAGTTAGATCCATATATGCAACCATTATATGATGCATTAAGAGATATGATCCCTGCAGAAAAATTGGCAGAAATGCTCGAGGGTGGTATTATACAAATTGCTCCTTTGGCTTTTATGAGAGGAAGAACCTTAGATAAGTCTTTTGTAATATTAGATGAAGCACAAAATGCAACCGAAAGTCAGTTTAGAATGTTTTTAACCCGAATGGGTAAATCAGCCAAATTCATTATTACAGGAGATCCTTCACAAATAGATTTACCCAAAAGACAACCTTCTGGTTTAATTCAAGCACTTAGAGTTTTAAAGGATATTAAAGACATTAAGATGGTAATATTTGATGAAAAGGATGTGATAAGACATCAGTTGGTCAAGAAAATAATTGTAGCTTATAGTAGTGAGGATGATTAGAAAACTTAATTGTTAATTCGTTGGAGTTTATATATATTTGTTTTAAACGAAAACGAATACCATGAGCTTTAATACTGCAAAGGACGAGAAGCATACTTTAATTACCTTTAGTACCGATAAATTAGATGCTATTGTTGCACCCGATTTAAAATCTGAATTAGTCCTTATTAATAAAGGAGGAGCTAAAAACATTATAATTAACATGGAAAGTGTTCGCTATTGCGACTCTTCGGGTTTAAGCGCCCTATTAATAGGCAATCGCTTATGTGTAGAATCTGGTGGGTCATATGTATTATGTGGCCTTCAGCCTTCCGTTGATAAACTCATTACTATTTCTCAATTACACAATGTACTGTCTATTAAAGACGATTTGTCTAAAGCTATCGACACTGTTTTAATAGATGAGATAGAACGTAATTTGAAGGTTGACAATTTAGATGACTAAGTTTGAAGTATTAATACTTGGTAACGCATCTGCTGCACCAACTCCTAATCGACATCACACCTCCCAGCTTATTAATATTAACGAGCAATACTTTTTGGTAGATTGTGGAGAAGGAACGCAAATAAGATTACGAGAACATAAAATAAAGCTCCAACGCATTCATCATATTTTCATCAGCCATCTCCATGGCGATCATTATTTAGGTATAATTGGCTTATTACAAACTATGCACTTGTTAGGGCGGGTTGCAGAATTAAATTTATACTGTAGTGATAACATTAAAGAAATTATAGATGTTCATTTAAAATACAACAGAGGTAGTTTGAGGTATCCTATTCATTATGTTGAAATGGGAAGTAAAGAAACTGAACTTTTTTTTGAAGATGACAAAATAGAAATCTCAACCATTCCTTTAAAACACAAAATACCTTGTACTGGTTTCTTATTTAAGGAGAAAGAAAAGCCTAGGCGAATTAATTCGAAAGCTATTTTACACCACGAAGTACCTAAATTTAAAATAAACCAACTAAAACAAGGTGAAGATTTCATTAAGGAAACCGGTGAAATTGTTCAGAATAATGTCTTAACCTTACCAAATCTTCCATCATTTTCTTATGCTTACTGTTCTGATACAGCCTATCATGAAAAAATAATTCCTATAATTAAGAAGGTAAGCTTGTTATATCATGAAGCTACATTTGTTGAAGAACATAGCGACAGAGCAAGTAAAACCTTACATTCTACCGCAAAGCAGGCAGCTTTAATTGCTAAAAAATCTGAGGTTAAACATCTGATTATCGGACACTTCTCAAATCGGTATTCAGATTTTGGAGAATTATTGTCAGAAGCAAAATCTGTTTTTGAGAATACTCAAATTGCCGAACAAAATGAAACTTTTAAAGTTAGCAATCCTTAGCAAAACCAATGTTAATAGCTTGTTAATAACTATCTGAGCACCTTTTAAAATGATAAATGTTTTGTGCTAAATTTGATTCAGTAATTTAATTAATAACATAAAAACACAAAACTATGAACAAAGGAGAATTAGTTGATGCGATCGCAAAAGACGCAGGATTATCAAAAGCTGACGCTGGAAAAGCATTAAATGCATTCGTATCTAACGTATCTGGATCTTTAAAGAAAGGAAACTCTGTACAGTTAATCGGATTTGGAACTTTTTCAATTTCTGCAAGAGCTGCAAGAACTGGAAGAAACCCACAAACTGGAGCTGCTATTAAAATAGCTGCAAAGAAAGTTGCTAAATTTAAAGCTGGAAAAGCATTAGCTGATACAGTAAAATAATTTAGTTTATTTTATACAAAAAGAGCTCCGAAATTTCGGAGCTCTTTTTTTTATGCGTTTATTTTTTTAATCTACTTTGCTATTTGGAGGAGTAAACTGATTGTCATCACCACTTTTATATAGAACAGAGAATATAAAGAGCATAATTGCAGCAGATACAAAAATGACCAAAATAGAATAGATTGATCTAGATGCAATGTTTTTTATGTCAATAATATCCCAAATTCCGAGAATAGATAGTACCGTAAAAAATAGTGTTAATACAGCGAGAAGTATTGATATTCCTTTTCTAAACATAGTTTTAAGTTTTTGTTCATATCAAAAATAAGGATAAACTCCTTAGAACCATATTTTTAATTGTTAAGGATTGTTAATTAGAAGAGCTTAGCGGATTTTAAAGAAACCACTAGTTTTATCAAATTCAATAGAAGGAGAATCAATTACTTGACTCAAGATATCTTGTTCAATTAGTTGGCTAGGAGTGTAGCTGTTTAATTGTGAATTGTTCAGTACCCATAACTCATCAGATAGCTGAATCGCGTATTCTATTTGGTGAGTAGCGTAAATAATTGTTTTTTCTTGATTGCTTGTTAGTTCTTTTAAGAGTTTCAATACTTCTATTTTATTAACTAGATCTAAGTGAGCAGTAGGTTCATCTAAAAAAATAATAGGAGTATCTTGGGCAATTGCACGAGCAATATTTACACGTTGTTTTTCGCCATCACTTAAAGTTTGGTAGTTCCGTTCAGAAAACTCCTCAATACTACAAATTGAAATGGCTTTATTTATCAAAAAATCATCCGTATTGTTTTTAATGCCTAACCAATTGGTGTAAGGGTATCTTCCAAAGCCAATAAAATCCTTTACCACTATATTGTCGATATAGGATGCTTTTGTAGAAACAATACTAAGTAATTGAGCTCGTTTATCATTTGATAAATCAAACATATTAGTGCCATTAAAATGAAAAGATCCATTTAGATGAGGATGCAAGCCTGCTAATGTTTTGAGTAAAGTTGACTTTCCTGTTCCGTTTCTCCCGATTAAAGCAATTAACTGATTTTTTTTTGAGCTTAAATCTACTGCATCCAATATTACTTTGTTGGCGTAACCAGTGCTAAGGCTTGATATATTAATGTTTTGATTCAATTAAGATTTGTAATTTTTTTGTTCTTAAAAATAATCCAAATAATAAAAGGAATACCTATTAAGGATGTTATAGAGTTAATAGGGAGTTGTAATGCTTGAGAAATAATGTCGGCAACCAATAATAAGCTAATACCAATTAATGCAGAAATAGGAATAAGTAAACGATGATCGTATGATTGAGTTAGCATTCGTGCAAAGTGAGGTACAACAATTCCTATAAAACCAATTGGGCCACAATAGGCTGTAATACTTCCAGCCAATATTGCAGTAATACTAATTACTAAAATTCTTGATTTTTTAATATTAGTGCCAATACTTAATGCATATTCTTCACCCATTAAGTAAGTATTGAGCTGTTTTGATAATAAAAAAGACAATATCAATGCAATGATTACAATAGGTGTTAGTGTTAATAGTTGAGTATTGGTTACTGAGCTGAGATCACCCATGGTCCACATTATAAAAGACTTGAGTTGAACATCATTACTGAAATATTGAATAATACCTATAAGTGCAGTAACTATGCTTCCAATCATTACACCTAATACTAATACGGTCATAATATCTTTTAAGCGATTAACAACGGCAATTAATATTCCAAGAACCAAAAATGAGCCTAAAAATGAAGCAAAAACAACCCCGAAGTTGGAGAGAAATGAAATATCTTGGACAGATATACCAATAAAACTTAGACCCATTACAAAAATAGCTACTCCCAAACCTGCACCAGAGCTTACACCTAAAATATACGGACCAGCTAAAGGGTTTTTAAATAATGTCTGTAGTTTTAGTCCTGCCACAGCAAGAGCACTACCGCAAAGTATGGCAGAAATGGCTTTTGGCAACCTAGATTCCAGTATAATAACACTCCAACTTTCTTTTACAGAATCATTGCTAAAAATAATTTTTAAGATTTCCTTAAAAGGGATGTTAGCAGGCCCAAAAAACAAGTCTAAACTAAACAAAATCAGTACAATTAAGCATAGAAGTGCTATTGAAACAGAAATATTATTAGAAATTAGCTTTGGCATAGTGGGTAAAAATAAGGCTTTAGCACTAAAAACTAACAAACCCTATAACTTATTTGAAGCAAGTAGTAATTTACATTATTAGAATATTTATCTTTGCCACCAAATAATTAGAAAAAGATATTACATGGCAGATTTATTTGAAAAAATAAAAGAGAATAGAGGTCCTTTAGGAAAGTATGCTAAAGAGGCTCATGGTTATTTCGCTTTCCCTAAATTAGAAGGTGAACTTAACAATAAAATGACTTTTAGAGGTAAAGAGGTTTTACAATGGAGTTTAAATAATTATTTAGGCCTTGGAAATCATCCTGAAGTAAGAAAAATAGATGAAGAAGCTTCTAAAGAATGGGGGTTAGCTTATCCTATGGGAGCGAGAATGATGTCTGGAAACACAAAGTACCATGAACAATTGGAAGCAGAACTAGCGGCATTTGAAAGTAAAGAAGATTCTATCTTATTGAATTTCGGTTATCAAGGTATGCTATCAGCAATTGATGCTTTGTTGGATAGAAATGATGTCGTAGTATATGATGCTGAATCTCATGCTTGTATTTTGGATGGATTAAGATTACATCAAGGAAAAAGGTTTGTATATCAGCACAACGATATGGAAAGCTTGGATAAGATGCTGGCAAGAGCTTCTAAAATTGTAGAAAAAACAAAAGGCGCTATTTTGGTAATTACTGAAGGTGTTTTTGGAATGTCTGGAAACGAAGGAAATTTAAAGTCTATAGTTGCTTTAAAAGATAAATATCAATTTAGATTATTTGTTGATGATGCGCATGGTTTTGGAACTATGGGAGCAACGGGAGCAGGAACAGGAGAGAAGCAAGGTTGTCAAGATGGCGTTGACATTTACTTTGGAACATTTGCCAAAGCAATGGCTAGTATTGGTGGTTTTATTGCTGCAAATGAAGATGTAGTAGATTATTTAAGGTACAATATGCGTTCTCAGGTATATGCAAAATCATTACCAATGCCTTTAGTTATTGGAAATTTAAAAAGATTGGAGTTATTAAAAAATAGCCCAGAAATTAGAGAGAAATTATGGACTATTGCGAATGCTTTGCAAAAAGGGTTGAGAGACAATGGCTTTAATACAGGAACAACTTCAACTCAAGTAACTCCAGTGGTTTTAGATGGAGGTATACCTGAAGCAACTAACTTAACGGTAGATTTAAGAGAGAATTACAATTTGTTTTGTTCTATTGTAGTTTACCCAGTAGTTCCTAAAGGAATAATAATGTTACGATTAATTCCAACAGCTATGCACTCATTAGAAGATGTAGCATATACAGTAGATACGTTTAAAAAAGTACAAGAGAAATTGAAAAATGGAGATTACAAATCAGAAAGTGTAGCTACATTTTAAGACAATAAAAAATTAAGTAACTAAAAGGTCTTCAGAAATGAAGGCCTTTTTTTTATTATAAAGTTAATGCGGCTATAGCAAAACCTAGCACAATTATTCCGAATTTCTTTAGGTCAAAACGGTGTCCCTCACTCGATTCAAACAGTATGGTAGTAGATATATGAAGAAATATACCTACTGCTAAAGCCAGTATAATGTTTGCATTACCCGCTATTAATAATAATTTGTTAGTAGCTAAAAATAAGCCTAGAGGAGCTGAAATAGCAAATAAAAATATAGCGATAAAATAAACGCTTTTAGCAATGTTTTTTGAGAGTAGCATTGTACTCAAAACAATAGCGATAGGTATTTTATGAATAATTATACCAGTAAGCAATGAGAAATTGGTGTCGTGCACATGCATATGCCCATGATCGTGTGGACTTACTAATGCCATTCCTTCTACAAATGAATGAATACAAAGACTGATAAAAATAGCATAAGGGAAAGCCACCAATGTTTTATTGTGTGAGTGGAAATGTCCATGTTCAATACCATCAGAGAAAAATTCTAGAAGTAATTGAAGTAGAAAACCTAATAATATGAATAAGCCTATTTTTTCGGTATAGCCTGTATATATTTCTGGGATTAAATGCAATACACTTATAGCCAACAAAAAAGCTCCACTAAAAGAAATTAAGAGCCTTAGGCTTTTGGTAAACTTTAGTTTGAAAATTTGCACAGCACAGCCACTAATAAATGCAGCACAAAATAAGATGATATAGGTAGTTGTTAAGTTCAATTTTTGCGTGCGATTAAAATTAGTCTATCAGAAGCTTCGATATCAAATGGATTTAAATTATAGTCGCCAAAGATAGCTTCAATTTTTAAATTGGCCTTTTCAAAGTAAGTCTTAAAGTCATTTAATGTAATAGTCATTACACTTTCTTGAAATTTATAGTTTTTATTATCGGCTTCAAACTCAATGTCTTTAAGTATTTTACCATCTTTATAAGATCGGTTTATTTTAAAAGAAATATCATCAATTTCTTTTGTCTCATTTACGTTTAATCTATCAATAACCTTGCTGCAATTCATAAAGTCCATGACTAATACGCCATTAGTCTTTAAGCTTTCAGTCAATGCATTAATTGCTTTTTGATTGTCTTCGTGGCTTTCAAAGTAACCAAAACTGGTAAATAGGTTGAAAACGAAATCGTAATGAATTACTTTTAATGGAATTCGAATGTCATTAACAAAAAACTTAAGCTTTTCTGTTTCATGATTTTTTGCAGCCTCTATACTATTTTCAGACAAATCAAATCCATCTATAGTGTATCCGAGGCTTTCAATAAATATGGAGTGTCTTCCTTTTCCGCATGCAGCATCTAAAAAAATGGCATCCGTTTTAGGTGCTAAGAATTGATTAAGGGCGTGGATAAACTTTTCAGCTTCTATACCATCTCTGTTTTTATAAAGCACGTGATAGTAAGGGGAATCAAACCAATCTATATACCACTCACTTTTCATAATTTAATCCCTATTTATTAAAAGACAAAAGTATGTTAAGCAAGGGTATTTAAGAAAGTTTTTCTGGTAAATTATTCCTAACATATAACAAACTTTTATTTTAATCGATAAAATATGGGTTTAATCGAAAAATTTAGCAGATTTAACTTGTGAGATTCATTCAAATTAATATCTTTGAAATTATAATTGAAAGAGGTTAGAGTTGATGAACAATATTCACGATTTTTACAATAAAATGGAAGAGGGTAATATAATGTTATCTTTTAAAGGTGAAGTTACATCTGACTTATTGACCTCAATACTTCAAATTATGGAGTCTAAAATGGAGACTCTAGATGAACCCCCAAAGATTAAGAAGAAAGTTTATAACATTTTAGTAGAATGTTTACAGAACTTATATCACCACATTGATGAAGATGATAAACAAACTAAGAGTAACGAGAACAGTGCTTTGTTTATGATTAGAAAAGTTGATGGTGAGTATTCGATTATGACTGGTAACTATATGGCTGAAGGGAATGTAGAATTAATGAGAGGAAGATTAGATCGAATTAATGCTATGGACAGAGATGAGTTGAAGTTGTATTATAAAGAAGTATTAAATAATGGTGAGATGTCGGCTAAAGGTGGCGGAGGATTGGGTATGATTGATATTGCTCGAAAGTCTGGGAAGAAGTTAGAATATAACTTTGAACCTATTCAAGATGGTTTCTCATTTTTTAGTTTAAATGTAAAAGTAGCACAATAAAAAATATATAATGGAAGAGTTAAAAATAGAAGGATCACCTAAAACACCAACAATTGAATTTAATCCTAGTACTGGTTATTTATTGGTGAAAGGGAGATCAATTCCTGAAAATTCGATTGAATTTTATAGATCTTTAATTGAAATTTTAGAGGCTTATAACCAAAATTCTCAGGCAAATACTAAAGTTGATATTCAACTAGAGTATTTTAATACTAGTTCTTCTAAATGTATCTTAGATGTATTTAAAAAGTTAGAAGCAATTAATTCTGGAAATAGTGAAGTTACTATTAACTGGTATTATGAAGAGGATGATGAGGATATGTTAGAAGCGGGTGAAGATTATCAAGCGATAATTAACGTTCCTTTTAAAATGATTGAAGTTGAAGAAGAATAGTGAAATATAAATATTAGAAATAAAAAAAACCGCAAATTGCGGTTTTTTTTATTTCTAATAATTTATTAACTCAAATAGGCACAAATATCATCGACCTCAAATTTAACTGAAATATGATTCTGTAAAGTCGTAGATAATGAAAGCCCAACATAGTGTGTTCCAATAGGATATTTTTTGTGGTTTCTGTCTACCAAAACAGCTGTTGACATCTTTTTTATAGGGAAATCTAGCAAGAATTTTACACCATAAATTAAAGCTTTACCAGTATTTAATACATCGTCTACCAAAATAACTACCTTATCGTTAAGTATTGATTCGTCACCATCTAGTTGACCTGGATTTTCTATGGGATTATCTTTGTTTAGGGTTAGTTTAACTAACGAAATTGAACAATCCGAAATAGCTTTTAATCGTTCGGTTAATTTCTCAGCTAATAAATATCCTTTTTTATCAATTCCTACAATAACAATCTCTTTTTCGGAGCAATTATCCTCGTATATCTGGTATGAAATTCGATTAATTTTTTGGGTAATTTGGAAGTTGTTTAATATTACTGTTCTATCTGCTGGCATAACTTAAATTATTTGGATTTGGGTATTCCCAAAAAGAACGGAGTCACCGGATCTTATTTTTTTACGTTTTCTAAATTCTATTTCACCATTAAATTTTACTTCACCTTCTTCTACTGCAATTTTGGCATCCGCACCAGACTCTACAAGTCCTAAAAGTTTTAACAGTTTAATAAGGTGTATGTATTCTTCAGATAGTTCAAATTCAATAACCTCTACCTTATTGATCATAATGAGGGTCTAAGAAATCGTTCAATGCAGTGTTGAATTCCTTTGGCGATTCAAAGAAAGGGTAGTGCCCACATTTTTTTAACACCTTTAATTTACAATTTTTAAAGCTATCTTGAATGGCTTGTGCAGAATTAAAAGGAACATTATCTAAGTCACCCAATATAATAATAGTTGAACAAGTGATTTTATTCAATCCTTCATTGGTAATGTCAAGGTTAAAATAGGTACGTTCCAATAAGCTATTTACAATTAGCATACTGTTTGCAGTAGTTTCGCTAAACTCCATAGGTTTATAAAGTTCTTCAATCTTAGTTTGATCAGCTAAATTTGTTTTGTCGCCTAATAAAACCACTTTTCTAAAAGCATTTTTTTCTCTGTTTGCAAACTCAGAAGACATCATTGTTTCTATTAATTCTTTTGTGTCAGCCTCAGATCTTTTTTGTTGCATGTTAGCAAATGTCTCGTCAAAATAGTTGGTGTTAGCTGGAGCTGGAGACACAAGCATTAAACGATTTAAGTTATCGGGGTATTTTACACCATATTTCATGGCCAATAATGCTCCCCATGAATGACCAAGTAAATTTAGTTTTTCAATTTTCAAATAAGTTCTAATTGCTTCTAAATCTTCAACATAAGAAACAATATTAATGCTTGATGTATCTGAAGGAAAAGCTGTTTGTCCACAAGCTCGTTGATCGTAAAAAATTACTTCATAGTTTTCTGCAATTTTCTTAAAGTGGGGAACTAAGTAGTCATGAAAAATTCCTGGACCACCATGAAGAACAACAATAGGTTCTCCTTTCCCCATTTTTTTTATAAAATGTTCTACGCCATTAATCTCAACTTTTTCAGTAGTGATTTCGATATTATTTTCGCTTTCATTTAATTCTACACCGTTATTGTTTTCATTTCCTGATTCTGAGGAACCACAACTCGATAGAATTATTGATAAGATTATTGAAGCAAAAAGTAGCTTTTTCATAGGATTCAATTCGTATTAACTCCAAAGATAGTAAGAAAAAATTGATTAAAAAACTAAACCTTTTTAAGGTTTGCAATGGTTTGAGTCGGATTGTCAGATTTAAAAACAAAACTTCCTGCAACCAATACATCTGCACCACAGTCCAATAGTTTTCTTGCGTTTTTGTCTGTAACGCCACCATCAATTTCAATTAATGTATTAGAGCCTTTTTTATTAATTAGTGCTTTTAATTCAGAAACCTTCGTGTAAGTGTTTTCAATAAACGATTGGCCTCCAAATCCAGGGTTAACCGACATAATGCAAACTAAATCAATGTCTTGTATAATGTCTTCCAATAAATTAATATTGGTATGTGGGTTTAATGCAACACCAGCTTTCATTCCTGCCGCTTTAATTCGTTGAATAGAACGGTGTAAGTGTGGGCAAGCCTCATAGTGAACCGTTAAAATATCTGCACCAGCATCTGCAAAATCTTCAATAAACTGATCAGGATTGACGATCATTAAATGTACATCGAATGTTTTTGTAGCGTGTTTTTTGATGGCGCTAATTACGGGCATTCCAAAAGTAATGTTTGGAACAAAAACGCCATCCATTACATCAATGTGATACCAATCGGCCTCGCTGTTGTTAAGCATTTCGCATTCGCTTTGTAGGTTAGCAAAATCTGAAGATAGTATTGAAGGAGCAATGATGTGAGCCATAATAATATTTTAAGTTACAAAAATATAAAAACAGCAGTTGGTCGGAAACAAAAAAGCGAATGTTTATTAACATTCGCTCTTTTAGTTTTGGGTAGTAGCAAAATTATCCTAAATATGGTTTTAATAACTTACATCGTGAAGAGTGTTTTAATTTTCTTAAGGCTTTTTCTTTAATTTGTCTAACCCGTTCACGGGTTAATTCAAATTGTTCTCCAATTTCTTCGAGGGTAAATGCAGATTTTGCGTTGATACCAAAATATAATCGCAGCACTTCAGCTTCACGATAAGATAGGGTAGAGAAGGAGCGTTCTATTTCATTCCGTAAAGATTCTGTCATTAATTCTCTATCTGGATTTTGGATGCTATCTTTTTCACTCATTACATCCAGTAAGGTATTACTTTCTTCATCGCTTGATAAAGGAGCATCTACAGATACATGTTTGCCAGATATTTTAAGGGAATCTTTCACTTCAGAAGTAGTGATGTCTAACAATTCAGCAATTTCATCAACAGAAGGTTCTCTTTCGTGTACTTGTTCTAGTTGGGAAAAAGTTCTATTTATTTTTGTAATGCTTCCAATTTTATTCAATGGTAATCGAACTATTCTGGCTTGTTCTGCAATGGCTTGCATAATAGATTGTCTAATCCACCAAACAGCATAAGATATAAACTTAAAGCCTCTGGTTTCATCAAACCGTTGGGCAGCTTTTATTAAGCCAATGTTTCCTTCATTAATTAAATCGGATAGATTTAGTCCTTGGTTTTGATATTGTTTGGCAACCGACACTACAAAACGAAGGTTTGCTTTGGTTAACTTTTCGAGAGCAAGTTTGTCACCGTCTCTTATTTGTTGAGCAAGAACAGCTTCTTCTTCTGCAGTAACTAAACCTAGCTTTGAAATGTCTTGTAAATATTTATCGAGCGATATGGTCTCTCGATTTGTAACTTGTTTCGTAATCTTTAGTTGCCTCATATACTAAAATTAGTGATTTGTCTACAACAATTTACGATTCATCTGTTTTAAAGTTACATTAATGGAAAATATTATTTTATTTAACCAAAAAAATCCCGCATATAGCGGGACTTTTTAAATGGTTATTGTAATTAAAACTATGCTTCTTGTTTTGCTGGTTTTTCCAACAATACTTTTCTTGAAAGTTTCAATTTACCTGTTTTAGGATCAACTGCGATTAATTTTACATCAATCATTTCGCCTTCTTTTAGTACATCTTCTACATTTGCAACTCTATCCCAGTTTATTTCAGAGATGTGCAATAGTCCGTCTTTACCAGGGATTATTTCAACAAAAGCACCAAAGTTTGTAATAGATTTTACTTTTCCTTTGTATACTTCTCCAACTTCTGGTACAGCAGTAATGGCTTTAATTTTTCCTAAAGCAGCATCACTAGCTTCCGCATCATTTGTCATAATAGAAACTTTACCAACACCATCAGCTTCTTCTACAGTAATTGTAGCGCCAGTAGATGCTTGCATTTCTTGAATGATTTTCCCTCCAGGTCCAATAATTGCACCGATCATTTCTTTAGGAATAGTTATTTGAACTATTCTTGGAGTATGTGATTTCAATTCAGAATTTGGAGTAGCAATTGTTTTAGCCATTTCACCTAATATATGTAAACGACCAGCTAAAGCTTGGTTTAAAGCTTGTTCTAATACTTCGTATGGTAAACCATCTACTTTAATGTCCATTTGACAAGCAGTAATTCCATCAGGAGTTCCAGTTACTTTAAAATCCATATCTCCTAAGTGATCTTCATCTCCTAAAATATCTGATAATACACAAAAGTTACCAGCTCCACCTTCAGTAATTAATCCCATTGCGATACCAGAAACTGGTTTCTTAAGCTTAATACCTGCATCCATTAATGCTAATGTTCCAGCACAAACAGTTGCCATAGAAGAAGATCCGTTAGATTCTAAAATCTCAGAAACAACTCTAATCGTATATGGGTTATCTTCTCCAGTAGGGAGCATTGGTTTAATACCTCTTAAGGCTAAATTACCGTGTCCAACTTCTCTACGACTTGTTCCACGACTTGGTCTTGCCTCTCCAGTAGAGAAAGAAGGAAAGTTATAGTGTAGCATGAATTTTTCAGATCCTTCAGCAGTTACTTCATCAACCATTTTAGCATCTCTATCGTTACCTAAAGTAACAGTAGTTAAAGATTGTGTTTCACCTCTTGTAAACACAGCAGAACCGTGAGCACTTGGCAAATAATCAACTTCACTCCAGATAGGACGAATTTCATCCATTTTTCTACCATCAAGTCTAATTCTATCTTTCAACATTACATCTCTAACTGCTGATTTTTGAACAGCTTTAAAGTATTGATTGATTAAGAAATTATCACCTTTATCTTCATCAGAAAGTGTAGCAACAAATGCCTCTTTTACAGCACCAAATTTCTGGCCTCTTACTGCTTTATCAGCAATACCTTCTCCTGCAATAGCATAACATTTATCGTAACAAGCTGATTTAATATTTGCTTGTAATGTTTCATTGCTTCTTTCGTGATTGTATTCTCTTTTAGTTTGAGCTGTTGCAATTTCTGCAGCTAAATCTAATTGTAATTGACATTGTTTTTTAATTTCTGTGTGAGCAACTTTAATTCCTTCTAGCATTGTAGCTTCAGAAATTTCAGACATTTCACCTTCTACCATCATAATGTTTTCTGCTGTTGCAGCAACGATTAAATCGATGTCAGATTGCTCCATTTGCTCAGGAGTAGGATTCATAATCCAGTTTCCATCAATTTGAGCAACTCTTACTTCAGAAGTTGGTCCGTTAAATGGTATATCAGATACAGCGATTGCAGCAGAAGCTGCAAAACATGCTAAAGCATCGGCTTTAACTTCAGGATCATGAGAAATTAATTGTAATTCAACTTGTGTGTTAGCATGATAATCATCTGGAAAAAGCGGTCTTAATGCTCTATCTATTAAACGA
>CAJQON010000027.1 GCA_905479995.1 uncultured Flavobacteriales bacterium | reverse complement strand
TCCGAGTCGTTCTTCCCCTAAACGATTGTAGTCTAATATTATTTGAGGGTAAGTAATTGTGCTAGCCTCATTGTTAATTGGGATGTAAGGTGTTTCACCTGCAAATCTAAATCTTCCACTTATCTCCCAATTTCTTTTTAGTTTATACCCTCCAGTAAATGATAGAAGGTGTCGACTATCCCATAACGAAGGAAGATGTTTGTTCGGGTTAAATCCTGTAAATTCACTGTAAAAGAAAGTATAGGAAAACACGCCATAAAATCGGTTGCTCAGTTTTTGTTGAAAAAAGAACTCTATACCATAAGCTCGACCTTTTCCATCGCTCGTTACATTTTCATTGCCTAATACTTCAAAATCGGCACCTTTATTGGCCAATGAAATGGAGTCCGTTAAAGAAATTGGATAATTACGGTATGATTTGTAGAAACCTTCTACAGATATGCTTGATGATGAGCCTATAAAATGTTCTAATCCTAACACAAAGTGATCTGACTGAATATATTTAGCATCTTTATTTAAAAAGACATCATTTTCTTGATAACCCAAAATGGTGTATGGAGGTATTTTGAAATACCTTCCAATTGTAGTATTTATTTTCAATTTTTTGGAGATTAAATAACCAATAGCTGTTCTTGGTGAAAAATTAAGTAAATCCTTTTTTCCTGTTGTATAGTTGTCGTCATCAATTCTTAAACCTAAAGAAACATCCAATTTGTTTTTAAAAAATGATCGAGTAGTATTGAAAAATAGGCCGTATTTGATAAGGTTTATATCTGTAGAATAATTATCTAAACCTGTATTTGTTTGAGTTTCGTTTTTGTATTTTACTTGTTTCCCATTTCCTCCCCAATTGAATTTCCAGTCATTATGAAAGTATGTAAACGAATACCTAGCTTGTGTTTCCATTTCAGTAGAAATATTACTAAATAGGAGACCTTTTTTATTGGTGTTATCTTGGTAACGTGCAAAATTATTTCGTAACAAATTATTGCTTATAGTAGTTTCCATAAAGCCTTTTCCACTTTTCAATATGTTTTTCCAAGTTAAACCAATGGTATTTGTTTGTTGATTGATGTAAGGGGATTGTTCTAGGACTGCACGTGTATTATTGTCCAGTTCACCCGAACCATCTAAATAAAAATCGTCAACTGATCCAATACCTATAAGGGAAATATTATTAAAATTATTGATTTTATGATCTAATTTATATTGATAGTCCCAATAGTCAGGTCGAATAGGTAATCCAATTTGTTCGAATAAGAATTGCAAATAGCTTCTCCTTACCGAAGCTATAATTCCTGTATTGCTTTCTTCTTTTTTGCCTTTAAATAGAGGTGTATTAATTGTTAATGCTGTTTCACTAGCGCCTACACGAAAAATTCCATTTAATTTTCTTTTGTTACTAGATTTCTGATCGAATTGCATTACCCCAGAGAGTGCATTGTCATATTTAGAATTGAATGCTGAAGATGAAAGCGTTACATTGTCAATAAATGAAACATTTATCATTCCGACTGGTCCTCCAGAACTTCCTTGAGTACTGAAATGATTGATGTTTGGTATTTCAACTCCATCTAAAAAATAAACAGTTTCATTTGGAGCTCCTCCTCTTATAATTAAGTCATTCCTAAACCCACCAATAGAGGGTGATATTCCTGGTAATGATTGAGCAACTTTTACTACATCATTATTTCCGCCAGGATATGTTTCTATTTCTGTAGCGCTAAGTGTTTGACTTGAAAGAGGGGTTTCTTTTGGTCTTGCCAATTGATTAGCTTCGCTATATATAGTGAATTCTTCTAGGCTATCGGAGTTTTCAATAAGAACAAAGTTGAGTGGTTGGTTTCCAACGGATTTAACAATTACATTAAAAATAGTTTTAGATCTGTATCCTAAAAAGCTTGCAGTTAAATTGTAAGATCCAGGGGAAACGTTTTTTATTATAT
The DNA here is from genome assembly GCA_905479995.1 of uncultured Flavobacteriales bacterium. Taxonomy (GTDB): domain Bacteria; phylum Bacteroidota; class Bacteroidia; order Flavobacteriales_E; family Vicingaceae. Next base: position 20,027 of record CAJQON010000027.1, on the reverse strand, counting down.
AACTTCCGTTATCATTAGTAATTGCACCTAATCCAGTATTTTGCAAAACAATAGTTGCGGTAAAAATTGGTAGTCCACTTTGGTCTTTAACTGTGCCTCTTATTTCAGTTTCAATTTGTCCTAAGCAGAAGGATGGAGCAACGAATGTTAATAGAAGGAAATAAAGGTTTTTTAGGTTGGGTTTAAACATTATTCTGAAGCTATTTTATTTTTTTTGATCGCTTATAGTTTTTAGCATCCCCTTAAATACAAAGTAATGGAAGGGACTCATAGCATACCAGTATAATCTACCTAGTATTCCTTTAGGTCTAAAAGTTGCTTTTTGCATAATAGTATTTTCTATTAATTTAAATTCTAACCATGCTTCTCCAGGTAGTTTCATTTCTGCAAATAGTAAAAGTCTGCCTTCTTCCTTGTTTGCATATAGAACTCTCCAGAAGTCTAGCGCATCTCCAGGTTTAAGCTTTGTTTGGCTAGTTCTACCTCTTCTTAATCCTACACCTCCACAAAACTTATCTATAATACCTCTAAATCTCCATAGCCAGTTGGCATAGTACCAGCCATTGTTCCCGCCAATGTTCCAAATGCTATTAATTACTATGGTTGAGTTTTTGACTTTAGAATACTGAATATCAGAAAAACAGCCATTTTCAGGAACTCGAACGAAATCAGAAATGTTAAGTCTTTTATTGCTGCTGCTCATAGCATCTTTCCAGCTTGAAATTATTTCGTTTTTATCAATCCTCTGAAATGCATTCTGTATTGACTCTTTATAACTAATAGGGGTAATGTTAAGGATTTGGTTAATTCTGTTGTCCCTGCAAACAACTTCAATTTTCATGCTGTCAACCAATGCTACTGCCAATTTGTATGATGTAGACGTTACAAAATACAGCCAATAGGAAGAAAGTCTTGGAGTCATAACTGGTACTACCAATATTAAACGCTTAAAACCTCTCAATAAAGCATAGTTCTCCAGCATTTCTTTATAACTCAAGATGTCCGATCCGCCTATGTCGAAGTTTTGATTGTAGGTAGATTCTTTAGTTAATACTTTTTGTAAAATAGTTATTACATCTCCAATAGCTATAGGTTGGCATAGTGTTTTTAGCCATTTTGGGGTTATCATTACAGGGAGTTTCTCTGCTAAATCTCTAATTATTTCAAATGAAGCGCTTCCTGAACCAATGATGATTCCAGCTCTTAAAACAGTTAAATTGTAATTTCCCTTTTCGAGTTCTAATTCAACATTTTTTCGACTACTCAAGTGTTTTGAAAGTTGTTTTTCATTTACAATTCCGCTTAAGTAAATAACTTGTTTTACTGAAATATTTTTAAGCAGTTTGTTAAAGTTTTTAGCTACTTCGATTTCTAATGATTCATAATCAGAATTATTAGACATTGAGTGCATTAAGAAATAAGCAGCATCAATATCTTTTGGTAGATTATTAAAACTTAAGCGATCAGCAAAGTCAATCTCTATAACACTAATGTAGGGTAAGAATGACTTTGGCACTTGAAATCTATTTTTATCTCTAACGCAACAAACAATTTCGTGCCCCTCGTTTATAAGGGCTGGAAGTAGCCTTTTTCCAATGTATCCAGTTGCACCAGTTAGTAAAATTTTCATTAGATCGTTTGTTTGAAATGTAAAGTATTGATAGAATTTAGCTTTAAGTTATGTTGTTGTTTTGTTATTTGAAAATCGTTCAAACAAAAATATATTTAGAGTTATCAATAAGGATCCATAAATAAAGTCTTCAGCAGGGATTGTTAATATGCGAGTACCTATAATTTCTTTGCTGTTGTACCAAACTATTGGCTCATCAATTCCTGATCCCGTTAGAATACCATTAACAATTAAAAAAGGAATAATTAAGATTAGGAGCGAGAAATATATTCGAGGTAATTTAATACGGGTAAAGTTATATTGGATCAATAAAATTAGGGTGGCATATAAAATAAATGTTAACGATGTGTAGAGCTTATCAATAAAAATGATGCCTGTTAAAGCAAGAAGAGTAGAAATGAAAATCGTGGCCCATTTTAAATCGTTGTAATGTAAAGGCTTAATCATTTTTTTTAATGAAAAGTAGGTGAATAAGCAGGCGTAAGGGATGCAGATAAAGAATAAAATTTCTTCTATAGGGAGGTTTATAATATTTAAATCAATAAGGTAATCAGCATTAAACCCCCAAACGCCAATTTCGGTATAAAAAACATCCCAAATTATAAAGAAAATAGCTACAATAAATATTGAAGCAAAAGCTTCTTTCCATTTTTTATAAAACCTTAATTTAGGGTGAAATGAAAATATAAAGGGAATCAAAATAGTGAAAATGTCTATTAGAAGATAAGTGAATGGTTTCATGTTACTTAAAATGTTTTTTTGGAAACCAAAGCATGCCAAAGCTTTCGCCATGTTCTTTGTTAAAGTGCTTGTGGTGAGCTTTGTGAGCTCTACGGATTGCTCTAAAGTATTTCGAGTCTATATTTCTTAGGAACTTTAATCTTCTATGAATGAAAACGTCATGTACCACAAAATAACATAACCCATAAAGCGCTATTCCTAATCCTATCCAAAAAGATATGCTAAATTGAGAATAACCAATAAAAATTAATGTTATTCCAGGGGCAGCAAACAATAAAAAGAAAAAGTCATTCCGTTCAAATGGCTTTAAGTTGGTGTTGTGTTGGTGGTGGTCTTCATGGAAATACCATAAAAAACCATGCATTATATATTTGTGGCTAAGCCAGGCAACAGCTTCCATTGCTATAAAAGTTGCTAGAGTTGCTATGATGTTTATGAGGTCCACTTATTAAAGGTTAAAGTAAAGGAATTAAATTTATGATTTTATAATTTCTGCATTCGGATACTTATTTAGCCAAATTTTTAAGGCATTACTGCTTTTAATAGTTATGGTGGTGTTGTGGTTTATTTTAAGGATAATAAGTTTAGTTTTTTGAACTGCATTGTTTATTTTTTTTCTCATGTGTTTTAATTTTTACTGTTAAGGTGTGACAATAAGTTTTTGAAGCATATTTTTAGCCAAGTAGTGTATAGCTCAGGAGATGCTAATAATTCATATTCTAAATTAGTAAGGCTCATAAATTTGTAATCTTCAACTTCCTCTGGGTTCATGGTGGGTTGGTCATTTGTGTACCCTACAAAAACATGGTCGAGTTCATGTTCAATCAGATTGCTATCGAGCTCTGATCTATAGATAAATGAAAATGCTGGAAATAACACAGTGTTTAATCCCATTTCCTCATTTAATCTTCTGCTAGCAGCTAGTTTTGTAGGTTCTCCAGGTCTAGGGTGGCTGCAGCATGTGTTAGACCATAATCCGCCTGAATGATACTTTTTTGAATCTCTTTTTTGTAAAAGAATCTCTCCTTTAGTATTGAAGATAAAAATTGAAAAAGCCCTATGTAATTCACCTTTTTCATGAGCTTGCATTTTTTCCATTACACCAATTTCATTGTCTTTTGGGTCAACTAAGATTACATTTTCTTCCATAATTTAATGTATTATAAGGTTCTTAATTTTTAATTTGAGGTCATTGTCTTTTATTAAAGTATAAGACTCTGTTAGTAGGTTAAGGTCAATCAGTATTGCGTCTCTATAACCTAATATTTTTGGACATTTTAGCTGTATTCCTAATCGAATATACCTTAACTCAATATTGTTTGGATAACGATCTATAATAATTTCTAATAGTTTTTTTCCTGTATTAAATGACTTTAATCTTTTATATGGATTTTTACCATATTTAGCTTTTAAAAAGTGGGTAGCTACTTTGTAACCTAATATTCCTGGTTCATTTACTTCTAAATCGGATATGTAATTATAAAAGAATTTAACATTGTCTTTAGATTTTGCTGCTTTGATGTAAAGGTTTCTAGTCTCATTTATAGTGTTATTAGAATAAGAGCTAACGCAAAATAAAACAAGAAGAAATGTCGCTAAAAGTTTCATTATAGTAAGTTTAGTTGGTGTTTTAACATAGATTTAAACATGAGGCCTAGTTTAGAAAGATTGGGTACTCTTATTCTGGCATTCATAATGTTTTCAACTGGGGTTCTAGTTATTTTGTTAAGTAGTTCAACATAATAAACATATGCAACGTAAACTCCTTTTTGAGCTTTTGGAGGTAACATTTTAATCCCTTCTAAAGCGTGTTCAAAATCAGCTAAAATGTCTTGTTCTATTTGTTTTTTATCTTTCTTTGAAAAAGTTGTTAGATCAATTCCGGGAAAATAAGTTCTACCCAGGGCTACATAATCTTCTTTTATGTCTCTTAAAAAATTTACTTTTTGAAACGCTGAGCCTAAACTCATAGCGTATGGACGTAATCTATTGTAATTAATCATGTCACCTTCAACAAAAACATGTAAGCACATCAGTCCAACAACTTCTGCTGAACCTAAAATATAGTCGTTATAAGATTCTTGATTGTAGCTTTGATCTTCTAAGTCCATTTCCATACTTTTTAAAAAAGTTTCTATTAAGTCGTAGGTAATGTTGTAGTCGTTAACAACCTTTTGGAATTCGTTTAAAATAGGATTAATACTAATTCCAGAGTCTATGGCCTTAAATGCGTCTTTTTTAAAATCAGCTAATAAGGTTGTTTTGTCGTAACCATGAAAACTATCCACAATTTCATCAGCAAACCTTACAAATCCATATATTCCATAAATTGGGCGATGCAACGATTTGTCTAGAAGGTTTATGCCTAAAGAAAAGCTGGTACTATATTTTTGAGTAGCTCTTTTAGAGCATTGAGCTGATAGCTCATCATACAAGAATTTCATGAGTTTGTTTTTTTAAATGTTGGTGTAATAAATTGGCAGATATTTTTCCTGAAATAAGAGAAGGAGGAACTCCTGGGCCAGGAACGGTCAACTGACCTGAGTAGATAAGATTGTTTACTTTTTTATTAATAATTTTTGGTTTAAAAATTGCAGTTTGGTTTAATGTGTTTGCCAGTCCATATGCATTACCACCATATGAATTGTAGTCATTTTTAAAATCATTAATGCAGTAGGATTCTTTAACAATAACATGGTCTAGTATATTTTGTCCAAATTGCTTCTCTATTCTATTCATCATTAAGTTAAAATATCGTTCCCTTAATTCTAAAGTGTCTTCTATTCCCGTAGCAAGAGGCATTAAAATAAAAAGGTTTTCCATTTCTTTCGGAGCAACATTTGGGTCTGTTTTTGAAGGTGCGCAAACATAAAATAGTGGGTCTATTGGCCAAGATTTTTCATCATATATTTCAGTAGCATGTTGCTCAAAGTCACCATCAAAAAATAAGGTGTGATGATTAATGTTTTTTATCTTTTTGTTTATTCCTAAGTAAAAAATTAGGCTAGAAGGAGCGAACGTTTTTGTTCTCCAATACTCTTCAGAATAATTTCGAAAAGGTTTATCGAGTAGCTTTGTTTCTATGTGGTGGTAATCGGCACTACCAATAACACCATCTACTAATTTAACTTCATCATTCACTAAAATTGAAGTTACTTTATTATGAAGGCATTCAATTTTAGTTACATTACTGTTTGTGTGCAGGGTAACTCCGTTGGTTTCGCAAATTTTTACCATTGCTGTTACGAGTGAATTAAAGCCGCCCATTGGATAATATGTACCTAGTTTTAATCCTGCATAATTCATTAAGCTATAAAGGGCTGGGGTATCTTTTGGTTTTGCGCCTAAAAACAATACAGGGAATTCCATCAAGGCTCTAAGTTTTTGGTTTTTAAAACGTTTGTAAACTTGCTTCTGGTATGAAGAGAATAGGTTGAGCTTTAGAGCACTTTTTACTGTGTCATATTGAAAATACTCAAATATTGAAAGACCAGGTTTTTCAATTAAGTTCGAAATGCTTATTTCGTATTTAAATTTGCCATCATCAATAAACTCATCTAGTTCTTTGCTACTTCCCACTTCAATTAGTTCAAACAAATTTCTAAGCTCAGAGTAGTTGTTCGGGATAGAGATTAATTCATTTCCTCCAAATACCATATCAAAAGCTGGAGATAATTTTATTAATTCAAAGAAATCACTGGTAGAATGTCCAAAGTCTTTAAAGAAGGATTCTATTGCATCGGGCATCCAGTACCAGCTAGGTCCCATATCGAAGGTGAAGCCATCCTTTACAAATTGTCTAGCTCTTCCTCCAAAGGTTTCATTTTTTTCGTATATATGAACATTGTATCCTTGCTTAGCAAGATAAGCCGCAGAGGATAGGCCTGAAAAACCCGAGCCAATAATCGCTATGGTTTTATTATTATTCATAATTCAATACAGTTATGGCAATTTCATTGTGTCTGTTAAAAAATTCAAATGGAGGGTTGTAGCCTTGAAAAACTATTTCTTCATTGTGTGTAATGTTTTCTTTTTTCAGAAGTCCCTTAAGAGCTATTGTGTAAAGTTCAATTTTTTTATCGTTAGCAAAACCACCAAAAGAAATAACAGCAACTGTTTTTTCAGGCTGATAATTCAGAATTACATTGCTATCATTTGGAGTTGGAATATTCTCTAAAGAATATTTAGAGGGCATGATAAAACTCATCTCTTCTGAATCCCCAACTGTCATAAGTACTGGAGAGGTCATGCTTATAGCTTCTTGTTCGTTGTTGCCGCCAAAAATATATGCTGCAATAGTTCTAAAGCCATTATTGGATTTCCCTTTGTAGTTGTCACTATTAACACTCGTACTTGCAAGAAGCAGTTTTGGATACTTTCTAATTTCAAAAGTTTCAAATTTTTTAACAAGTTTGTAGTTTGGCTTTTCAGTTTCATTGGTGCTTTTACTAATCTTATATTGAGCAAAAAGACCTAAGCTGAATATTGCAGAAATTATCAATATTGTTATTTTCATAGTTTATTTTTTATTCTACTAATCAAGTATATATAATTAGTAGAGTTTTGTAATTTGTTTTCAGTCTAATGCACTATATTTTAAACTAAAAAACACCTTAGTGTTTAACTTATTGTTATAAACATTAAACAAAAGTATGATATTTGTTTTACATTTTCAATAATTACTTAAACAAATATTTTGTTGGGTTAGTTTCTTGTAGGCTATATGTATCTTGTTGTTCTTTGTTTTATTGGTTTTGAAGCAAATATTGAGCAATAATTTTTTTTTATAAATGTTTACTTATATTTGCATTTTATTAAACACAACTATGAGTAGATATAAGATTTCAGATTTAGAGAATCTATCGGGAATAAAAGCACATACTATTAGGATATGGGAACAGCGTTATGATATCTTAGTTCCACTTCGAACAGAATCAAATATTAGATATTATGATGATGCTCAATTGAAAAAACTATTAAATGTAGTTTCATTAATTAATTCTGGACTAAAAATATCTCAAATAGGAAAACTTGATGATAGGGAGATTAGCAATAGGATTGAGGCGATTTTTATTACAGAAAAATTAGAAGTAAAAGAAGAATTGTTGATTAATCAGTTGATTAGTTCTGGGTTAACTTATGATGAGGCAGTTTTCGATAAGGCATTTACTAATGCGATTATTGGGTTTGGTTTAATGCAAGCTTATCAAAAAATAATTTATCCGATGTTAGTTAAAATGGGCTTGTTGTGGTCAACTAATGAGCTTAATCCTGCACAGGAACACTTTGTTTCAAACTTAGTGAGACAAAAAATTTCTGCTGCAATTGACTCTCTTACAAATGGATCTTCTAATAATGAACGTTGGTTATTGTTTCTACCTCAGGGTGAATTTCACGATTTAGGTTTAATGGTGGCAAACTATGGTTTAAAACAAAATGGTAAAAAAGTTTTTTACTTGGGAGACAATGTTCCTTCAAATAACTTAATAGATGTGGCGAATGATACTGCTCCTACTCATTTTTTAACATTTGCAGTTAGACAAAACCAAGAAAAGGAAATGAATAAATTATTAGCGAAAATAGCTAGTGAATTCACTAATTCTAAGTTTTATGTTTGTTGTAGTCCAAGTTTTGCTGAAGGATTGAAATTAGCACAAAATCAAGAGGTAATAACAAGTTATAATGATTATTTAACAATGTTAGATTAAGGTTGTATCCCTATCACAATAAGATAAAACAGCGAATTAAAAACAAGGAACTACTACGTTATGAGTATGTTGAAAAATACAAAAACATATCGCCATGTTTAGTATTGTATTTTGATTCTGAGCCTAAAATTAGACCTATACGTGAACATCGATTTGAAGAGTATGAACTAATTTTTAAAGAGAATTAATCTTCTTCAACCATTTCATGACCTTCTAGATTATCAACACCCCAATTGTCTATTTCATCATCACTCCATAATTCTGGAAAGAAAATACGTTTTTGATATTTTGGATGCATGTATTTTTGCCATTCACTACCACCGGTTGCTTCGGCAGATTTATTGCCACTATTTAAATACTTTTTAGCAGCATTTAAGTGTGCCATAACCCATAATACGTTAACGGTGTGATCATAATGACGCATAGAGTTAACTAACTTCACATCTTCTTGAGATTCTTGCGGTAAAGACTTGAACTTGCTCCAAAGGTTTACGGTATTGTATTTTTTCATGAAAGTGATAAAATCTTCCATGTACCTATTTTCAAAATTAAATAGGAGGGCTGATTTTTTACCAGTTTTATAATCTTTACCTGCAGCTTGCCAGTACAAATGTTCAAAAGCATGAGAAAAAGGAGTATCTCTATCAATAGTATCTCTAAAGCGGATGTCAATTAAATTAATTAGTTCCGTAGAAGCAAATTCTATCATTCTATATTGTGCACTTTGAAAACCACTTGCTGGAGTTAAAGTGTCTCTAAACTTCATGTATTGTTCAACTTCCATTCCATCACCCATAATGGTAAAAGAAGAAGAAAGCATGTCAAAATATCGACTAATTCTATCCAATCGTTCAGCAAAAAAATCAGGAGTCAGCTCAGTTTTGTCTGCCACTTGTTCAATTTCCCACAAAATCATTTTAAACAACAATTCATTGATTTGATGGTACATAATAAACACCATTTCATCGGGTTGTGTTGTTCTTTGAGTTTGCAAACCTAATAAAGCATCAGTTTGGATGTAGTCCCAATAAGTAATAGGCTTGGCATGAAGCAGTCCGCTAAGGTGAACATCAACATCTTGTCCAATAGCACTATATTTTTCTTTTAACTGATCGTAAATATCCATAACCTATATTTTTATATATTTTGCTGTAAATTTATAAAACAAGAACACAACAAACGGGTTTATACCTATGATTTTTATCATAATCTATAAATCAGTTCTTTTTGTTAATCGCTATACCTATTTTTGACTACCAATTTTAATACATGGAACTTTTAATTAACCAAATTTTAGCTTTAGAGGAAATCTCTGCAGCATTAGACCCTTCTTTGGAAGATAGGGATCATTTAAACAATCAGGTGCAAGATTATGCCAATGGTTTTATAGAAAATACAGAGAGTAATAAAGCGTATTTTCAAGGAACACCAGATAAAACCAAGCTCGGAATAGGAAGCAATAAAAAAGAGCTAAAGGAGCTGTTGGATGCTTATACCAAAGAAGTGGTCCAAAAAGGAATTAACCCAGCATCGGGAGGTCATATAGGTTATATTCCTGGAGGAGGAATTTACACTGCTGCCTTGGCCGATTTTTTAGCAAGTGTTACCAATGAATATGCTGGAATGTATTTTGGTTCTCCAGGAGCAGTTACTATGGAACATGAATTGCTAGATTGGATGAAAGGGGTGTTTGACTTTCCTCAGAATGCTATTGGAAATATGACATCTGGTGGATCAATAGCTAACTTAATTGCCGTAACAGCTGCTAGAGATAAACATCAGATTAAAAACGAAAAAGTAACCAAAAGTGTTATTTACCTTAGTCCGCAAGTTCACCATTGCTTACACAAAGCACTACGTATTGTTGGTTTAGAAGATGTACAAGTAAGAATGTTGAAACTTGATGCTAATTTTAGAATTGATGTAGATGGTCTTGCTCAAGAAATTGAAAATGATAAAAAGAAGGGCTTAAACCCTTTTATGGTTGTAGCTTCTGCTGGAACAACTGATACAGGGGCTGTTGATCCACTTCAAGAAATTGGTGAACTGGCACAAAAAAATAACCTTTGGTATCATGTAGATGCTGCTTATGGTGGATTCTTTATCCTATCAGAAAGTAAAAAGCATTTATTTAAAGGAATTGGTTTGGCAGATTCTTTGGTAATAGATCCGCACAAAGGTTTGTTTTTGCCTTACGGTTTGGGAGCCGTATTAGTTAAAGATAAAGAAGCTGTTTTTCATTCGCATCACTACACAGCAAACTATATGCAAGATGCTACAGATAACGGACAAATTAATCCTTCAGATGTTTCGCCAGAACTAACCAAGCACTTTAGAGCCTTACGAATGTGGTTGCCAATTAACCTACACGGAATAGAGCCATTTGTAGCATGTTTGGATGAAAAACTTCTTTTGACAACATACTTTAGAGAGCAATTAAAAACAATAGGTTTTAAAATAGGACCGGAGCCAGATTTGTCGGTAAGCTATTATTGGTATCCATCGGGTGGAGATGAAAATGCTTTTAATGAGAAGCTGATTGAAAATATCCATGCTGATGGAAGTGTGTTTTTAAGTTCAACCAAAATAGATGGGAGATATGTAATAAGAATGGCCATACTTTCTTTTAGAACCAAAAAAGAAACCATAGACAAAGCTATAAAGATGTTAGAAAAGTGTGTTGGAGAAACCAAACAGCAGCTTAATTGAGCGAACCAAAAACCATAAAAGATCAATTTGGTAGAGTGCATAACTACTTACGAATTTCCTTAACCGAGCGTTGCAATTTACGTTGTACCTATTGTATGCCCGAAGAAGGTATTCAACTTTCTGAGAAGAGTGAAGTATTAACGCATGAAGAGATTATTTACCTGGCCAAAGAGTTTGTTGGCTTAGGAGTAAATAAAATTCGATTAACAGGAGGGGAACCTTTGGTTAAAAAAAACATAGAAAAAATTATTAGAGAACTTACAGCTCTTCCAATACAGCTAGGGATAACAACCAATGGAATTTTATTGGATAAGTATATTGATTTACTGAAGGAATGTGGAGTTAAAGATTTAAACATTAGCTTAGATACTTTAGATAAAGATAAGTTTATTGAAATGACTCGTAGAGACTATTTCGATAGAGTTATGTCAAACATTTATAGATGTGTTTTAGAAGGGTTTAATGTGAAAATTAATGCTGTATTAATTAAAGGTCAAAACGACAATGAGATTGCTGATTTTATTGAGTTTACAAAAACCAATAAAGTGGCGTTTCGTTTTATAGAGTTTATGCCTTTTGATGGGAACCAATGGGACAATTCCAAAGTAGTTTCATTGGCAGAAATTATAAAAACGGTAGAAGGCAGCTTTGGTTCCGATAGCATAATTAAGCTAGAAGACAAACAGAACGATACCACCAAAAGTTACAGAATTAAGGGGTATGAAGGTTCTTTTGGTGTAATTAGTACAGTAACAAACCCGTTTTGTGATAGCTGTAACCGAATACGCTTAACTGCCAATGGACGAATTAAAAACTGTTTATTCTCCGCCACCGAAACAAATCTATTGAATCCACTAAGAAAAGGTGAAGACATTGCTCCTCATATTGTAAAAGCAGTTTATCCTAAAAAGAAATCCAGAGGGGGAATGAGTTCTGATGAAGATTTTTTTGACAAAGAAAAAAATACAAAGAACCGTGCAATGATTAGTATAGGAGGATGAGATATTTACTTTACATATTAGTTGTCTCATTACCTTTAGTTGGTTTTTCCCAAAACTATGCTAATAAAGACTTTTATTTAATTGATAGTTTGCTCTTGTCTGAATTAGAACAACCAGACAGTATATTATTGTATAATTCGTTATCACAATACCATTCGTCAAAAAGAGATACCCAGAAAATAGATGCATTAACCAACATATGTGAAGGGATGATGCACGAGAGTTGGGAGAAATATCAAATATTTCAATATAAAATTATAAAAGAAGCAGAGAGCAAAAAACTAACTGCTAAAGAAAAAAAATATTTGCAAAAATCGAAAGGACAAGCATATAGTAATATTGGTTTTATATATGATAATCATGGGAACACTTCTTTAGCGCTTAAATACTATTTTTTGGCCTTAAAATCATTTGAACAAAATAATTTACTCGAAGATCAAGCTGGAGCTTTAACTAATATAGGTACCGTTTACGATTCTCAAGGAGATACGGCACAAGCACTTAAATATTACTTTAAAGCAGAGAAAATTTATGAAATCTATGATGATAAGCTAGGATTAGCAACAGTTGTTAATAATATAGGGAGTCTGTATAAAGATAGCTATCAAATGGATAAAGCACTCATTTATTTTAAGAGAGGTTTAGCAATTAATGAAAAAATGAATGATCATCAAAGTTTAGCTTATTCCTATGGTTATATTGGTGTTGTTTATGGATATAATAAAGAATATGAAATTGCATTAGATTATTTTATAAAAGGCCTTGAAATTAGAAGGGAGATAGGAGATAAAATAGGAATAACTCACTCACTTATTAATATTGGTGCTATATGTTTAAAAAGAAATCAATTAAATAAGGCTAAAGCTTACTTTTCTGAATGTTTAGAGTTAGCTCAATATTTAGATTATTCCAATGGCATTAAAAATTCAAGTCAAAAGTTAGTAGATGTATATGAAAAATTAGGAAATTCAGAGCAAGCATTAAAAATGTTTAAGCTTCACATTCAAACAAGAGACAGTATAAGTAACGAGGCAACACAAAAAGCTACCGCTAAACAACAAGCAAAATATGAATACGAGAAACAAAAAGTGTTAGATGATGCAGCGCATGATAAAGAATTAGCCATTGAACAAGAAGAAAAAGAAAAACAACAAATATTAACAGGAGCAACTGCTGCTGGTCTAGGATTGTTAGTAGTTTTTCTAATTTTTGTTTTTAACAGGTTAAGGGTAACTAAGAAACAAAAGTTTGTGATAGAAAAACAAAAAAACGAAGTAGAGCAACAAAAAGAAGTGGTTGAACAAGCACACACTGAGTTAGAAGAAAAGAATCAAGAAATTATGGATTCTATTACCTATGCTAAACGTATTCAATCAGCGATTCTTCCTCCTATAAAAGTGGTGAAAGAATATTTACAAGAGAGTTTTATTCTCTACAAACCAAAAGATATTGTTGCTGGTGATTTTTATTGGTTAGAACATAGCAAAGGAAAAGTGTTATTTGCTGCTGCAGATTGTACAGGTCATGGTGTGCCAGGAGCAATGGTGAGCGTAGTTTGTAACAATGGTTTAAACCGTAGTGTACGTGAATACGGTTTAACTGATCCAGGGGAGATTTTATCAAAAACAAGAGAGATAGTTGTTCAAGAGTTTGCTAAAAGTGAAGAGGATGTTAAAGACGGAATGGATATCGCACTATGTTCATTAGAAGGAAAAACGCTTAAGTATGCAGGTGCGCATAACCCTTTATGGATAATTAGAGATGGAGAAATTTTAGAAACAAAAGCCAACAAACAACCAATCGGACAGTTTGATAACCCAGAACCTTATACAACGCACACTTTTGAATTACAAAAGAAAGATGCTGTTTATATTTTTTCAGATGGTTATGTAGATCAGTTTGGAGGAGAGAAAGGCAAAAAGTTTAAAGCAAAAGCATTTAGAGAGTTATTATTGTCCATTCAAGACAAATCAATGGAAGGTCAAAAAGTAATTATTGATGAGGCATTTGAAACTTGGAGAGGTTCTTTAGAACAGATTGATGATGTTTGCGTAATTGGAGTAAGGATATGATAAACGTAATAGAAGCAAAACAAATATTATCGGATAATTTTAAAAAAGGAGCCAAAGCTAAAATATCTTTAGCCGAAGCTTTGGACTTTCATTTAGCTGAAGACATTTATGCACCTATCAATGTTCCTTCTTTTAATCAGAGTGCAATGGATGGTTATGCCTTCAGATTTGAGGATCTATCCAATGAGTTATCTATTATAGAAGAAATTCCTGCAGGAGATACTAGAACTATTCAACTTCAAAAAGGAGAAGCTGTACGAATATTTACAGGAGCTAAAATTCCAGATTCGTGCGATACGGTTGTAATGCAAGAACTGACTGAGGTTGATGGGAATAGGCTTAAAGTAAAAGACGCAGGTTTAAAGCTTGATAGTAACATTCGCAAAGAAGGACATCAAATTAAATCAGGTGATTTGGCTTTAAAAGCTGGTCAACAAATAACCCCAGCAACAATTGGTTTTTTGTCGTCATTAGGTATACCTACTGTTGAGGTTTATCAAAAACCTAGCGTAACCATTCTCGCTACCGGTGATGAGTTGATTAAACCGGGAAATCCCTTGCAAAAAGGACAAGTTTATGAATCTAATTCTATTATGCTCCAAGCTGCATTTGAAAATGTGGGTATTGAAGCTAAAAGTGTTTACTTACCAGATAATTTAAAGCAAACAATATTGGCAATACGAAAGGCATTAAACGATTCTGATATGCTAATTTTATCAGGAGGTATTTCTGTGGGCGATTACGATTTTGTGAAACCTGCTCTAGAAGCCAACGCAGTGGAGCAACTTTTTTATAAAGTAAAACAAAAACCCGGCAAACCACTCTATTTTGGTAAAAAAGAAAGCGCTTTAATATTTGCGCTCCCTGGAAATCCAGCAGCAGCATTAAACTGCTTCTATCTATACGTGTTGCCAGTAATAAATAATTACTTAGGCAAAGAGTACCCATTTTTGAAAACAGCCAGCTTACCAATAAATCAGACTTACCAAAAGAAAAGCGGAAGAGCAGAATTTTTAAAAGCTTATTCTAATGGAACGAATATAGAGCTATTAGAAGGCCAAGGATCTGATGTATTACTATCATTCGCCAAAGCAAACTGCTTGGTATATTTAGATGAGCAAGAAAACGAAATTGAAAAAGGGCAGCTTGTAAACATTTACTTAATCCCCTAATTGTGGAGTTATTCAATTTCGAATATAGTTGGATTTTCTTGACAACACTTCCCATTGTTTCATTTATGTATGCAGCGGTTGGTCATGGTGGTGCTAGTGGTTATTTGGCTTTAATGACCTTGTTTGGGTTTTTGCCAGAAACTATGAAACCTACTGCTTTGTTGCTCAACCTTTTTGTAGCCGGAATTGCCTTTATTCACTACGCAAGAAAAGGACATTTTAATAAAAGACTATTCATCGTGTTTGCAATAGCATCTGTACCAATGGCTTTTTTAGGTGGACTTATTTCTGTAGAGACCTTATGGTATAGACAAATATTGGGAGTACTGTTAATATTTGCCACATTAAAAATGCTCAATGTATTTGGCAATAAACAAAAGGAGTTAAGCAAAATTAAAGTTGGACAAGGATTAGCTTCTGGTGGATTGATTGGTTTCTTTTCAGGTTTAATTGGCATAGGAGGAGGAATAATATTAAGCCCTTTGATACTTATAATGCGTTGGGGAACAGTAAAAACAGCTGCAGCAGTTTCCGCTCTATTTATATGGGTAAATTCAGCTGCAGGTCTTGGTGGACAGCTCAGTAGTGGAGTTAAAATAAATCCTCAGGCTTTAATTTTGGTAAGCATTGCCTTAATAGGAGGTTTTATTGGTGGATATTTAGGAAGTTCAAAATTGAATACTAAAGGTTTAAGGTATATGTTAGCGTTTGTTTTGGTTATCGCTAGCATTAAACTAATTTTAACCTAATGGAGAGAACAGCAATTATATTGGCAGGAGGGAATAGTTCTAGGATGGGTGAAGACAAAGGCCTTATGTTAATTGATGGTAAACCCATGATTCAACATGTTATAGATACAGTAAAAGGAGTAGTTGAAAATGTTATTATTATTACGAATAATAGTGCTTACGAGAAATTTGGATTTCTGGTTATTCCGGATGAAATTAAGGGGAAGGGACCATTGGGTGGGATCTATACAGGATTACTTCATTCTACAACTCAATTAAACTTAGTGCTCAGTTGCGATATTCCTTATGTAAACGCAAGCCTATTAAACTTGTTAGTTAGTCACTCTGAAGGATCAGACATTACCATTGTTAAAAAGGATGAGGTAACACACCAATTAATGGGAGTATTTAGTAAAAAGTGTTTAATACCTTTTAAAAATGCAATAGACAATGACGAGTTAAAACTCATTAGTCTATTTAAAAAACAAAACCTAAACGTAATAGATGGAAGTCAATATAGCTCTAGGTTATTTACCAACGTTAATAAAAAAGATGACATTAGAGCTTAAATATTTGGGCATGATAGCCGAAGCTGTTGGTAAACAGGAAGAGCAGTTAACCATTTCCGTTAAAACAGTAGAGGGTTTATGTGATTATCTTATAACAGAACATGAACAATTAAAAAACCATAAATTTAAAATTGCAGTAAACCATAAATTAGTTGAATCCAACTTTCTATTAAACAATAATGATGAGGTGGCTTTATTGCCACCATTTGCTGGAGGATAATGTTAAACGATATAGAGAAATACAGGTATAGCCGACACTTATTGTTAGATGAGGTTGGAGCACATGGACAAGAAAAACTAAAAGCAGCTAAAGTTTTGGTTGTTGGAGCTGGAGGTTTGGGGTGCCCAGTATTGCAATACCTAACTGCCGCTGGAGTTGGAACAATTGGGATTATAGATTTTGATAAAGTAGATGAGACCAATTTGCAACGTCAGATATTGTTTACGATGAATGATGTTGGTATTAATAAAGCCATAGCTGCCAAAGTCAGATTAGAACAGTTGAATCCTTACACTGATATTAATTCAATAGATCAAAAATTAACTACCGAAAATGCCTTGGAATTATTTAGTCAATATGACATTGTTGTAGATGGTACTGATAATTTTTCTACCCGATACCTAGTAAACGATGCTTGTGTACTTGCCAATAAACCTTTGGTTTATGGCGCAATTTATAAATTTGAAGGGCAAGTTTCTGTTTTCAATTACAACAATGGTCCAAGCTATCGTTGTTTGTTTCCTGAAGCACCTGAAGCCGGAAGTGTTCCAAATTGTTCCGAAATTGGTGTGATAGGTGTTTTGCCAGGTATAATAGGAACACAGCAAGCTAACGAAGTCATTAAAATTATACTAGAAATAGGAAAACCATTGTCGGGTAAACTTCTAACATATGATGCGTTAAATGCAACTCAACTTATAGTAAACCTTACTAGAAATGAAAAACAAGTAAAAATTGCCCAACAAATAGATCTTAAAACCTATGATTACGATTATTTTTGTGGAATAAAAAAAGATGATACTATGAATGAAATTTCAGTCCAAGAGCTAAAAAACTTATTAGAAAAAGAAGACCTACAAATTATAGATGTTCGTGAATCTCATGAAATGCCTAAAGTAGAAGCATTAAAAGCCCTTAACATTCCTTTGCAAACTATACCTCAAAATATGGGTAAAATTGCTAAGGACAAAAAAGTGATAATACATTGTCAGCATGGTGTTAGAAGTATGCATGCCATAGATTTTTTACAGCAAAATGGGTTCGATAACCTTTATAATTTAACCGGTGGTATTGTAATGTGGGAGAACTAAGATGAGCGAAAAAAAGATTAAAAACGTATTTGTAGAAGGCCCAATTACGCCCGAAAAAATTGCAAGCTCTATTGCTCACCATCAGGTAAAAACAAATATTGGAGCACACGATATATTTTTGGGACAAGTACGAGCTGATGATATTGATGGAAAAACTGTTCAAGCAATAGATTATAGCGCTTATGAAGAAATGGCTAACAATATATTTCATGAAATAAGAGAGGAAACGTTTGCCAAATTTGATATAACTTGCATGCACATTTACCACAGCAAGGGAATTGTAAAGGCTGGAGAAATTTGTCTTTTTGTATTTACCTCTTCGGCTCATCGCAAAAATGCAATGGATGCTTGCAGGTATTTAGTAGAAGAAATTAAAGCTAAAGCACCTGTTTTTGGAAAGGAGTTGTTCGAGGACGAATCACACCAATGGAAAGTGAATGCTTAATTTAGAATATTAAAAGCTTGGGTATCATTCTGTATGTCATCCTGAGCTTGTCGAAGGATCTGTATGGTAACAATTAGCAAGTGAAAAAACGAAGTAATGAATTTGCTTATTTTTGAAACAGATTCAAGATTCTTCAACATCATTTTATAATTAAGTAAAACTTGAATAAAATTTTGTTCAGAATGACAAAAGAATAATATGATAGACATTACCAATAAAGTTACCACTCTAAGAATTGCGACTGCTCAAGCTACCGTTAAAGTGAGTAAGCAAGAAACAATAGCTGCCATTAACAATAAAACTGTTCCCAAAGGAGATGTTTTTGCAATGAGCAAAGCAGTTGGTTTATTGGGAGTAAAAAATACACCATTAATTTTAGCCGATTGTCATCCTTTACCAATAGAATACACAGGAATAGATTACGAAATTGATGGATTAGATATTAAGGTAACAGTTACCATTAAAACCATTTATAAAACTGGAGTTGAGGTAGAAGCCATGCATGGTGCAAGTGTTGTTGCTTTAAACATGTACGACATGCTAAAGCCCATTGACAAAGGAATAGAAATTCACCAGATAAAACTCTTGAATAAGAAAGGTGGAAAGTCTGATTACAAAGATAAATTTAGACAAGATTTAACCGCTGCTGTTATTGTTTGTTCAGACACTATTTCTGCAGGACAAAAAGAAGACCGAGCAGGCAAGGCAATTATCGCTAAATTAGAAGAATGTGGTGTTGGTATTAAAGATTATAGTATTGTGCCTGATGAGGTGGAAGCCATTCAAACCAAAGCAAAAGACTTTTCTGCTCAAGGAATAAACATGATTATTTATACTGGAGGAACAGGTTTGTCCAAAAGAGATGTAACTCCAGAAGCATTAAGGCCATTGCTAACCAGAGAAATTCCTGGGATAGAAGAAGCAATCAGAAATTATGGACAAGACAGAATTCCTTATTCCATGTTAAGCAGAAGTGTAGCAGGGACAATTAACGAGACCTTGGTGGTGGCATTGCCTGGCTCAACCAATGGTGCAAAAGAAAGCATGGAAGCTATTTTTCCGGCCATCTTGCACGTTTTCAAAATTTTGAACGGTGGAGGGCATTAATTCGGTTGTCACCTCAAAATAGTTAAGTGTCCTTTTAAGCTGTTTTCATTGCCATAAATGTCTGTGTAGTGGACCAGCCAAAAGTAAGAGCCATCACTTACATTCTTTCCGTCCCATTCAATTGAAAGCTTAGTTGTTTCAAAAACGGTATTTCCCCACCTGTTGTAAATAACAGTTTGCATGTTAACTATTCCTTTGCTAACTATTGGGAATAGGATGTCGTTATAACCATCTTTATTGGGTGTAAAAACAGTTGGCATTTCAAGCAGCACTTCGCAGTGTTCTTGGGTAATTAAAATAGTGTCAGTCGAGATACAATTGTTCACGGTAACCAAAACCCAATAACTTCCTTGTTGAAAAACCTGAAAAGTTGGAGTAGTGGCATTGTTTTGCCACAAATAACTAGCGTTAGAAGTTCTGGCATCAAGCGTTAAGCTTTCTCCAAGGCATAAATTGGTGTCCTTACCCAAGTTTACAATAGGAAAAGGAATATAGTTCACCTGAATAGAATCTCTTGTACTGCAATTGTTTACGGTAATTTCGGCCCAATAGCTTCCTTGTTGAAAAACCTGAAAAGTTGGTGTTGTTGCATTGTTTTGCCACAAATAGGTTGCATTTGCGGTGGTGGCATCAAGTGTTAGGATTTCTCCAGCACACAAATTGGTGTCACTGCCCAAATTTAGCACAGGCAAAGGCGTAAAATTGACCAAAACCGAGTCTCTTGTACTGCAATTGTTTACGGTTATTTCTGCCCAATAATTGCCTTGTTGAAAAACCTGAAAAGTTGGCGTTGTGGTGTTGTTTTGCCATAAATAAGTAGCATTTGCAGTGGAG
>CAJQON010000026.1 GCA_905479995.1 uncultured Flavobacteriales bacterium | reverse complement strand
ACAAGCAAATTTGCTTGTGGGGAAATGGGTTATTCTTTAATTAATCGGATGGTCGCTTTTTTATCTTCAGATTGGATGTGTAACAAATAAACTCCAGCTGGTTCTTTTAGTTTTAGGTGAAGCAATTGATTATTGTTGTGTGTACTAGCTTGAAGTAATTTCCCGCTTAAATCTGTTAGCGTAATATTGGTTGTTGGGTAATTGTTCCCTAAATCAATAACAAAATCTCCTTTGGTTGGATTAGGGTAGAGGAGCAACTTTTTGCCAAAATCATTTTCAATAATTCCAACACCAGTTACGGTATAGCAGGTAGAAGTTGCTGAGCATCCGTTTTTATGAACAACTACAGCATAATATCCACTTGCTGTTGGGGTAAACGATTTGTTTGTAGCTGTTGTTATGGGTGACATATCTGAACAATTTAGCCATTGGTAAATTGCTCTAGTTTCATTAGCGGTTAGTGTTCCTCCATTTTGAGTAACACTATTGTTTACGGTATTGATGGTTAAATTAAGTGTTATTAGTGAGTCACATCCGTTTGTAGCTCCTCCAGCTATGGTATGTGTTGCTGAATTGTTACTTGCAGAATAAGCATTTCCATCAATCCATGTATATGGTGCGCACTCATTTCTAGTATCTGTTGATGTGCTGGAAGTGTTGATGGTTAGCTTTAACTCAACAACAGAGTCACACCCTTGGCTAGTTGTGTAGTTGTGTGTTACATTTGTACTAGCATTATATGTGTTGGTATTGCCGTTTGTCCAAGTATAAGTATCGCAGGCTGTTACTGTTAATGGAGTTATAAGGTTTGAAGCAGTAATACCTGCAGTAGAAGCTAGCCAGTTAGCGTTTGAGTTTAATGAAAGTGTACCGTCATAATTATTTGTTAAATCAGGTAGTGTATTTCCTGAAACTTGGTTAAAGTTATAGTAGGCCACTAAATTAGGAGGTACTGCTGAAGCTGTAAATTCAGAATATAGTGCGCTTGCTATTTCACAAGGTGTTCGCGCTAAATCCCAAACTCTAACTTCATCTATTTCTCCTTGAAATAGTTCTGATCCATTGGTGTTACCACCAATTGACATCATAGAACTTGTACCTGTAGAAGTTGGAAAAAAAATAACTGTTGGAGTTGCTTTTCCATTGATGTAGATGACCAAGTTATTTGTGTTGGTGTTCCATGTAAACGCGATATGAGACCAACTGTTTAAGGGTATAGTTTCATTAGTTTGCTTTGAGATTGTTATGATGGCATTTTCGTGAATACCAATATATATCTTCCCTGATACAAAAACTTTTATGGCAATACGGTTGTCACCATTTAATTGAGCGGAAAAAATTCTAGAGTCATAGGTTTTAGGGTTGATCCACATTTCTACGGTAAAATTATTGTTAGGAATGTCATTAAAAACCGTTGGAAGCGGAGTGGTAACATAATCGTTTGTACCATCAAAGTCTAAAGCATTTCCAGGCGTTTGAGCAATAGCTGTGGTTGTTCCTAAAAAAAGGATGGCAACAAATAATTTTAGTATTTTCAAAAATTTTGTTTTAAAGGGTAGTTTGTTTCGTTACATCTTAATTTAGATGCAACTTGTTGTTTGACACAAAATTAGATTAGACCTGCCTCATTAGTAGTATTTGTTGACTGCACAAATACTGCACAAAACAGGTTTTTTGCCATTTTTGACGCAAAATGGATAGATTTAAGGATGTTTTTCTAAGATTGTTTGAATTTATGCTCAATTTCTTTAAAATGGAAATACTTCAATTTTTGGGGGCAATTAGGTCAGTACTATTCAATTGAAATTACAATAATAAATACCGTACCTCGCTCAATGTGTTGGGTGTTTATTTTTACGGTTGTAGCATTTTTAGTGTTATTCCAAAGAAGGTAATCAGCGCCTTTACCTGTTAAAGTATAGTTGCCTGATGTATTCAGTTCTTTTGATATTCCGTTAATGACTTTTCTTGCTTCGTTTTGGCTGTTAAAATAGGTGTTTAGCCCAATTTGGTAACAAATGGATTCTTTAAAGCGGTAGCTAATGGTGTAAGACTCATTTTCTCTGATGGGAAAATCATATTCCAAAAGGGTTGCACTACTTCGGGTAAGTGCATCACTATCTTCATAAACTATAATCTCTTGAAAAGATTTGTGTAAGTTTTTAATCCGGTCTTGGGTTGTTCGTAAGGCAGTAATTTGTTCGTAGGAATTTCTTTCAGAGTTGCAACTAACACTGATTAGAATAACAAAAAGTGCAGTTAGTTTTAGCAGTTGATGTTTCATAATGTATTATTATACTGCTAATTTAGAAGTTTAAATTGTCTTTAAATATGACAGAAGTCATGTCGGTAGTGATTTCTTAATTTCTTTTATGTTTACTCACAAAAAAAAGCCCAAAGCTTAGCTCCAGACTTTTCATTTTTTGTGATCCTGTAGTGACTTATTTCAAACCATTTGGAGGAAGAAATGAAGGTTGTGCTTGATACACTTTAGGTTTGCCAAAGGTTCTAATTATCGAACTTTTTGTCAGAGGATATTAATAGAATTTTCATTTCTGGGTTTTTTTCTATATTAATACAATAGGTGTTCGGATGCCCAATTCCTTCTTTTAATCCTTTCTTATCAAAATGATAAAAGTTATACCCAAAAGGAATAAGGTATTCCATACATTCCTTATTTATTGATTCAATTAATATGATAGGAGTGTTTTTAGTTAAGGTTTCCCTGCTTCCTTGTAAAACTTCAAGTTCTAAGCCTTGCACATCGATTTTAATGAAATATGGAGATAACCCAAAATTATCAAGCATTTCTATTTTACATTGAGTTTCACTAATAGTTAAATATTTTTATTTGTAGAAAAACATTCTAGTCTTTAGCCATGCTTTTGCATTTTCATATTTGAATGATGAAAGTCCATCAAATATCCATTTACAATAAAATGGAGTATAAAGTATAGATGAGGAATTGGAGGCGCCTAGTCCCAAATTGTGAATCACCAGATTATTTTCTTTAGAGACATAATTTTCTAGTTTTTTAAATGTTTCAAAATTGGGTTCAAAGCCTATAATTTTTGTTTTACTATGGATACGCATTGAAGTTATGGATTCCCCTCGATTCGAACCAATATCAACAAATACCTGCCCAGAATTTGGTTGAAACCATTGTATTAAATTAAAATCATTATCATGTACCTTTTTCAATAATTTCATTTTTACAAACCTAATTTTGTATTTCAAATCCTGTAAGAAAGGAAAGTAGACTTGTATTGACCTAAATATTTTATTCGTCATAATTTAAAAATTAATTGATTTGTTCAAGTGAATCTATCCTTCTTTTCAAGCCTAATGGCTCAATATCTATAGCTATCTTTATTCTTAGGTACCTTCGAATAACTGCAATTTTAACCAAATTGAGATCTTTTATTTTTTTTGCTTTAAGAAGCTGCCTGGTAATTATACATATCATATATTTAAGTTTTAAATGTTAAATTCGGATTGATTGTTTAAAATGTCTTCTAAGCCATAACAACAATCTTCTTCAGGACTGAAGTCAATGGAAGGCCTTGATAGGATGTCACGATTTTGTATGAATAGTTTAAAAACGCTTTTGAGGTGATTTTTTTCTGTATTATTTAAACAGTCATTTTTTAAGATTTGTTTAATATCTTTTCTAAGTTTTTTCATTGTTTTTAATTTTTAAGATTAATAAATATTAAGGCTGTTAAGAAGCTAAATAAAATATAACAAGTGCATACTTTATTTAAAGAGGTAAATGCCTATAGTTCTGGTTTTCATAAATCAGCTGCAATACCATGCCAAAGCCACGTATAAAAGATTAAGCTACTGTTTATGGGGGGGTAGCTTCTTTATTCATCTTGCTCTCAATCCCACAAAGAACCAATATTCCCAAAAATGGAAAAATTATATTATGTTTTGAACTGTTCTGTTTATAGTTTGTTGGATTTAGTCTCAATATTGGAAAATTCCAAAAATGAAACAAAAAATAAATCCATCCGTATAGTTTAGAATAACTCCAAATTTGCAACTTAATGAGAAGTCTTAAAATATTTATTGCGGAAGATGATGTTTGGTACAGTGAAATACTTAGGTATCATCTAGAACTTAATCCTGACTATGAGATTAAAACATTTGAGACAGGAAAAAAGTTAAAAGCTGCATTGCATGAGAAGCCCGATGTTATTACACTGGATTATTCACTCCCAGATGCCAATGGAAAGGAATTATTGTCTTACATTAAAAAAGAATCACCAGATACTGAAGTGGTTATCATATCAGGTCAAGAAGATATTTCTACTGCAGTTGATTTATTAAAGGTTGGCGCTTATGATTACTTGGTTAAGAATGATGATACGAAAGATCATCTTTGGAAAATAATACTTCATATTCGAGAGCACTGCGATTTAAAAGAAGAAATACGTGATTTAAAAAAAGAAGTGCAAAAGAAGTACGATTTTTCTAAAACTATCAAAGGGAACAGTCCTTCAATAAAAGAAGTTTTTGGGTTGATTGAAAAAGCCATTTCGAGCCGTATAACTGTTTCCATTAATGGCGAAACAGGAACTGGTAAAGAGGTAATTGCCAAAGCAATTCACTATAATTCGGATTATAAAAAAGAGCCATTTGTTGCCTTCAATGTTGCCGCAATCCCAGCTGAATTAATAGAAAGTGAGTTGTTTGGTCATGAACGAGGAGCCTTTACCGGAGCACAAACTAGGCGAAAAGGAAAGTTTGAAGAAGCAGGAAAAGGAACTATCTTTTTGGATGAAGTTGGCGAGATGAATGTAAATATGCAGGCGAAATTGCTGAGAGTTTTACAAGAGAAAGAAGTAGTACGTATTGGGGGAAGTGAAGTGATTAAATTGAAATGCAGAGTGATTGTAGCAACACACCGAAATTTATTGGAAGAAGTTAAAAAAGGGAATTTTAGACAAGATTTGTATTACAGATTATTGGGTCTTCCAATTGAATTGCCACCATTGAGGGTTCGTAGAGAGGATATTCTACTTTTGGCTAAATTTTTTATTGATGAGTTTGTCCAGGAAAATGAGATGCCTAAAAAGCAGCTCTCGGAAAAAGCAAACAACAAGTTAATGGGCTATAATTATCCAGGAAATATTAGGGAACTAAAAGCCGTAGTAGAATTGGCAAGTGTATTGGCAGAAAATGAAACTATTGAGCCAGAGCATATTAGTTTTCCATCAACAGACCCTTTATCTGAATTGTTAATGGAGAATAAATCATTAAAGGAGTATAACTTGAAAATTATCAAACATTTTCTGGACAAGCACAATAACAATGTTATTGATGCAGCAAGTGCTCTTCAAATAGGGAAATCTACTATTTATAGAATGTTAAAAGAACAAGAAAATTAATCGATATGAAAGGAATTGTATTTACAGAATTTTTAGAATTAGTTGAAAATGAATTTGGACTTGAAATAGTTAATCGAATTATTGATGGTTGTGAGCTTGAGTCTAAAGGAATATATTCATCAGTAGGAACATACAGCCATAAAGAAATGTTTAAAATGGTTGGTAAATTATCAGACTTGAAAGACATTCCTGTTAACGATTTGTTAGAGATGTATGGGGAATACTTTTTTGATGTATTGACAAAAAAATACCCTCAATTTCTAAATCAACCAAATTCATTTACTTTTTTAAAATCAATTGATAATTACATTCATCCTGAAGTTTTAAAATTATATCCAGAAGCTGAATTACCATCATTTGATTTCATTGATGAAGGAAAGAATGAAATGACATTAGTATATAAGTCGTCAAGAAAAATGTCTGATTTTGCCTTAGGATTAATAAAAGGAACAGCCAATTATTTTGGTGAAAAGATTTTAGTTGAAAAGATGAGTGAAAAAAAGGAAGGGGAGTTAGTACTTATAAATATTAAGAAAATTGGATAAAGATTTTGAGATAGAAAATCTAAAAAAAGCGCTTCACAGAGCAAAGTTAGCTAGAGTGGAGGCAGAATCCTTTATGGAGTCAAAAAGTTTAGAATTATACAATTCTAATTCTAAATTGATTCAATTAAATGAATCTCTTGAGGAAGAAGTAAAAAAGCGAACAAAAAAAATTGAAGAGAAAGAGAAAAGGTTTAAGGCTCTTGTTGAAAATGCAACAGATATAATATTTACGATTAATCTAAATGGTTTATTCACTTATGTCAATCCTGTTGCGGAGAACATATCAGGTTTCAGTAAAGACGAACTATTATTAATGAAATTTTGGGAACTGATAAAGCCTAACCATAAGGATAGAGTTATAAAACATTATAATAGACAGCTCATTAAATTAGAAGAAATTTCAGTAATAGAGTTTCCTATTACTAATAGTAACCAAGAAACTATTTGGATTAGTCAAAAAGCACGCTTGATTCAAGATGAAAATGGAGCTAAAGAATTTGTCGCTATTTCTAGAGACGTCACTGAAACTAAATTGGCTAATGAAACTGTTAGGCGAAGTGAAGAGAAGTATCGAGGGATTATTGAAAATTTGGAATTGGGTATTCTTGAAGTTGATAATAACGATAAAATTATTAAAGCTTACCCACAATTTTGCAAACTTTCAGGATATCGAGAAGATGAGTTATTGGGTAATTCGCCTTTAGAGCTTTTTCTTGATGAAGACTCAAAAGAAATAATGTTAGGGCAAAATGAGGCTAGACGAAAAGGGATATCTAGTGTTTATGAAGTTGCTCTTCGTAAAAAAAATGGCGAAATAGCATGGGTACTTATTAGCGGTGCGCCATATTATAACCAGAAAGGGAAACTAGAGGGTTCTGTTGGAATCCACTTAGATATTACAGATAGAAAGAGGATTGAGGAAGAGTTGAGAAGTGCAAAGCTAAGGGCTGAAAAAATGAATGACACAAAAGAGCTCTTTTTGGCCAATATTAGCCATGAGATTAGAACCCCTATGAATGCTATTGTTGGAATGGCAGAACTTTTAGAAAATTCAGCATTAACTGAAACACAAAACAATTATGTTGCAGCTATTCAGTCTTCATCAAATAACCTTCTAATTTTAATTAATGATTTATTAGATTTTTCAAAAATTGATTCAGGAAATATTTCTTTAGAAATGGTTCCTTTTAAGGTAAAAGATGTTGTTCAAAATACTTTAGAAATTCTTAAGCTTAAAGCTGAAGAAAATGTTGTAAAGTTAATCACTGAAATTGATAATAAAATACCAAATGTAATGATTGGCGATCCAGTTAGGCTGGGACAAGTAATGATAAATTTAGTCGGTAATGCAGTAAAATTTACCTCTAACGCTAAAGTCACCATTAAAGTTATCTTAATTGAGAAAAGAAAGTCAAATTTTAAACTCAAATTTTCTGTAATAGATGAGGGAATTGGTATTTCATCAGATGAACTAGACTATATTTTTGAAGATTTTTCGCAGGCGAAAGATTCAACTAATCGACTTTATGGAGGTACCGGACTTGGATTGTCAATTAGTAAAAAACTGGTAACTATTATGGGAAGCGAACTTAAAGTGAAAAGTGAACTTCATAAAGGATCAGAATTTTATTTTAGCATTTCTTTAAAAGAATCTCTAGAAAAGATTGATAAGCCTGAAAACCATAACGATTTTTTAATAGATGATTTTAAAAGAGCTAGAGTATTGTTAGTCGAAGACCATTCTATAAACATTCTTCTAGCTAAGACCATTCTGGAGGCATGGAATATTGTGGTTGATACTGCTGAGCATGGAATTGATGCAATTAAAATGATTAAAGAAAATAATTACAGTCTAATATTGATGGATATGAGAATGCCTAAAATGGGTGGTGTTGAAGCAACTCGTATTATTAGAGATCAATTAAAAAATACAACACCTATTCTTGCAATGACAGGAAATGCCGTTCTTGGGGATCGCGAAAAGTGTATAGAGTCTGGCATGAATGATTATTTATCGAAACCTTTTTCTCAGCATGATTTAAATAAAAAATTGTCAAAATTTATCAAAATCAAAAACCTAAGAATCGAAGAGGAACTTCTTTACGATTTAACAAGACTTAAAAAGATGGGTGATGAATTATTTGTACAAAAGATGGTTAATTTATTTTTAACAGAAATTACTAGAGATATCTCTGAAATGATTGATTGTCTTGAAGAAAAGCAGTTTAATGAGTTGCGCGACCTTGCTCACAAAATAAAACCCTCAATTAATCATATTTGTGTTAATGCAATATATCTTCTCAATTTAGAGATAGAAAATTGGAATGAGGAAGATGATATTATGATTAATAAAACACATTATTTTGCCAATCAGGTTAATTCTGTTTTGGCACAGCTAAAGGAAAACAATTTATTCCCAAATTGATAAAACTTCCTCTATAAGAACCATAATTCTCAACAGAAGATCGTAAGTCACTAATAATCAGTAGATAGTGTTTTCGGCACATTTTAAGCTAGTATAAGGTTGAACCAAAAATTTATACTATGAAACCAATAAAAGTTTTTATTATTAGCCTTAATGAATTGCCAACATCATATTGGCATAACACTCTACAACTATCTGATGTTGATTTGTGGCACTGGAAATGCAAAAACAATGCGTTAAACAATATTAGCACTATATGGCCTGACATTATTCTTGTTGATGCTTATTTTTCGAAGAAGGGGCATTTAGATTGCCTAAAAAAAGTTTTAGAAATTAATTGCTCTGCAGAAATATTCTGTTTAACGCCACTTCCCAAGAACTTTATAGGTCCAACAATATATGATCCGAGACTTGTCGTTTCGAAGTTGGACCTAGAGGTAATTGAACAAATCAATAAATCAATTAGATTGAACAAATCTGGATCGGGGATCGAAAAAATTGCTTAAAAAATACAACTATGGATAAAGAGGTAAAAATACTTGTTATTGACAATAATACGTCCTATGCGAGGTTGTTAAAAAGAGAGCTAAAAGTAGGGGGCTACAATGATGTTAACGTTTTTAAATCGGGCAAAGAATGTATGGACAACCTTGCTTCAGGAATAGATATAATTATCTTAGATTATTTTTTGGAGGATACCTTTGGAGCCTGTCTTATGAAGGAGGTTAAAAAAGTTAGCCCTTTAACGAAGGTTATTTTTTTCTCCTCACAAACAAGAGTAGGTGTAGCTCTTTTTGCTATGAAGTTAGGAGCTTTTGCATATGTTGAAAAAAAACCAAAGTCATTTAAGAGAGTTAGAGCTTTAGTTAACAGAGTTCAAAAGCATAATCAAAAACAAAAGGAAATCAATCAAATTAGAATCTTAAAGCACCTAACCCTATTATTTTTTATCTCTTTAAGTATCTACTTGGCATTTTTAACTCATTAAAAATTCCGTAGTCATAATTCTTTACGCAAAGATTTCTCCCATAAAACAGATTGTTCATTTTTAAGGTATCTTAAAAACCCTTTGAGAACACAAAAATTCATAAATAAAAAGTAATAAGGGATGAAAATTAATTTAAGTTTAATTTCGCGATTCTCTAAATACCATCCTAAAAGTGCTAATCCATAAAATAGCAGTTGTGCCAAGAATAAAATATGGTAAAACAGATGGCTATCTTTTTGTATAAGAAAAATATTTAAAGGCAATAATAAGAATATCGCAAAAGGAGTTACTGTCCACCTTAATACACGATGAGAAATATATTGAATGGTAAATACCCCAAATTTAAAAACGTTTAGTAAACTAGTTAACCTAGTTATACTTTGTATTCCTCCAGCGCTAATTCGCACTTTTCTCTTCATTTCTTCTTGAATAGATAAAGAACTGGTTTCTGTAGCATACGCTTTTGGTTCATAGGCTATTTTAAACCCTTTTTCAACAATACGCATAGAAATCATAAAGTCATCTAATAAGGTGTCATTTTCCAAGTTTTGATGAAGATGTGTACGTATAGAAAAAAGCTCTCCTGCAGCTCCTGTTGCGGAACTTAATTTATAATCAAGTTTCTTTAATAATGACTCATATTCCCAATACATTCCTTCACCTGCTCCACTAGCTTGATCTATATCTTTTTTAATAATTCGCTTCTCTCCCGAAACACAGCCTACTTTTGGATCATTGTAATGTTTAACTATTTCTTTTACTGCTTCTTTGTTTAGCATTGCATTTGCATCTGAGTAGATTACAATAGGGTGTTTAACATGCGCCATTCCACGATTAATTGCTGCTAATTTTCCACATCGTTTAGATTGGTGCAAATGTGTTATATGAGGATAATCTAATAACAATTCTAGGGACCGATCATTAGATCCATCTGTTACAAATAAAATTTGAATTTTATCCTTTGGATAATCCAGGGCATGTATGTTTTCTAATTTAGCAACAATATGTTTTTGCTCGTTAAATGCTGCTACAAAGAGGGTTACAAATGGCAACTGTTCTTTGTTTTTGACTTTGAAACGAGGATAGAATGACAACTTTAATTTAATGAGAACCATCAATAAAAGACCATAACCAATATAAGTGTAGAATACTAAAAAAAGTAGTAACCAAAAGATAATTTTATAAGTTGTCATAATAATTTTATTTTGAGATAAATTTTACCTAACCTAGAGATTGATGTGAGAGTAATGCAGGGAAGGGTTATGTTTTGCTAACTTTCTCCCATATTTGTTTCGAATGATTATATTGTTTAATAACTCGAGCAGGATTTCCAGCTACTACAGAATATGGTGGAACATTTTTAGTTACAACACTTCCAGATGCAATTATGCTGTGAGTCCCTATCTTAATACCTTGAATTATAACACTGTTTCCACCTATCCAGACATCATCTTCAACAACTGTTTTTGAGGTGTAACATCCTTGATACTTAATAGGAATATCTATATTTTCGAAACTATGGACTAACCCTGTAATTTGGGCGCCACTTCCAATGGTTACCATTTTACCTAAAGTAACAGGCCCAACTAATTTAACCCTAGAAGTTACACTACTCTCATCCCCAATAATTATATCTCCCATACAATTGTTAATAATTGCATAATCTTCGATTATTACTTTGTTGCCAAGTTGTATTTCCTTTGTTGGAATCAGGTCTAACCTTGCTCTTCTTCTTATTTTAACTTGCTTTCCTTTCTTTATAATAAAAGGATACACAAAAAATCGATACCAAAAACGCGCTCTTTTTGTGTGATTATCAATTATGCAGTAATGAATGAATTTTTTTATTTTAGAATTTTTTATCAAGTTTTTCATATTCTATAAGTGTTTAATAATTTAAATTTATTTATGTAACTCATCATCAGAGACACACAATTTTCCCAGCTATGATTTAATGCAATTTTCCTTCTTTTTTCAGAGAATTGATGATTATCTTCATTTGATAAAATGTCAATTATGCCCTCTTTATATTCTTGATAAGAATCAGCTAGAATCACACTATCTTTAAAGTATTCCATTGCTAATGTCTTTGTTGCAATCACAGGCTTTCCCATAGCTAGGTACTCATCAATTTTCCTAGGGTAGTTTCCAACAGTTACATCATTTACAACTTGAGGGTTTATACAGATATCAAAATCATTAATAACTTTCGGAACATCTTCTTCAGGGATTTTACCCTTAAATATTACATTTGATAATAATTGAATTTTTTTCGTGTTAATTTTTTTGTCTAAAGGACCAACAAAAACGAAATCAATTTCTGGAAGATTCTCGGCCAAATAAACTATTAAATCTATGTCGAGTCTTAAGCTAGATATGTTTCCCACGTATCCAACTTTCTTTCTTTTATTTAATATGTTTTTACTTATAGAATCAAGGTTATACAAGCTCAAATCACATCCTTGACCTACCATAAACGAGTTTTGATTTTTTTGAAGCGCGTAGTCCTGGTAATAAGTTGAGTTTGTTAAGACAACGTCAGCTTTCATAATTATTTCTGGCTCAATATATTTAGCGTGTTGCCAGAATTTAAACTTGCTTTTCGATAAATTATCTCTAATATAATAGGCGTGAAATACTTCTTTCAAATACTTTTTAAAATGCAAGCCTAGATACATGCTACTATCATTAATTAGAATAGTATTTTTAAGATTAAACTCCTTAATATGTGAATTAATACAATTTGAAAATATTTTAGAATTATATCTATTTAAAAGTCTAAATAACCACTCATTTTTTATACCTGATATTGGTAAAACCCTTTTCTTGGAGTTCTTGATTAATAGATTATCATTTATCCAATCTATTCTTTTTCTCTTTATATTTTTTAAGCCTCTTAGATTGTTTATTAATTGCTTTATATAATCAGCAATTGTTTCAGGGTAATTTATAAAAACAACATTATGTTCTTTTGAAAGTTCTATTGCAATGTTTTTTGCATTGCTACCTATTTTGGTGTACCAAGAGGTTACAGAAATAATAATAATATCTTTTTTCATGACTTTAGATTTTTAGTGAGAATGTTCTCTTTAATTGCTTTTGATTCAGAGAAGCTAGTATGTGGGGTATGAATGAATTTTTTATTGGCACCACCGATTTTAAAAACGGCTTTGAGGGTGCTAATAAAAGCGAATGGAATAGCGATGGCACCACTCAATAATTCTTTGTTCCAATACTTTTTGGGGATGGAAATGGAATAAGCAATTACGTTCAGCCCAAATAAAACGGACCACGTGTTTGCGAAAAGCGTTTGCCCCATCAAGTAGAATATCCCACTGAAAAGGAATAGCACACCCGGTAATAATAATCGCGGAGGCAAGGTTAATTGGTAAGCCTTATAGAAGTAGTCAAATTTTCCTCTGAATAATTCGACACAAGCATTCGGCATGATTTTAATCATGTAGTGATATTGTGCGCTGATCCATCTCGTTCGTTGCTTCTCAAATACTTCTGATTGGCTTACTTTTTCATCGTAAATACACGCAGAATCCAGGTATTGAATCGTTATGCCTTCTTGGATTATTTTTAATTCCAACTCTTTGTCAAAACCGCCAACCGCATCAATGTTTTTCATCAGTCGCTTAAAAAGGGCATAATCGAAAGCCATTCCTGATCCAACTAAACGAGATGATAACTTGAATGTTGATGGTCCTTTACAGTAAATGTTGTTATTGATCTCTTCACTTAGTCCATCTAACAAGGCAAATTTGGTGTCTTGATTTTTCGCACAACGATGACCTTGAATGGCTCGATGTCCTTGCTGATAATAAGACCCCATAATGGACAAAACATCTGTTTCCATCACATTGTCCGCATCCAAAATCATAGTCATATCATAATCATTTTCGATTACTGACATGGCATGGTTTAACGCTTTAGCCTTGGTGCTTTTTTCAAAGTTTACCTGCACCAGTTTAATGGGTAGGAGAGACAATTCGGTTAACGTTTCCGGCAACAAAGAATCGGCTATCACAATTACATCATAGTTGCCTAAATAGTTTTGTTGAAGTGCACTTTGAGCGACACTCAAAATAACGGCATCTTCTTTATAAGCTGGAATCATAACAGCTACAGACGGAAGATTTTTATCTAGGAGTCTAACTTCTGACTGATAAAAAAGTCCACTAACTGCGTAAATTAACATGTAAATTACGGAAAAGCCTAACCAAATGATGAGGAGAATTGTTAAGAATTGAAGCATTGTGATGATCATGATTTAAAAGGTTTAGTGAATAATTTTGCATTGTGTAAATTCCAAACTAATCCGCTATAATAAGCTTTGATTTTTTGAAAATTTAGCAGGTAACTTATAGTGTTTTTTGGGATTGATACTAGTACCATATATATCATAGTGATAATAAACTTCGTACCATTGATATTTCTTCTAGCAAATAATAATCTGTTTCTGCTGAGATAGTATATTTTCAAAGCACTCTCTTTACCAATTGACATAGACTCTTTATGATATACTACTGAACTTGGAATATATCTAATTCGATAACCAGCCTTTTTAATTTTTTCGCACCAATCCAATTCTTCATAGTATAAAAAATAACTTTCAGGCATAAGACCAACAAGGTTGATAACTTCTTTTGGAACCATCATTGCGGCACCGTGTGAGTATGGGGTATCTCGTGCTTCATCGTGCTGCCCTGTATCAACTTCACGATTACCGATGTGTTTATTTCTTAAGGTGAAGGAATTGATTAAAGTAGATCCTGCATATTGTATTGTATTAGGGTTGAAAAAGTATTTAATTTTTGGACTTACCACTCCTATTTGCGAGTCGCTCATTAATTGCTCAACTAACTTTCCAATCGTATTTGAATTGATTTCTGTATCGTTGTTAAGTAAAAAAATAAATGTTCCTTTAGCATGTTTGATGGCTAAATTATTTCCTCCAGCAAAACCTAGGTTTTTGGGACTTAAAAATAATTTCACTTCCGGAAATTTTTCTTTGATGGACAGCGTGTTCCCTTTTTTTGAAGCGTTGTCTACAACGAGTATTTCATAATTTGAGTAATCGTTTTCTGATATGGAAGAAATTAATTCACAAGTTATTTTGGGATTGTTATAGTTGATAGTAATTATACTAACTAATGGGAAACTTTCTAATGAATGGATAGTCGTCATATTAATTTTATTAAGTCAAATTGTTATAGGCCAACTACGTGCCAATTAAAATAAACTCAACAAATTCAGTTCTTTCAGACGTTTTTTATAGTTTCGTCAAATAAAAAAATCTTTCTTTGGGAGGCGATTCCCGATATGGGAATTTTAACGCACTTTTAAATTAATTTTTCCAACTTTAAATTTTAACGTTTTAATTAAAAATAAATAAGCGACAAAGGGAGAACTAAACTCCTTCGCTTCTTTTGGGTTAGTGGTCCATACAACACTATCTTTTTTGACTACGCAATATTTCAGGTAATGTACTTCATTATCCCATATTTTATAAGTTACCAACATATTTTTAAAATTTTAGTTCAGTAAATAACCTTGATTTGATTACATTTTTTATGATATATGTGAAAGCGCAAATGGTACACCACAATTCTTTGCTTAAGCTTCTTTTAGGTAAAAACTTTTCCATTTCATCAAGAGTCCAGTTTCCTCGAAAATATTTAAGATATTTTTCTTCTGTTGGATTTACTATGAAGTCGATTGAGTCTTCCCACTCATATCTAATCGATTGAATACTTCCATGTGTATATTGCATTATTTTATATCCGATTGAGTGCTTTGGCATATAGTGTAAGAATACTTCTCCTAAATCATGGCTAGGTTTAAATAGAACCTTAGTCTTATCCACTAAAACAAGTTTAGCATCGATTTCTAAGATTAACCATTTGTGTGATTCCTTTGGATGCAGGTATTCCCCTATAAGACTTGGAATTTCTATGTAGCCCCTTTTAGCAACTCGCATTTGCTCGTTTAAAAAAGCAGTAGGATTTTCAACATGTTCTAGTACTTGATTGCAAATTACATAGTCGAATTCATTGTTTTGAAATGGCAAATTCTCACCATCTGCCTCAACAAATTTCTGATTTTGCAATACCTTTACATCTCCTGATCGATGGTAATTCGATTCGATATACTTGTCTACAATAGTATTTGATCTGGGGTGAGGATTGTGTCCTCCACCGACCTCCAAAACATTTGCTTGATTATGTACTTTAATGTGATTTCTGGATTTTGGGTTTCTTAGTTTCATTGTTTTAGTATTAAGTTAATTCATTATTGAATGTGTATTTTTTATAATAATTTAGGATGGTTGAAAAGCCACTTTTAATGATAGATTTGATGCTTAGATTAATTTCCCTTTTTACGAACAGATAGCCTATAATCATTCCAGATATTACATTCATTACGGTTACCAGTGCTACTAATTCGAGGCTTTTGAAAAAATAAATGACCAGTATGTCCCCAATGATATTTATTGATGCCATTATAACCACCTTATAAAAGTTAAGTTTAGGTAGT
Source organism: uncultured Flavobacteriales bacterium (assembly GCA_905479995.1). Taxonomy (GTDB): domain Bacteria; phylum Bacteroidota; class Bacteroidia; order Flavobacteriales_E; family Vicingaceae. The sequence continues at coordinate 41,344 of CAJQON010000026.1, read as the reverse complement.
CCAATAGCATCAAGTGTAATTCCAGTTAACCGATCAAAGGGTAAGAATAATCCATAGATTAAAAACAGCTGAAAAATATAAACGGCATCCAAATATTTATCACCTCCAATTAATAAAACAAGTGGCTCAGATAATAAGTAGAGAATTGTCATAAAGGGGATGTAAAGTAATGTTAGTATGCCTATGTATTTTTCTATAGAATCTTTGAGAGCACTTTTGTTATTGTTATTGTCGTGTGATGATATTACAGGGAAAGCAACTGCAACGGCACTTTTTAATGGCGCCTCTATAACTTCTATTAATCTTAAAGGAATACTATATATTGCAATAGCTACAGGCCCTAAAAATGCTCCTATTAGAAATACATCTGCACTTTTTAGCAGGTTTGAACCTAAAAATGCAAGCATATGAAATTGGGCAAAACGGATTATTTTATAACAAGTCGATTTGGTGGCTTTTATGAGGTAAAGACATCCAGTATTTCCTAAATACAGCGCTAATATGCTCGAGATAGAGAAAATAAGCAAATGCATAATGATGAGCTGTTGAAGATTTATGGAAATAAAGAGGGATAACAAACAAACCATCAAAAAAACCAATGCATTGAAAATACGGAGCAGCGTTATTTTTTTGAATTCGAGGAATGCCTGATTATTCCATAAAAAATAGAAAAAAGGCATTGAGACAATTGCATAAATTGGATAGAACAATAAGAAAAAAATGATTCCTTCCAATTGGAAAATATCTAGATAATAGATGGAATAACAGCCTATTGTAATAATACTCACTAAAATAAGATTGAGAATCCAACTGCTCCCTATTAGTTCATGTTGATAATCTTGTTTTGATCCACTAGCATATTTGATTAAGGCTGTTTTAACAACTCCACATTTGATCATATCAACAAATGTGAGTAGAGTAAGATATAATATCCATTGTCCAAAATCATTTTGAGAGAATACTCTGGCTAGAATAATAAATGAAATAATGGCTAATCCTGATGTTCCTACTTTTTCAAAGAGGGATTGGGCATGTTTATTTGATATGATTCTGTTCCACATAATTTGACTTTGGGTTGTTTAATATTATTAGTAAAACTGTGCCAACTTAAGACAAGTCGACATAACCGATTGTTAAACAGAGACTTGCTGCTTTGGTTTAAATTGTTTTCTTTCCCATCTTGGGAACTATTAATCAATCTGAATTAGTGTTTTGGGATAATTCAAAAACGGGGTACTCTTCGTTTTTATCCCACTTAGGAGAAAGGTATACAAAGGCCATAGACCACAATACAAGAACACTAGAGGGCAAGGCTATTGTTACGGCTGCTCCATAGTTTACCACCATTAATGCAATTGTTCCGCAAGTGAAACCAATCATTATTGTCCTCAATTTAACTTGCTTTAATCTCCAGCAAATTAATACCATTCTTCCAATAATAATAGCATGGAGAAGATAGTATAAGTATAGCCCGACCCAACCCGTTTCTGCATAAATCCGAACGTATTGTCCGTCTGTTTCAAAATCAGCAAGAAAATTCCCAGGAGAGAACCTCTTCCCCCAAACTCCTGCAGACCCAATTCCACCACCAAATGGTTTGTCAGTCATATAGTTTTCCAGTTTTATTCTGTTATCAATTCTAACTTGGAATGAAGCATCTTTTGTGGCACTAAATGCAGAACGCATCCTGCGGATAGGAGCTACATCGTTAAAAACGAAAGTGAAAGCTATAAGATATAATAGCCCTCCGCCTAGAATGGATCCAAGGGTGAAGATTTGATAATTTTTAGAGAGGATAAGATAGATTGATAATCCAACAACTGGAATTATGATAGCACCTCTAGTTCCAGAAATGACCATACCATAGGAGCATACCAAAGCAGTTAGATAGTAAAATAATTTTCGTTTAACTCCTTTTTCCCCTATAGAAAATATGATAGCAACCATTGCTGCATGAGCTTGAGATGATCCAAATTGATTGGCATCAGAAGAAAAAGAAAACATTCTTGTGAATTCACCCCAAAGTACATGGGTCACGGCACCGCCATTATCCAACCAATCTTGTTCAAATGAGAAGAGTCCAAACCAATATTGTTTTGCTCCATATAATCCGAGTATTATTGAAACAGAAAACCAGATCGAAATAAATGTTTTGCAATTTTGTTGTTTATTGTACACTAAAAAAATTAAAGGGACTAAGAAAATACCATATAGTGCTAAACCACGAACAGCATAAACCCAAGCCAGTATGCTTTGCGCTTCAGGATTAAGGACTTCTAAAAAACAATACAATACCCAAATGGCTAAACAATAAGTTAGAGAGTTGTTCTTGAGAGACCAGTTTGCACCATTAAAACCTTTAAAGAAGAGTATAACCCAAATGAGTAGAAGAATGAAATCAATGGATAAGCCAAGAGGTAAAGGGATTAATCGTGTTAATCCAACAGCAAAAAAAGAAATTAATAACAAAGCATTTAGTCCAATACTTGGTTTTTTGTATACATGGTAGATTATATAGCCAATTGGTATTAATCCTAATAAAGATGCAGAGATTATTAAGTCTTTAGACATTAAATAACCAAAAATAATCATAGATAAAGCTAACCCAAATAACCTAGTTTTAGAGTATATGCCGGATGCACCTGTTTGATTAAATTTAGTCATTCTTATTGTTTAAAATTGATTCTGCTTAAATTGAAGTTTAGCCCATTTTTTCATCTTTTTTCTAAATGAACTTCTTTTTTTTGGGATTTCTCCAATGATTGATTCTAGTGAATCTACATTTGCACCATTTAATACACCGCTGATTTGATGTGCAGTAATTTTAGTATAACTTTCTAAAGCCATACTATCTGCTTTGTTCCAGTTTCTGTTTGCTTTTAATATTAAAAGCGACAAATCAGCTTCTTTAATAATTTGAATGGGCAGATCACTCCCAATAATAGCTGGAATTTCAAAAAAGACATACCGATAATTTTCCAGTTGATAATTGCCAATTATTTCCTTTGAATTAATTGGTATATCACAGATGTTTTTGGGAATATTATATTCGATGTTGTCTTTATCCTGATGTGAGAGGAAGTATGACCGTTCAATAGAGCCCGGAGAAAGAACTAGGGTTGGCTCTCCTGCAATTCTTAAGTCTCTAGCAATTAATTGACTTAATTGTGTTTTCCCTTCACCACTTCTCGTACTCATGAATATCACTACAAAAGGATCATCTTTTCCTTTGGTTTGATAATAATTATAATTGATATAAGTAGCGATTTGATTAGTTAAAAGGCTAAATAGCTCTCGATAGAGCGGAACTATTTTCTTGTTTAATAGAGGGAAACCTCCAGCTACGTAGCAGCCAGTTAGTAAATTAGCTCTATCGGGGGTTTTAATGGTGGTGTCTAAAAACTCTAAGAGAATGAGTAAGCTTAGTGTTAATATAAAGCCAGCTATTCCTCCCAAGATCACTAGCATTGTTTTTTTTGATTTTTCTGCATTCACAGGGTAAAATGGGGGGTCAATAATCTTTAAATTACTTGATAATGCAATATTTTGTTTCATTAGTTTTGAATCGTTCACACTAGCTAATAAGTCTAAATAATCCTTTTCTAAAACAGATATTTTTCGTTCCATTTGTTTTATTTTAGATCCTAAACTTGCAAATTGTGTATAGGTAATTTCAAATTCTTTACTGAACTGGATGTATTGATAAATTCGAGCAGTATACTCTTCCACTGCGATTACTGCATCTAACCATGTAGTAGCAATTTTTTCAATCTTTATTCCATTCGAAGTATGCCCTAAAAGATACAATTGCTCAATTTGAGATTGAAGTTTATCTTTTAAGCCAAGTAGATCTGATCGATGCTTGTTTAAATTAATATTGTTGGGAAGAGATTTTATTGGTTGACTGGATTTTGGGGTAATAGATTTATCAATTTCAATAAAGGCAATTTTTGAAGAGAGTGAGGCAATTTGTTGTCTCAAATCGAAAATTTCCTCCTTCTTTTGCAAGAGTCCTTTACCCATATTCATTTTGTGCTCGGCCTCTTTTTCAGCAGCTTTTGCTGCAGCAAGTTTGAGTTTTTCACTTTGGTAGGCAACTTGAAAGTCTTCTTTTCGAGAAGCTAACCATTTGGTTTGTTCATAATAGTTAATGACGTTGTTTTTGGTCATTAATTCACTTAATTCCAGCTCTGCTGCATCAAGTTTTGAATGCGCTATTTTGGATTCTTGAATAAAATAATTGACAACATCATCAGATTCTGCAGATTTGATGGTTTTTACATTATCCATAATCACTGCCAATGCAATTCGAGTGGTATGAAAACAAACTCCGGGGTCGTTGGTCTCGTAGCTTATTAGTACACGATCACTACTCCCTTCCTGTGTCGCATCTATTGATGATAATTGTTCTAATCCAAAATAATCATGAAAAGGTGATTCTGATGAATTGAGAATATGATAGATTTCATTGTTAAAGTTTTTACTATAATAATTGTATAAACGGTTATAGACTTCTTCTTCGTTGCTAGAGACAACTAGTTTGTTTCGCAATTTATTAGATAATAATTCTCTAAATATTAATTGATTTTCAAACGACATGTCTTTTTTACTAATGGAATCTTGAACTAAATAAAAAGCCCATGTTTTAAGTATGATTTCTTCTCTTGTTGTTCTGGATTTAATACTTTCAAACAAGTTGTCGAATTTAGTTTTGATGGCATAAAAATCTCTTCTTTCACTGTTTTTTAGAGAGTATCCTGAAGCAAACCCAGTATAAATGGTTGTGGTGGTTAAATAATTTCTGGGTTCATCTTTCATTAGAAACAAAACCATTGATGCAACGATTATTGCCATTGTTAACATCAGCTTGTAATGATTAATAAGTAATCTTATAAATGATAATAAGTTCATCTTTTTAGTTTAGTTTTATGCCTACTAATTCTTCTAATGCAACAATAGATAGTTTGAAATTGCGTTTAGCTTCCTCATAATTTATATTTGATTTAATTTTTGATTCGTGAATTTTGGTGAATTCAGCCAAGGTGATTGTATTATTTTTATATTCAATTTCAGCGTAGCTAAAGTTTAAATTGCTAAAAACTGCTGCTTGATTTCTAATTTTTAATTTCTTTTCGTCAAGTATTACTTTAGTATATAAATCAAACAATAGTTTTTTTAAAATAGATTTACCTTCTTCCAGGTTATTCTGCTCAATTTCTTGATTTATTTTGCTAATAGATATGCTGTTTTTTCTGTTTAAAAGTGTCGATAACGAAATGTTAAAAGATAGGCCAGCATTGTACCAAGCTGAACTTGTTTTGGTGTATGAAGGGATTACAACACCTTCTGTTTGGGCATTGTTTGTGCCTTGAGAATAATTACTATTAAAAGATAGTGCATTCATCCACGACTTTTTTTCAATACTGGTCATAATCTTTTTTTGTTGAACCAGTAGTTCTTGAGATTTTAACAAAGGAGAATTCTGATAAGCTGAATCCAACAAATTTTCAAGAGCTGGAAGATTTATAGCATCAATTTCAGTGTCTGTTTGTGAAAAACTAGGAGAATATGCCATAATTAATATACTTAAGAGGAATATTGAGGTTGTATGTGTTGTAGGGTTAATCAAGGGGTTCATTTTTATACATTTTCACTTTGCATTAATGCTGGGATGGTTCTTATAATCAATTTAAGGTCATACAAAAAAGAACTATTCTTCGCATATTTGTTATCCAGATTTTTTCTTTCTTCCTCACTCATTTCTCCACCACCTCTTTTTTCAACTTGCCATAAGCCAGTTATTCCTGCTGGAGCTGCAAATCTTTCTGCCCAATTATCAGAAGTCAATAATTCAGCTTCATATAAGGGTAAAGGTCTATTTCCAACAATAGACATGTCCCCTTTGATTACATTAATGAGCTGAGGAAGTTCATCAATGCTAGTGTTTCGAATAAATCTTCCTACCCTAGTAACTCTGGGGTCATCTTTTATTTTAATAAATGTGCTAGCTCCCTTTAATTTTGAAATTCGATGGTGGTGTTGTTCGCAAATCTCTTTACCATCAATAAATAAGATTGGTGAGCAAGCCATAGCTGGATTACAATTAGGGCAAAAAGACAGCTTATCATTCAAATGACCTTTTCGGTATTGATTTAGGCCTTCTATATCTTTTAGTTTTTCATCTGCATTTATCTGCATAGATCTAAATTTATAAAAATTGAAAATTTGATATTCTCTCCCAACACGCTTAGCAGAATAAAACAAAGGCCCTTTAGATTCAATTTTTATAGCAATAATTGTAAGTATTATTAAAGGGGATATAACTACAAGAATTAAGCTTGCGAAAACAATATCAAATAGTCTTTTAGTAAAGGGTGTTTTGGGGGAACCTTTCATTTTTTGTTTTTTGATAGATTTTTTTTCAGTTTTATATTGCATCAGAAATTTTAATCTATCTAAATAAAAATGAATCTTATTCGGTGACTGAATCACTTCATCTACCCCACAATCTCGTGCGTATTGAATTTCTTTTTTAGACATTCCGTTGCCTATTAAAACAAACACTATCTTATAAAATCTTGGGTTAGCTTTGAACAACTTGATTAGTTTAAAAGGGTTTGTTTTTTTGTTTTTTTCGCAAAAAATAATCTTAGGAAGTCGGTCACTATTTAATAAAAAAGAATAAGCATTGTTTAGGGTGCGTTTATAAGAAATACTATTTAGCATTGAACTATTGAAACCGCTAAGAATTAAATTATTTTTATTTTCACCAATGTATAATATAGACTTCATGTTAGTTATAAGTTTTGTTGTTGTTAAATAATTTGGCTACTCTCAACTCTAATTCTTCTGGGTTAAATGGCTTAATCATATAGTCATCTGCACCATTTTTTAAACAATCAATCCTATTCTGGCTTTTATTTTCTCCAGATAAAACTAAAAGAGGAATTTCATTGAAAAAGCTACTAGTTTTAATAATTTTTAAGAAATCATGCCCATCCATTTTAGGCATAGTTAAATCTGAAATGATTAGGTCTGGGATATTTCCTTCCTCTAGAAATTCGAGTGCATCATATCCATTTTCTTCCAATTGTATATGGTAGTCGTTTGAAAAAAGCTGTTTTAACAACATGCTAATGTAGGGGTTGTCTTCGATGATTAAGATAGTTTGTTTAGTCATAAGATTTGATTTTCAATACGTGTTGTAATTATTGTGCCAAGACCAATAAACCTTTATAAACAAAGATAGTCCCTTGTTGAATCGCCATCTTTTTAGGGTACAAAACTTCTCTTTTTGGGACTAAATTCCCAAAACGAAACGCTGTATTATGTCTTTTTTAATTGCAAAACCAAAGAATGATTGGGAATTATGGTTTCGGCTAGGTTGTTGGATTATGGCTTATAAAAAATATTATGAAAAGAATTTTAGTAATAGAGGATAGTAAAATCCTTTCGGAAATAATTTCCATTCAGTTAACCAATCATTTTAATTGCAAAGTAGATGTATTGCCCAACGCTGACCCTACTATAGAATACATTAAAAATAAAAAACCTGATTTGATAGTATTAGATTACCGTTTTAATGAAAGGAATCTTAAGTATCAAAATGGTATAGAATTTTTAGTAGAATTTAGAAAAGAGAGTTCTATACCTGTGATTATTTTTTCAGGAGAATCTAATTCAGAAATTATTTTCAAGATTACGGCTTTGGGGGCAAATGATTATGTCTGTAAAGAAGATGACGATTTTATGAAGGATTTGATAGCCTCCACTTTTATTTGCCTTCCAGATATGCAGTTGATATGTTAACTTATAAAGTTCTTAATTTCTTAAATCAATTTTTAATAAAAGAAAGACTTAATAACTTGAAAATGTCTACCAATCTGTCTACAAAAAAACCGCAGCCATTTGTAATGCATTGATTACGCGTGTACTGCGGTTAATTTATGTACCCCCAATGTTCGAATTATCGAACTTTTTGGGAGAAGGATGTTTCTATATTCCTATCCCCATAATAGTGACATCATCAATTTGCTCGAGGTTCCCTTTCCAATTATTCAATTCATTTTCGACCCTTACTCTTTGCTTATCCATATTATGAGAGGAAAGATCAATCAGGAATTTTTTAAAATTGCCAAGTTTGTATTTTTTTCCAGAAGGCCCCCCAAATTGATCTTGAAAACCATCAGACACTGCATAGATTTTATCTCCTTCTAGAAGATCAAAGGAATTGACAGAGAACCTAAAATTATGATCTTTGTCGTCATTGCCAACCGCTTTTTTATCTCCTTTAAGGATAATTAACTCCTTTTTTCTTACAATATAAATTGGGTTTTTTGCACAACTATAGTGCAAAATATTTTTTGTCAAATCAATTGCCCCTAATACAATATCCATACCATCTCGGATTAATTCTCTACTGTGTCCAAAAGTGTGTTGAAACCCAAAATCTAAATAATCCAAGGCTTCACCTGTGCTATTGACAGAACTACTAACTGCGCCTAAGTTCAAATAATTTATTCCTAATATACTTAATAATGCTCCAGGGATTCCATGGCCAGTGCAGTCACCTACAGCAAATAAGTTTAGGTTTTCGTTTTCACTTGTGTTAACCTTGTAGCACCAATAAAAATCGCCACTTAAATTCTCTTTTGGGCTATAATAAACAAAGGACATTGGGAAAAGTTCTTCCATTCTCTTTTGTTGAGGTATCATTGCCTCTTGAATCCGTTGGGCATAATTGATACTATCTTCAACTTCTTGATTGCGAACTTCCACAACCTTCTTTTGCTCTCTAACTAACTGGTTTTGGTTCCGTACTTTTTTGACCAGAAAACCTAAAAAGACCATTAGCACCACCACCACTATAAACGCAACAACAATTAATCTTAGTTGCTCACTTTTTCTTGAGCTTTCTGCCTCTACAAGTAAATTGTCTTTTTGAAGGTTTGCTATTTCTAACCCCTTTTTTTCATCTTCATAAATAAATTGAAGCTCTGCAATCGCTTCATTATTTTTAACGTTGAGTACAGAATCATTTATTTCAACATATTTGTTCAGGTATTCAAGTGCAAGTGTTTTATTAGTATTCGTATAGGCTGAAGATAACGAACGGTAGACCTTGGGTAGGTAAAAATATTTATTGTGTTTAAGGCAAATACTTTCCGCAATATGCAAATTTTTAATGGACATCTTTACTTTGCCATATTTTAATAATAAACCTCCGGCATTTGAATAAGTAATGGCGTTATAATCAGGATAATTAAGCGTATCGGCATATTTTAGGCCTCTTTCTATCAATCCAATAACTGCTTCTTGGTTTCCCATAATATCATTTAGGGTAGCAATTTGTATATCAATGGACCCTAATATAAATTGTAACCTTTCTATTGGTTCAAATATTTTTCTAGAGTCATTCAACATTAACAAGGCGGAATCCAGTTGATTTTTTTCCTTATAATAATCTGATAGGGTCATCATTACTTGACCCAATTGAGTGTCATATCCAACTAGTTTGGCAACATCATAACATTTTAGGTAATAAGCTAGTGCCATTTCATCATTTCCTTGATTTTTAATTAACGCTGCTGATTCGTAGTAGGCTGAGGATAGGGCTTTGGTAGGTTTATTCATTTTGTTTAAAACTCTTAATCTTGCCAAATGACTTTTAAGTGTAGCGGATCGGTTATTTAAATCACCGTAGCAAAAGGCTCTTAAGCGATATAGGCTATCTAATAACAAAGGTGACTTAATCTCTTGGGAATCTTTTTGAGCAAGAAATACATATTCAAGGGCGCTTTTAGGGTCGGTAGCTTGAACCTTCCATCCGTCATTGATTAGGATTCTTGTTTTGGAGTGAATGCTTGAAGCGCTTTTAACCTTTTCTAAAGTAGTGTCAGCTACCTGCGCATTAGTGCCAACAGACAAAATTAGAAATAGTAAGATAAAACTGAGCTGCTTCATTTAATGGATAAAAGTACTGAAATAAAAAAAACCTCACATGAGAGTAAGGGTTTTAAGTCTGTGGGCCCAAGGTTCGAATTATCGAACTTTTTTGAGGATTTAGAAGAACTATCTAAACCCTAACCTAAATAATATGAAAACTCTCAATATTATTTGAAGTTTTTTAATCCTTTAATTTTCGTTGTCCTTTCTGTCCAAATGCAGGAGAATATTGTCCAACACAATTTCATTAATTGTCCTTTTCATCCAAGTATTAACGAAAATGATTCAATTGATTCCATTTGAAGTGAATGTACTTTTGTTCTATAATAAAATTAGAAAGAATGAAAAATTTGAAACCACCATTTAATCTGGAATCAGCAATAGCTAAAGTTAAAAAAGCAGAAGATGCATGGAATAGTAAAAACCCAGAAAATGTGTCGTTGGCGTATACTATTAATTCTCATTGGAGGAATAGAGATCAGTTTTTTATTGGTAGATCTGCAATCGTGACTTTTTTATCCAATAAATGGAAGAAAGAGTTACACTACAAATTGGAAAAGGAATTATGGTCATTTACAGACGATAGAATTTCTGTTCGATTTGAATATGAGTGGCAACATTCAGAAACAAAAGAATGGTACAGAACTCATGGAAATGAACATTGGCAATTCGACAATGAAGGTTTAATGGAAATACGCGATATGAGTGCAAATGATATTAAAATTAAAGAGTCAGAAAGAAAATTATAAATCAATAAATAAATACAAATAATTATGAAAACATTAAAAGCATTAACACCAGAACAAGTAGACGGACCAACTAAAGAAGTGTTCGCAGCAATTAAACAAAAAGTAGGAATGGTTCCTAACCTATATGCAGCGATAGGAAATTCGCCTGAATTACTAAAGGGTTTTTTAGACTTTTCTGCCACCTTGGAAGGAGGCGTTTTTTCAGCTAAGGAAAATGAGGCGATTGCTTTAGCGGTTTCTCAGGAAAACGGATGTAACTATTGCCTTTCAGCGCATAGCCTTATGGGTAAGATGGCGGGGCTTTCTTCTGAAGAGATGATGGACATCAGAACAGGTGAAATTTCAGATCCGAAAATGAATGCCTTAATCACTTTAGCTGCACAATTAACTGTAAATAGAGGAAAAGCAAGTGACCAAGCCATTAACAACTTTTTAGCACAAGGCTATTCGCACAAGGCTTACACTGAATTGATAGGAATGGTAGTACTTAGAAGCTTTACCAATTACATGTTCAGCAATGGCGATTTTGAAATTGACTTCCCAAAAGCGGTAGCATTGGAAGAATTAGAAGTAGCATAATAAATTAAATCTATAACAATTAAAAATAAAAAAAGATGAAAAATTTAATATTAGCAATAACATTGGTTCTATTAGCGATTACTAGTGTGTATGGACAATTACCAGATCAAAAATTTGATATTGATAAAACAACAGCAATTGTAATTACAGATCCTCAAAATGATTTTTTAAGTCCTGATGGAGTGACTTGGGGAGTGGTAGGGGAAAGTGTAAAGAAAAATAATACTGTTGAGAATCTTGAAACCATTTTTAAATTGGCCGAAGCCAATGGCATTAAAGTATTTATTTCTCCTCACTATTATTATGAGCACGATCACCACTGGCAGTTTGAAGGTGCTTTAGAAAAATTAATGCACAACATTAAGATGTTTGATAGAGGTGATCAGCTGAATACTGATGGTTTTGAAGGGTCAGGTGCAGATTGGTTGGAGCCTTATAAAAAATACATTGAAAAGGATTTTGTAACAGTTGTTGGGCCACACAAATTGTTTGGGCCAGAGCAAAATGACTTGAGTTTACAATTGAGAAAACAAAAAATTGATAAAGTTGTTTTAGCAGGTATGTCAGGAAACCTTTGTGTGGAAGCGCACATGAGAGAATTGATAGAAGATGGATTTGAAGTAGCTGTAGTGGGTGATGCAACAGCATCAGCAATTATACCGGGAGTATTGGATGGAAATGAAGCAGCACAAACCAACTTCAGAATGATATCTAGTCATGTGTATACCACAGCAGAATTGAAAAGTGATTTAAGTAAATAATTTAAAATAAACAGTTATGAAAACAATTAAAAATGAGGCGGATTACAACGATGTGATCAGCCAAAAAAAGCCAATTCTATTAGACTTTTATGCCGATTGGTGTGGACCATGTCAATCACTACTTCCAACAGTAGAAAAATTGTCGAAGGAATACGAAGGAAAAATTGAAATACAAAAAGTAAATGTTGATCAAAATCCGGAATTGGCAAATAAGTATAGAGTGAGAAACATACCGGCACTCTATTTTTTAAAAGATGCAGTAATGGTAGATAAAATAATAGGTTTAGCTTCTGAAAGTGAGTTAAGAGAAAAGTTAGATAGATTAGTAGAGTAAGATAACATGTTAGGTTTAGTTAAAAAATGCCGCCCAAATGGGCGGCATTTTTTAGTTAACATACCTTGATTGAAAGTCAGAAGGGTTTTCTCCTGTTTTATTTTTAAATACTCTTGAAAAATAAGCGTAATCCTCATAACCTAATTCATCGGCAATTTCGGTGAAGCTTTGTTTTGCATGAATTAACATTCTCTTGGCTTCAAGAATTACACGTTCCGTAATTAAATCAGTAGTCGTTTTACCCACCATTTCCTTTGTAATTCTATTTAAATGCTTAGGACTAACATTTAGTTCAGAAGCATAATATTGAGGAGATTTTTCTTCCTGAAAGTTAGCTTCAATAATTTCCTCTAATGCTCTAAATTTTAAAGAATAGCTATTTGTTTTTTTATTGTTTGATACATCTTCATCAATAGAAAGACGAGAGAGTTCTATGTAAATAATGTCGATTAAACTTGTTATTTTTTGACGCTTTAACAGAGAAAAGACTTGATATTCTTCTACAACGCTTTTACATAGGTTTTGAATCCTATCCTTATTCTCACCTCCTAAATACACTACGGGAGAATTTTGAGTAGAAAAGAAGAACGGAAAACTATTTACCGTTCTGCCATTAAAAGACATGTCGTAAAACGATTTGGAATGAAAAAATACATACCCATCAATGTCTTCAGAAAGTTCCCAATGATGTGTTTGTCCTGGGTTCAATAAAAACACACTGCCAGGTTTAATTGGATATGAACTAAAATCTACTTCGTGTGTGCCCGACCCTTCAGTAAAAAGAACAGTTAAATAAAAATCATGTTTATGCGGAACAGTAATCGAATGATGATGCTGTTCTAAATGTGGTATAAAATGATTGGCATAAAATGTTGCATCATCATTATGATTATGAAACTCCTTAATATTTAAAATAGGTAATTGATTCATGCCGTTAAAATGTTAAATGTCTTTTTTGTCCAATATTAGGGATTAAATCTCCAATATAAAAATATAAAATGTCCTTTTTATCCAATCATTCACGATTATCGTTCAAGAGAAATACCCCAGATCCAGTATACATTTGCCTCATATTAATAACAACTACTAATTAAAAAATATATAATTATGAAAACACACAATAGTCCATGCGCAGATCAAGCGATTAAAAACAGTAAAGCAGTTTATTCAAGCATCAAATCAAAAGTAGAAAAATTGACAACATTAAAATCAGGAAATGAAAATTCAGATGATTTATTGGATGGCTTTTTAGCCTTTAATAAAAACTTTAAGTCAAAAAGATGCTCACAAAAGGCGAATAATAATTTCGATGTAGAAGCATCAGAATTTAATGAGTCCAATTTTTTATTTAGCAATGAAGATTTAGGATTTGGATTTTCTACTGAATATGATCAACAAGAATTTTGGGCCTAAAACCATTTAAACGATAAGATATGTCAAGAATAAAATCATTATTTCAATACAAATGTCCAAAATGTGAATCCGGAGAAGTTTTTAGCGAACGAAAATATTTGAGTTTGGGAAAAATGAATGCCAATTGTAGCAAATGTCAGCATAAGTTTGAACAGGAACCAGGGTTCTTTTTCGGGGCCATGTATGTGAGTTATGCACTTACTATTGCAATTGCAGTTGCTATATATGTAATAAGTCATTTGCTATTTGAAAGCCTTTCCATTGCTGAAATTGTTGGAGTAATAGCACTTTCATTTGTCGTATTTGCACCGATTAATTACAAAATTTCACGAATGGTTTGGATGTATATATTTACTCAAAAAACGATATAAAACAGGCATTTTGCTAAAATAATAACACATAAAAAATATTAATAAACATTAAAAAACAAGAAATCATGAAAAAACAAATCATCATTGTAGTAGGAGCATTAATTTTAATAATAGCATCACATGGAACGCTATTAGCAGACCAACCTTTTGGCGAAAGAAAAGGCGATGCAACTAAAACTTTAATACAAACGAGTTATCATAACACAAAGGTAAATGGACTTGATATATTTTATAGGGAAGCGGGTTTAAAGGATAAACCAACAATTCTACTCTTACATGGATACCCTACATCATCACATATGTTTAGAAATTTAATGGAAGATTTATCTCATAAATATCATGTATTGGCTCCTGATTATCCAGGATATGGTAAAAGTGAACAACCCTCAATGGCCAAATTTGATTATACCTTTGAAAATATGTCTTTAATAGTAGAAGGTCTTTTGGATAAATTAGAGGTAGATAAGTATAGTTTATATTTGATGGATTATGGAGCACCAATTGGGTTTAGAATAGCAGCAAAACATCCTGAAAAAGTGGAGTCACTGATTATACAAAACGGGAATGCATATGAAGAAGGATTAAAAGATTTCTGGATTCCTATAAAAAAGTATTGGAACAATTATACTGTTGAAAATGGAAAAGCTTTAGAAGGTTTTCATTCTCCTGGTGGACTAAAATGGCAGTATACTCATGGAGTGCAAGACACTTTAAAAATTAGCCCAGATAACTGGAATTTAGATTTACAGCACTTGACCCGTAAGGAGAATAATGCGATTCAGTTGGCGATGTTTTATGATTATAGAACCAATGTGCCCTTGTACCCAAAATGGCAAAAATACTTGAGAGATCATCAACCACCAACTCTAATTGTTTGGGGAAAAAATGACTATATCTTTCCTGCAGATGGAGCACATCCATATAAAAAGGATTTAAAAAACTTAGAATTTCATTTACTTGAAACGGGGCATTTTGCACTGGAAGAAAAAGGAGATGAGATAGCAGCTTACATGTTGAATTTTTTAGAAAAGAATAATATTAAATAATTAACCTAAAAGATAAAAAAAATGAAAATATTTAGTAAATACAAACTGGGTAATATTGAGCTCCAAAATAGAGTAGTTATGGCTCCATTAACAAGATCAAGAGCAGAAAATAATATTCCGAATCAGCTTATGGTGGAATATTATGGGCAGCGTGCTTCGGCAGGATTAATCATTACCGAAGGAACAGCCCCATCAGCGAATGGATTAGGTTATCCTCGTATACCAGGAATTTATAATGATGAACAAATCGAAGGGTGGAAAAATGTGACCAATAAGGTACATGAAAAAGGGGGTAAGATTTTCGTTCAATTAATGCATACTGGTAGGGTTTCTCATCCAGATAACATGGAAGAAGGAGCAGAAGTTTTGGCACCATCAGCCATTGGTTTAAGTGGTGAAATGTATACAGATGAAAATGGTTTGCAAGCTTTTCCAGTGCCAAGAGAAATGACGTATGAAGATATAGTTACAGCTCAAAATGAAATTGTTCAAGCGGCAAAAAATGCGATAGAAGCTGGTTTTGATGGAGTAGAAATACATGCTGCCAATGGATATTTGATTAATCAATTTATCAATACCGCCTCCAATAAAAGGGAGGATGATTATGGTGGGTCTATTGAAAATCGCTCTCGATTTGCGTTGGAGGTTATCCAAAAAGTGATTGATGCAATTGGAGTGGGCAAAACTGGAATCAGAATTTCTCCATACGGGGCATTCAATGATATGGAAGCATATCAAGGTTTAGAAGAAACCTATGAATATTTGGCACATGAATTTAATCAACTCAACCTAGCTTATGTCCACATTGTTGAGATGGCTGCTATGGGAGGCCCTGAAGTGCCTCTTTCGTTAAAGTTAAAAATCCGTGATGTATTTGGAGGACCAATTATTCGGAGTGGAGGACTTGATAAGGAAATAGCAGAAGCTGCACTCAACAATGATGAAGCGGAATTAGTGGCTTTTGGAAGGGCTTTGATTGCGAATCCAGATTTGGTTTATCGAATGGAAAATGACCTGCCATTACAAGAGGCTGATTTTGATACTTTTTATACGCCTGGAGAAAAAGGGTATACCGATTATCCGTTTGCTCCAATAAATCTAAATTAATAAATGAAAGTAGTAGAAAAAATAGCAAAACGATTAAAGGAAGACTTATTACTGATTACCATTTTTGATAAGGAGAGTTTAGAAATTGATTTTGGGCTTACAAATGAAGAAATTGAAACGTCACTTCGAATCAAATAAAATGAAAAAATTGAAATATACCAGTGACATTGCCTTTACACCCAGCGTAAAAGCAGTTCAAGAGAAATTCCATTCGCGCATTAATTATGCGCGAATGGAGGAATCTGGTGGTTGGCAATATGAAGTAACTCCACAATTGGAAGAGTTTTTAGCCAGTATAGATTCATTTTATTTGAGTACTTCCAATGAGAGTGGGCAACCATATACACAGCACCGAGGTGGTCCAAAAGGTTTCTTAAAAGTTTTAGACAATAACCAATTAGCATTTGCTGATTTTAGTGGTAACCGACAATATATTACAATAGGAAATTTGAGTGATAATAATAAAGCATTCATTTTTTTAATGGATTATGCCTCTCAAACTCGAATAAAAGTTTGGGGCACTGCAAAAGTTGAAGATGAGAATATAGAATTGATGGATTCACTAAGTGATTCATCATACAAAGCTCGAGTAGAGAGAGCCATCATTTTTACTGTTGAAGCTTGGGATGTCAATTGCAGGCAACACATCCAAAAAAGGTTTACGGAGGAGGAAATAATTAAAATAACAGCCCCACTAAAAGAGCGAATAATTGAATTGGAAAAGAGAATTAAAGAACAAGGATTAATATTATGATAAGAGCAGTAATTAAATTTTTTAAAAAAATTCCTATTCAAACTATAAAGCATTCGTTGGGTGAGGTTTGTCTTCACTGTTGGGGCTATCAAGAGTATGATGGAACTGTTCGTGATCTTCATAGAGATAAGCAAATTGATGTAAATAATGGAGTTGCCAATCATACATTTATTCAACATTTTGTTGTTACCCATCTTCAGGGAATAAAATTAAAACGTGGCAACAATAGTTTCGACCAAACGAATCGAAAATCAACTTTAAAAACTAAATAATGAAATGAATATATAGCACTCCAAGCGTCTACAAATCTGTCTAAAACGTTTAAGCTAAAATACGTTTTAATGTAATTTAGGTTTATTATTCATATTTTATTTTGAAATTCTCAATAATTCTAAATCCGTTTATCTCAATTTGTTCATCTCCGTCTTCTTTTGTTCTTAATTTCAAAGTGATAACATAACTCGTATTCATCCATATGCAATCTGTTACTTTATAATTTTAAAAACGCTTGTAGTCGGGTGTGTTTAAATAAAAATCCCTCTACATCAAATGTGTAAAGGGATTTCTGTAATTGTTTGTGACCCTGTAGGGATTCGAACCCCAAATCTCCTCGGCCGTAACGAGGTGCAGTATCCAGTTATGCTACAAGGCCATAATTTGTGCAAATATAAAATTTATTGAGATTAATTCTAAGGTTTTACTAATTTTAAAATTCTTAATCTTTTTAATGTTATGAACTTCAATTCCATCGATCAAAAAATGATAAATGAACTAATGCAAATTGTTGGAGAACAAAATGTATTGTGTGATGACGAAGCTTTTAAAAAATACGGTCATGATGAAACAGAAGATTTTGTTTTTTTTCCTGAGGTAGTTGTTTTACCTAGAACTCCTCAAGAAATTTCAGCTATTTTAAAATTATGTAACGCGTTAAATGTTCCGGCAACTCCTAGAGGAGCTGGTACTGGATTGAGTGGAGGTGCCTTACCTGTAAATAAGGGAGTGTTAATTTCTATGCATCGATTTGATAAAATATTAAATATAGATGAAGAAAATTATCAAGCCACCATTGAACCTGGTGTAATAACTCAGGTTTTTCAAGAAGCAGTGCAAGAAAAAGGGTTGTTCTATCCTCCTGATCCAGCAAGTAAAGGGAGTTGCTTTATTGGTGGTAACCTAGCAGAAAATTCTGGCGGACCAAAAGCAGTAAAGTATGGTGTAACTAGCGATTACGTACTAAACCTTGAGGTTGTTTTACCTACTGGAGAAATTATATGGACAGGTGCCAATGTGTTGAAAAACTCTACGGGATATAACTTAACACAACTATTAGTTGGAAGCGAAGGTACGTTGGGAATTATTACTAAAGCAGTATTTCGATTACTGCCATTTCCTAAAAAGGATTTATTAATGTTGGTGCCATTTTATTCGGCAGAAGAAGCTTGTAAAGCAGTATCTGCTATATTTAAAGCAGGTGTTACTCCATCTGGATTGGAATTTATGGAGCGAGATGCGCTTTTATTGGGCGCTGCATATTTGGGTGATGATTCTTTGTCTATTCCAAAAGACATTCAGGCACATTTGTTAATAGAGGTGGATGGAAACGAAGCCGATGTTTTGTATAAAGATTGCGAAACTATTTATAAGGTATTAGAGCACTATAGTTGCGATGAAATATTATTTGCTGAAGACGCTTCGCAAAAAGATAAGTTGTGGAAAATTAGACGAGTTGTAGGAGAGGCTGTAAAAAGTAGCTCAATATACAAAGAAGAGGATACAGTAGTACCAAGAGCGGAATTGCCAAAATTATTGATGGGAGTTAAGTCTATTGGAAAAAAACACGGGTTTAACTCAGTTTGTTATGGCCATGCAGGTGATGGAAATTTGCACATTAATATAATGAAAGGAAACATGACCGATGATGCTTGGAACAATGAATTGAGCAAAGGCATTCGTGAAATTTTTAATTTATGTGTTGAGTTGGGAGGAACCATTTCTGGAGAGCATGGCATTGGTTATGTTCAAAAAGAGTATATGAACATTCCTTTTTCTGATGTAGAATTGAAGCTTCAGAAAAGTATAAAACAAACATTTGATCCTAAGGGAATATTAAATCCAGGAAAATTGTTTTGTTAAAAAACGAAATCCCGCTGCTGCGGGATTTCAAATTCAAAGGGCGAAGACCTATTTTGAGATTTAATTATACCTATCTAATTAACTTTAAATTAGTCTCCGTTTAAAATACGATAAAAAAGGGTAAAAGGTTGCAACAGAAATATTTAACATATTTCAATAAGATTTAACAAATGTTCTTTTTGATATTTCTAGAGCTAAAAAATCAGCGATAATTGCTTAAGTTTACGTTCAATAATTTTTACCATTTCTAATAACTACTACAACAATGAAAAAAAATACTTTATTAATTATAGTGCTAATGGCTTTTGGGATTGTTGCTTCAGGACAAAATACAGTTACTAAAAGAACATGTGGAACGATGAATGTTAATTCTGCTAAAGACATAGAAGCATTTGAAAAATTTTTAGCACCCCATCTTGAAACATACAATAAGAACCTTCAGTTGGGACCTTTGGCTAGAAAAACAGTTTATTATATTCCTACAATTGTACATGTAATACACAATTCTAATGAAGGAGTTGGGAGTGGGCGAAACATTTCTAATGCCAGAATACAAGAGCAAATGCAAATATTGAATGATGACTTTAGAAGAACCAATAGCGATGCTAATGGAACATGGAGTCAAGCTGCCGATTGCGAAATAAACTTCTGTTTAGTCAATAAATACCCTTCGGGTCATCCAAACGCAGGTCAAACATTGCCAGAGCGTGGAGTAGATCGAGTAAGCACTTCAAGCCTTTCAGGAATAAATAATACCAGTTCCGGGTATAGTCAAAACACCATAGATAATAGCATTAAGCCTGTAACATCATGGAACCCCAATGAGGTAATGAACATTTGGGTTTGTCAATTGCAATCAGGTTTGTTGGGCTATGCTACATTTCCAAATTCGGGTCCTGCTGATGAAGATGGAACCGTTATGGGTTACCAGTACTTTGGGAAAGTTTCTTCATCAAATCCTTTTCATAAAGGACGAACTACCACTCATGAAGTAGGACACTGGTTAGGGTTGTACCATATTTGGGGAGACGATTTCGGTTTTTGTTCTGGTTCTGATCAGGTTAGTGACACGCCTAATCAAGCAGACGAAACCAGTGGTTGCCCAACAGGAAGCAGGATAGATGCTTGTTCAAGTTCTTTGCCTGGTTATATGTATCAAAACTACATGGATTATACCAATGATGCATGTATGAATCTATTTACAGAAGGACAAAAAGCAAGAATGCAAGCAACTATGGCGAGTGCCAATAGAAGATCTACTCTAAGTAGCTTTAGCGCTACACTTTGTGTTGGTGTTGCAGTAGATGAGTTGGCTAACGAAGACAACATTAAAATTTACCCTAACCCAGCAAAAAATAAAATAAATATTGATGTGCAGACTTTAGAAGATGTGCAAGTGCATGTTTATAATGTTGTAGGAAAATTAATTTATAGCAATGCTGCTCTAACTCAGAAAAGTACGTTTGTAGACTTAAGCAATGAACCAACAGGTGTTTACTTTGTAAAAGTAAAAGTGGGGAAAAGCATGACATCTAAAAAAATAATGCTAATTCGATAATATTTTAAGAAACAAAGCTAAAGAGTCCTACAAAAGTGGGGCTCTTTTTTTTTGGAATAAGTACATTTACCAAAATTTGAGTTAATGACGGAATTATTAGAATACAGCGCAACAGATAGCCAATTAAAAACTATTGCCCAAAAGGTTTATCGACAAGAAAGAATAACTGATGACGAAGGTATTTACCTTTTTGAGCATGGAGAGCTGAGTTATTTGGGTGCATTGGCCAATTCTATTCGTGAAAGACGTCATGGAAACAAAACCTATTTTAATAAAAATTTTCACATTGAGCCAACGAACATTTGTGTGTTCGATTGTAAGTTCTGTGCTTATTCGAAGTACTTAAGAGAAAAAGATGATTATGATGCTTGGGAATTAAGTGAAGAAGACATTTATGAAGCGATAAAAGCATATGAAGGAAAAGATATAACCGAAGTTCATATAGTTGGAGGAGTTCATCCTAAAATGGGGTTAGAATATTTTAAAAACCTGATTGAAAACATTAAGGTTATTCGCCCAGATTTGCATGTAAAGGCTTTTACTGCCGTGGAGTTAGATTACATGTGTAGAAAGGCTAAAGTAAGTTACGAAGAAGGACTAACTATACTAAAAGACGCAGGACAAGGATCTTTACCTGGAGGTGGAGCTGAAATTTTTGACAAAGAAATTCGGGAACAAATATCTAAAGACAAATGTACGGGTGAAGAATGGTTGGCGATGCATGAGGCAGCTCATAATGTAGGAATGCCTTCAAATGCTACTATGTTATATGGACATATAGAAGGTCCTGAACATTTGGTTGATCACATGAGTAAGCTTAGAGCATTGCAAGATAAAACCAATGGTTTTAATGCTTTTATTCCATTAAAATTTAGAAATGGTAACAACCAAATGTCTCATGTAAAAGAGCAAAGTGTTATTCATGATTTTAAAGTGTATGCAATTGCTAGAATATTTTTAGACAATTTTAACCACATTAAAGCTTATTGGCCAATGATAGGAAGAAAGACTACTCAATCGTTATTGGCATTTGGAGTAAATGACATAGATGGTACAGTAGATGATTCTACTAAAATTTACAGCATGGCTGGTGCAGAAGAGCAAAAGCCGGTAATGACTACGGAGCAAATGGTTGCTTTAATAAAAGATGTAAGCCGTCAACCAATAGAGAGAGATAGTGTGTATAACGAGTTGAAGGATTATTCTGAGGAGGAATTAACGCTTTAAAATGTTATATTTAACATTGAAAAAAAATTGATATGAAAGGAAAAAAGATAATTATAGTTGTAGCAATATTAGTTGCTATTTTTATTATACTAGCATTATTGGGACCGTCACATTATAAGATTACTCGTTCCATTACCATTAAAGCTCCAGTAGAAAAAGTGTACGAGCAAACCTCAATATTTAAAAACTGGGCACAATGGTCTCCATGGGCAAAAGCAGATACTGCAGCTACTTATGCAATAGAAAAAGATGAGCAATTACCAGGATCAAAAATGAGCTGGAACGGACCAATATCTGGTGTTGGATCAATGACTGCAGTTGAGGTCGCTACAAACCAGAAATTTATTTATAATCTTGTTTTTACTGAACCATGGTATATGGCTATGAACTCTCATGGTGGGTTTATTTATACAAGCAATGCAGATTCTGTAAATGTGGAATGGTATGATGAGGGTGATATTGGCTTTATGAGCAGACCAATGATGTTGTTTTTTAATATTGAAGGTCAAATAGGACCAATGTTTGAGGAGGGCTTACTTGAAATTAAAACCATTTGTGAAAGTTCAACTACGGGTTCTCCAATAGCAATTACAGAAGAACAAGTTGAGCGTAAAACAATACTATACATTAAAGAGGGAGCTTCTTTAACTGAAGATTCAATTGCTTTGAAACTAGGAGAGGCTTATGGTGAAATAATGGCATTTATTGGAGTTAATAAACTTAGTGTTACAGATGTTCCAATGACTATTACTACTGAATTTTCTTTGCAAAAAATGTATTGGGCTTTTAATGCTGCAATACCTGTTGAATTATCTGAAGAAATTGAACTTTTTGGAAGAATAAAGTTGGGTGAAACTTATGAAGGTAAAGTCGTGAAAGGAGTTCATGTTGGTCCGCATGCTAATAGTATGATTACATATAATGCTATAGAGCAATACATGAAAAGACATAACTTAGAAGAAAACGGAATGCCTTTTGAAGAATTTGTAGATGATCCAGGTGTGGTTGCTGAAGATAAAATGAGAACATTTATATATTTCCCAATAAAATAATCACTCTTTAAAAATGAGTAACCTTATTATTACAGGACATAGAGGAGCAGCAGGATTGGCTCCAGAAAACACATTGGCATCTATTCAGTTAGCAATTGATTTGGGGGTGGACAGAATAGAGATTGATGTTCAGCAAACGAAAGATAATGTAGTTATTGTGTTGCACGACAGAACCTTGCGGAGAACAACAACAGGTGTTGGTTTTGTAAAAACAAAAAACTATGAAGAAATTTTAAAGCATAGTGCAGGTTTTAAATTTAACCGACATTATGTTAAAGAGAAGGTACCAACCTTAGATGAAGTAATTAAACTAATTGATGGAAGGGTAGAGTTACTTATTGAGACCAAGTACAGCTTTATGTACTACCCAAATATTGAGCGACATATTATTAATGTTATTAAAAATAATGATGCCAAATTGTGGTGTAAGGTAATTTCATTTAATGATAGAGCTTTATTTCGAATTCATAAATTGGATAAAGAAATTAAGTTGGGAAAGTTATTTGTTGGTAAACATGCTAAATTACCATTGTCATGGGATAAGGGCATGAACATGAAGCCATTGCACCGCTACCATTTTGTGGAGGACATTATTGTAAAGCACAGTTATGCTACTGCTAATATAATAGAGCGTGTGCATGAATTTGGTAAGCAATTGCATGTTTGGACTGTAAATGATCCGGAAACAATAGAGAAACTTATAGAAAGAGGGGTGGATGGTATTATATCTGATTACCCTAACCTTTTAATGAAATATAGAAAGTAAGCATTCCAATTCTTTATTGCATTAGCCATTGTATGTCATTCCTGTAGAAAAGGAATGGAGAACAGGAATCTATTAATTCCAAAATAGATTCCAATGAAACTCTTTGAATCGGTTTTATTGAGAAAACAAGTGGGAAAATGAAGTGGATGATGATACTCAAGAACCTACCTTTTAGTAAATTGAATAGACCGTCTACAAAATTTGCAAAACGATCTATATATTTACTGTAATTTTTCACCAAATTGATAGAAAATCAAATATTTATGGAGGCTGTCCGTTCGAGTGATTTGACTGAAAAAGTCAAATCACTCGAACGGACAAATAGTAAAAAACAAATGACAAAAGGATTAAGAGTTTCTACCCCAATCCCAGTGTCTTCTCTTTGACCCTCAAAAGCAAAGTTTATCTAAGATAAACCTTTTTGTTTCTCTAAATTCCTTATTCAAATGAATTTGAAACGAATTTTCTCAAACAAAAAAAGGTTCCGCTTTCGCGAAACCTTTTACTTTTGGGTGGAAGACGGGATTCGAACCCGCGACTTCCGGCACCACAAACCAGCGCTCTAACCAGCTGAGCTACAACCACCATTTTCCCTTGTTATAAGGGAGGGCAAATATAATTCTTTTTTTCAAAAAATAATAAATTGAACAATAAATCCATCAAAGAATTTACCTAGTCGGCTTTTAACCAAACTTGTGTGCGGTAAAAGAAAGCTACATAGCCTCTAACGTTCAGTGTTTTGGAGTTTTCTAACCATACTTTGCAATCGTAAATTTTTCCGTTGGCAGGATCCAAAATAGTTCCGTCATCGTATTCTTTATCATCAGCATCGTACTCCAAATCTTTAATTATTTCCATGCCCATTACAGGCTGGTCTTTACGAGAATCTTTGCATTCAATACACTTGCTGTTTTTTTTAGCAGGGTTTAAAATTTGAACAACCTTGCCAAAATATTTATTGCCAGATTTGTAAATTTCTACAACCGATTTTGCTTTCCCAGTTTCATCGTCAATGGTCTTCCATTTACCTACAATACTTTGAGAAAATAAGGCGTTACTAACTATTAGTAAAGCAAAAATAAGAGCAGCAGTTTTTATCATTTAGGATATGCTTTTAATTAAAATGTCTAAAATATTTTGAGCGGCTTTACTTATTTTAGTTCCAGGGCCAAACACACCAACAGCACCAGCATTAAACAAGTAATCATAATCTTGTTGGGGTATAACACCACCAACAATAATCATTATATCTTCTCTACCCAATCGTTTTAATTCGGCAGCAACTTGTGGTACTAAAGTTTTATGTCCGGCAGCTAATGAGCTAACTCCCAAAATGTGCACATCGTTTTCTACAGCCTGCTTGGCAGCTTCTTCTGGAGTTTGAAATAAAGGACCAATGTCTACATCAAAACCTAAGTCAGCAAAAGAAGTAGAAATAATTTTTGCACCTCTATCGTGTCCATCTTGCCCCACTTTGGCAACCATAATTCGTGCTCGTCTACCTTCTAATTCAGCAAACTGATTAGATAATTTACTTGCTTTTATAAAATCTTTATCTTCCATAGCTTCTGAACTGTAAACGCCACTTACTGAACGTATTTGAGCTTGATATCTTCCGAAAACTTTTTCCATAGCATCAGATATTTCGCCTAAGGTTGCTCTTTCTTTTGCTGCTTCAACGGCAGCAGCTAGTAAGTTGCCATTTTTAGTTTTAGCAATTTCGGTAATATTATTTAAAGTGGCAATTACTTTGGTGTTATCTCTGTTGGCTTTAATATTTTTTAAACGCTCAATTTGACTGTTTCTAACCTTGTCATTATCTACTTCTAAAATGTCCATAGGTTCTTCATTGTCAACAAGGTATTCGTTAACGCCTACAATAATCTCTTTGTTAGAATCTATTTTTGCTTGCTTTTTTGCCGCGGCTTCTTCAATTCTTAGCTTTGGAATTCCTTTTTCAATGGCTTTGGCCATTCCTCCATTTTCTTCTACTTCTTCAATTAGTTTCCAAGCTCTTTCGGCAATATCGTTGGTTAAAGATTCTATGTAATAAGAACCTCCCCAAGGATCAACAGTTCGGCAGATTTGAGTTTCTTCTTGAATGTATTTTTGTGTGTCTCTAGCTATTTTTGCTGAAAAATCGGTAGGCAAAGCAATGGCTTCATCGAGCGCATTGGTGTGTAAAGATTGTGTTCCTCCTAATGTTGCAGCCATAGCTTCTACACAAGTTCTTGCAATATTGTTGTAAGGATCTTGTTCAGTTAAACTCCATCCTGAAGTTTGAGAATGGGTTCTAAGTGCTAGTGATTTAGGGTTTTTAGGATTGAATTGCTTTACAATTTTTGCCCATAACATTCTTCCAGCCCTCATTTTGGCAATTTCCATAAAGTGATTCATGCCAATACCCCAAAAGAAAGAGAGACGAGGAGCAAAAGAATCAATATCCATACCCGATGCTATACCTGTTCTAATGTATTCTAATCCATCTGCTAATGTGTAAGCTAATTCAATTTCGTTAGTGCCTCCAGCTTCTTGTATGTGGTAGCCAGAAATACTAATAGAATTGTATTTGGGCATGTTTTTAGAAGTATATTTAAATATATCGGCAATAATTTGCATGGAAGGTTGAGGAGGATATATGTAGGTATTTCGTACCATAAACTCCTTTAGAATATCGTTCTGTATAGTTCCTGCTAATAGTTCTGGAGCAACACCTTGTTCTTGTGCTGCAACAATATAAAAGGCCAAAATTGGTATTACGGCTCCATTCATAGTCATAGAAACCGACATTTTATCTAAAGGTATTTGGTCGAACAATATTTTCATGTCCTCAACTGAATCTATGGCAACACCTGCTTTTCCAACATCACCAACAACTCTTTCATGATCAGAGTCGTAACCACGATGTGTGGCTAGATCAAAGGCTACGGACAATCCTTTTTGACCTGCAGCTAAATTTCTACGGTAAAAAGCATTCGACTCTTCAGCTGTACTAAATCCAGCATACTGTCTAATGGTCCAAGGACGCATTACATACATGGTGGAGTATGGTCCTCTTAAATTTGGAGCCATACCAGCTACAAAATCTAAATGAGTTAAATCTTTTATGTCTGCTCTTGTGTAAGTGTTTTTTACAGGAATGCTTTCAGCAGTTGTCCACTCGTTAGAATTGCTGTTTGGTTCAATTGCTATTTCAGATGGATTAAGATTAATTTTATTTCTAGTAAAACCTTCAATTTCCTCATTGCCTAACCATTTCAAAAAGCCACCTTCTGTTTCAATTTGTTCAAATACCTTGCTTGCTTTGTCTACTATTTGATTGGTTAATTCTTCAATATAATATGCTCCATCTGCTGGATTTTTAACTTTGTCAAAAAAGCATTCTTCTTTTAAAATGTGTTGAACATTTCGAGCAATTCGTTTCGAAAACCCACTCAGCTTTTCGTCATTGGTATGAGGTGTAATAGATAGGCTGTCACATCCGCCAATTACAGCCGACATAGCCATGGTTGTATTTCGTAAAATATTGTAGTTAAGGTCTGAAGTATTGTCTGTTTGTATGTAGCTTTCGGCATGTATATCCATACCAATTTCGGTTACTTTATAACTTGCTAATACACGACTCCACAGTATGCGAGCAGCTCTTAGTTTTGCAATTTCAAAAAAGTAGTTAGTACCAATATTAAATGAAAATTGAATTTGTTCTGCACTATGTTTTGGGGCTTTTCCGTTTGATGTCAGTATGTTGAGATACTCCGTTCCTGAAGATATTGCATAAGCGATTTCTTCTATAAAACTTGGGTTTTTGACTTTGAAGTTAGCTGTGTTTACTAGTATTGTTTTGGCTCCCAATTGATTGCTTATGGCAGACATTATTGAAAAATCTTTTGCTCTACTATTTATCCATTGTTTAGTTTTGAAGTAATGGCCCAAATAATCGTAACCAATAAAACCACCTGCTAAAGGCAAAAAACTAGCGATACGTTCTGGACTAGGTGTATTAAAGTTGATGTTAATTATACTGAATTGGACGCCTTTAATTAAGATGTTCATTTCTGCTTCAGTTTTAACTTCTCCGTTAAAGCATATTGAGTTTGCTCCGCTTTTTAATGCAGTAAGTGCATCGGCATTGGCCTGACTCATGCTGGTAATGTTTACTTGTTCTCTAATCTTCCATTTTTTGGTGGTTTTTAGAGGAACTGGAGTCGGTTTGGTGGAGCTTTTGGTGTAAAAAGGTTGAACGGTTATTCCGTCATCGGTTTTCCAAACCAGGGTGTCTTCGTAATTTTTTCCTTTAAGGTCTTTTTCAATAAGGTCACGCCATTCTTGGTGACTTACCTTATTAAATTCGTTGAATAAATCCATAGTTGTACTGTATTGCTATTAAAACAAAAATATAGAAAATGATCTGAATAAATTTAAACAAGAAAGGAAACTAAATATTAGTTTTCGGAAGTAAAAACAAAAATTTCTTCGTTTGCTTTTTTCATAAAATACTTTTCACGAGCAAATTTTTCAAGTGAAGTAGGGTTTTTAGTTAATTCGTTCAATTCGGTTCTAGTTGTTTTAATCTGTTTGTTAAAATAATCTTTTTCGGTTTCTAATTTTTTTAATTGTGTTCGATAAGAGTATTGGGTGATAAGATTGTTTTGATCAAAGAAAGTGATAAATATCAAAAACACTAGCACTGTAAAAGCATATCTGTTTTTTAACCAATTGGGTATTTTCTTTAACATGTTACAAACTTACTATTTCTAAATAATTTGTGTTGCAAAAGTAAATAGAACTAATTAACAGTTTATTGTTAAACTGTAATTATCTTTGTAAAAAAAACAATTATGATACAGCGTGTACAGTCGGTTTTATTGATTTTAGTGGCAATTTTAGGAATAGTTGCTTCATTTATTCCAATTATGCAACTTGCAGGATATGAGATGGAAGTAGTGGTGAATGCTTATAAAACACTAGATACATCTGATACTAGTATTGTTGTTGCTAAAAATATGGGTGTTGGAGTTATGCAAGGTTTGGTGATTTTGGTTTCGTTAGTTATTGTTGCTCTTTATAAGAATAGAGGTTTGCAGATTAAATTGGCTAAGTTGAATATATTACTTATTGCATTTCAAGTAGCAGCAATAGTAATGTATGTTGATGCGATTAAACTTATGTTAGGGCCAAATGCTGAAGAAATTGTCGTAAGTCTTCAGTTTGGTGCTGTTATTCCAGTACTTTCTTTAATTCTTACTTATTTAGCCATTCGTTTTATTAAAAAAGACGAGAAGTTGGTTCGGTCTGCAGATCGTTTAAGGTAGTAATTTATTGTTTCATTATTCTGTGCAACAATTCAATGTTGTCGCATTGTATTTGATTGGGATGTTTTTTTAATGCACTCTTTATTTCAGCTTGGCTAGCAACTCCAAATAATGCTATTTTAAATCCTAAGGCTTGAACACGTTCAACATCTTTTACTGAAACATCAGTGTTATTCATTATAATACCATCAAATCCATTTTCTGAACACAAGTTAATACAGCTAGTTAAATCAGGAGCTCTAATAAATGTTTGAAAATGTTTAGATGCTGCTTTTAGTTGAATTAAAAGTCCAGGTGAGTCAGATTCTATTTGTACCCAATCATAAGCATTGTTGACTTCCATAATAGCAATAAGTTGTTCAATTAAAAGAGAATGATCTATACAACGATCTAATAATTCAACTTGTAAACTAACTTTTGGCTTTGGAGATAGACTAGAAAAATAGTCCATCAATTCTTGCAATTGAAAAATTTTTCCTCCTAAATTGTAATTGCATGTTTTAATATAGCTAGTGCTTCTTTCACCAAAACAATCGTTACCACTTGTTTTGCCTTCTAAAAATTGATCGTGGAACAACCATGTTGTTCCGTTGCTATCAATTTGCAAATCTACTTCAACGCCATCTGCATTTAATACTTCAATTGCTTTTTGTATGGACTTAAAACTGTTTGCTGGTAAACGGTTGGTATGTGATTCGAAACCTGCACCACCATGACCATAAATAGCAATGTTTGAATAGTTTTGTTTTTCTTCTTTGTTGCAAGCGCTAAAGAAAAGGGCTAATGTAGTATAGAAGAAAAGTTTCTTCATTTAGCTATAAGGTAATTTAACTTGGCATTAATTAATGAATTGGATCCGCTTTCAGATATTGTTTTTCCAGTTCTGTCGCTCAATGATTTTTCAAGATACCATCCAATGTTAATTGTGTTTGAAATGGAAAGTCGTTTAAAGATTTTGATAGACAATCCATACCCAATGTTTAGCTCTTGTATTTTATTGTATTTCTGACTGCAATCAAAGGTACAAAAGCGTTGATGAAATGTTATTCTATAATCTAAATTGATGAAATGATTGATGACTTTATTGTCTGAATGGTTAGGAGAGAAAGACAAGGTAGTTGCTACACCAAAAGGACCATCAAGACCGTTGGCATCAGAATAATCGAGAATATAGGCCAATCCGAAGCCAAATTTTTTGTAGTTAATTTGTCCGCCAATATTTCCATAACAACCCACATTACTTATCTCGTAACCAAAGTGGGTTGTAATTTTAATGTTTGAAGATAAACTGTCTTGACCAAAAGTTGGGCAGCTAATGAATAAAAAAAGTGATAGAATAAAAGCAGTTCCTTTATTTATCATTGACTTAAGTTGTCGCTTCGGTTAATGATTCGATTAGACCAGCTCTTTTTAATAAAGCATCGTTATCGGGTTCTTGTCCTCTAAATTTCTTGTATAATTCCATTGGATGTTCAGTGCCACCTTTGCTTAGAATATGGTCTTTAAAACGAGCACCAATTTCTTTGTTAAAAATTCCATTTTCTTTAAATAATTCAAAAGCATCAGCATCTAAAACTTCAGCCCATTTGTATGAGTAGTATCCTGAAGAGTAGCCTCCTTGAAAAATATGAGAGAAAGCAGAACTGAAATTGTTTCCTTCAACGTTTGGATATATTTGAGTAGAGGCTGTCGCTTTTCTTTCAAATTCATCAACAGAATTAATTTTAGCTGGGTTGGCAGTATGCCACGCCATATCTGTTAAACCAAAATTTAATTGACGTAATATTTGAGTGGCTTGCATGTAATTAGCTGAAGCTTTAATTTTTTGTATCAATTCATTCGGAATAACTTCACCTGTTTCATAATGGAAAGCAAATAATTCCAAAGCTTCTTGCTCGAAACACCAGTTTTCTAAAATCTGAGAAGGTAATTCTACAAAATCTCTATAAACGTTTGTTCCAGATAAGCTAGGGTAAGTAGTGTTTGCCAACATTCCATGTAGGGCGTGTCCAAATTCATGAAACAGTGTAGTAACTTCGTTAAAGGTAAGTAAAGATGGTTTTGTTTCTGTAGGTTTTGTAAAGTTGCACACATTCATAATATGCGGTCGGTTGTTTACGCCATCTTTAATGTATTGGTCGTTTAAAGAGCTCATCCATGCACCACCTCTTTTTCCAGCTCTAGGGTGATAATCGGCATAAAATATGGCAACTAAATCGCCATTTTCGAAGTTTACCTTATACGTTAAAACATCTTCATGGTAAGTGTCAATGTCAGTAAGTTGCGTAAAGGTTAATCCATATAGTTTTGTAGCAATTGCAAAAACACCATTTACAACGTTTTCTAATTTAAAGTAGGGCTTTAATTGTTCGTCATCTAAACTAAATAGCTTTTGCTTCAATTTTTCTGAGTAATAACTAGCATCCCAACTTTGTAGTTTTTCTAATCCATCCGTTTCTTTAGCGAAATCACTTACTTGATTAAACTCATTAATGGCAACAGGTTTAGATTTAAGTAATAAATTGTCTAAAAAGCTCATTACGTTTGCTGGAGAAGAAGCCATTTGTTCTTCTAGTATAAAAGCAGCATGCGAAGGGTATCCAAGTAAGTTGGCGCGTTGATAACGAAGTTTTACAATGTTTAATACGATGCTTTGGTTGTCTAGTTCGTCACCTTTAAAGGTTCTAGATCCGTTGGCTTTGTTCATTTCTTCACGCAAAGCTCTAACACTAGAGTAGGTTAAAAAAGGAATTAAACTAGGGTAGTCTAATGTAAAAATCCAACCGTCTTTATTCTTTTGTTCTGCAGTCATTTTGGCTGCATCTTTAACACCATCAGGTAATCCAGCTAAATCATTATTATCAGTTATATGTAGCTCATATTTATTGGTAGCTGCTAAAACATTTTGTCCAAAAGTTAAAGACGCCTGAGAAAGTTCTTTATCAATATCTCTCAAAGTATTTTTATCTACTTCGTTTAAGATTGCTCCATTTCGTACAAAACTCTTGTAGTTAGATGTCAATAAGGTTTGTTGTTCTGTAGAAAGGTTTAAATTTTCTTTATTATCGTAAACCGTTTTAATACGTTGAAACAAAGCTTCGTTTAATCCAATATCGTTAGAGAATTCTGATAGCAGAGGAGATACTTCATTTGCTATCGCTTGTATTTCATCAGAAGTTTCGGCAGAGTTTAGATTGAAAAAAATATGTGATATATTAGATAGCAATCTTCCACTATAATCTAGTGCTTCTAAGGTGTTTTCAAAATTAGGATTTTCCGGATTGTTGGTAATTCCATCTACTTCTTGCTTAGCAGATGCAATGGCAGCTACAAACGCTGGTTTAAAGTGTTTGTTTTCAATTTTAGAAAATGGAGTGGTGTTATAAGGTGTTTTAAATTCTTCTAATAATGGATTCATTTATTGTGTTTTTTATATTGTTACAAAGATACATTTTCTACTCTAGGGCCTAATTCTATCACCTCTAAATCTTTTATATCTTTTTTGTCAATTGTAAATCGTACTAAGGTTTTTACTTTATGAAAGCCACTTTTACCTGCAGCTCCCGGATTAATGTGTAGCAAGTTAAGTTTCTTGTCGTAAATAACTTTTAAAATGTGAGAATGTCCACTAATAAATAAGTTTGGAGGATTAATTTTAATTTTATCACGAACATCAATAGAGTATCTGTTCGGGTAACCACCAATGTGCGTCATCCAAACCTTAACTTCTTCACAGGTAAACTTGAGGTTTTTTGGAAAAACCTTTCTAATGTCTTGTCCATCTATGTTGCCATATACACCTCTTACCGGTTTTATTTTGGTGAGCTGCTTAATTACGTCAATGGTACCAACATCTCCAATGTGCCATATTTCGTCACACTCCTTAAAGTATTTTTCAACTTTAGGGTCTAAATAACTGTGGGTATCCGATATTAAACCAATTCTAATCATTTGCTCAAATATAAATAATGCATTAATTATTTTAGCCAGACCAGAAAGAAATAATTAATTTTCAGCATTTGAGATAATAATTTAATGTTTATAGAGTTTTAAACTCAAATTTATAACTATAAAATAATGAAAAAAATAATTGTATCGTTGGCCTTGTTATTAGGATCAACCTTTGTTTTAACTGCTCAAGAAGATACGCTGAAATCTAGAGATGGAGATTGGGGCTTTGTGTTAAATTTAACAGGGTTAATTGATAATATTTCTATTGGAAATGTATCAGATGGGAATAACAATAATGCTATTTTGGCTAAACATCATTTAACCGATGATAAAGTACTTCGATTAGGGTTGGGACTGAGGTCAATAAATAATAATACTTTTACTGCTGATAGTATATCTATAGGTTCAGGAAATAGAGCGCTACAAGAATATGACTCAACAGAAACCCGCTTTGATTTTTCTATTTCAGGTGGTATTGAAAAGCACTTAGGAACGACAAGAAGATTAGATCCTTTTGTAGGTGGAGAACTATCTATAGGTAGAATAGGAGCTACAAAAATTGATGCGAATACAGATATTACCGATATTACTGGAACTAGAAATATTAGTCATATTATTCAAACAGATGGAGGGTTTAATTTTGGTTTGAATGCTATTGCTGGGTTTAATTACTTTTTTGCTGAAAGAATTAGTATAGGAGCAGAGTTTAGTTTAGGGTATATGTATTCTTCAGTAGGAGGTGACCGAAGTGAGAGTTTGGTGGATACTCCAATAAGTGGCTCTCAAATTTCGGATTTTTCTGAGAGTAAAAGTAAAACTTCTGGGAAAGGTTTTGAAGTGAACTCTACAGCTGGATTAATGTTGTCGTTCTTTTTCTAAGAATAATTTTGAGCATAAAAAAAGGGAAACACATTCATGTGTTTCCCTTTTTTTATAATACTGTTTCTATCGGAGGAGCGTTAAGCTTCCTTTGTAAACTTCTCCATCAATTTCCATTATGTAAAAGTAGGTTCCTTGTGGACATTTAGAACCGGCAGAAGTTCTTCCATCCCAGCCACTGTTAATTAAACTAGATTTGTACATTACTTCTCCCCATCTATTGTAAATTTCCATGTAAGCAACACTAATGTTGTTTCCAAAAGCTCCAAATAAATCATTCTCACCATCTCTATTAGGCGAGAATACATTTGGTATAATTAATACTGTAGGAACATTGTTGCATGAATCAATAGTAATGTAATTGTTCATGTAAATGGAGTCTTGACCAAAAGCATTGGTTACAACTAAGTAAGCATCATAAGAACCAACAGTATCGTAGCATATGTTTGTAGGGTTTGGTAGGTTAGAGTTTGAAGGGTTTCCTCCTTCAAAATACCATGACCAAGACGTTGGAATTCCTCCAGTGCTTATGTCAGTATAATCAATACAATCGTTAATACAAATACTAGAACTAGTTACAGATAATGCAGCAACAGGAGGGATGTTGCAGTTGGTAACTGTTACACTTACAGAGTCTATACTTACACAACCATTGGCATCTGTTCCAGTTACATGATAAACCGTATTTACGGTAGGAGACGGGGTTTGTATTTGTCCTGCACCTAAACCATTGTCCCAGTTATATGTTGTGGCACCAGTTGCGCTCAAGTTAACCTGATCGCCATTGCAAATAGTTGTATCAATACTTGTTACAATATTTGGTAATGCGTTTACAGTAATAAAATTGGCAATAAATAAAGAATCTTTACCAAAACTATTGGTGTCAACTAAAGCAACATCAAAACTACCTGCTGTATTATAGCAGATGTTTGTTGGGTTTTGGTTGGTAGAACTTGTTGTTGTAGCACCAAAGAAATACCAAGTCCACCCAGTAGGAATGTTGGTCGATAAATCTGTAAAGTCTATGCAGTCGCCAATACATATTGAACTGTCGGTTGCACTAAAATCTACGACTGGAGGTGTACTGCATGAGGAAACTGTAACAATTACGGAGTCGGTAAATGAACATGAGTTTCCGTCTGTTCCTGTAACAAGGTAGGTAGTGTTTACTGTTGGGTTTACCAAAAATGAAGTTCCAGCACCTAAACTATTGTCCCAATTGTAAGATGTAGCTGTACCACTTACAGATATGTTTGCTGTATCTCCTAGGCAGATAGTCGTATCTATACTTGCTGTAACTGTTGGTAATCCTGAAACAGTTATGAAGTTTGGCATAAACAAAGAGTCAGAAGAAACTCCATTAGAAGCAACTAAAGCAACATCAAATGATCCAGCTCCAGGGTAGCAAATGTTGGTTGGGTTTTGAGCAGAGGAGGTAGTTGTTGTTGCACCAAAGAAGTGCCATGACCATCCTGTTGGAGAACCAGTACTTAAATCAGTAAAATCAATACAATCACTTATACAAATAGTACTATCTGTACTACTAAAATCAGCTACAGGTGCAACACACGGTAAAACAGTTACAACAATTGGTACTAAATAAGTTGCTGGACAAACTTTTATGTAAAGAGTAGTGTCAGCAGTAAGTGATGGTGTTGTATATGGGTTTCCTGTAAAAACAAGGTTTCCACCAAACTCAGCATCGTACCATTCAACAGTTGCTCCAACTGGAATAGTTCCATTAATTACTGCTGTAATTGTAACGGTTGTATTAGAACATATTGAAGTGTCTCTAGCAGTTACTTCAAAAGCATCTATAGAAGCAGAAGGAGTTCCTGTTCCTCCACTTGTAGCTCCGTTTGCATTAAAATTGCTAACACTATTACTGTTGGTAGTTCCGTTAAACCCTCCGTTTGAAAAAGTTGTTGGCGAACCAGAAGTAACAGCAATATATCCACCGCCACCGCCACCACCTGGGCCTTCAAATTCATCAGTAGAGTTAAATCTGGTTTGAATCACTTGGTTTCCACCATTTCCACCATTGGCATTAATGGTAATTCCAGAAACTGTTCCTATAGTTTGTATTAGAACGGTTCCACCTCCTCCAGCGCCACCAGCACCATCGAGGCCTGTTATATCACCAATTGAAAGAGGAGCGGTACTCTCACAATTAAAACCATCTTGACCGTTGGCGTTAATAATTCCACCACCAGAAATATTGCCAAAGGTTGTAATAAATGCTATTCCGCCACCGTTTCCACCATCACCAGGTGTGGCACCTTTTAAATTGTTATTACCATCAGCGGCACCTCCGCCTCCGCCCATAAATATTTTCCCTGTAGAATAATCTAGTGGTCTACCACCTAAGCCACCAACTTCTCTTCTATTATCTCCACCCCAATCACTGCTGTCTGGTGCTGTGTCTAATTCATTTTCATCATTCGAGCAATGTGAATATCCACCTCTTCCTCCTCCAGAACTATTTGCTCCAACAATTGTTGGTAGTTGAGTTTCAAGTGCCCATGACACGTTGAATAAAGGATCTGGAACTCCACGTCCTTCGTTCCAATTGCTTATTGCACCAGCATTAGAACCTCCACCTCCTCCAGCGTTGTGAGAGTTTCCACCTCCTCCAGCATTAGCGGCAGCACCTCTACAATATCTTGCGCCTCCATCGTTAAAATTGTCATATTCAACTTGATCTCCAGCTATTCCTTCTCCTTTTTCACCACCTTCAGAATCCTGAGAGTCGGCATATCTTCCACCTCCAAATCCTGAAACAAAATCATGTTGACCACCTCTAAAACCAATTTCAGAAACATCAATTATTCCACCAGCATCAATAGTTGTTAATCCATCTACTTCAACAGCTAAAATCCCTCCAATAGATCCATTCCAAGTAGGAGCAGTTAATGTTCCTGTATTGTTAATGGTTAAAGATGAAAATCTTGGAACGCGAACGATAACAACGTTTCCTAAAGCAGTATAATTATTAGCTAATCCACAATCCAAGTTAATGGTGGTTCCATTCGGAACACTTAGCACTTGAACAAATTCATAGTTACCACAATTGTTGTAATTGATAATTTCGCCCCATTTAGTTGTAAATTTAGATGAAGTAGGAAAGGGAGTATGTATAGAATCATCTACGCTTGTACCTTGTATTTGGATAAGCATAATTAAATCTCCTTGAGCTAAATTGCTAGTAAAATTAGTTCCAAGTGTGCTGTTTGCTACATCAATAGTGATGTCTCCAGCTGTAGCATTTGTATTTAATGTGGTGTAATCATTAACGGTTGCAATTTCTGTCGCCAAAACAACTCTAGCACCATCTTTACCCCTTTGAGCAAGACTTACAGAGCAAAATAAAGCAATGATTGAGAGAATCGATAGAATCTTTTTCATAGTATTTTGATAAGCAGTATAGTAGTTAATTATTAGACTCCATTTTGTGATGAGAGGTTGCTAATTAACTGTATAAAGGTATTTAATTTTTTTAAAAATAAAGAATGAAATGTTATACCTAAAAAGAAAGTTTAAATGCTGTCGTACTTACCAAGTTTAGTTAAGAATTTGGTGTGACTAGCAATTGCTCCTAAAAAGGAGTTTTGGTAGTAGGGGAGATCAAATTCTTTGGCTGTATCTCTAACAATTTTAGAAATTTTTGGGTAGTGAACATGGCAAATGTTTGGAAACAAGTGATGCTCTACTTGGTAATTTAAACCACCTACAAACCATGTTATTAGTGGGTTTTTTTTAGCAAAATTTGCTGTGGTATAGAGCTGATGTATAGCCCAGTTGTTTTCAATTGTTCCAGTCTCACTAGGTTTAGGAAATGACGCTTCTGAAACAACATGAGCTAATTGAAATATTACTGAAATAAGTAGTCCACATACAAAATGCATGATAAAATAGAAGCTTAAGGTTAGCCACCAAGCTTGGTTTGTAAAAATCATAGGTATAACTAATACATAGGCGTAATAAAATAGCTTTGCTAAAATTAACCGTGTTAACGCTTTTTTATAGGAAATACTTTGGGTTTTAAGTAAATCTTTTCCCTTGTAACGTTCTAATTGAATAAAGTCTTTTTTAATTGACCAAGAAATGGTAATTAAACCATATAAAAACCAAGCATAAATTTGTTGAAATCGGTGTGCTTTTCTTCTTT
The DNA here is from genome assembly GCA_905479995.1 of uncultured Flavobacteriales bacterium. GTDB lineage: Bacteria > Bacteroidota > Bacteroidia > Flavobacteriales_E > Vicingaceae. The sequence goes on along the minus strand of CAJQON010000026.1, from coordinate 3,236 downwards.
TTTGGTCTGGTGAAAAACGCATTAATGGGTCGGCATTTAAATCCTCATCATGGCCATTAATATTGGTGTAGGTGTGGTGTAAAACGTTGTGTTGTATTTTCCAATTAACCGAACTGCCCCCAACTAAGTTGATAAAGTAGCCAAGTATTTTGTTTATATTTTGATTTTTTGAGTAGGCGCCATGATTGGCATCATGCATAATAGAAAAGCCAATTCCGGCCATTCCTAACCCCATTAAAACCCACATAGATATTACGATCCAAGGGTTTTCAAATGCATTTAAAACAACGCAAAAATATGGGACGAAATATAGTGAAAGGATAACTATGGTTTTAATAACCATTTTTGCATTGGCATTTTTAGAAATATTATTCTCTTTAAAATAGCCATTAACCCTTTTTCGTAATTCCTTTACAAATTCAGGTCTGTCTTTCGTGTTAAATGTTACCCTTTGCTCCATTATTCTGATACTTAAAATAAGAAAATCAAGACAAAGTTAAGGTTTTTAATAATCTAACAATGTTAAATTGTTTAAAGTTTAAACCTTTTACGGATGGCATTTTTACAATCTTCAGATAGCGTATTTATTTGTAAAGCAATTCTAGCCTTTTCAATGTCTTGACAATTCGTAGCAAAAAGTCCGAAAATTTCTTTGACTGATAATTCGTTGTTTGTTTCGATCTGTTTAAATTGATCTCCAATATTAATATGGCCTTCTTTAATTACTCTAACATAAATCCCAGGAAAGCTAGAGTTGTTAAATTTCTTCACCATTTTTTGAGTTCCAAAGCGTATACCTAAAATGGAACAAGGACGTCTAGGCTCAGAAACTTGTATAATAGCAGAGCCTACTTCGAAGGTGTCTCCTATTTTAATGGTTGATTCATCAAGTCCTTCAACGGTTAAGTTTTCTCCAAACATTCCATTGGTAAAGTGTAAATCAGGAAATTCTTTTTTCCAAAAATTATAATGATCAGCAGAATAAATGTAACAAGCTTTATCTATGCCTCCATGGTTTTCTCTGTCCATAACTGCATCTCCAACTACATCAGTTAGTCCTAATGTTATACCTCCAGATACCGAAGTTTTGTAAATACCAGTTTGAACAGTTTTGCCGTTTTTAAAAACTGTAGTTTTTTGGCCTATATTGGTAGAGATTACTTTCATTTCTTTTTCTTTTTTGGACTTGCTTTTGCCAGAGGGTTAAAATTTAAGGCCAACTGAATCCAGTAAGAAAGATCATCTTCTAGATCAAAACCATCTGGAGTAATATAGATGTAACCTTTCATTGGCCTTCCGGTAAAATCCATAGGCAAACATTCCTCTTTTTCAATTGCCTTAAGGTAAGATTCTTCTCCAATTCTAGCCATTAATAGGCTGTCACCAAATTTTTTATCAATATGAATTCCAAGGCACATTTTGTTGTCGACCATAAAGCATAGTCCACCCATCATTTTTCGAGCTTCAAAAAGTATTCTTTTCTCATTAAATACATTCTTAATTCTATCTGCTAAATATTCATCGTAAGCCATGCTTATTTTTTACCTCCAGCTAATTTCCATCCTAACCATGCCATAGGAATGTAACACACTGAAATATCTAAAATTGAGTACCACATTGGAGAGGGTAACATTAAAATATTGGCAATTCCACCAATTAAATAGAATCCGCCAATAATAAGTGCAAACATTCTTTTTTTAGAACCAGCAATTTTTGCTGCTATATAAGCACCAGCCAATGTACCGAAAGCGTGTGCTAAAAATGGGAATAGAAAGTTGATGGGGGTAAACAGGTGCATAGAGGCCTGAAGACCTTCCATTGTTGTTACGTCTGCTCCATCTGGTGGTGGAATTATATATCCACTAACCATAATTAACGCCATATTAGCTGCTCCTCCTAAAAATAAACCGAGAACCACTGCTGCTATATTTCTAAAAATGTGTTTCATGTATCTTATTTAAGTCGTTGGTAAAATTGCGACCTCAATAAACTTACTTACTGGAGTATTACTTTTTTTAGCTACACTATCAATAGGTACTAGTACATTTGTTTCAGGAAAATAGGTTGCCACGCAGCCTTTAGCTATGTCATATTCAACAATTTTAAAGTTGTGAGCAATGCGCTCATCACCATTAAAAACACTTTTTAAATCGACCTTTTGCAACTGTTTCAACCCTTTTGCTTTCATGTCTTGTTTATTCATCAAAACCACCCGTCTTTCATTTATAATTCCCCTATATCTGTCATCCATACCATAAATAGTGGTATTGTATTGGTCGTGTGTTCTAATGGTCATCATAATAAAGTTACCATCAGCAACTTTGCGCTTTGGAATTGGGTTAACTGTAAATTTTGCTTTTTTACTAGGAGTAGTAAAGTTTCTATTTCTAGCTCCATTGGGCAAGTAAAAACCTGCTGGGTTTTTTACCTTTTCATTAAAATTGTCAAAACCTGCAATAGTTGCGGCAATATGATTTCGTACAATACTATAGTCTTCCGTCATTTCTTGCCAGTTCACCTTGTTGCCTTCAAAGGTGGCTTGTGCTACTCCAGCAATAATAGCGTGTTCACTAAGTAGGTGAGGAGAAGCTGGCTCAAAACTACCTTTACTTCTATGAACTACTCCCATAGAATTTTCTACTGTTAAAAATTGTTTGCCACTTTTCTGAACATCAGTTTCTGAACGAGAAATACATGGAAGTATTAAAGCTTCTTTTCCAGTTACCAAATGAGAACGGTTTAATTTGGTAGATACTTGAACAGTTAATTCACAATTTTGTACTGCTTTTCCAGTAAATTCACTATCGGGAGTTGCCGAAATAAAATTACCTCCTAGAGCCATAAATAATTTTACTTTCCCTTCGTGCATAGCGTTAATACTCTCAACGGCATCATAACCGTGTTCTCTTGGAGTATTGATATTAAAGTGTTTGTCCATTGCGGCTAAGAAAACCTCTTTCGGTTTTTCCCAAATACCCATTGTTCTATCGCCCTGCACGTTGCTATGACCACGCACTGGACATGTTCCTGCTCCAGGTTTGCCAATACTTCCTTTAAGTAAAAGCAAATTCACAACTTCCTGAATGTTTCCGACTCCGTTTTTATGCTGGGTCAGTCCCATAGCCCAACAGGCAATGATTTTTTTGGACCCCGACAGCATCTCCGCTGCTTCATCAATTTGTTGGCTGGAAATTCCTGAGGCCTTGCTTAGCTCATGCAGATCGTGACTATCGATG
>CAJQON010000025.1 GCA_905479995.1 uncultured Flavobacteriales bacterium | reverse complement strand
CTAGCCCATTGTTTATGAGTGACGACCGTTTTTCGGCTTACGGAAAACTAGCACCAAGCTCTAAGGCCGATTTTGCCTTTGTGCAACACATGGTACATCAGTTATCCGATAACGGAACCATGGCCTTAGTGCTACCACACGGAGTATTGTTTAGAGGAGCAGCCGAAGGACACATCCGTAAGTACCTCATAGAAGACCGCAACTATCTCGATGCCGTAATAGGTTTGCCAGCCAACATCTTTTACGGAACCAGTATTCCTACCTGTATTTTGGTAATGAAAAAGGAAAGGGTCAATAAAGACAACATTCTGTTTATTGACGCTAGCCAACATTTCGAGAAAGTAAAAACACAAAACTACTTGCGAGAAGAAGACATCAATCTAATTATTGATACCTACACCAATCGCACTACAACAGATAAATACAGCTATGTAGCCACTCTGCAAGAAGTAGCAGAAAACGACTATAACCTAAACATACCCCGTTATGTAGATACCTTCGAAGAAGAAGAACCTGTAGATCTGGCAGCCGTTGCTACAGCCCTCAAAGCCATAGATACAGACATGGCCACTACCGATGCCACCATAGCCGATTACTGTAACCAACTAGGCATAAACACTCCTTTTTAATGGATAGATTAGACTATATATTATTTGGGCACGCCCCAGAGGGTCAGGCTATCACTACTCGCTATTTTGCAAAAAAGCAAAATGAGCTCAAACAAACCGTTCTATCCTTCGTGCAACTATGAGTACCGCAACAACACATATCAAAACCGACAAACAACTCGTACCCGCATTAAGATTCAAGGAGTTTGATGGAGATTGGAGTGAGAGTAGATTAAATGATGTCGCTGAGTTTAAAAAGGGCAAAGGGATATCTAAAGCTGATATATCTGAAGATGGAGTTCTTGAATGTATTCGGTATGGTGAATTATATACAACCTACACAGAGTTAATTCAGAATATTGTTTCTAAAACGAATTTACCCGCAAAAGATTTAATATTAAGTGAGTTCAATGATGTTATCATTCCAGCGTCAGGAGAATCAAATATTGATATTGCTACAGCTTCCTGCGTTCTTAAGTCTGGAGTGGCTTATAGTGGGGATTTAAACGTTATTAGAAGTGAAATGGATGGCATATTTTTGTCTTTTTATTTAAATAACAAAAGGAAATTTGACATTGTTAGATTAGCTCAAGGGGTTTCTGTAGTTCACTTGTACAGCAGTCAACTAAAAACTTTAAAACTAAATTTCCCACCACTCCCCGAACAACAAAAAATAGCATCCTTTTTAAGTGCGGTAGATGAAAAGATACAGCAGCTCACCAAAAAGAAGGCATTGTTGGAGCAATACAAAAAAGGCGTAATGCAACAACTCTTCTCTGGCCAGCTCCGCTTTAAAGACGAAAACGGAAATCCTTACCCAGATTGGGAGGAGAAACGATTAGGAGAAGTTGGAAATATTGTTTCTGGTCTTACGTATAGTCCAGATGATATAGATGAAAGTGGTGTTTTAGTTCTTCGTTCTAGTAATGTGCATGGTAGGCAAGTTACATTTGATGATAATGTGTACGTAAATGTTGTAGACGGAAAATTCAATCCAGTTGAGGAAAATGACGTTTTAATTTGCGTAAGAAATGGAAGTAAAAGACTAATTGGAAAAAATGCTTTGATAAAAGGGAAAGCTATTGGAGTAGCATTTGGTGCATTTATGACTGTTTACAGAAGTGCATCCAATTTGTTCTTGTTTCATTATTTCGATACTGTTGACTACAAAAAAGAGGTGCATAAGAACTTAGGAGCCACTATTAATTCAATTAATGGCAGTGATTTGAAGAAATTCAAGATTCCTTTCCCATCGTTACCAGAACAACAAAAAATCGCTACTTACTTATCGGGTATCGATACCAAAATAGAAGCAGTAAACGATCAAATAACCCAAACCCAAACCTTTAAAAAAGGGCTGTTGCAGCAAATGTTTGTTTAAAATATTATAAAATGATTATATCAGAATTTAATACACAAATCACACTCAAATTTCTACAGACCAAACGTGAGAATCAATATTTTGAACGTAAAGGCTTAGGTGACAAAGATATTAAGCCCACTAAAATTGCGAACGAGTTAATAGGAATGCTTAATGCGGATGGTGGTATATTGGCCTTTGGTGTTTCGGATGGTGGAGGAATTCAAAACTTAAATCAATTAGGCGAAAAGTTAAGTGATTATAGAAATCTGTTTGTAGATTTTATCGAACCAAATGGGAATGTGAAATTGGAAGAAGTTGTGGTTGATGGTAATTTAATATTCCTATATCATGTTGACCAAGATATTGAACGAATTTTTAAGCGAAAAGATAATGAGGAAATCTATTTAAGAGTAGATGACAAAAATCGAAAACTCGACCGAAGTGCTGTAAAAGCTTTAGAATATGATAAACAGATAAGAAAGTATGAGGATGAGTTAGAGCCAGAATTTGATTTTGAAGATCTTGATACAAATCTTTTAAATAGATATAAGCAAAAACTAAATTATGATGGAGACGTTCTTGATCTATTGGTAAAAAGACATTTAGCAGTAAAAAAAGAAGGGCAATACAAAATAAAAAAAGCTGGTGTTTTACTTTTTGCTAAAGATCCAGAAAAATACATAACATCTGCATCTCTTCGCTATATACGTTACGAAGGTTTAGAGGCAAAAGTTGGAACAGAACACAATGTGGTAAAAGATGAGCGTTTTGAGAATAATATTCCTTGGATAATTGGTAAGGTAAAAGATTTCTTAAAGACTACCTTAAAGGATTATTACTTTCTTGATTTAGGAACAGGTAGATTTAATAAAGTGCCTGAATATCCCGAAGAAGCGTGGTTAGAGGGTATTGTAAATGCTTTGTGTCATCGGTCTTATAATATACAGGGAAATGCTATTTATATTAAGCATTTCGATGATAGGTTAGAGATATCCAATAGCGGACCTTTGCCAGCGCAAGTAAATGTTGAAAACATAAGAACTGAAAGGTACTCTCGTAATCCCAGAATTGCAAGAACACTTGAAGATATGGGGTTTGTAAGACAACTGAATGAAGGAGTTTCAAGGATTTACCAGTCAATGGAGAAATCAATGCTTTCTATACCAGAATATATTGAAAGAAATGGTAATGTATATTTAACTCTTAGAAATAAGATTAGTAATCATACTAAAACGATTCCTGATGATATACTTAAATCGATTCAAAACAATTGGCCCTCATATAATGATACACAACGAAAAATCTTAGAACACTTGTTCTACTATAACCAAGCAACTGTTAATGAATTAGAGGAAGTGTCTGGAATAAACGAAAAGACCATTAGATTATATTTAAATCAATTTATTGATAACGAAAAAATATTAGAGCGTTTAAGTAATAAAGTGAGAGATAAAAATGCGAAATACGCATTTAGGAAGAATTAAGCCTTGATAAGGAACACTATTTTGAATAATCTAAACCACTGATATATAGTGGTTTGTGGTTATTAAGGAACATTTGACTGGAATTAAGGAACATTTCGATTAACATCAAAAAAGAATAAGATGCAAAGTGAAGCCATATTAGAAAATAACTTAATCAAGCAGTTGATTGAACTGGGCTATGCATCTGCCAAAGTAATGGATGGTGATGCTTTAGTTGCTAATTTAAAATCACAATTAGAAGCTTTTAATAGAACTACTTATACCGATAAAGAATTTGATGGGATACTGAATCATTTGGCAAAAGGAAATGTTTTCCAAAAAGCAAAAACACTACGAGATCGCTTTAGCTTTACTCAGGAAAATGAAGAAATAGCTTATGTTCGTTTTTTCGATTCAGAAAACTGGAACAACAACTTGTTTCAAGTCACCAATCAAGTTACTCAAGAAGGTTCTTTTAAAAACCGCTATGATGTCACCTTGTTGGTAAACGGATTACCTTTAGTTCAAATAGAACTTAAAAGGAGAGGGTTAGAAATTAAAGAAGCCTTTAATCAGATTAACCGTTATCAAAAACATTCGTTTTGGAGCAATCACGGTTTGTTTCAATATGTACAGTTGTTTGTTATTAGTAATGGTGGTAATACAAAGTATTTAGCCAATAACGAGTTACAGTCTGTTAAACAAACATTCTTTTGGGCAGATGCTAACAACAAAAACATTACTGAGTTAGATGAGTTTGCAGCGGCATTTTTAAATCCAGACCATTTGGGTAAAATGATAGCCAAGTATATTGTTATCAATGAAACGCATAAAATATTAATGGCTTTAAGGCCTTATCAATATTTTGCAACTGAAGCATTAATTAAGCAAGTACGGACAAATACAGATAACGCGTATATCTGGCATACTACTGGTTCAGGTAAAACCTTAACATCCTTTAAAACGAGTCAAATTTTAATGGATTTGCCAGAGGTGTATAAAGTGGTTTTTGTAGTAGATCGTAAAGATTTAGATTATCAAACCATGAAGGAATTTAATGCCTTTAAAGAGGGTAGTGTAGATTCTACAGATAATACCAACAGTTTGGTCAATCAATTTTTAGGCAAGTACACCGATAAAAAAGGACAAGCCAAGGATTCTGACTTAATCATTACTACCATACAAAAGCTAAATAATGCTATTTCTGGTCATTACCGTAACCAATTAGAGCATTTAAAAAATGAACGTTTTGTTTTCATTTTTGATGAATGCCACCGTTCACAATTTGGTGAAACACACGGCAGAATAACTGAGTTCTTTGCCAAGAGTCAATTATTTGGATTTACAGGTACGCCAATCTTTGCAGACAATGCTTCTAAAAATGATTTAGGAAAACGAACTACTAAAGATTTGTTCGGTAACTGTTTACACAAATATGTAATTACGGATGCCATACGTGATGAAAACGTATTGAAATTTGGTATTGAATATTACAGTGTTTTCAAACATAAAAACAAGCCTCAGTTTGATGAAATGGTTGAGGATATTGATAAAGAAGAAGTATTTAACGATCCAGAGTATTTTGAAAAGGTTGCTAATTACATAATAGCTAATCATAAGAGAAAAACATTCAACAAAGATTATTCAGCGATATTTGCTGTGAGTGGTATACCGCAAGCGATCGCATATTATGAGTTGTTCCAACAAAAGAAGATAGCAGGCGAGCACGATTTACGAATAGCCACCATTTTTACTTATGGCGCTAATGAAGATGGTAAAGAAGCACAGGATTATTTACCTGAAGATGATTTTGATATGGCTGCAGAACTAGAGATTGCTTATCAATCGAGTCATACACGAGATAAATTAGAAGGTTTTATTGATGAATACAACCAAATGTATGGTACAAGCTATACCACAAAAGATAGCAAGTTGTTTGAGGGCTATTTTAAAGATATCAGTAAACGTTTAAAAGAAAGAGAGAAAATTACTTTTAACAATGAAAAGGACAGGCTAGATATTGTTATTGTAGTCAACATGATGTTAACTGGTTTTGATGCCAAAAAAGTGAATACACTTTATGTTGATAAGAACTTGAAACATCACGGCTTAATACAGGCCTTTTCTCGTACCAATAGAATATTAGGTGAGCAGAAGTCGCAAGGAAACATATTGTGCTTCCGCAACCTCAAAAAAGCTACAGATGATGCCATTACTTTGTTTTCGAATAAAGATGCCATTGAGGTTGTAGTTATGCCTGGTTATGAAGATATAAGAAAGAAGTTTGATGAGGCTTTTAAAAATCTTAAAGAAATCACACCTACGTATCAAAGTGTTAACGATTTAGAAAGCGAAGAAGATGAAGCTGCCTTTGTTCAAGCTTTTAGACGGTTAATGCGGAACCTCAATGTATTACAGTCTTACACTGATTTTAATTGGGAAGATTTGCCATTGGATGAACAAGAGTTTAAAGATTATGAAGGGAAGTATAGAGACCTTTATGATAAGGTAAAACGAGAGGCTCAAAAAGAAAAGATTTCTATTTTAGATGATATAGATTTTGAATTAGAATTGATTCACAGAGATCGTGTCAATGTATCTTACATCATTAAGCTACTGGCTAAAATGAAAGGAGACAAAACAACAGGGGCTGAAGCAAAGAAAAAAGCAATTATAGATCTATTAGGCGGAGATGTAATGCTTCGTAGTAAACGAGAACTAATTGAGAAATTCATTGAAGAGAATTTACCTCAGATTGAAGATGTAGATAAGATAGAAGAGAAGTTTGAACAATATTGGCATGAGCAAAAGGTATTAGCTTTAGGTAAGATTTGTGAGGAGGAAAATTTAGATAAAGCTCAATTCAAAGCATTAATAGGTGCTTATATCTATAGTGGTCAAGAACCAATTAGAGATGATGTTTTTAAATGTTTAGATAACAGGCCAAGCATATTGCAAGCCAGACATATAGGCGAAAGAATTATTGATAAAATGAAAGAGTTTGTAGAGGTTTTTCTAGAGGGGATGACAGCTTAAAAATAAATATTTGTTTTATTCTGTAGAAGACAATAATGATCGTCTAATAATGCAGTTAGATAAAATTTTAATAAATGATAGTATACGGAAGTTTAGCAGAGGAATTAACAAAAGAAGATATTCTAAAAGGAATTGAAAAAGTAGAGATTGAAAAACTTAAACTATCTTCTGCATCTAAATTTTTGTTTATAGTTGATAATGTCAAATATCCATTTCTGGAAATTATTCGAATTTCTGGTGAGATTAAATTTGAGGGTAATATACCACAAATGTCTGTTCCAAAAGAAACGGTTGAAGCTATAAGGTATGTTAAAGAATTAGGGTTTAAAATTCGTGAAAAACCAAAAAAGAATGACCCTGTAGCAACATTGATTCATAAATATAAAATTAAAATACAAAAAACTAAATTAGAAGATGAATTGTATAAATGGCAATTGATTGATGAGTTTAAAGGAAGGCCAAACCTTAAAGCTGATGATTTTTATCAAGAAATTAAGTCTATTAAATTTCAAAATTTAGTTTATGCAATGGGGATTGCAGTTCTACATCACTTAGCTAAAGATGCTAATGAAGAGCTACGAGTTTTGTTTAAGAATCTTTTTGATGAGAATACTCCAATTTCAAAGCGTGTAATTGACTTTAAAGAAAGTAGTCTTGAGCTATATAGAGCTACAGGAGGAACTCTTCAGCATCATCAGGATGAACGTTCAATAGCAACCTATTTAACACTTCATAATCCTAAAAAATATGCGCTTTATAAAAATTCCTTTTATAGGAAATATTGCCAGCTAATAAAATTGAAACCAGTTAGTACTGGATATAAATATGTCCATTACTTGGAATTGTTACAGGATTTTATTGATGATTATATTATTGATGATATTGAATTAATAGAAATGGTTAGGGGCTTTGTGCCTCTATATGATGGAAGAAACCACTTATTATTAGCTCAAGACATTTTATATCAAACTCTTGAGATAATTGACAAAGAAAAAATAAAAGATTCAGATATTTTATTAAATGGATATAAAGAGTATTTAATTGATGATAAGTTAGGGATTTCTAAAGCAACTAAGGATTGGTATTATAACGAGGCTAATGTTGAAGTTAATTTTAGGTGGAATGATTGCTACAAAGAAAAGTTTGATAATTTTTGTTTTACTTCGGTAGATTTCGCAAAATTAAAGGCTTTATTAATAATTAACTACAAGGGAAAACGGACTTTTAAAGGGATTACTTCATTTATAGACTATTTAAATGTACTCATGTCAGATATGGATATACAAATTAATAAAGGTGAAAAAAACAATTCAAAATTTGAATTAAACCAAATTCTTTATGGTCCTCCGGGAACTGGAAAAACATTTCATACTATAAATAATGCAATAAGTATAATTGAAAATAAAGATCTAGAAGAGATTAATAGAGAATCAAGATCCGATTTATTAGAACGTTATAAAGGGTATGTTCTTAGTAAGCAAATAGTGTTTACAACATTCCATCAAAGCATGAGTTATGAAGATTTTATTGAGGGTATAAAACCAGTGACTAATTCAACTGGAGATTTGACTTATGAAGTTGAAGATGGTATTTTTAAAGAAATTTGTACAAAAGCTAAAGGTGTAAAAACTAAAAATAATCTAACGGAAAAAATTGATTTCTCTAACACCTCTTATTTTAAAATGAGTTTAGGAGGAAAGAATAGAAAAGATATTCATGACTGGTGTATAGAAAATAACCAAATTGCCCTTGGATGGGGAAGGAATAATGACTTTAGTATGTTGAATGGAGTCAAATCTTGGGGTAAATTTAAAGATAAGTTCAATGATCAATTTCCAGATCTAATTGAAGAGTCTAAGTTCAATGCTCAGGCGGTATACGCTTTTCAAAATTGGATGGAAATTGGTGATATAGTTATCGTTTCATTAGGAAATAAAATTATTGATGCAATAGGAATAGTAGAAGGGGATTATGAATATGTTGAAGAGTCTAAGTACAATTATCATCATATCAGAAAAGTAAAATGGTTAAGTACAAATATGGATGCTTCACCAAAACTATTTGTAGATAAGAATATTTCCCAACAATCAATATATAAATTCGATTCTGATGATATAATTATAAACTCTTTCCAAAAGTTTAACGCTACAAATGAATCAGGTTTAGAAGAAAAACCCCATGTTATAATAATTGATGAAATTAATCGAGGGAATGTGTCGGCTATATTTGGAGAGATGATCACTTTATTGGAAGATGATAAGAGAAGGTATAATAAAGAGGAATTAGAATTAATATTACCTTATTCAAAAGAACCATTTAGTGTGCCTAATAATGTTTATGTTGTAGGCACTATGAATACCGCAGATAGAAGTGTAGAGGCTTTAGATACAGCTTTAAGAAGGAGATTTAGTTTTGTTGAAATGTTACCTGATGCTACAGTATTACAAAAAGAGCATATAAATAAAGGTTTTATAGAGTACGATAATCATGAAATTGATTTATCAAACATATTAACAACTATAAATAAGCGTATTGAAGTATTAGTTGATAGAGATCATACAATTGGTCATGCTTATTTTATGGATGTTATTTCTATAGAGGATTTGAAAAATGCATTTCAAAATAAAATTATTCCATTGCTTCAAGAATACTTTTATGGTGATTACAAAAAACTAGAAATGGTTATTGGTACTAATTTCTTTGAGAAGAATAAAAATAAGGATGTTGAGTTTGCGGTAAAACCAAATGATTTTGATGTTGAAGGTGAAAGCTATAGAATATTAAATGTATCACAATTTACTGAAGAAGAAATGTATCAATCAATAGTTGCATTGAAGCCTGTAAAAATGAAAGATGCAACTACTGAATTAGCTGAAAAGGCAATTAACAGCCCAAGTTAAATTTTGAAGCCAATACAACGATATGAATATGGCCGCCTAATAATAGGAGAGGAGAGGTTTAGTAAAAAACACTGGGATGCTTGTGTTAAATTAAACGCTGTTCATGAAGGGAAATATTTTGAAGTACTTTATAATGGATTAAAATTCAACCAGTATGTTGGCGTTATCCAAATAGAGAACTTAATAATTGAAATATTGCCTAAAGCTGACAAGGATGAAGCAGATGATCCTAAATGGCAAAAAGTGCTACTAGGTATGCTTAAAGCTTGTGGCCATTTAAAGGCTGAAACTTATGATTCTGCAAATGTTTCTCGGCAAAATTTAAATTTACTTGAAGTATATTTTGAAATGTACTTAAAGGAGCTTGAAAAACTACAACGATTAGGTTTAATCAAACAATACCGAAAAGAAACATCAAATGTTAAAGCATTAAAAGGCAAGCTAGAATTTGCAGGAAACATAAGAAAGAATGTTGTTCATAAAGAACGATTTTACACAACGCATCAAGTTTATGATGCCGATCATCAATTACATCAAGTATTAGCAGTTGCAATCAGCATTATAAGCCAATTTACTAAAGGACATAGATTAAGTAATTTGTGTAATAGAGTTCAAATGAACTTCCCAGATGTTTCTAAAATCAATGTGTCAGCTTCTTTATTAAATAAGATCACACTAAATAGAAAATCTGCACAATATACTACAGCACTGGAATTAGCTCGCTTAATCATTCTAAATTATTCGCCAGATATTAAAGGTGGGAAAGAGAAGATGCTTTCTTTGTTGTTTGATATGAACCAATTATGGGAAGAATACATTCTGGTAATGATGCGGAAATATATTGCTCAGATCGAAAATAATGAAATAGAAGTCGCGGGCCAAGAATCTTTTGGTTTTTGGGGTAGTAATTCTTTGAGACCAGATATAGTGATAAGAAAAGGAGAGAGAACCTTTGTTATAGATACAAAATGGAAGCAGCCATCAAGGAATTCAGCATCTGTTGCAGATTTAAGACAGATGTATACTTATTGTCGTTTCTGGAATGCAGATAAGGCAATTTTATTATATCCTGGTGACACTAGAGGGAATAAGTTTAAGGAATTTAAAACTGAAGATTTTAACGTAATAGATAAGACTCCAGAAAAGGTTATGCATCAATGTAAAATGGGCTACATATCTGTTTTGAATGAGGACAACAAACTTAATGATCAAGTTGGCAAAGAAGTTTTTATGCTTTTTGATGATCAGTTATTGAATCTACATTAATATACTACTCAACTTAAAAAAAACTCACCATAATTAATTTCGTAACAACTCGATTACTTAAATCTGAAATGTCTTTCACTGAGAATTTAAAGACAAAAGATTTTGAAATACAAACTCATAGTGGATTTATTTCTATAGAACCAATAAAAATAATAAACGAGCAGATAGATGAATTTCTATCCGAATTAAATGAAAGTACTAATTATTTTTTTCAAATCGACAAATCGGTTAAAGCTGATTGAATAAGTGATGATTAAGAATGCTATTTAACCTCCAATTTGCTTTCCTTTTCTTATTATCTCAATGTAGAGCCTCATAATTTCATCCTGAAAACCATTTATCTCAGCCTGTTTATCATGAAAGATCTGGAAACTAGTATACTCATAATCTTTCTTCATGATGAAAATACCAGAATTATCTTTTTTATAGACACCATTGATACCTATCATCCAAACAAATTTTTTCACTTCAGTAGCAAATAGATTTCTTTTGTTTTCAAATTCATCATCCAAAAAAATGAAGTCCTGTTTATCACACTCAGCTATAAAGTCATGTAATTGATCAATTCTACTATAAATGAAGGCACTGCCCAAAAAGGAATACTCCTTTACCATTTGCATTGAACCAGTGCTCGGAAGTATCTCCATAAATCGGTTGTAAATTTTTAGGTCATGGGAGTTCTTAATTTTATCTTGTTCATTAACCTTGCCACTGATTTTCTCGGCTTCAATTTTTTCAATAGCGTGAGAATAAATTGTACCTATTAAAAGGAGGATGATACCATATAAGGGGTTGAAGGAAGTATCAAGTAAAGGTTCTCCATAGGTTTTGGTCCACTGCCAATTTACAGCGTCTAATATCAAAGACCCTCCAACAAGGGCTAAGCCGGTCCTAACAATCCCTTTAGCTATCCAACTCGAAGTTTTTGGGAATATTTTATAAAATATCGTCTTAAGCAACCTAGTATTTATTATACTTTTTCCATTCTTCTCTTCCGATAGTGGTATTCATAAGGTTTAATTCACCTATAGTGATTTCTTTAACAAAACATTTCACTTTAGTTCCTCTGTCACTGTCTGGAGCATCGAATTCCTTTATTCTATTAGCTCCTATGAAATCTATTAATATATCTTGAGATTTATAAATATCCCCACTTGTTTTAATATAATCAACAGTTATTATTGCTTCATATACAGTAAAAGGTGTATTGTTATAAAAGGTCACCTTGAGATCCGAAATACCTCCGATATTACGATACTTGTAATTGTCTTCTATTTCTAAGTATTTAGGTAAATTATATTTGAATTCTGCTTTATATTTTCGATCAGCTTCTATATCTAGGTATTGCCTTAGCAAAATTCCTCCAATTATCAATATAACTCCGATAATGGAGAAAATAATTATCTTCTTTTTCATAGGTATTATCTTCTATCTTAACCCAAAAATATAATATAATTTGAATTATAGTTTCTTTTTTGAAAAGGAATTGATTATTGCCTCGAACATATCCGTAATTATACTTAGAAAAAGGTAGATTATCGGGTGTGACTTTTAAAAGTAAGAAGCATATTTAATTGCAGCTTGTTCTGAATCTATCTTCAAATACCTCATAAAAGATCTTTCGGTTCTGTGTCCACTAAATTTCATAATAGCTTGAACAGGCATTTCCTTAAAAAATTTTAACGTACAGAATGTTCTTCTGCAAGTATGTGAAGATATAAGTTCATGTTTGTAATTCTTAGTTATGACTTTACTCTTGTTAACCATTCTTTGGTTATGCACGATTTGATTGATGCCTACTTCTTTACCAATATGTCGAATAGTTTTATTAAAGTCAATTAACCATCGGTTCCCGAATTGTGGAAATCCGCCATTATTTACAGCTAATATTCTATAAACTCTATCACTAATGGGAATTACTACTTTATTGTTTATTTGTCCTTGAGTTTTTTTTGGACGAACACGTATCTGACCGTTAGCGATATTCTCATGAGTAAGCCTTGTGAAATCACTGAATCTAAGTCCAGTTTCACAACCAATTAAAAAAAGCTCTCTGACTATTTTCTCTAGTTCGTTTTTTGGCACATAGGCTTCTATAAGATCTAATTCTTCTTCAGTTATATAAATTGCTTCAATCTCCTCTGTTTCTGTTACAATGTGTTTTAAACTAAATCTAGGAATAATCCCTTTGTCAAAACTCCAGTTTAAAAATACCTTAAGGTTTTTGTGTTGTTTACCAATTGTGTTTAAAGACATTCCTCGTGATCTGTCTGCTCCTTTAGATTCAAAATGAAGATAGTGGTCCAGTATAGGGATAAAACCCTCTTGAGAGTCTTTAAAAGAATCGTAGGTTAGCGTGCTGCCATAATTCTCCTCAGCTCTAGTTAAGTGTTTACGTAATGACATATTATAATCTCTGCTGTCTGTGAGTTGTGCTTTCTTGTAGGTAATGAAATCTTCAAAGTGTTCCCAAAATGATTTAGAAACCTGCGTCACAGATTCATGTTTAATCGCTTGTAAAAACTCTGACTTTAAAGTAGTAGCATGTGGTAGGGTGTTGTAGAGTTTATGCTGATTGTAAACCATATTTATTGTTCGTGCTATATAATCAAGCCTTTCACTAGTGATATACCAGATTTGATTATCCATTGTCTCTCTCGGGTTTTGGGTTCTGGTATTCCAATACCTTGGTTCAATGCTTTCTCCTGAAGAAAAACGAATACGACCTCCTTTGTATGAAAATGAAACAACTATTGCAGTTGTGGATTTTGTTCTTAGATCCTTTAAATAAAACCGAACTTGACTCATTATTAACGTTTTTGGAGGGGACAAAAAGGGGGCACTTTTCCCCTTACTTATCCTATTCTCAACTATTCTTAACTTTTTATAAATATCGTTAAAACCTTTGATATTACTGAATTAGGAATGGTTGAGGGGAGGTGAGAATCGTTAAGAATAGCTTAGTTTTTCTTCCGTCCAGACCGCCAACAATAAGAAAGAAGCCTTTGGTAGCAATACTAAAGGCTTTTTTTATGTCATTTACGTACAGATTTACGTACAGATTTTCAAATAACTCCTATTGATGCTAAGATAGTCATAACTTAGAAAATGAACTTGTTGATAGATAATTATTTATTAGCTATATATTTATCCGATAGGACTTGACATAATGACTAATTATAGAGACAATTCGGTATAGAATGGCACTAACATCTGAAGATAAAAAAATATACACTAATACTTTAATTGAATCTTACAATGCTAATATTGGGTCTTTATGTCATTACTACACAAAGATAGAAAGTAAGATGCTAGAGGTTATGGTTATAATGAAGCATCATTTTGATAAACCACAAGACTCTGACCTAATTGATGTAACGAGGAAATATGAGTCAGATAATATCAAAAGACCATTATCTATAAAAATGAAAAAATCTTTTGATTTTATCGAGAGGTTTGATTCTGAATTAAATAAAAAATATCAATCAACTTACGATGATTGTGATTATTTAAGAAAGACTAGAGATAAACTAGCGCATAGAGAAATGGTGTTTGATGGAACGATGATAAGTGATGAAGATGAGATTGTAATTAAACTAAGACAGATAGGATACTTTGGTAAACAAGAAGAATTTAAGATTGAAGATTTATATAATTTAACTATTGGTGCGCCAGCAACAATAAAGTCTTTAGAAAACCTTCTAAAAGAATTAAGGAGCGCCTTAGCTGAGGACTTACCAAGCCTAGAATAATAAGCCCCCAAATAAAGGAATACACTAAGGTGTCTACAATCTAGAATTGTCCTATAATTAGCTTTATGTTCAATAGATAATTTCCAAATGAAAACCGTTACCATTTTGTTACTCGAAATCGTTTAAAGCAATAGGAGAGGAGCGCTTTACTTTTTGAAGTACAATCTATTTTGTTTTTACAATTCGCTCTACTATTTGTGTAGTTTCAGTAATCACTTTTACAAAATAGGTGCCCACTGAAAGTTCATCTAAACTTATTTCTATACTTTGCGAATCAATATTTTGAGAGTATACTTTCCTACCTAAATAATCTATTATACTAACCGTAATTGGATATTGTATGTCTTCTAATAACTGAATTTTAAATTTACTCTCAAATGGGTTTGGATAAATAATAAAGTTGTTTGATTGCTTGCAATCAACTGTACTGATTCCGTGGTATTCGAATGCTCCATTAAAGTCTGTTTGCTTTAACCTATAGTAGTTTATTCCATTCATAGCTTTTTCATCAGTCCAAGTGTAGTAGGTCGTTGTGGAACTATTTCCATTTCCGCTGATAGTTGCAATTGCATCAAAATTTATCGCATCACTACTTCTTTCTATCGTAAAATATTCATTATTAATTTCTGAGGTGGTTATCCAGGTAAGTTGTGTCGCATTGTCTTTACATTCAGCATTAAATTGACCTAGTTAAGCAGGTAGGGTGCCGCAGCCAACATCCCAAAATGTTCCTCCTCCAGCAAAACAAGTAACGGAATCGACAATGGAACCATTAGGAGTAACAACAAATTTACAACAACCTTTCCAGCAACAATCTTGAGCCAAATAAGACTCGAAACTAAAAATAAGTAGAACTGTAAAAACCAATCTTCCAAACATAATTAAAAAGGAATAATCTTTAAACCATACAGTATTGGTAAGGTTATTAAAAAGAACCAAAATAAGTATGCGTGAATATTAGGGGCATCCTTTTTAACTTCTATAGGTTTTGTTGTGTCTTTCACAGTTGAACAGGATTTAGTGTCTAATAATTAATTTCTCATGCGTTACTAATTTTCCTTGGATAATTAATGAGAGCATGTACATTCCCTGGCTTAATTCAGCCGTTTGGAGTTCAGTTAATTCACTTTTTAATTCTTTTCTAAAAACCAATTTTCCAATTGAATTATATATTTCTACATAGGCATTATTGAAGTTCTTAGTGTTTATTGTAATTTTTTCGTTTGCTGGATTCGGATAAATAGAGATGCTTGAGTTGTTGCAATTGACTGTTTTTATATGATAATAAGTAGTTGCTCCGTTAAAATCGACTTGTTTTAAACGATAGTAAACGGTTCCGTTATAGCTATCATCTGTAATTGAATAATTAATTGTTGAGTTACTATTTCCCGCACCTTGCACTGTTGCTAGCTCAAAAAATGTATTGGCATCGAAGCTCTTTTCAATAACAAAATAATCGTTGTTTATTTCTGTGGTAGTGGTCCAAGATATTTCTATCAAGTTCTGATTACATTCCACTTCAAATTCTGTTAAAGTAACAGGTAGCGGGTTGGTGTTGTCTACCAAAATCCAATCTTGGAAAAATTCTGCAGCTGAAAATGGAATTCTAGAAACTTTGTCATTTGCTACATCAACGCCCCCTAATAAAATATAGGATTCCCAATGACCCAAAGCTGTATTGAATCGTTGTGCTTGAAGGTTCGCCTCGTTTATGGTGTTTGAAGCTCCCATTTCGTTTACAGCAGGATCATAATGTAATTCCATATCGCCAGAAGGCCAGGTTCCAAAAGATCGAGCATCAACATGCCAAAATCGGTCAATCACATACAAAGATTTATCGATTGCATTAAAATTCATATTAATGACAGCTGATGGGTAGGGTGCGTTCATATCTGTTGCTGTTTCATAGGTAGAAAATAAAATACTTCCTCCTGATGAGCCAGCAGTTGTGATGTCTAAACTTTGAGGTATTTTAACTCCTGAATTTGTTGTCCATGGAATAGTATAAGTGCCTGTGGTGTTAGAAATGTTCCATTTAATCAGATCTGTCTCATCTTCTGATATAATGTTACCTCCTGCACCCATTGTCGTAATGGCGTTGGCATTCCCATTGTCTATTACTAAATAGGCGCTATTATCAATATTAATAAAAGCGTTGTCATTAATAACAAGCCGTTCTTGCGCAAAAAAGATCGAAGGAGATAGGAGTAATATGATGAAAAGTATTCTCATTATTTTTTTGCTTCTAATTTTTCGATTCTACTTACTAGTTCTTTAATCAACTTGTTTTGCTTCTCTATAAGTTGATCTTGATTTTGTACTTGTTCGGTCAATGAGTTTTTTACGGGTATCACTTTATCAATTTTTGAATAAGAACCATCTTCGTTTTTGTTTTTTGTGTTAGAGGTATAAACTAAATTTTCACCAGACAATTCCTCAACTAATCGAGTCAATTTTAGCATGTCCACATTTATTGATTTTTTACTTTTCGTATGTTCTGAGTAATAAGCCCAGCCGAGTTTATTTGAACTGCCATTAGGAATTAGGCTAAAGTTATGTGGCGAAAGAGTTGTAACATTTCCAGCTTCATCCCTTACCTTTAATTCGCTGCTAGAAGACACGTCTTGAGCATATAACAAAATCCCGTTACTTAAACCAGCAGTAGGGGCAGTTCCATTTTTTATCCCAAAAGCATATTTTGCATTAGGGTTTGATGTAACATCAATTTTTCCTCCTATACACGTGTTTCCGGTATGCGACATGGTTAAGATGTTTATAGCTGCATCTGATTCATCGTCATTTAGAGACCCCGCTATTATCCACGATTCGTCTCCACCTAACATAGCCCATTCACAATCCATTCCAAAGTACATTTGTTTTTTATCGGTAGCGGCTAATGTAACGTCAAATCCAACTTGACTCATGCCTTGTGATGATAAGCCTAAGGCAGCTCCAGCATTATTTACTCCTACATAAAGACAAACTTCACCGGCACCATCATATAGATAATCACTAGTAGGGGTAAATGTTCCTTGGCTAACAGTTAGTTCTGCTATAGGAGTAGCTGTTCCGATACCAACATTTCCGTTCGATAAAATTCTCATTTCCTCGGTATTATTTGTTTTAAAAACCATGTCTACCGCATCAGTTGTTCCTAAAAAATTAGTTCCAGCTGTAGTTCCTGCAT
Source organism: uncultured Flavobacteriales bacterium (assembly GCA_905479995.1). Lineage (GTDB taxonomy): Bacteria > Bacteroidota > Bacteroidia > Flavobacteriales_E > Vicingaceae. Next base: position 2,998 of record CAJQON010000025.1, on the reverse strand, counting down.
CACCTGTTAAAGACCATCCTGATCCACCGGCAAAAGGAAGCCACATTGCTCCACTCCAATAATAAAAACCAATACCGCTTCCAAAACTCATTGAAGCGTTTGTATTATAAACAAGTAAAGATGTTGTTGGGCTGGTTACGGGCGAAGCAGATATGGCACTTGGAATACTTATTCTCGGAATTAATAATCCTTTGTTCGTTGATGATAGATCAAGTATAGCTGATGCATCTGCTGCAGCTCCATTAGCGTTTATTTCAACATTTTGTCCGATAAGGTTCACTTGAAAAACTAATAGTATTAGTAGTATTGAAAGTTTATGAGTGATGGTTTTCATGGTTATGAATTTATTTCAAATTTAGGTGGATGCCTTGTTCTTTTAAAATTAATACGGAATGATTAGTTTGTTTATAATTATGATAATTAAATAGTAAGTATCTTATTGTTAAGTGTTTGGCTATTATTAAAAGTTGTTTTTAAAAGATATTTAATAAAAACTTCATAATTTATGAAAGCCTTTTCTGAGTATACCCTCATAAATTACCAACACGCTTGCCAAGTTGTACCATCATAAACCATCAGTTTATTAGTTGTACTGTCGAAATAAATATCTCCTTTTCCTGCACTTGAAGGCACCGTTGCTCTTGGCTCCAATCGCATTACATCATTTACATGTAACATTCGCTTTGGAGATGTAAGTCCTATCCCTACTTCACCACCTTCGAAAATTGCCGCATGATTAAACGTTGAACCAGCTCCAGTAACATCAACATGTAAGCCAACATTCCCCATTAATGTGCCAGTAAAGGCAGATGTCGCATCTATATGTAGCCCAAATCTCGTTCCAGCAAAATAAGTTGAGGTACTTGCACAATTAATACTCATTGCTCTTGTATGCTGAACATTTCCAGAAGTAGTATTTTCAACTAAGAACCCTATTGGGTTTGCTATACCAGTTCTACTACCTGATGAGACAAAATGAGCGGCTTCTGGCCCATCAGCAACACTAGACTGTATCTCAAGCATGGCGCCAGGTGCAGTTGTTCCAATACCAACAAAACCTCCATCATCTACTGTAAAAACTTCAGTTGCACCATCAAAGGCACTTATTATAGATGTTCCAGAACCAGACAGCGTAAATTTACCAGCGGTTCCTAAATCAGATGTTGCTTGTATGCCTTTACTATTTGTTCCGGTAGATTGAGCAACAACTCCAGAAACATTACTTCCACTAGAGTAGCCCAAAATTCCTGTTGTTCCTGAAGCAACGACATGGAATTTTGCAAAAGGGATGGCTGTTCCTACACCAACATTTCCAGTAGCTTTAACTCTAATGCGCTCGGTATTATCTGTTTTAACAACCCAGTCTACCGCATCTGTAGTGCCAATGAAATTTGTTCCTGCCGTTGTACCCGAGTTGCCAAGAAGCGACCAGTCATCCCCGGCTGAACTTAACTGTACCCATTGTGTGCCATTCCAATAATAATAACCAACACCGTTTCCGGCAGTTATCGATGCATTGGTATTATATACTATTAAGCTAGTAGTAGGTGATGTAACAGGCGCTGCTGTTAATGCTGTTGAAATAGATACTCTTGGAATAAGAACCCCTTTATCCGAGGCAACAATATCCAAACTTGCTGATGCATCTGGCGCAGCCCCAGTAGCGTTGATTCCAACGTTTTGTCCGATAAGGGTCGCTTGAAAAAAAACTAGTATTAATAGTAGGAGAGAAAGTTTATGAGTAGTAGTTTTCATGTTGTTTGATTTAGTATATAAATATATGTGGAAGTTCTGTGCGACTAAAATGCAACTACAACTTTTAGTTTGTTTATAAGTACAATTTTTAGACAGTACTCACCATATTATCAGTAACTTAAGTAATTATAAAAGTTGTTTTTAAAAGAATCTTGATTGAGATTTTCTAAGTCCAAATGGGTTAGGGCTAATGTATCTGATGGAGAATTCTAATCCTCCACGACCATCAGAAGCAGCAGTAAGTCCAGATAAGTTAAGATCGTAACTCGTACCCACAGCAAAAGATCCCATTTCTATTAAGGCAGTAAGAATAAAAGCATCGCCCGTTCGGTAATGTGTTCCTAGGCTAAAAGCAGCTCCACTTGCAAATTTGGTAAACCTTGATTTTTCCTGTAAAGTGTACCTAAAATAAGAACCAATATTAAACTCAGTAGCACCATTTTGGTAAGAGATAAACCCAGAAGGTTGGATGGCCATATTGGTTTCACCAATACCAAAAGAAGTTAAACCATGCACTACATACCTTAGTTTTTGATTTTCGCTATCTGTTTGTAAAAAAGAGTTATTAAAACTCGGAGCATGATGTACCGCTGCACCAATGTTTATTTTTTTACCATCATAACCATTATTAGAAATTACTCTGTTAGAATTTACTCCATGCGAATAAGAAACACCAATAGAAAAATCTGGATACATGTACGAAGGAGAACCAATTACTTCATTAGAAGCATAAGTATCGTTGTGTCCAGAACCATCATATTGATTGTCGTACCTTAAAGCACCAACATCAATACTTCTTTGTCCAAAACCACCTTGTATGCCTGCAGAAAAATAACTCTCAGCATCCACCTTTATGTGGTAAGCTAAAGATAAATCTATCTCCAATAAACTCATACTAATATCACCAGCCTTATCCTGATAGGCACTTAATCCCAAACCAAAAAAGTTGTCCTTCTTCTGCTTTTTATTTAACCTGGTATCAAAAGAAAACCCATAAGTTTTGTAAGGATTAGCAATGCTTCCCCACTGATCTTTGTAGTTCATTATTGCTCTTACTTCTCCACCAATTTTACCCGCTTGCGAAGGATCTAGTTGAAGGGGAGTCATGGTGAACTGAGAAAAATGAAGGTCTTGAGCTACGAGTGTAGTGGTCAGAACTAAGAGCGCTATGGTGATTAAGTTTTTCATAATTACTTATTTTACAATACTCACGTTTCCTTTTTCTTTGGCAGTAGCACCATTT